>NZ_QETK01000006.1 GCF_003105155.1 Pseudomonas sp. SDI | reverse complement strand
AGAATTTCCTGCTTAACTTCAAACGCTTAACTCGCTACGATCTCTCGTCAGCGGGAGGCGAATTCTACAGAACTTAACGTTGCTGTCAACTGCCTTTTTCACCGCTGTCGATCTTTCGATCGAAGCACTCCGGCACTACCTGAAACATCCAACTCGTTGATTCTCAAGGAGTTTTCCGTTTCGACTGCGCCGGAAGTGGGGCGAATTATAGAGAGATTAAATCGGCCGTCAACCCTTAATTTCAATTTTCGTAACATTCGTGTCTTTCCCCCCTCCTCACGGCACTCTCTATATAGAAGAAGCGCAACGGGATCCCCAGACAGTCACAGCATCGCCTGAAAAGAACCGCTCTTGCGCGCGTCGCACTCGGTCCAGGCAACTAATGCGTGCCAGATGAACTCTACACATAGGTCCATCACAGGAAGACGCCCATGAGCAACCTGCCAAACGACAAGATGCCCAACCTGTCTGCGGACGAAAAACAGGAAGTGCACGCCAACCAGCCCGCGCAGCGGTGCTGCATGAAATCATCCGCAGCCAGGGCGACAAGGAGCTGGAGCGCTCGATCGCCGCACTCTGGTGGTCGGCGCTCGCCGCAGGCCTGAGCATGGGCCTGTCGCTAATAGCCATGGGGCGGCTCTACTCAAGGCTACCCGACGACGAGAGCAGCTAGGTGTTCGCCAAAGGGATCATCTCCGGCTGGATGATCCCCTCGATGGAGAGCGCCAAGATCTGGATCATCCTGATGGCACTCGGTGATTTCACCCACATCGTCGTCGGATCGGTAGAGGTCTTTGCTCTGATCAGCCATGCCCAGGTTCGCAGCGAAAGCGCTAAACCGCTTTCGGCATTGGATGAAACGGACAACAAAGCTGCCAGCAAAGGCCGCGAAGAGCAGCCATAGGTAATCTGCCCCCGCGACAGCCACAGCGAGCGGCCCGGCCCATTGCATCGGCGAGGCGCGCTCGGCGAATACCGGGTCGGTAATGAAGAATTGCTTGCACCAACCGTGAAATGGCTCGTAAGGCCATTCTTGAATAGCGCATGACTGTTCAACAATATTCACGCAAATTATGCGATAAACGGCGCCCGCAAAAAGATTGGCAACCATGACGGAAAACAGCAGAGGCAAGGGTCTTTCATTTGTCAGGAGAATTTACCTACCGCGCATCATTGGCATGGGGATCGGCCTGTGCAGCGTCTACACCGCCCTGCGGCCCCTGGACCTGCCGCAGTGGGTATGGCTGCTGCTGCTCTTCAATGGCCTGGCCTGGCCACACCTTGCGTTCCTGACGGGCCTGCGGTCCAAGGTGCCGTACCAGGCCGAACGCCGCAACCTGCTGATCGATTCGCTGATGGGCGGTTTCTGGACGGCCACCATGCAGTTCAACCCGCTGCCAAGTGTCACCATCCTGTCGATGATGACCATGAACAATGTCGCCGCCGGCGGCCAGCGCTTGGTGCTCAGAGGCCTGCTGGCGCAAGTGGCGGGGATGCTGCTGGCGATTGCCGCATTCGGCCCGGAGCTGCAACTGGTCACCAGCACCCAGCAGGTCTATGCCTGCCTGCCGATGCTGACGCTGTACCCGCTGGCCTTGGGCTGGGTGTGCTACCGCCTGGCAATCAAGCTGGCCGAGCACAAGCGTACCCTCAGTGCCCTGAGCCGGACCGACAGCCTCACCGGTCTGCTCAACCATGGCTCATGGAAAGACCTGCTGCAACTGAAGTTCCAGGCCTGCCAGCAACACGCCTGCGCTGCAGTGATTGCCATCATCGACATCGACCACTTCAAATCGATCAACGATACCTTCGGGCATGTCGTCGGCGATTGCGTGCTGCGCCAGCTGAGCGGCGAACTCAAACGCAACCTGCGCGAGGACGACCTCGCCGGGCGCTATGGTGGCGACGAATTCTGCGTGATCCTGCCCAATACCACCCTGGAGCAGGCAACTCGGGTGATGGAACGCCTGCGCCAGCAGCTCAGCGACTTTCGCAGCGAGCAACTGCCACAGCTGCGCATCAGCCTGAGCATCGGCCTGGCCAGTTGCCGAGACGACTTCGACGACCCTGTCGCCTGGCTCAACGAAGCCGACCAGGCGCTATACGCTGCGAAGAACAGTGGGCGAAACCGGGTCAATTCCGCCAAAAACGGCAGCAACACGCTGAGGCTCGCCTATCCTGATTGAAAGTTCGCCCGGAAGGTCGTGACCTGAAGGGATGCACGTCAGACAGGATCAGCACACCCATGGACAGGAATGTCGTTGTTCGCCCGCCTGTGTCACGCCCCAGCCTGCAAACGCGCAAATTGATCGCGGTGATCGCGGCGCTGTTCGCCCTGGCCTGCCTGATCGCACTGGGCGCTCTGTTCAACATCGCCGCGACACTCAATCGCGGCGAAAACCAGAAGAGCGCCTTTTATGCGCACAAGGCGCTGGAGCAGCGGCTCGAAGCCTCGCGCCAGTTTCTCTCCAGCTACGCCGTATGGGATGCCGCCTACGAGCACCTCAATGGTCCGGCAGACAAACAATGGGCCTACGTAGAGAAAAACGTCGGCGAATCACTGTATGACGCCAGCGGCTACGAGGGCGTGTTCGTGGTCGACGATCAACATACCAAATACGCCCTGTTCAAGGGCCAGCCCAGCGCATCGGAGGCCAGCGCCTACATCGACGCATCGTTGCCTGCGATCATCGAACAGGCGCGCAGCGTTGCTGCCGAACGTCAGCAGATCACCCGGCACGTGCTGTTCAACGGCTGGCCGGCGGTGCTCAGCGCGGCGGCCATTCGCCCGGACGACGACGTTCTGTCGGTCGACCCGAAAACCACGTCGGTCATGCTCTTCGTCGACCAACTCACCCAAGCGAAGCTCGACAAGCTCGGCAGCGACGCCGGACTGGATGGCATGCACCTGGAGAAAACCAGCGCACCAGCAGCCGACTCGCCCAGCCTGAACCTGGGCGACACCGGCTACCGTCTCGACTGGAGCACCCCGCAACCCGGCAACCGGCTGCTCTGGGCAGTGCTGCCGCCGCTGCTCGGGGCAATGCTGGTGTTAGGTTTGCTGATGGGCTACTTCTTCCGCTATGCCCTGCGCACCTCGCGGGAAATCGATGGCAACTTGCAACGTCTGCAGGCCAGCAATCAGGCACTGGAGGCCAGCGAGCAGCGTTTTCGCTCAGTAGCCGAGGCCGCGTCCGACTGGATCTGGGAAACCGACCGACATCAGCGCCTGACCTATCTGTCGCAACGTTTCGTCGCCGTTACCGGCTACGCCACCCGCGACTGGTTAGGCCAGCCGCTCAACCAGTTGCTCAGCTGCGAAACCACACCGCTGATGCTGTGGCTCGACGAGCAGACCGACCCCAACCCGCAACAGCGCGCTAACCTGCGCTGTGCCTATCGCGACCAGAACAATCAAACGCGCTTCTGCCGGGTGTCTGCCCGGGCCATCCTGCTCGGCGGGCAAGTGGCCGGGTTCCGCGGCACCGCCAGCGACATCACCGACGAGGTGGCCGCGCATGCCCGCATCCAGCACTTGTCGATGCACGACGCACTAACCGGGCTGGCCAACCGCAACAAACTCTCGCGGTTCCTTGAGCAGATTCTGGTCAAGGAGCGCGACGCGCCACCGCTGACCCTGCTTCTGCTTGACCTGGACAGCTTCAAGCAGATCAATGACTCCCTTGGGCATGCCGCTGGCGACGCCGTGCTGCTGGAGGTCGCCGCCCGCCTGCGCGACTCGATCCGCGACGGCGATCTGGTCGCCCGGCTGGGTGGCGACGAGTTCGTGCTGGTGATGAATGGCATGGACAGCCGCAGCGAGATCGATCGGTTCTGCGAACGCCTGCTGGAAAACCTGCAACAGGCCATTACCCATGAAGACCAGCACTTGCATATCGGCGCCAGCCTGGGGATTGCCCAGACACGCGTACAGGGATTCGACGCCGGCGAGCTGATCCGCTGTGCGGACATTGCCCTGTACCAGGCCAAGGCGGACGGTAAAAACACCTGGCGTTACTTCTCGCCAGAGATGAACGAGCAGATCCAGTACCGCCGACAACTGGAGAACGACCTGCGCCGGGCGGTAAAAAATCATGAGTTTGTCCTGCATTTCCAACCGCGCTACCGCCTGGAGACCATGGACATCGTTTCTGTCGAGGCGCTGCTACGCTGGCAGCACCCGGTGGAGGGGCTGCTCGGACCGGATACCTTCATTCCGCTGGCCGAGCAGACCGACCTGATCGTCCCCCTGGGCCGCTGGGTGCTGCGCAAGGCCTGCGAGATTGCCCGCCACTGGCCGACGGGGCTGCTGATTTCGGTCAACCTGTCGCCCGCGCAGTTTTCCCGCAGTGATGTAGTCCGGGATGTTCGCGACATCCTCATCGAGACCGGCTTCCCAGCGCAACGCCTGGAGCTGGAGATTACCGAGAACGTCATGCTCAACGACATCGAGGGTGCGCTGGGCACGATGAATGCCCTGAAGGAGCTGGGCGTGCGGCTGAACATGGACGACTTCGGTACCGGCTATTCGTCGCTGGGCTACCTGCGCACCTACCCGTTCGACAGCATCAAGATCGACAAACGCTTCATTGCCGGGTTAAACGGCGACGGCAATGACCGCGCAGTGGTGCAGGCGATCATCAACCTGGGCAAGGCCATGGGGCTGACGGTAACCGCAGAGGGGGTGGAAACCGAACAGCAACTGCGGGCGCTGGATAAAGAGCAGTGCCATGAGGTGCAAGGTTTCTACCTGAGCCGGCCGGTGGACCAGGCGGCGTTCGAGCAACTGCTGACCACGCATGCCGCGAGGTCGCGGATGGATGCTTCCTGAGCCAGCGCCCCGCCTACCCCAGGTGCCGACAGCATCCTCCAACGGGAAAGCTTGCCGCCTGCTCACAGGAACACGTGCCTGCCTACACTCAGCGCCGTCGCTCCGACCGACGCCATGGCGTGGCAGGAACAGCCCGCCCCCTTCGTTGAAACTCTCACTCATCAGGGTATGCAATGACCTTCTTCTCGAAAAGCCTCGAAGACATGATTTCGTCGATCTATGCCGATGGTGACGTATCGATTCCCGAATACCAGAACCTTCGCGACGATGCCGACCTGCGCATGGAACGCCTGATTACCGAATTTGGCCAACACAACAACATCACCGCCTTTCAGAAATCAATGGATGTGAGTATGCAGCTCTTGCAGCTAAGCGTGCTGCAGGTCAAGAAAGATAACCTCAGCCCGACCGGCGAGGCGATCGTCGCCGATGCCCTGGCCGCCCAGGTCGAGTACTTCAAAAGCGGCGCTCGCTTGGCCCTGAAAGCGCTGGTCAAGTAACCCCATGCGGTCCCGCCGCCTGCGCAAAGCAGGCGGCCTTCGCTCAATGCTCGCGAGACTTGCGCCGATAAGGAAAGACATCGATCACTTTGCCTGCCCGAATCGCTTCCTGCAGGCTTTTCCAGTAGTCCGCGTCATACAACTCGCCATGCAACTGGCTGAACAAACGGCGCTGCCCCATGTCGGCAAACAGGAACGGCGGAAACTCCTCCGGGAACACATCCAGTGGCCCAATCGAGTACCACGGCTCGTTCGACATTTCGTCTTCCGGGTAACGCGGCGGCGGAATATGCCGGAAGTTCGCTTCGGTCAGAAAACAGATCTCGTCGTAGTCATAGAACACCACCCGTCCGTGCCGGGTGACGCCGAAGTTCTTCAGCAGCATGTCACCGGGGAAAATGTTCGCCGCCGCCAGTTGCTTGATCGCCAGCCCGTAATCCTCCAGGGCCTCGCGTACCTGGGCCGCGTTGGCGTTTTCCAGGTAGAGGTTCAGCGGCGTCATGCGCCGTTCGGTCCAGCAGTGGCGGATCAGTACCGTGTCGCCCTCGACAGCCACCGTCGACGGCGCCACCTCAAGCAGCTCGGCCAGGCACTCGGGCTCGAATTTGCTCAACGGGAAGCGGAAGTCGGAAAACTCCTGGGTATCGGCCATGCGTCCGACCCGGTCGACACTCTTCACCAGCCGATATTTTTCGATCACCGTCGCACGATCGACGTTCTTCGACGGTGAGAAGCGGTCCTTGATGATCTTGAACACCGTGCTGAAGCCCGGCAGGGTGAACACGCTCATGACCATGCCGCGCACACCGGGGGCCATGATGAAGCGGTCGTCGGTGCTGGCCAGATGATTGATCAGTGCGCGGTAGAACTCGGACTTGCCGTGCTTGTAGAAGCCGATCGAGGTGTACAGCTCGGCAATGTGCTTGCCCGGCAAGATCCGCTTGAGGAAACCAATGAACTCAGCCGGCACGGGTACATCGACCATGAAGTACGAGCGGGTGAAGGAGAAGATGATCGATACATCGGCCTCATCGGTAATCAGCGCGTCAATCTCGATACCGTGCCCTTCACGGTGCAGCAGCGGGATCACCAGCGGCCACTGCTCGTCCTGGGTAAACAGGCGCCCGACCAGGTAGGCGCCCTTGTTGCGATAGAGCACCGAGGAGAACAGCTCGACCTGCAGGTTGGGGTCCTTGCAGACCCAGTCCGGCAGGTTTTCCCGCAGTTGCGCGTCCAGGCGCGCGAGATCGCCGGGCAGGTCGGCATACGCCACATCGAAGCAATAATCGGCAAAAATTCGCCCGAGCATCGGCGCCAGGCCACCGTCCGGACGATAGAGGCGGGTTTGCGCGGCCCGCTCGTGGGCGCGCAGCGACGGTCGGGTGGTGTGCACGAACATGCAGCCGTCGCTGATCAGGTCATGGCTGAACAGGCTGCAGAAGATCGAGTTGTACCAGGTCTCGGACAGCTCGTCGTCCAACCGCGGGTCGATCAGGCAGATGTACGCGCTTTTCACCAGCGGCCACAGCGAGACGTCGAGCAACACGTCGCTGGCAAACCCGGCGCGCAGCCAGCCACTGACTTCGCCGACCTTTTCTTCGTAAAGGTTGATCCTGGCCGCCGAAGCGCTCTGGATCTGCTGCCACTGCGCCTGCTCGAAGCGCTGCCGGGCGCCGTCGGTGATCTGGCGGAAATGCTCGCGATAATTGTCGAAGCCATCGAGGATCATCCGGGCGATGTCGGCGGCCGGCCATTGCTGGGGCATAACGAGACCTCTGCGGGAGTTGCAAAGCCTGAGCTTAGCCAGTCGCCGCCGGCGACGATAGCCCGTTGCTGCGGGCGTATCGGCCAAACTGCGGCGCCGGCGAAATTAACCGCGCAAGAAAGCGGACGAGAGACACGGCGCATATGCCGTAAACTCCCCTCCCGCCCCTGCCCCCGGAGAGCCCTGTGAGCCCCATCGCCATCACCCGCCTATTGATCCTTGCCGCTGTGTGGGGGGCGAGCTTTCTCTTCATGCGCATCATCGCACCAGTACTCGGGACGGTGCCGACGGCATTCTTCCGGGTGTCCATCGCCTGCACCGGGCTGCTGCTGATTCTCGCCCTGCTGCGGGTGCGCTGGGATTTCCACGGCAAGCTCAAGGCCTGCCTGGTACTGGGCATGATCAACTCGGGAATCCCGGCCACCCTGTACTCGGTCGCCGCGCAGGTGCTGCCGGCGGGCTACTCGGCGATCTTCAACGCCACCACACCGCTGATGGGTGTGCTGATCGGGGCGCTGTTCTTCCGCGAGGCGATGACCCTGCCAAAACTCGGCGGAATCTTCCTCGGCTTGCTCGGCGTGGGCATTCTCAGTGGTGCCGGGCCGGTGGCCTTCGACCTCAAGCTGCTGCAGGGCGCCCTGTCGTGCCTGGCGGCGACCCTGTGCTACGGCTTTTCCGGGTTTCTCGCCCGACGCTGGCTCGACCAGCAAGGCGGGCTGGACAGCCGTCTGTCCGCACTGGGCAGCATGATGGGCGCGACGTTACTGTTGCTGCCGATCTTCGGCTACAGCGTGATGACCCAGCCACCGGCCAGTTGGGGTGGCTGGTCGGTGTGGTTGTCGCTGCTCGGCCTGGGGCTGGTCTGTACGGCGTTTGCCTACATCCTGTACTTCCGCCTGATCAGCGAAATCGGCCCGGTGAAGTCGTCGACGGTGACCTTCATGATCCCGGCGTTCGGTGTGCTGTGGGGAGCGTGGCTGCTGGATGAGCCATTATCGATGGCGCATCTGTACGGTGGGATGTTGATTGCCGTGGCGTTGTGGCTGGTGTTGAAGCCGGCTGTGCGAGCCTGACTTGAGGGTCTGAACGCTGGGGCCGGCCACAGCGGGGCCGGCCCCAACGATCAATGTCTAGCAGGCCTTGTCGGCCTCAAGCTGCGGTGCCGCCGGCTGGCGGAACACAAACAGCAGGCCCACCACGATCAGGCCCATCCCGAGCAGGCTCAAGGCGGCCAGGCGATTCCCGAAGATCAGGTAATCCATCACCGCCGTTACCGCCGGCACCAAGTAGAACAGGCTGGTGACATTCACCAGGTTGCCGCGGGCAATCAACCGATAGAGCAGCAAGGTCGCCAGCAGCGACACCACCAGCCCCATCCACAGCACGGCCAGGGTGAATTGAGCGGTGAACTCGACGTGCAATGGCTGGAACGGCGCGAACGCTGCACACAGCAACAACCCCGACAGGTATTGCAGCGGCAAGGTACCGACGGGGTTATCGGTGATGCGCTTCTGCATGATCGAGCCGCAGGTCATGCTCGCCAGCGCCAGCAGCGCAAACAGCATGCCGGCCAGGGAAATCCCGCCCAGGCCAAGCCCCTGATAAACCACCATGACCAACCCGGCCAGGCCCAGGCACAGGCCGAACACCCGCCTGAACGAACGCTGGCGCTCGATGATCGCCACGGTCAGGATCGGCTGCACGCCCATCACCGTGGCCATGATTCCCGGCGTAACGTGGGTATTCAGCGCCAGCAGGTAGAAAATCTGATACGCCCCCAGCAGCACGCAGCCGGTGGCGATGGCCTGCAGTAAGGGCCCGCGCCCACGCGGCCAGCGCAATTTGAGCAACGGGCCAAGCGCCAGTAGCCCGAGCAGGGCAATAACAAAGCGGATCAGCAGAAAGGCAAACGGCGAGGCCTGGCTCAGCCCCAGCTTGGAAACGATGGCGCCACTGCTCCAGAGCAGGACGAACAGGCTGGTGGTGGCCGCCGCGGCCACGGATTCTTTCGAGATAACAGACATGAATTGCCACCTGTAGTCGGGCAAGTAAAGCCGAACGGCGGGTCTATCGGGGATAGCCGACCGTATTCAGTAGTGTTCAGGCGTGGACAACAACCACGCGTGGCGGGGCTTGCACGCCCGCGACGACGCTACTGACAGGTGGTGGATAGTGACTGATCATCGCCGGCTGCTGCGCCGCGCGCGCAACGACAGCCGCGGCGGGCGCGGTAGCGAAGGCGGTGACTGGGCGGGAAGCGGGCATGAACAGGTCTTCGATGAGAGGGACTGCGAGGGACTATAGACCGGGTATTTTCCGGATTCAAGCCGGTGTTGCGTTCATCGCCGGCAAGGCCGGCTCCCATAGCGGTAACTGCAACACCGTGTGGGAGCCGGCTTTGCCAGCGCGAGGTGCGATCAGAACAACCAGCGATACAACAGGTATGCCACCACCACCGCCAGCACTGGCCGCAATACGCGGTAGGCCTTTGGGTTAGCGCGCTTGAACTGCTTCACGCGGGTGCTGATCACGTTGCTGAAGCGTTTGCTCCAGGCGTACGCCTGGTTGATCCCGCCAACGCGCTCGTCGTCGGTGTTCTGCGGCGCCGTGGCGCGCCCGAGGAAGGCGCTGACCTTGCGATTGATCCGGGTCATCAGCGGGCTGCTCAGCGGCCGCTCGACATCGCAGAACAGAATCACCCGGGTCACGTCGGTCTCGTTCTTCACCCAGTGCACATAGGTTTCATCGAACATCACATCTTCACCGTCGCGCCAGGCATACACCTGACCATCGACGTAGATCCGGCAATCGTCCGAGTTTGGTGTCGACAGGCCCAGGTGATAGCGCAACGAGCCGGCAAACGGATCGCGGTGCGGGTTCAGGTGGCTGCCACCGGGCAGCAGGGCAAACATCGCGCCCTTGACGTTGGGAATCCGGCTGACCAGCTCGACCGTCTTCGGGCACAGCGCCTCGGCAGACGGCAGCGGCTTGTCGTACCACTTCAGGTAAAAGCGCTTCCAGCCCTTTTTGAAGAACGAACCGAAACCGGCGTCGTTGTCCTTCTCGGCGGCGCGGATGTAGCCCTCGTCGAACAGGTGCATGGCCTCTTCGCGAATCACTTCCCAGTTTTCCTTGAGCACGTCCAGTTCAGGGAAGCGCTGACGGTCCAGGTACGGTTTGGACGGCACGCCGGAGAACAGGTACATCAGGGCGTTATACGGGGCAAACAGTGCCGAATGGTTGACGAACTGACGCAATAGGGGCAAACGCGCCTTGCCGCGCAGGTGCACGTACAGCGTGCTGCCGAAGAACAGCAGCAGAACTCCCGCCTTGGCGACAAAGGATAAGGTCATGCAACACTCCTTGAATTTCGATCAGGCCATCACTGCCGGATATAAGCCGGCCATGATAAACCGAACAGGCCCCGGTAAAAACAACCGGGGCCTGACATTCAGTGTTGGTGATTGTGCAACAAAGCACTGCGCCGACTATTGCCGCGGATCAGGCAAACCGGCACCTGGCGGGGTTACTGCTGGTTTTCCTGGTCGGTGAACAGGTCGCTGAAGAGCATGCTCGACAGGTAGCGCTCACCCGAGTCGGGCAGGATCACGACGATGGTCTTGCCCTGCATTTCCGGCTTCTCGGCCAGACGCACGGCCGCCGCCATGGCCGCGCCACAGGAAATCCCGCAGAGAATGCCCTCCTCCTGCATCAGGCGCAGGGCCATGGCCTTGGATTCCTCATCGCTGACCAGCTCAACCTGGTCGACCAGCGACAGGTCGAGGTTTTTCGGTACGAAGCCGGCACCGATGCCCTGAATCTTGTGCGGGCTCGGCTTGATCTCTTCACCGGCGCGCGCCTGGGTAATTACCGGCGATACCCGCGGCTCCACCGCCACCGAGAGGATGGCCTTGCCCTGGGTGTGCTTGATGTAACGCGAAACACCAGTAAGGGTGCCGCCGGTGCCGACCCCGGCCACCAGCACATCGACCGCGCCGTCGGTGTCGTTCCAGATTTCCGGGCCGGTGGTTTTCTCGTGGATCGCCGGGTTGGCCGGGTTGTCGAACTGCGCCGGCATGAAGTACTTCGCCGTATCGCTGGCGACGATTTCATTGGCTTTCTCGATAGCGCCCTTCATGCCCTTGGCCGGTTCGGTCAGCACCAGCTCGGCGCCGAGCGCCTTGAGTACCTTGCGGCGCTCGATACTCATCGACGCCGGCATGGTCAGCAGCAGCTTGTAGCCGCGTGCGGCGGCGACGAAGGCCAGGCCGATGCCGGTGTTGCCCGAGGTCGGTTCGACGATGGTCATGCCCGGCTTGAGTTTGCCGCTGCCTTCGGCGTCCCAGATCATGTTCGCGCCGATCCGGCATTTGACCGAATAGCCCGGGTTGCGCCCTTCGATCTTGGCCAGGATAGTGACCCCACGCGGGGCAATGCGGTTGATCTGCACCAGCGGCGTGTTGCCAATGGAATGCGCGTTGTCAGCAAAGATACGGCTCATGACAGAGGGGTCCTTTTGGCACCGGCGGAAAACTTCAAGGGTAAGCCTGCCCTCGGGGTGCGTCCACCCCTGGTCGAACGATCAAACGCACGTTACAGACAAACGCCACCCAAAGTTGACCGAGTCACGGCGTGACGGCTCATTCAGAGACTGAATAGAGCGTCTGCGTTCCCACTCGTGTGGGGCCCGCGTTATAGTCGCGCATGACAATTTTTCCGCCAGGGCCACGCACCCTGGCGCTTCGCTATGAGGATGGGCACATGAAGTTCGAAGGCACCCGCTCCTACGTCGCTACCGACGACCTGAAACTGGCGGTCAACGCGGCCATTACCCTGGAGCGCCCACTGCTGGTCAAGGGCGAACCGGGCACCGGCAAGACCATGCTCGCCGAGCAACTGGCCGAGTCCTTCGGCGCCAAGCTGATCACCTGGCACATCAAGTCCACCACCAAGGCGCACCAGGGTCTTTACGAGTACGATGCGGTCAGCCGTCTGCGCGACTCGCAACTGGGCGTGGACAAGGTCCACGATGTGCGCAACTACCTGAAGAAAGGCAAGCTCTGGGAGGCCTTCGAGGCCGAAGAGCGGGTCATTCTGCTGATCGACGAAATCGACAAGGCCGACATCGAGTTCCCCAACGACCTGTTGCAGGAACTCGACAAGATGGAGTTCTACGTTTACGAGACCGACGAGACGATCAAGGCCAAGCAGCGTCCGATCATCATCATTACCTCGAACAACGAAAAAGAGCTGCCCGACGCCTTCCTGCGCCGCTGCTTCTTCCACTACATCGCCTTCCCCGACCGCGACACGCTGCAGCAGATCGTCGACGTGCATTACCCGAACATCAAGAAGGACCTGGTCAGCGAAGCGCTCGACGTATTCTTCGACGTGCGCAAGGTGCCAGGCCTGAAGAAGAAGCCGTCGACCTCCGAACTGGTCGACTGGCTCAAGCTGCTGATGGCCGACAATATCGGCGAAGCGGTGCTGCGCGAGCGCGATCCGACCAAGGCTATCCCGCCGCTGGCCGGCGCGCTGGTGAAGAACGAGCAGGACGTGCAACTGCTTGAACGCCTGGCGTTCATGAGCCGCCGCGGCAACCGCTGAACCACCGGGGGCAATTGCCATGCTGCTCAACCTGTTCAACGAAATGCGCGCGGCCAAGGTGCCGGTGTCGGTGCGCGAACTGCTCGACCTGCTCAATGCACTGAAGCAGCGAGTGACCTTTGCCGACATGGACGAGTTCTACTACTTGGCGCGGGCGATCCTGGTCAAGGACGAACGGCATTTCGACAAGTTCGACCGGGCCTTCTCTGCCTATTTCAAAGGCCTGGAAAACCTTGACCGGCACCTGGAAGCGCTGATCCCCGAGGATTGGCTGCGCAAGGAGTTCGAGCGTTCGCTGACCGACGAGGAGCGCGCGCAGATCCAGTCCCTGGGCGGCCTGGACCAGCTCATCGAGGCGTTCAAGCAGCGCCTGGCAGAACAGAAAGAACGCCACGCCGGCGGCAACAAGTGGATCGGCACCGGTGGCACCAGTCCGTTCGGCTCGGGCGGCTTCAACCCGGAGGGCATTCGCCTCGGCGATGCCGGCAAGCGCCAGGGCAAGGCGGTGAAGGTCTGGGACCAGCGCGAGTACAAGAACCTCGACGATCAGGTCGAGCTGGGCACGCGCAACATCAAGCTGGCCCTGCGCCGGTTGCGTAAGTTCGCCCGCCAGGGTGCGGCGGACGAGCTGGATATCGACGGCACCATCGACCATACCGCGCGCGATGCCGGCCTGCTCAACATCCAGATGCGCCCGGAACGGCGCAACAGCGTGAAACTGCTGTTGCTGTTCGATATCGGCGGCTCGATGGATGCGCACGTGAAGACCTGCGAGGAGCTGTTCTCCGCGTGCAAGACCGAGTTCAAGCACCTGGAGTACTACTACTTCCACAATTTCGTGTATGAATCGGTATGGAAGAACAACCTGCGCCGCACGTCCGAGCGAACCTCGACCATGGACCTTTTGCACAAGTACGGCGCGGACTACAAGGTGGTGTTCGTCGGCGATGCGGCGATGGCGCCGTACGAGATCACCCAGCCGGGTGGCAGTGTCGAGCACTGGAACGAAGAAGCCGGGTATGTGTGGATGCAGCGCTTCATGGAGAAGTACAAGAAGCTTATCTGGATCAACCCGTACCCGAAGGACACCTGGGGCTACACGGCATCGACCAATATCGTGCGCGAGCTGGTGGAAGACCGGATGTTCCCGCTGACCTTGCGCGGGCTTGAGGAAGGGATGCGGTTTCTTTCCAAGTGAAACGGGGCCGCTTTGCGGCCCATCGCGGGACGAGCCCGCTCCCACAAGGGCACCACTAGCCCTGTGGGAGCGGGCTTGCCCCGCGATGCTTTTGATCGTCTAGCGAGCAAACCGCTGCAAATACCCGCGCAGCTCTTCCCCGGCCAATTCCTGCACCACCGCCCGGAAGCGCACCTGCGTACCCGGCAGGCACTGCGCCAAGCGCGCCAGTGCCAGCGGGGTCAAGGCACCCAGGCGTGGATAGCCGCCAATGGTCTGTCGATCATTGAGCAGCACAATCGGCTGCCCATCCGGCGGCACCTGCACCGCGCCCAGCGGGATTCCCTCGGAAATCATCGGCCGGCCCTGATACTGCAACGCCGGCCCCAGCAGGCGAATGCCCATGCGGTCGCCACGGCTGTCCAGCGTCCAGTCGCGGTTGAACGCCTCGAACAGGCTCAGCCCGGCAAACTCGCCAATCTGCGCGCCGACAATCAGATCCAGCGTCACGGCGCCGTTCAGCAACGGCCGCAACGCCTGCGGTACTTCCCGCCCCGCCTGCGCCTGCCCCGCAAAACTCAGGCGGTGGCCCTTGGCCAAGGCCGTGCCCTGCCCGTCCAGGCCACCCAGCGCCTCGCGCAGCACACTGGCGCAACTGCCCAGCACCCGTGGTGCATCGAAGCCTCCCGGCGCCGCCAGGTAGGCCCGCGCGCCCTGCAGCGGCTGGTCGAACTGCAGGCGCTGGCCCTTGCCCAGCACAAAACTGCGCCAGGGCTTGAGCGGCTGACCTTCCACGCTGGCCTGCAAATCGGCCCCGGCCAGCGCCAGCACGCAATCGGCTTGTGCCACCACGGCAAAACCGCCCAGGGTAATCTCGACCACCGGCGCCTCTGGCGCATTGCCCAGCAGCCAGTTGGCCCAGCGCATCGACACCCAGTCCAGTGCACCGCCCTGGGTCACTCCGAGGTGCCGCACGCCAAAGCGTCCGGTGTCCTGCAACTGGCACAACGGGGTGCTCGCTTCGATGTGCAGCAGGCTCATGCCGACAGCTCCAGCGGTGTGTCGTCGCCACCGAGGTTAAGGAAGGTCGAGCGCTCGACCGCCACGAAACGCACCCGATCGCCCGGCTGCAACAGGCTGTAGCCGTCGCGCTCGCGGTCGAACAGTGTACTGGGGGTGCGTCCGAGCAGGTTCCAGCCGCCCGGCGAGGCCGCCGGATAGGCCGCCGTCTGCCGCTCGGCAATCCCGACACTGCCCGCCGCCACACGCTTGCGCGGGGTGGCCAGGCGCGGCATCGCCAAGCGCTCGTCGACCAGCCCCATAAAGGCAAACCCCGGCGCAAAGCCCAAGGCGAACACCTGGTAGTCGCGCTCGCAGTGATGACGGATGACCTGCGTCTGGGTCCAGCCATTGCGTTGCGCCAGCAAGGCCAGTTCGGGGCCGACGCTGGGGTCGTACCACACCGCGATTTCATGCCGCTGCCCGGCCGCCGTGCTGTCCACTTGCAGGTCGGTCAACGCCGAAGCGATCCGCGCCCGCGCTTCGCCGGGCGACAGCGCGAGCAGGTCGAACTGCACCATCACGGTGGTGTACGACGGCACCAGGTCGATCAGTTGCTGGCCAAACGCCGCACGCAAACGCTGGCTGGCTGCCAGCATCCAGGGCATGTTGGCTTCGTCGATCGTGTCGAACAGACGCACCATCAGGCAGTCGATGGCAACGACCTCAATGCGCGGCTTCATGCGCTCAGCAGCGCATCAAGGGCCTGGCGGATCTGCCGCACGGCCGCCACTGAACTGTCGTTGTCGCCGTGCACGCACAAGGTCTGCGCGCTGAGTTGTAGCGCACTGCCGTCGCTGGCCGTGAGCGCATCCCCGCGCGCCAGACGCAAAGCCTGCTCGACGATCAGCCCCGGGTCGTGATGCACCGCCCCCGGCAGCCGCCGCGACAACAAACAACCGGCCGCATCGTACGCACGGTCGGCGAATGCCTCGAACCACAGGGTCACCCCAAATTCGTCGCCCAGTGCCTGCGCCGCGCGGTTGTCGGCGGTGGCCATCAGCATCAAGGGCAGTTGCCGGTCGTACTCGACCACCGCGCCAAGCACTGCGCGCAGTTTTTCCGAGTCGGCCATCATGTCGTTGTACAGCGCGCCATGCGGTTTAACGTAGGCCACCCGGCCACCCTGGGCACGGCAGATACCGTCGAGGGCACCGATCTGGTAATGCAGCAGGTCGCGGATTTCCTCGGCGCTACACGCCATCGAGCGCCGACCGAAGCCGACCAGGTCCTGGTACGCCGGGTGCGCGCCGATGCGCACCCCGTGGGCCAGCGCCAGTGCCACGGTGTGGCGCATGATGCCGGGGTCGCCAGCGTGGAAGCCACAGGCGATGTTGGCGCAGTCGATGAACGGCATGACCTGGGCATCCAGACCCATGGTCCAGCTACCGAAGCTTTCACCCATGTCGCAATTGAGCAGCAGGCGGCTCATGTCGTTCGCTCCTCTAGCGGTTCCGCGAAATCAGCGCCAGCTCGGTTGCACCGGTTTGCGCCGCCCGCCCATGATCACCCAGCCGATCAGCACCAGCAGGCTTTCCACCAGCAGTGCCAGCAACATCGCGCAACCCAGCCCCCAGGCGATGGCCGCCGGCGCCAGCAGAATCTGGTAGCTATAACCGTTGAGGGTTTCTTCGCGCAGGTTGCTGTCGGCAGCCACCAGCACATGCCAGGTACGCGCCAGCCACGGCCCCTGCAGGATCGCCCACTCGCGCTCGAACAGGCGACTGCGGATCTGCAGGCTTTCGATACTGTTGGCGTCGCTGTTGAATACCGGGTCGTCGCTGGCGCGGTAATGCCGCACCAGCGCGTCGAGGTCGCCATTGAAGAAACGCTGTGCGGTCTGGGTGAAGCCCTTGAGGCCTTCGCGCGATTCCAGCAGGTGCGCTTCGACGCGCTGGCTGTAGGCGTTGATCAGGCCCGGGACCTGAACCCCAACCAGCAGGCCGAAAGTGAACAGCACTAACCGCAGGTAACCTCTGAACATGACGCCGTTCCTTAGCTTTGCTGACCCTGGGCGATACATTCGCCACGTCGCCACAGACCCCATTGGCCGGGCGCGTAACGCTGCCAGATCTCGTTTTCGGTCAGCGCCTCGGTAGCGATGACCGTGACCACGTCGTTCGGCGTGGTCTCGGCCTGGAAGTCGACGATCATGTCGACATCCTTGAGCCGGGCCGGGCCGAAGGGCGCGCGTCGGGTAATGTGTACCAGCTTGGTCGAACAGAAGCAGAACAGCCAGTCACCATCGCTCAGCAGGCAATTGAACACGCCCTTGCCGCGGTACTCGGCACAGGCCTGAACCAGCACCGGGAGCAATTGCTCGACCTCGACCGGCTCAGGGAATGCTTCGCGAATACGGTTGAGCAGGTCACAGAAGGCCGCCTCGCTGTCGGTGTCGCCAACCGGCCGATAGAAGCTGCGCGAACCCTCGAACTCGGCCATCTGGCCGTTATGCGCGAAGCACCAGTTGCGCCCCCACAGTTCGCGGACGAACGGGTGGGTATTGCTCAGGCAGACCTTGCCGACGTTGGCCTGGCGGATATGGCCGATGACCACCTCGCTCTTGATCGGGTAGCGCTGCACCAGGTTGGCGACTTCCGACTCGCAACTGGCCGCCGGGTCCTGGAACAGGCGCAGGCCGCGCCCTTCATAGAAGCCGATGCCCCAGCCGTCGCGGTGCGGGCCGGTGCGGCCACCGCGCTGCATCAGCCCAGTGAAACTGAAGACGATGTCGGTCGGCACGTTGGCGCTCATGCCCAGTAATTCACACATGGTCGCTCTCTCGCTGACGGGTCTGCTTACAGACGGGGTTCGAGGCGCTGGCGGCTGCCGCCGGCCGGGGCATCGGGAGGATCGTTGCGGTAGCGGTCACCGCTGTCGGCGGCGAACGGCTCGTCGGCCACGGCTTCGACTGCATCGCGCTGGGCAGCCATGGCGGCCCGTTCGCGGCGCTCGCGGGCACGCGTTTCCAGCGGCCAGCGGATCAGCACGAACAGGGCGTACAAGGCGAAGGCAATGATCCCGTACATCACCAGGTCGGAGACGGCACGCCAGACATTGCTGCCAACCTTGAACAGCAGGTCGAGGGCGGTAATCGCAACCGCCGGGGCGAACTTGTCCTTGACCGGGTCGATAATGGTCGGGGTCAGCAGCAGTACGGCCATCACCACCCGCAGCGGTTCGCGCAGCCAGCGCCACATCCAGCCGGTCAGGCGAAAGCCGACCCATAGGCAACCCAGGGCGGCCAGGGCGTAAAGGCCCCAGGCGAGCAGATAGTCGTTCTCGGTCATGGTGTCCGTGGCAAGCTAGGCAAATTGGCGCTTATGATAACGGCTTTTCAGCGCGCAGGCGCCCCCCAGCCAAGAGAACCCCGCATGCCCGTCACTGCCAATGCTCCCCGTGCCCCGCTCGCCCGCCAGGATCAAGGGGCGGACCCGTATGCCTGGCTCCAGCAACGCGACGCGCCCGAGGTGCTGGATTACCTGAAGGCCGAGAACGCCTATCAGGAAGCACAACTGGCCGACCAGACCGCACTGCGCGAGCAACTGTTCGAAGAGATCAAGGGGCGCATCCTCGAAACCGACCTGTCGCTGGCCTCGCCGTGGGGCCCGTACCTCTACTACACGCGTACCACCGCCGGTGACGAGTACCCGCGTCACTACCGCTGCCCGCGCCCGGCCGACGACTCGGCGACGGTCGATGAACAGCACGAGGAACTGCTGCTCGATCCGAACGTCCTGGCCAACGGCGGCTTCCTCAGCCTCGGCGCGTTCAGCGTCAGCCCCGACCATCGGCTGCTGGCCTACAGCCTGGACAGCAGCGGCGACGAGATCTACAGCCTGTACGTAAAGGACCTGGCCAGCGGCGCGCTGAGTGAGCTGCCGTTCGACGACTGCGACGGCAGCATGACCTGGGCCAACGACAGCCAGACGCTGTTCTTCGCCGAACTCGACGACACCCACCGCCCGTACAAGCTGCTGCGTCACCGCCTGGGCAGCGACGGTGCCGAGCAGGTGTTCGAAGAGCCGGACGGACGCTTCTTCCTGCATTGTTACCGCGCCAGCTCCGAGCGCCAGCTGATCCTGCTGCTCAACAGCAAGACCACCAGCGAAGCCTGGGTGCTCGACGCCGAGCATCCCGAACAGGCCTTCACCTGCCTGGCACCGCGGGTTGAAGACCACGAATACTTCCCCGACCACGGCCAGCTCGACGGGCAGTGGCGCTGGTTTATCCGTAGCAACCAGGACGGCATCAACTTCGCCCTGTACCACGCGCCGTCCGAGCAGGTACCCAGCCGCGAACAGTGGCAAGTGCTGGTGCCGCACCGCGAGCAGGTGATGCTCGAAGGCGTGACCCTCAATGCCTCGGCCCTGACCCTGAGCCTGCGCGAAGGCGGCCTGCCAATCATCGAAGTGCACCCGCAGGGCCTGGCGGCCTACCGCGTCGAACTGCCGGACGCAGCCTACAGCCTGTACGTGTCGGACAGCCTGGAGTTCGCCAGCGGCCGCATCCGCCTGCGCTACGAAGCGCTGAACCGCCCGGCACAGGTGCGCCAGTTGAGCCTGGCCAGTGGCGAGCAGGCGGTGCTCAAGCAAACCCCGGTACTCGGCCCGTTCGATGCCGACGCCTATGTCAGCCAGCGCCTGTGGGCGACTGCCGCCGATGGCACGCAGGTGCCGATCAGCCTGGTGCAGCGCCGTGAAGACCAGGGCAAGACGGTGCCACTGTACCTGTATGGCTACGGCGCCTACGGCGAAAGCCTCGACCCGTGGTTCTCGCATGCTCGGCTGAGCCTGCTGGAGCGCGGCGTGGCCTTCGCCATCGCCCATGTGCGCGGCGGTGGCGAACTCGGCGAAGCCTGGTACCGCGCCGGCAAGCAGGAGCACAAGGGCAACACCTTCAGCGATTTCATCGCCTGTGCCGAACACCTGATCGCCCAGGGTGTGACCCGCGCCGAGCAACTGGTGATCAGCGGCGGCAGTGCTGGCGGCCTGTTGATCGGCGCGGTGCTGAACCAGCGCCCGGCGCTGTTCAAGGCGGCGATTGCCGAAGTGCCGTTCGTCGACGTGCTCAACACCATGCTCGACCCGGAGCTGCCGCTGACCGTCACCGAATACGACGAGTGGGGCAACCCCGAGGACCCGGAGGTCTACGCGCGGATCAAGGCCTACGCGCCGTATGAGAACGTGCAGGCCCAGGCCTACCCTGCCCTGCTGGTAGTGGCGGGCTACAACGACAGCCGCGTGCAGTACTGGGAAGCGGCGAAGTGGGTAGCCAAGCTACGGGTGACCAAGACCGACGACAACCTGTTGCTGCTCAAGACCGAACTGGGCGCCGGGCATGGCGGCATGAGCGGACGCTATCAGGGCTTGAAGGATGTGGCGCTGGAATACGGCTTTGTATTCAAGGTGCTGGGTTTGGTGTAAATCGGGATTTTTGCTGTCTGATCCATCGCTATCGCCGGCCTTGCCGGCGAAAAAGCAGACACCGCCCATCCCAAGAAAAAGACCGCCCCGAACCAGCAGCAGGTGGAAATCGCCATTCTGCGCAAGGGCCGCGCCTTTGGCGAGATGGCCGTGCTCGACGGCGAGCGCCTGCTGCTGCAGGTCTAGCTAGGGCCCTTTGGCCTTGTCCTTGCTGGCGTCCGGGGTCAACCCCGGCAAGGGCTGGTCTTTGGGCGGGTTGGGCAGCGGCATCGGCGGCAGCAACGGCGCGCCGGGCTTGCTGTCGCCAGCTTTGGGAATGCTCGTCGGCGCAACTTGCGGGTATGGCGTCGGCGTCGCTGTTCCCGGTGCACCGGGCATCGGCGCAATGGGCCGAGGCTGCAGATCGGCAGCCTCGACCAGGCTCAGTTTGGCGACACACAGCAGGGCAACTAGCACAGCACGCATAGACAGGCTCCTCAGGGGTCCTGGCCACAGGCTACTCCTTGCGCGGCGCGATTGCCTGTCCGAAATGCCCGGCATGGCGCTAAACTTCAGGGCATAACCGTAACAAGCCCAAGAAAGGTAATCCCATGAGTTCGGCATCTTCCGCCTCCGCCACCGCACGGCTCGACCGTATCCTTGCCGACGCCAAGCGCGACAAGGAAATGGGCTATCGCGACAAGGCCCTGAAAATGTACCCGCACGTCTGCGGGCGCTGTGCCCGCGAGTTCGCCGGCAAACGCCTGAGCGAGCTGACCGTACACCACCGCGATCACAACCACGACAACAACCCGCAGGACGGTTCCAACTGGGAACTGCTGTGCCTGTACTGCCACGACAACGAACACTCGCGCTACACCGACCAGCAATACTTCAGCGAAGGCTCGCTGAGCAGCCCGAGCGTGGCCAAGGCCACCCACAACCCGTTCGCCGGGCTGGCTGGGCTACTGAAGAAAGACTGAGCGCAAACGCCCCCACCGCTGCCGGCAAGCCCGTATAATCGCGTTTTTTTTTGCGAAGGGCCCCGGCACGTGGCGAACAAACGGTACAGCTGCATTGGTCTGTTCAACCCCAAGTCAGCGGAGAACGTCGGTTCGGTGATGCGCGCGGCGGGTTGCTACGGCGTCAACTCGGTGTTCTACACCGGCAAGCGCTACGAGCGCGCCCGCGACTTCGTCACCGACACCAAGCGCGTGCACTACGATATCCCGCTGATCGGCATCGACGACCTGCAAAAGATCATCCCGCTGGGCTGCACGCCGGTGGCGGTGGAACTGGTCGACGGCGCCCGGGCGCTGCCCGAATACACCCACCCGGACCGCGCGATCTACATTTTCGGCCCCGAAGACGGCTCGCTGGACGACGACGTGCGGGCCTGGTGCGAGGAAACCATCTACATCCCGACCAACGGCTGCATGAACCTCGCCGCCACCGTCAACGTCGTGCTCTACGACCGCATGGCCAAGGGCCTGAACACCCGCTCGGGGCCAAAATTCAAGTAACCGCCGCCGCGCGCGGGAACGGCGCGGCCGTTGCGGCGGTCTGCTGACTACCATTGCTTTCGACAGGAGAACGAGCATGCGCGAGAACACCCCGTTGATTCCAGGCGCCCCAGTGCAAAACAGCGCCGAGCACAACGTGCACGGCTGGGAACGTGCCGGCTCGGTCGCGACCGGCGTGCTCATGATCGGCAAGGGCCTGCGTAAGGGCGGTCTGTTCGGCCTGATCCAGGTGGCGATCGGTGGCATCGCCCTGGCCCGCGGTATCAGCGGCCACAGTTCGACAAAAAGCCTGCTGGAGCGCGGCCGCCAGGACCTCGATCAGATCCGCGTGAAAATCCAGCGCAGCGGCGCCGATCTGCAAGGACTCAAGGCCAGCGCCGAGCCGGCCCACGGCCCGCTGCAATCACCGAAATCCTAAACCGCGTCAGCGCAGCAGCTTGCTCTGCAGCACCTCGGATTCACGGCCCAGCACGCTTTCGCTGACCTGGATGAATTCCGCAGTAGTCACCTGCTTCAGGCGCATCAGCGCCTGGGTCACGTCGTCCAGCGAACGCTGGTTCTTGGTATGGATACGGATCTCGCGGTCCAGCGCCTGTAGCAGCAGCACGGCACGCGCCACCACCGCCGCATTGACCTGCTCGCCGCGCAGGCTGGCAACGTTGCCGCCCTCCTTGGCCAGGCGCTGCTGCAGCGCCTGATAGCGCTCGTCGGTGATCCCTCCGGCACGCTGCAGCAGTTCCAGCGCGTAATACTCGGCCAGGCCTTCGCCGATCCAGTCGCTGCGCTCCCTGTCGTTGATCTGCGCGAATACCCGCACCAGCTCGCGCAGCAGTGGGCTGCTGCCGTCTTCGTTGATCAGTGGGCGGGCGCTGTTGAGAAAGATCGACTGGTTCGCTGCCCGCGCGCCGCGCCAGAGCTGGTCGTGTGCGCCAACCAGCAGCAGTTTCGGCGGATGACGCGGGAACACCGCCTGCACCTGCGGCCAGACAAAGGTCAGCAGGGTCAGGGTGTCCATCCGTCGCAAGCCCTGGCCTTGCGGCGCGCTGATGCTCACGTCGGTTGCGCCCAGGCGCAGGCGGCGGCTGCCGAGGTTGCCGGCAAGCATCCAGCCGGTCGGCCGGTCGAACAGGCGCGAGACGTTATCGATACGAAAGCGTTGCTTGCCAATCCGCGGCCAGGCGGTTTCGATGCTCTTCCAGCCTTTGGGCAACTCCACGCTCAAACGTGCCACCAGCTCGGTACCATCCTGCTGGTCGAGATGGGCGGCCGGCACCAACTGGTCACCCCGAAACAGTGCCCAGTTCGGCGTAATGCGGCTGTCATAGGTGGCGTTCTTCAACTGATGATTGAGCTGCACGCGGTAGCTGAGGTTGGCCTTGCCGGCTGCCGGCTGCCAGCGCCCGCGCTGGCCATCGGCCTGCAACTGCCACGGGCCGTCGGCGTGGAAATCACTGTAGGCGCCGTCCTTGCCCAAGTCGAAATCCAGGCTGCGCACGGCGGCGCCGTCGCCCAGGGTCAGGCGCACTTCGGCCTGGCCGCTTTGCGGCACTAGGCGCACGTGATAGTCCAGATCGACCTTCCTGGCCCAGGCCGGGCTGCTCGCCAGCACCAACAACCACACCAGGTGGCGACGCATACGCATAACCCACTCCTTGTTCTACCGCCTGACACCGGCCGGGATGCCTCAGCTGGCACGGAAAATCAGATAGTCTTCCCAGTCGTCCTCGTCGACACTGTCTTCGCTGAGCATGCGCCCGGACTGGGAGATCCGCTGCGTGTGCACTTGCTCGCGATCACCGCAGACCAGGTGATGCCAGCTCGGCAGCTCCTTGCCTTCGCTGACCAGCCGATAACCGCAGGTGGGCGGCAGCCATTTGAACTGGTCGGCCTTGCCCGGAGTGAGCTGGATACAGTCGGGTACATGCTTGAAACGGTTCGGGTAATCGCTGCACTGGCAGGTAGTGAGGTCGAGCAGTTTGCAGGCAATGCGCGTGTAGTAAACGCTGTTGTCGTCTTCGTCTTCAAGCTTTTGCAGGCAGCACAGGCCACAGCCGTCGCACAGCGCCTCCCACTCCTGCGGGTCGAGCTGCTCGAGCGTCTTGCGGGTCCAGAAGGGGTCGGCGGCGGCAAGCATGTAACGGGTGTCCTGTTTCAATTCGTGTGGTCCGATACGGCGGCGCCAGTCTAGGGCGTGCGCCCGGGCTTTGCCAGACCGCTTGTCAGCGGTGGGTGCGACACAGTAGTTTTGCACCCCTCCCGTTGTTCAACTCCAGTCAGGAACCCGCCATGAGCGCCAATCCTCGCGTTGCCGAATATGCTATCGACGATCAGTTCATCAAGCGCTGGTCACCACGGGCGTTTACCGCCGAGCCGATCGCCGAAGAAACCCTGCTGAGCTTCCTTGAAGCGGCACGCTGGGCACCGTCGGCGTACAACTCGCAACCCTGGCGCTTCCTCTACGCCCGCCGCGACACGCCAAACTGGCAGCGTTACCTGGGCCTGCTCAACGAGTTCAACCGCAGTTGGGCGCAACAGGCCTCGGCCCTAGTGATCATCGTCTCGAAAACTACCTTCACCGCGCCTGGCGCCAGCGAAGAAACCCCGGCCCTGTGGCACACCTTCGACACCGGTTCGGCCTGGGGCCACCTGGCGTTGCAGGCGAGCCTGAGCGGCTGGCATACCCACGGCATGGCCGGGTTCGATCAGGCCCTGACCCGCCAGGAACTGAAGATTCCCGAGGAATACGCGCTGCATGCGGTGGTGGCGATTGGCAAGCTGGGCGACAAGGCCAGCCTCGCCGAAGGCCTGCAGGCCCGTGAAATGCCAAGCCCGCGTCGGCCGCTGAGCGAGCTGGCGGCAGAGGGTGATTTCAGCCTGTAAGGGGTTGCCCATCGCGGGACGAGCCCGCTCCCACCGTTATTCTGGGAGCGGGCTCGCGCCGTAATGCTTTTTAGTAGCCGCGCAGAAAATCCACTTCCCCACGCAATTCGCCAGCTGCCTCGAACGCCCGCAGATTCTCGACAAACAAACGCACCATCGCCGTCGGCGAGGTGGGCGCCGAGCTGTGTCCGGTCAGCAGCAACCCCCAGGCGGTCCAGAACGGATGGCGCTGCGGCAACGGCTCCTGCCGGCACACATCGATCACCGCACCGGCCAGGTGCCCGGCCTTCAGCGCCTCGACCAGATCGCCGTCGACCACCGCTACCCCACGCCCGGCATTGATGAACAAGGCGTCGGGGTTGAAGCGGGCGAACATCGACGCATCGTAGATATCGCGGGTGGCGGGGGTATCCGGCAACAGGTTGAGCACATAGTCGACCTCGCCCACCAGACGGCCCAGCTCATCAAGCCCGGCCACCTCGATGAACGGCGCCTGCTCGCGTGCCGAACTGGCAATGCCGTACAGTTTCACGCCGAACGGTACGAGGAACTCGGCCACCTGCTGGCCAATATCGCCGGTACCGACGATCAGCACCCGTCGTCCTTCCAGCGAACGCCCCGGGCGTCCGTCCCATTTGCGCTCGACCTGGCTCACCAGGCGTGCCAGCACCTCGCGCTCATGCCCGAGCATGTAGGTGAGCACATATTCGGCCATCACCTGGCCGAAGATGCCCACGGCACGGGTCAAACGATAATCACGCGGCAAGCCGTCGGCCAGCAACGGCGTGATCCCGGCCCAGGTCGACTGCAACCAGCGGGCCTGATGGCCCTGACGCAACAGCGTCGCCAGCAGGTCCGGTTGACCCAGCCAGACCGGACAATCGGCCGCCAGGCGCGACAGTTCGGCGGAGTCGCCGCTGGTCAGCACCTCCAGGTCCGGGGCCGCCGCGCGCAGCAGCGTGGCATAGAGGGCATGATCCTGTTCAGCGATCAGAACGCGCATGTTCATTACAACCTTGGCAGAAACGGCGACGGCGGCCAGGTCTACACACTGGCCGCAGGTCGCGGGGAACGGGGGGGCGGGATTACATCGGGTCGTTGCGGCGCAACAGCTCTTCCGGCAAATGTTCGATGTACTCATCCTCGGCAGGCGGCATCTGCAGGTGATACCCCTGCTGTTCAAGGTTGTCCAGGACCTTGACGATGTCTTCGCGGGCCAGCGTGCGCTGCGGGGTCAGCACCAGGTCGAAGGCATGCAGCGGCGTGCCGAAGAATGGCAGCAGTGCCTCGGGCACGCGCTCCAGGCCATCGGCCTTGAGCACATACAGGTACATTTCGTTCTTGCGCGGGCTCTTGTAGATCGAGCAGATTTTTTTCATGACGGTGCTCCGGCACTGGCGAGACTGTCGAGCAGTGCCTGGCCCATACGCTCGCGACGCCAGCCACGCAGCGAATCGGGCAGTTGATAAGGCCCATCGGGGTAACCACTCTTGAGCAGCGCCTCGAGGGTTTTCTTGCGCAGCATCAGCTCTGGGGCGATGTTCAGCCGTTCGGCTTCGGCCTGGCCGATGGCGCGCAGTTGCTTGAGCACGGCCGACGCCTCGATCGGCAGCGGCTCGGGCAGCGCTGGTGGCCATTCGCTGGCCGGCAGGCTGGCAGCCTGCTTGATCAGCCCGAGCAGGAACTCGCCGTCCTGACGGATGGTGCGCGGGTGCATGTCTTCGATCTTGGCCAGGGCCGAGAGATTGTTCGGTTGGGTCCGGGCCATTGGCCACAGGGCATTCTCGCGCACGATGCGGTTGCGCGGCAGATCGCGGCTGCGCGCTTCGCGCTCGCGCCAGGCACACAGCTCACGCAATACCGCCAACTGCGCGCGGGAGAGCTTCCAGGCCAGCTTGGCATCGCGGTACAGCTCGTACGGATCGATTTCCCGGCGCAGTTGCGCAACCAGTTCGGCACCGTCTTCGAGCACCCAGTCGTTCTTCTCGTCCGACAGTTGCTCGCGCAGGCGTAGGTAGACTTCGGCCAGGTGCACGGCGTCTTCGGCGGCATAACTGACCTGGGTTTCCGACAGCGGCCGCTGCAGCCAGTCGGAGCGGGTTTCGCCCTTGGGCAGTTCGATGCCGAGCACGTCCTGCACCAGCCGCGAATAGCCCATGGAGAAGCCGAGGTTCAGGTAGCCGGCGGCCAGTTGCGTATCGAACAGCGGCGCCGGCAGGCTGCCGGTCAGGCGCAGCAGCACTTCGAGGTCTTCGCTGCAGGCGTGCAGCACCTTGATCACGTTGCGGTCTTCGAGCAGGTCGGCCAGCGGCTGCCATGCCGAGACCCGCAAAGGGTCGATCAGGTAGGCTCGCACTCCGTCGCCGACCTGGATCAAACCGGCTTTCGGATAAAAAGTGTCGACGCGCATGAACTCGGTGTCCAGCGCTACGTAAGGCAGTGTCCGCCACTGCTGGCAATGTTCGGCCAGACTGTGATCGTCGCAAATCCAGTGTATTTCGATAGCCACATGGCTCTCCCACAAACAATGGCGCGCAGTATATACGGCACAGGCCACCGTCGGGAAACCGCTCGACAGGGGCCCGCGCCGCCGCTTCAGCGGGCGGCCTGAGCCGGGCGGCAAGCCGCGAACAGGTCCAGTCGCGGGTTGTAGACCTGGGTCTGGACCTGGAGCAGGCCAAGCATCGAGTGGAACAGGTTGTCCTGGCTCAGGGGCTGGCTGCTCGACTGCTTCAGGCAGTCGCCATCCACAGCGTAGGCGCGTTTGTAGTTGTCGGAGAACCACGCCAGCATCGGCACGTGCTTCTGTTGCTCGGGAGCGAGCATGTAAGGCGTGCCGTGCAGGAACAGGTTGTACTCGCCCAGCGATTCGCCATGGTCGGACAGGTACAGCATGGCCGTGTCCACTTCACCCTGCTTGCTGCGCAGAATGTCGATCAGCGAGGCCAGCACATGGTCGGTGTAGAGCAGCGTGTTGTTGTAGGCATTGACAATGCTTTCCTCGCTGCACTGGTTCAGGGCATTGCTGCGGCACACTGGAGTAAAGCGCTCGAACGCCGGCGGATAGCGCTTGTAGTAGTCCGGGCCATGGCTGCCCATCTGGTGCAGCACCAGCACGGTGTCCTGCTGCAGGTTATCGATGAACGACGCCAGGCCTTGCAGCAGGATCTCGTCATGGCATTCGCTGTCGGCGCACAGCGCCGGGTCCTTGAGGTTGCTGACGTTTTCGAAGGCGACCCGATCGCAGGTGCCCTTGCAGCCGGACTGGTTGTCTTTCCAGCGCACCTCGATGCCCGCGCGCTTGAGCACATCGAGCAGGCCTTCCTGGGTTTTCGCGGTGGCGGCGTCGTAGTCCTTGCGGGACAGGTTGGAGAACATGCAGGGCACCGACACCGCGGTTTCGGTGCCGCAGGAATGCACGTCGGCGAAGCTGATCAACCCGGCCTCCTTGCTCAGTTCCGGGTTGGTCGGTTGCGGATAACCGAGCAGGCCAAAGTTCTCGGCCCGCGCACTCTCGCCGATCACCAGCACGGTCAGCGACTTGCGTGCATGTTGCAGGGCAGCCGGGGCGCGCACGGCATCGGTGCCGATCGGCCGCAGGGGCTGGTTGGCCACCCCGGCCTGCTCGCGGGCATAGGCAATCGAGGCGCCGATGTAGTTACTCGGCACGACCAGCAGACGCAGTTCATGGTGGTTGCGGAACAGTGACGCCAGGCCCTGATAATTGACCAGCGCCACCGCACCGAGAACGGCCATACAGGCCACCCCGACCAGCAACTTGCTGAGCAACTCGCGGTGCCAGGCACGATAACGAATAGGCGTTTTATAAACGATGAGCGCCGGCACAACACCGAGCAGCAGGAGATACAGTGCCAACTTCAGCGACAGCAAGTCGCGCACTTCCGTGGCGTTGGTTTCCAGCGCATTGCGCAACATGCCGATATCGATCAGTACGCCATATTGGCTCATGAAGTAGGCAACACCGGCACTGATCAGGAACAGCGTTGCCAATAGTGGCTTGAGTAGCGGCCGGAACGCCAGCAGCGTCAGGATCAGATTGAACGCACAAAGCAGCAAGAGGCCAAATGCCAGGCGCAATAAAAGCCCCTGGCCATCACTGGGGAGAATACTGAAGACGTGCTGCCAGAGTGCACCATTAAAGCCGACTAGCAAGAACAGACTGGCAAACAACGTGACCCATTCAGCCCGCAGCGGCTTTAACTTGAACATGATGATTGGCGATTCCTGAACCCAAATTAATGTCGTTGCGACACTGTCGTAAACCGGGCCGACTCTAGGCAGATCGCCATCAATTTTTCGTGAAAAAGTTGCCAACAAACTATTGTTTTGCCAGCTGTTGCATGAAGAATATTTTTGGTTCAGCGAGCCGGGCACCTGATGTGCCCGGCTCGCCATGGCGGATCAGCCTGGAATGTGGGCTTTGGCGTAGGAATCGCGATCGATATCGAGAATCTCGGCGCACAGTTGCAGGTCGATACCTTCGGGCGCCTTGACCGTGTCCTTCAATACGTCCAGCAGACCGGCCGACAATTGCCGCTTGACCTCCGCCGAGCGACCGCTGAGCAGTGCCAGCTTGACGTGCACGAAGGCACGCGGCAGGGGTGCCACGCCGACGCGGAAATGGTCCTCGTCGAAGCAGACGGCGCGACTTTTGATATCCAGTTCGTTGTCGAACTGGCCACTGGCAACCAGGGCGTGATTCAGGCGCAGCAGCACCTTGTCGACTTCCAGTTCGTTCAGGTTGTTGCTGTGTTCCAGGTGCAAGTGCGGCATGTGCTTCAGACCTTGGGCAATAAAGGTAGCGACAGACTACCGCAGCAGCCGAAGCTGGCAAAGGCGGCTATCCTCAAGGTGAATCACGCCCCCGACCATGTACCAGGAGAGGTGAGGAAATGCCGGTTAAGCACGATTTGTTCGCAGACCTGCACGTCAGCAAAGAGGTCTTCGAGAAGAAAAAGGAGGCCGATCCACGGCTGAGTCAGTTGTACGACAAGTACCTGGCCAAGGACAGCGAGGTGCTCAAGGCGGAGGACAGTGCCGCTGCCGATGAGGTGGTGAATCGGCTTCGCGTCGAACGCCTGAAGCTCAAGGACGATATCAGCGATCATCTGAAACCTTAAAAGCATCGCGGGCGAGCCCGTTCCCACATAGGCACTACCGTACGTTGTGGGAGCGGGCTCGTCCCGCGATGCATTCAACCCGGTCTCAAATCTCGACTTGAGTCCCTAATTCAATCACCCGGTTCAACGGCAGGTTGAAGAAACGCAGACTGCCGTTGGCATTTTTCAACATGAACGCGAACAAGGCCCCACGCCAGCGCGTCATGCCCACCAGCCGCGACGCGATCACCGTCTCCCGGCTGAGGAAATAAGTGGTGCGCATCGGGCTGAAGTCCAGCTCGTCGAGGTGGCAGAGCTTCAGCGCCGCCGGCACATCCGGCTCATCCATGAAACCGAAGTGCAGCAACACCCGGTAGAAACCATCGCCATAGCCCTCGACCTCAAAACGCCGCTGCGCCGGCACCCGCGGTGTGTCTTCGCTGACCACCGTCAGCAGCACCACCTGCTTGTGCAGCACCTGGTTGTGCAACATGTTGTGCAACAACGCATGCGGCACGGCGTCGGGCCGCGCCGTTAGAAATACCGCCGTGCCCTCGACCCGGTGCGGCGGCTGCATGCGAATGCTGCTGATAAACAGCGGTAACGGCAGGCTGCCTTCATCCAGACGTTCGACCAGAATCTGCTTGCCGCGCTTCCAGGTGCTCATCAGCACGAACAACAACACCCCGGCCAGCACCGGGAAGGCCCCACCCTGCACCACCTTGGGCACGTTGGCGGCAAAAAACAGGCTATCGACCAAGAGAAAGCCGAGCAGGATCGGCACCGCCAGCAGCGGCGGCCACTTCCACAGCAGGAGGATCACCGCCGACACCAGCAGGGTGGTGATCAGCATGGTTCCGGTCACCGCCACACCATAGGCCGAGGCCAGTGCCCCGGAGGACTCGAAGCCAAGCACCAGCAGGATCACCCCGGCCATCAGCGACCAGTTCACCGCCCCAATATAGATTTGCCCCTGCTCATCACTGGAGGTGTGCTGGATCTGCATGCGCGGAATGTAACCGAGCAGGATCGCCTGGCGGGTCAGGGAGAATGCCCCGGAAATCACCGCCTGCGAGGCGATCACCGTGGCCAGGGTCGCCAGCCCCACCAGCGGGATCAGCGCCCAGCCTGGCGCCAGCAGGTAGAACGGATTGCGCGCCGCCTCGGGGTTTTCCAGCAGCAAGGCGCCCTGGCCGAAGTAATTGAGCACCAGCGCCGGCAACACTAGGGCGAACCAGGCCCGGGCTATCGGCTTGCGGCCGAAGTGGCCCATGTCGGCGTACAGCGCCTCGGCGCCGGTCAGCGCCAGCACCACCGCACCCAGAATCGCCACGCCCATGCCGGGGTGCACAATAAAGAAGCGCACCGCCCACAGCGGGTTCAGCGCACCCAGAACCTCGGGGCGCTGGACGATGCCGTGCACGCCCAATGCCGCCAGCACCAGGAACCAGGTCACCATCACCGGTCCGAAGAGGATGCCGATACGTGCCGTGCCATGCTTCTGGATCAGGAACAAACCGACCAGCACGATCAGCGCCACCGGGATGACCCAGTGCTCGATGCCGTCGAAGGCCAGCTCCATCCCCTCCACCGCCGACAGCACGGAAATCGCCGGGGTGATCATGCTGTCGCCATAGAACAGCGCCGCGCCGAACAGGCCGAACACCACCAGCAACGTACGCAATTTCGGATAAGGCGCCGCCGCGCGGGTGGCCAGCGCCGTCAGGGCCATGATGCCGCCCTCGCCCTGGTTGTCGGCGCGCAGGATAAACAGCACGTATTTGATCGACACCACCCAGATCAACGACCACAGGATCAGCGCCAGGATGCCAAGCACCCCGTCATGATTGACCGGTACGCCGTAGCCGCCGGAAAACACTTCCTTGAGGGTATACAAGGGGCTGGTACCAATATCGCCGTACACCACCCCGACCGCTGCCACCAGCAGGCTGAGCGGCTTTGCCGCCGAATGCCCGGTGTCGGCCTGACTGCTTGCCTGAACCATCTACCACTCCCGCGACCAGGCCCCGTGGGCCGGTGAAATTCACGCCAGGCGCTATCATTGCCGCTACCGGCCGGACTCTGTCGCCAGTGTCTGCAGATGCACTGGCCCGACGCTGCGAAGCATAGCGCAGCGTTCGTCGTATTTCTGCTAGTCAAGCGCGTTGGCGGCCGCTAGAATTGCGCACTTTTTGATCAGAGGCGCCTGAAGGCGTCCGTCAGGGCTGCCACCTTTGCGTGTCCGTCAGCCCCTCTACACCGAGGTTAGCCATGTCCACCACTCCAACGCCTACCACGCCAAAGGTCGGCTTCGTTTCCCTGGGTTGCCCCAAAGATATTTAAGATATACTTTTTGGCAAACTGCGATGCCCTGAACAGCGGAGAGTGAATCGCCTACATTTATACAACCCCTTCCCCTCCCCCAACGCCCAGAGACTCCCCCTCGGTGGAGGCAAGCGGTTGGCTGCCGAATGTAAGAAATCACCTACAAGACTTCAGGAAAGCTCTACTAGCCAATCTACTGCCGAAGATGTGACGCTTTGCTCACAGTGCGCCAAAGGCTGGCTACACGACCATAAAGAGACTGAGCTATGCGGGCTATGAACCCACCGAAAAACACTGTACATTCATACAGACTGTTAAAAAGATCAGTGTACAGCGTACTACCCACATGTCATTCTTGGGTTGACGGACTTGTCAATGGCTTTAATCACTGGTATTGGAGCCATGAAACAAACGTCAAAAAAATTGCGCATTTACAGGCTAACCTGTAGAATGCGCGCGCCTTTTTTCTGACATCGGACTATTAATGTGAATCGTATGCTCAAGAATATTCTCTCTGGCATCGGGTCCGTTTTGGTGCTTTGCCCAGCTCAAGGCTATAGCCACTATCGTGGCCAAGGATCCGAACTGGCACAAACTGATTACGAGGCACTGCAGCAGGACGTGCAGGTGATTGGTCGTGACTTCTATAAAGCAGCAGAGCAAGGCAGCCAGCGTGTCGCAGAAGCCAAAGAACGTAACGCCGAGCAAATCTGATACTCGTCAAGAACCACGCGAGGGGGTTATTGAGCGCGAGAAAAGGCAAACTGCCGTGGTAGCCAAGAGTTTTCAAGGCCCCCTACCTCCCCCCGCGCTTCTGCAAGAATACGATGCTGTAGTCCCAGGACTCGCTAAAGAAATTGTCCAATGGACAACCAGCCAAACAGCTCATCGACAAGGCATTGAAGATCGAGCGATGTCGATCGATGAGAAGATGTCCACTTGGTACGTTGTGGAAGTCCTCCTAGGCCAGTTGTTTGCTCTCATCATCGCGCTGACTGTGATCGGAGCAGTCGTATATCTGGCGACTCAGGGTCGAGAGGTCGCAGCAGGGGTCTTGGGAACTGTAGGATTTGGCGGGATCGTCGCTGCTTTTATCACAGGACGTAGAAAACGCACGCCAAGCGAAAGCAACGAAAAACCTGAGCCCCCTCCTCCTGCCAGCAAAAAGAAGTGATGCAAAGCCCGCACTAAGCGGGCTTTTTGTTAGGTCACTTGTAGGTAAAGCGATCCGTCAACGCAATCAAAATAATCCCCCGAAGGCCGCAGGCTCCCAGTTAGTAATCACCAGCTCCCGGCTCAGTTGAGCCTTTCCCTCCCGCTGATTACCGTTGCAGTACTGAATGTTCAACGTTTCGAGGTGAAAGCCCTCGAACACCCTCCGAATGTCCGGATGATCGTTGATACTCACCATCACCTTGCCTTTGCACCTCCTCATGAATTCGGCCATGCGCTCGTATTCCTCAAACGGGAAGTCGACGCCATACCCTGCGGTCTTCCAATACGGAGGATCCATGTAAAAAAAGGTATGTGCTCGATCGTAGCGCTCCGCGCAGTCGAACCAGGACAGGTTTTCCACGTAGGTGCCGGCAAGGCGTTGCCACGCTGCGGATAGGTTCTCCTCTATGCGCAACAGGTTGATCGCCGGCCCCGTAGTCGCAGTACCGAACGTCTGGCCGGTGACTTTGCCGCCGAACGCGTGCTGCTGCAGGTAGAAAAACCGAGCAGCACGCTGGATGTCCGTCAACGTCTCTGGCCGTGTCATCTTTTGCCACTCGAAGATTTGCCGGGAGCTGAGTGCCCATTTGAACTGCCTAACGAACTCCTCCAGGTGGTTCTGCACCACCCGGTAGAGCGTCACCAGGTCGCCGTTCAGATCATTCAAGACCTCTACCGGCGCCTGTTGAGGTCTTAGGAAGTAAAGCGCAGCGCCGCCTGCGAAGACTTCGACGTAGCACTCATGCGGTGGAAAGAGTGGGATCAAGCGATCAGCGAGGCGGCGCTTGCCACCCATCCAGGGAATGATTGGAGCTGACATCAAATGCAGCACCTTACTGTATATATAGCCAGTACCGATAATACTGCATTCGCAAGAACTGACCAGGGCATATATACGATGCTCGCATGCAAGGCTGTGCGAAGCCTTTCAAAGTGAAAAATTCTCTGCAAGCCCCGCCCTTTGTGGCTTTCAGCCAGTCGTGATGCAAACGAGCCAGTTCGGTTGAATATACTAGGCACAGAGCAGCGGTGATTTTGAAAACCTCCCATTTGGCTGGTTTTCCAGAGGCAAGCTCCCGTGCTACGGGAGCTTAGCGATCGGGGATTGCTCACCCCGGTCCGATGCACTCGGTGAAAAAAACTGACATTCTTCTGCAATTCTTTGCACTCTGTGCAATGCCCCACCCTCGTCCAGAGCCCACGGCGGGCAGGGCCGGCGCTTCCGTTACACCGCACCTGGTATTTGCACTTTTTTGCGACATAAAGCGCGTCGGCGGGAGGGGGATAAGTGATTTTCTCGACCGATTTTTTTCCCAGCCCCGGATTTTTCACTCGCGGGCCGAGCAACTCGTCTGCTGGCGGTAGCCAAAGCGCACCCCTGAATAAATACTGTATGCACATACAGATATTTGCGAGTGTATCCCATGTCGACCACCGCCATCACCGCCGCCGAGGATTGGCATCTGTTGCTCCAGGACAAACGAGCCTTGTATGAGTCGCCGATCGCTCACCACCGCGAACTCCTGCACCAGGCCTACGCTCTGCGCGATGTTCATGCGATCGGCCAGAACACCCTCGCCGAGATGCTGGAGCTGGCGGATGCGGCTTTGGAGCACGCCTTAGAGCGCGCCCAGGACGAGCTGGACAAAGCAGAGCCTCAAGGCAAGGGGAACGTGTCATGCACGTAGATGTAATCCCGCTGCGTCTGCGAGGGGTAGAGTTGACCAAGGATGAGCGACGCACGTATCAGCCCCATCGCGGAGACGTCCGGGTGACGTGTGTGCATGATCGTCGATTGGGGCGGGCAACGAATGTTGCCGAACTGCATCCCGGAAACAAGCGAGGTCTCTCGCAACTGCAGCCACTCTACGACGCTCGCCTATCAGGGATGTCGACGATGGGTTACGTATTGAGCGGGATCGAGTTCATCGATGGCTGCGCTTACGCGCAGTCCTGGTGGTGCAGGGTAAGGTGAGTAGGGAGTTGATGAAAAACAGGGGCCGAAGCCCCTGTCCATTTACTTACCGAACCAGTAGTCCAGTATCTTCGCTACATAATACCCGCCGGCGATTAGCCGAACGGCCCATTCGGGCAAACAGCGATCGATCCAAGCTTTCATGAGATAGCCCTTCAACGGTGAATTTTATATTCAACTAGTTGTTGAATAGTTTCCCGTTGGACCGAGAAATCGTCGCCAGTTAAGAACACCGCTTTTTTAGCCGCTAAAATCCAACACAGGTGATGCGGTGAACTTCGTAGCCATAACTGCAATGAAATGCGTGGTCACGCGACCGATGCGACTGTTGACGACCTCGTCGGGTACCCTTAGCCTCTCGAATGTCTAGTAAGAAAAGCTGTACCCGCCAACGGTTGGAGCAAGCTTACCCATGCAGATACAGGATGGGAAGCCCGCGAATCTTGTCGGCAAAGGCCCGCACCAGTGCGGGCCTTTTCTTTTTCTGCCCGCCTAGGTGCCCGGGCGGAGCAAGAACCTCGGCAAGTGCCGATCTTTACTGAATCGCGGCCAAATTCCGCGCGTTTCTACAAAAGCATAACCTTGAAACGATTTGTTACATTTCCCTCTGGCGCCCGGGCAAGTTATTAACCGCCCGGCCACACCAAATTACATTCAAACTGTAAATCAGCTCCCAAAGTTGCACTTTTGGGGTGCATTCGCATGTCACACCACCGCCCGACGGCTTGTCCGCTATAGGAGTAACTATCAACGATCACAGCTCGACTCCGATAATAACTATCTCGGCTTAGTGAGGCTTGATAGTTAAAAAATAGTCTCTATGTCAAAGACCAAAGTAAGCATCACGATGTGATCGGCCTTAGTTTTCCGAGTAACGCCCCAGCTTTCGTCGCATCAGCGGTGAAAGCCGCTGCATTGTTCGGCGGAGGACTGGACGCATGGACGTGTGTTGCGATCTGCAAGTTCATGCCCTGGACCACGTCGATCAGGTCGCACAGCACCTGCAGCACGTTCACGCCTTCCGAGCCCAGCCAGGTCTTCGGCGCAACACTTCGGCGGATGCCCTCAATCCGCTCCTGCAGGTCGCCACCGACCGTCGCGTTCAGCTTCTGCCCCACCACCAGGTTCAAGTCGCGGCCGGTGGCCTGGTGCAGGTCACCCACCGCCGCCAGGCTGGCGGATCCGCCCGACAGCAGCTTGAGCGCGCCCAGGGCCTCGATCTTCTTGACGCCGCCGACCGTCTCGGTGCTGTGGTCGTCGACGTTCACGGTGTGGCTCTGGAACTGCTCGGTGTTGCCCAGGGCCTCCACCTCGCGCTCAATCGCCTTGTCCTGGATCTTTCCGTCCGTCTGGCGCAGCCAGTTGCCGTCCGCGTCGACGCGCTGCTGGCAGGCCTCGCTGTGCTGCCACACCTGGTCGCCCTTAGGCACCCGGGGCAGGCTCAGCCCGTGGGCCAGGATCTGCTGAATGAAGGGCTTGTGCGGCAGGCCATAGGCGAAGCCCACCACCACGGTAGTGCCCTCCTCGGGGAAGCCGAACATGCCCGCCTCCTGCCCGCCCATCGGCGCCGGCAGCGGCAGGCTGGTCAATACAGGCAGGTCCGGGTCGGGCTCACCGTCTGGCAGCAAGATCTCGACGTCGACGCCGAAGCGCGGCCGGAAGTCGTCGCACAGCCCGGGCGCCGCCGGGGCGTCCGGTACCGCGACCACGCGGCCGAAGCGCGGCAGGTGATAGCCGCCAGTGAGTTCGGGGAATTGCCGCTCTACGCTGCGTTTGATTGCGTTGTCCATCGGATGGCCATCTGGTTGCCGGCGAGCGTCACGTTCGTGATTCGCTCGCCCTGGTTGATCGTTGCACCAGGTCGCAGCCCCGGAAGGGCCGAAATCGTGGCGCTCTGGTTGCCTTGGTACCCGTCGAACAGCTCGATCGGCAGCTGCAGCGGCGAGCGAGCGCCAAAGAAGCTATCCGCCCAGTTGCCGACGAACACGTCGCCGTCGCCCTGCTGCTGCCAGATGAAGTCCGGCACGCTGAACACCTTGGCTAGGTTGTCCAGCGCCTGGTAGCCACCGCCCAGGTTGTAGAAGTACGGGGCCTTCACCTGGGCGTAGGCTTGTGCCGGCACGCGAAAGCGCAGGCCGGTTTTCTTGCTGATCTCCTCGAGCACGCCCTGCAGGCTGACGTGGCGCAGGTTGAGCGGCAGCGGCGCCTCGAGCACGGTGGCCAGCTCGCGGCAGAACAGGATCTGCTGCTGGCCGTTCACCGCAGTGCTGCGCTCCACATAGCCGATGAAGTGCCGCTGCAACGGGCTGTCGTTGTAGCCAATGTCGAGGGTGACCAGGCCCTTCACTGGCGCGTCGGCCTGCACGGTGAAGGACGCACGCCCCGGGTGGCGCAGCTGCAGGCGGACCTCATCCTGGATCAGCGGCAGCTCGGCGCCGGCGACGGTGAGCACCTTGTGCAGTTTCATGCTCATGAGCCACCGCCCAGGTAGTCGTCAACACGCTTGAGCACGGACTCGAAGCCAGTCAGCTCCTGGGCGCCGCCGGTCCCGGTACCAGCGCCCGACTCGCCGCCGGCACCGACCGACTGGCCTGGGGCAGACTGCGCCGTCGTGCCGTTGGCCTTGCGCCGGCTCTCGACCTTTTCCGGGTTCGACAGCTTTTCGGACAAGGTGAACTGGACGATCCACTGGGCCAGTACGTCGTCCTCCCGGGCGCTCACTCCTTCCGCGAACTGCACCTGGCGGATACCGAACGCCGCAGCCGTGTCGTTGACGACGCGGTATGTCTTCAACTGCCCACCGCCGGCCGTGGCCTCGGCCAGGCGCATCAGGCTGCGCAGGTTGTCCTTGTCGACGTAGGGGATCGTCAGCGATACGGTCAGGGTCTTGGGCTTGAAGCCCTTGTGCGCCTTCTGGGTTCCGCTGGTCTGCCCCGACATGTCGTCGGCTTCAATGCGCAGGTTCGCGGTGACCTTCATGCGCTTGCCCTGGACCTTCTGGCCATCGAGAAGCAACGTCATAGGCCCACCATCTCCCGCACCAGGGCCAGGCCCGGGAGCGAGCCGACCAGGACGACCCCGGCGCTAAGCACCCACTCATGCCCTGGTGCTTCCTCCTGCAGTAGGAGTCGGCGCAACTGGCCGGCGTCGCCAGGCCCTACCAGGCGGGCTTTCATGCGCTCATCAGGCACACCGCCAGCAAGCAGTGCGCGCAGATCGGCCATCTGGCCGTCGCGCTGCTGCTGTTGCGCCGCCTTGCGCTGCGACAGCGCTGCGAGGTCAGCCATGGGCGAGCTGTCCGCAGCGTAGCCTTCCAGAACGGCGACCTGGCCGGCCATGGCCTGTTTCATCGTCTTGAGCACCGTGCAGCGTTCCATCGGCAGCGACTGCCAGCGCGGCAAAGGCGCAGCAACGGGGATCTCCCACTTTTCGCTCTCCAGGCGGGAGAGTTGGCCGGCCCGGCGCTCGGCCCTGACCAGGTCCGGCATCGGCAGCAGCGCATTGAAACGCGACAGGACGCTGGCCAACTCGGCAAAGCTGGTGCCCAGGAACATGATCGACAGAGCGTGAAGGTCGCCGCTGGCCTGGCCAACCGCGCCGTGTTGGAGGAGCTTATCGGCCATCACCTGCAGCAGGTTCGGGGCCGACAGATAGCGCTGATGCCCGCGCCCTTGGCCAACCCCGCTCTGGAACGGTGTCACCAGCAGGCAGGCCGGCGCCTGGCTCAGTTGCTCCTGGAGCGCAGCCCGGCCGGCTGCGATTGCGCCCTGGGCGGCCTCGCCGACTGGGCCCGGGTTGGTCTGCACCTGGTCGGCCAGGCTGGCCAGCCGATCGCCCGTGCTGCCCAGCTCGTGACTGGCCAGCGCTTGAGCGCCGGCCAGTTGATCCATCCAGCCCGTGCTCTGCGCGGGCCATTGCATGTTCACCGACGACCAGTTCATGACGCTGGGGCCTCCCAGCGCAGCGACTCAAGGGTCACCATGTCGCCCTCGGCCAGGGCCTCGTCGGCCAGTTGGCACTGCTCGTCAGCGCGCTGCAGGAGCTGCATCTTGAACAGCGTGAATTCGTCGCTGACTTTGCGCAGTTGCTCGGCCGTGTGCATCCGGTAGGCCTTCACCAACCACAGATCGCGACATGGGAATGCCATAGGTTCGCCACGCAGCACCGCGCCGGTCAGGTTCAACTGATCCTCCTGCTGACTGTTGTAGCGGTGGCGCTCGCCCAGGGCGTTCGACCAGAACCCCCCCGTGATGGTGGCTTCGCATTGGCGCTTGATCTCAGCGACGGTCTGCTGGTGCAGCTTTTTCAGTGCCTCGGCGGGCTCGATACCGGGACCCACGGCCGGAACGGCGATTGGCCGGCCGGTGGCCGGATCCGGAACCAGGCGCATGCCAAGGGTTTCAGCCGTCAGAAGCCGGGTGTGTTCCTCTTCGCCGATTTCGTGTACCCCTTCCGAGAGGCGGAAACCGAAGCGCTGATCCTTTTCGATCCAGGTTGCGAACATGCTGGCTCCTTTACGCTGGGTCGCCGAACGCCAGCCAGTAGGCCGGCCCGACGTTGAGTGAGGTGGATTCGATAATGGCCTGGTTCTCGACCGTGAATCCCGTGGACGTGACGCCGATCGGCGCAAAGCTGCTGGTACGCAGGGCGCTGAAGGTCGGGTAGGTCATGTTGCCGATGACGATCGGTTCGCTGGCGTACTGCAGCGGGAACGTGACGTTGATCGAGCCGTCCGAGGGGACGTTGGCCGTCTTGCCGAACTGAACCAGCTTGAACTGAACGCGGCCGGCGGATCGGGACGGAATCATGATGTGGCTCGGGCTCGCAGAGCCCAGCAGACCGTTCAAGAGGATGTCGAACGTGGGGATCCTGGTCGGATAGGCCCCGGTGTGCAGCTCGGACGAGGTACCGAGCCGAGTGCTGTCGAGCGATTCGATCCAGGGCGCCCAGGTGTCGTTCAGGCCACGCCACCAGTGTTTTCCGGCGTGGTTCGGTGCGGCATAGGGCTCAGCGATCTGTTGCAGGACCGGCGTGCCGCCAACATTCCCGCGTGCGAGCACCTTTACGTAATAGTACCGGTCGTCGCCCGGGCCACCCGGGTTCTGGCCGTGGACGAGCTTGTAGTGATACCCCACAGCCGTGATGGAGTCCCAATGCGTGGTTGCGGGCTCGACCTCCGAGGTGATTCGGAAAAACCGACTGGTCGCTGCTGTTGGACTTCCAAAGTCCCCAGGGATCAACGCATCCGTGACGCCGAGGTCGCGGATTTTGGTCGGGCGGCTGCCCCCAGTGACTTGGCCCCGGGTGTTGACCGTGACCAGCGAGTGCGGGCCGGCGGCTGTGCCCAGGTCGAGCCCGTCGGCCAGCCGGCGCAGGGCCTTGGTGGTCGCCAGGATATAGCTGCTGTCGCTGGCTGGGTCGTCGCTCTTGGCATTCGGCAGGTTCCCCAAGCCGACGTCGTCTGCAGTGGTGGCCCGGGCGCGAAGGTTCGGATAGTCGCCGACGCGGGCGGCGAAGTGCTGGATCAGCGCGCCGCTGATTGGCTCGGCCGATCGCCGGTCAGTGACGACGCCGGCAGCGGAGATATCGGCCAGCGCGACGCAGTAGTGAGGCACGCCGGAGGCATCGGTGTAGTCGCTCATCGCGGCGCCGAAACTCACTTTCCAGGCAGCAACGACGTCGCTCAGCTCGCGCTGCAGCGCGACATCGAGCCAGACGGTTGTCGGGTAGCTAGTCGGGACGATCGGGGCGGTCGCGCTGTTGAACACCCGGATGCCTTCGACATATGCCGTCCCGCCGCCCAGGACATAGGTGGCGTTCACCTTGTTCACAAGCAGACCGGTATCCAGGAAGCAGGCCCGGCCGAACAGCTCACGATTGCTCAGGCGCTCGCGCTCATCGATCCCTTTCAGGCGGACGGTGAAGTCGTGTTGCCAGGTCTTGGCATCGACGGTGATCGCCGTCAGCGCCTTGGCGCCGTCGAAGGCCACCAGGAAGTTGCGGGTGACGTTGTTCCCCACCTGCAGCGGCGGGATGTTCTTGCGCTTCTGCTGCAGCGGCACATGGGCAGCGGCAAACAGGGTGCCGTCCTCGGCCTCGAGGCCGATCCAGTTGAAATCCCAGTCGCCCAGGTCGGACCCGAGCTGGCAGCTGTAGACGACCTGGTTCGGATTGACGTAACCGGCGTTCTCCTGGGGCATGTCGTAGGTGTGGACGATGCGGGCGGCCGAAGGCCTGCCGGCGGCAGTTCGGTCGACCGGCGCGGTGGGGTCCAGACCTGGCACGTTGGCAAAGAGGAAGCGGCGAATCACTAGTGGCTGCCGGGCGGCTTGCTGGCGGGCGATCAGGCTTTCCCCGGCAAGGGTAATAGTGGCCATGGGGGCTCCTACAGGCGAGCGACCAGCGTCTGCTGATCGTCATTGAAGTGAACGGCCGCGATCTGCAGTGCGACCGGGGTAATGGTGATGAAGTCGTACCGCCGGCATGTGCGGCCGTACTGCTGGATCAGGACGCGCAGCAGCTCGGGGTTCTGCGACAGTTGGGAGTCGGACAGGCGTAACATGATCACGTCCCAATCCCGATCCGGATCGCGCTCATCGATCTCTGCATAGCCGACGCCGAGACGGACCAGGATCCGCTTCATTCCCGCGACGCTGCCGGCGTCAACGGCGTTGATATAGGCGTACTTGACCCGCAGCCGGTAAAGCGATTCGGGCTCACCCTTGAAACGGGTGATATCGCGCTGCCAGGCGAGCAGATCCAGGATGGTCAGGTGGCAGGTTTCGGCGTCGAGCTGCAGCAGCGGCCAGCGCAGCCACTCCTCGACCCGCTCCCACCAGGACTGTGCGGCGTCCCGGAGCTTGGCCAGCTCGACACCCTCCAGCCAGAACGGCAGTTTCAGCTTAATCATGGGTCTGCACCGTCAGCTTGTTGATGCGCGGAATTTCCAGCTCCGACTCGATGTCCAGGTTCGCGAAGCGCAGCGACTCAAGGGCCGGGAACTGCTGGTGCAGCTCCTCGCCCAGGCGGCTGAACGAGAACCGCGATTGCGGGTAGGTCAGCGTCGGTCTGAAGTCCGCGGTGGTGCTCTCGCGGAATGCGGTTCGGATGAAAAGCGCGACATCGTCCTGCAGTTGCGCCAGTTGAGCTGCGGTCAGGTTGGCCCGGGGCCACAACTCGACCGTGACGTTGTGCAGCGTCTGCGGCATGGCGAGCACCAGGAGGTCATCGCCGTGGCCATGGTTGCCCTGATCGCGGATGTAAGCGTTGATCTCGGCCAGGAACGTGTCCGCCGGCACGCCGGCATCGAACAGCACATAGGCGTTCGCGCTGCCCGGGCCACGCGGCGCGCCGTGCTCGAAGTACACGCCGTCCGGCCGCACGCCTGGGAAGGCCGAGATCATCGCCCTGTATACGGCGTCAGTGTGGTACTGGTTGACGGCGCTGAACTGGTTGCGGGTGCGCAGCCGCAGCTCGTCGTCGGGCTCGGCGTCGGCGCCCGGGGTGGTCAGCCAGTTTTCGCCATTGACCACCAGGGCAATGCCGTCCACCGGCACGGGCAGAATTGCGTAGTACCCGGGGGCCAGGTTGAAGCCGGCGCCGGCCTCGACGGCTTCGACCGGGACATCCAGTTGCATCAGACCGTCGCTGAACTGGCCCTCGGCCGTGGTCACCAGCTGGTAGATGTGGCCATTGATCGCCGGCGACTGGACCACGGTGCCCGCCGGCACGGTCAGCGTGCCGCCTGGTGCCGTGCGGGTGAACTGGACGACGCCGATCGCCTTGGTCGACCCTTTGCGTGTCACGTCGACCGCCCAGGCCAGCATATCCAGCCAGCTGCCGGTCGCCGTCTTGACGAAGAAGTTCGGCAGAATGGTGGTGACCAGGAACTGCAGGATCCACAGCACTGGGGTGGTCACCAGCGCGGTTACCACCCGCCAGAACGGCGAGTAGGCGCTGGTGTTGCTCAGCTTGCTGCCCTGTCCGGCAACCTGGATCTCCCATGCCTGGCGCAGACCTGCCTCGGTGGTCGGTATGCCGGCGTCCTTGAGCGCCTGGGTGAAATCAACGTCACTCATACGGTCACCTCGACATCACCGAACGCCAAGGTGGTAGCGGTGACCAGGTAGACGCCTTTGCCCTGATCGACGATCTGAGCCGTTCCAGGTACCAGGCGTTCGTCTTCTTCCACCAGCAGCTCCAACTGCTGGATGCAGTCGCGCTGCCGCAAGCGGTCGCGCTCGGCCACCAGGGTCACCAGCAGGCCGCTATCACGGATCATGTGAGCGATATCCTGGGCGATGCTCGCCCGGTCCTGAATCGGCTCAGGCTGGCGGGCCAGGTCGAGCACCAGGTCGTTGTTCTGGATCAACAGATCGATGTACTGGCCGTCCATCAGCCCACCGCCATTTCGAGCATGTTTTCCAGCTCGGCTTGGTTCATGGGCTTGCTGTTGTAGATGTTCACGTTTTCCACCTTCTTGCTGCTGTCAGTCTGGCTGCTGGTGTTCTGGATACTGCTCAGGAGTCCGCCCTTGGGCACGGCGTTGGGCCGCGTTGGGGCCAGGCTCGGTACCGAGGCGCTGAGGGCCTGCTGGGCGTTCTGCGAAACGCTGGCAGTCTCAGCCGCGACGATCGCCTGGTCGGCGCCAGGAATGGTCGGCATGTCACCCAGGCGCGCCTCGATGTTCACGCCGGGGATCTTGTTGAGCAGTTCGATCAGGCCGTTGACCGCTGCCTGGAACACCGAAACGATGCCGTCCCAGGCGGCCTTGGCCATGCCTGCCCAGCCGCCCATGGAGTCGAACCAGGCGCTGAGCGCCTGCAGTTGCTCGGCGACCCACTGGAACGCGGCGGTGTTCATCAGGGCCGTGGTCCATTCGTCCCAGTACACGACGGCCAGCGCGACCAGGGCGACCAGGGCAACGATGCCCCCGACGATCAGCAGCACCGGGTTGGCCCACATTGCGGCATTGACCAACCAGATCGCGGCCTGCCACAGCATCATCCCGCCGCGAATAATCCCCAGCGTGGTGTAGAGCACGGTGAGACCGGCAACGTAGATGCCGATCACAGCCGCCTGCAGGAGAAAGCCGGCGATGGCGCGAAGGTTCAGCAGTTGCACCACTTTCCAGATCGTGACAAGTGCCAGCCAGGTCGATCTGGCCAGCCCGACAACAAAGGTCATTACCCCCATAGCGGCAGCCATGCCGAGGATGGCAAGTACCGTGATGCCGATTACCCGGGTAATGTTCGGGAACAGCTGAGTCCAGCGGGTCAGCGTGCCAGCGATCCCGACCAAGCGGTCCATCAGCGGGGTGAGAATAGGGATCAGGGACTGGCCGAAGGCGATGCGCAGCGCCTGCACAGCGGCGCCGAACTGTTGCCACGGGTCAACCATGGCCTTGGCCATCCGCTCGGCCTGCTCGAGGCCGTGGACCTTGCCCAGTTGCTCGATGCCGTTGCGTAGCCGGCCAGTGTCTGCAGCCAGGGCGCCGATCACCTGAGCGCCCTCGCCGCCGAACGCCTCCACCAGTTTGCTATTGGCAGCGGCATTCTTGAGGTCGCCGTACTTGCCCTCAAGCTTGCCCAGGATGTCCAGTATCGGCAGGGCCTTGCCGTTGGCATCGGTGAACTTGATCCCGAGCTTTTCCGAGGCGTTGCCGATGTTCTCGAAGAAGGCCTTGTAGCGGCCGCCGGCGTCGCCGCCTTCCATGGTGCTGGACAGCGTACCGATGACCGCCATTTGCTCGGCCAGATCGACGCCGGAGGCTGTGGCAATCGCGCCGGCTTCCTTGAAGGCGTCCTTCATGGCTTCGCCACTGGTGCGGAACAGCTGAGTGGCCAGAGCAGTCTGGCCGCCCAGCTTCTCGACCCACTGGCTCTTGCCCATGGCGTCGGCCTGGTCCTTCTGCAGGTTGTAGAGCGTGCCAACGTATTCGCTCATTACCGCTTTGTCGGCCTTGGTGGCCTTGGCCAGGACGTTACTGGTGTTGGTGAAAGTGGCCAACTGGGTACCGGCCAGGCCCTTCACGGCGCCCTCGATCTGGTACGCCGAAGCGACGAACTCCTGGGCGTTCTCACCGTAGGCGACGGAAAATTCCAGGGCCTTGGCGTTCAGCGACTCCAGGGCGTTCTCGGCCACGCCCAGCGACTCGACTTCGCCCAAGGCCCGATTCATCTCAAGCGCTGGCTCCAGCGAGGCGTTGATGGCCATGAAGCTGCCGGTCACGCCGGCAAGGCCGATGCCCATCTGCTTGAAGTTCTCCTGGCTCTGGTCTGCCAGGTCGGCAAAGGTCGTCTTCACCTTGCCGAGCGGCGCGGTAACCTTGTCGGTCAGGGCCAGGATGAAGTCCAGGCGGGAGGAGCGATCAGCCATCAGAGTTATCCGTTAAGCGCATGGGCGATGCCGTTGGCCACAGCGATCTCCATGCGTCTCCAGTGTTCGTCGTCCAGCCACTTGGCCAGGCCCATGTTCTCGATCGAGGGCTCTGCTCCAGGTAGCCAGCGGTGGGTCAGGGCCAGCAACTGGCCCAAGCCGTTCTCCGTCAGGCGCTCAGCGTGCTCGAGGACTTTTTTACGATGATGTCGACGTTAGGCCCGTATTCCTCCATCAGCGCGCCGGCCAACTGCAGGGTCATAACTGGGTTGCCCAGCATCGGCTTCAGAGTGGCGCGCTGCTCCTGGTGCACGGTAGTGACCAGCAAGTTGTTGGCCGGCGCGATCTTGTTGTTCTGGGTCATGCTGTTGAAGTACTTGGTCACGTCGGCCGGGGTCAGGGTGAAAGTGAATTCCTGATCGCCCAGTTCCAGGGTGATTTCGCGGCGGTCGGTCATGGTGTTGCTCCAGTGGTTGGTTGGGTGGTGCAAAAGGTGCGGACATGGTCCTGCAGGCCCAGAATCATTTGCCGGCTGACGACGAGCTGGTCCCGGAGGGTGAAATAAGCCTGTCGAGCGTCTGCAGTGAGTTCGGGGGATCCAGCATCAGCCAGGCCGGCGGTGCCGGTACCGGGCTGTTTGCCGGAAGCGGCGCAGGTTGCGTGGACGCGCAGCCGCTGATCGAGCCGATCAACAGCACGCTGCAGATCCTGGTTTTGATTGAGTGCATTGGTCAGTTCCTGGGTGTGTTTGCTGTCCAGGGCGGCGGCAGCGGCCAGACGCTCGCCGGCAAGCCGGGCTGCCTCTCGCAATCCGTCCCGCTCGTATTGAGCCTGGTCGCGCTCGATGCGCACCTGGTCGAGCTGGTCGTTCATGTCGTCGAACGTCCAGAACACGGCGCCGGCCAGTACCAGGGACAGCAGAATCTGGCTCCACCAGGTCATTGGGCACACAGCCTTGCCTCGTCGAGGCGTCGGTTATGCAGCCCCGGGACGAATACCTTGTTGCCCTTGGCGTCGGTTACGTAGGCCCACACCGGGGTCTTGCCGTCCGGTGCCCAGGCCAGGGCTTTGCAGCCCCGGGCGATGTCGCCGGCATTGATCCAACCCACGGCACGGCTCGCGCACGTGTTGGGCGCGCCGAAGTTGTGGGAGTGGCTGCTCAGGGCGTCGAAGGTGTTCTGGCTGATCTTGTCGTTGATCAGGCAGTCGGCCAGTTCCAGCTGGCCCTTCTCCACCACCAGGTGCTCGACCTCGGTGCAGCGTGCCGGCGACCAGTAATCACCAACCACCACCGGGTAGGGGCTGGTATAGCGGGTGATGCCCTTGCACACGGTCGGTAGGCCCCGGGCCAGCTTGTCGGCGTAGACGACGTTCTGGCCGTCGCCTTCCCACTTGCCCAGGAAGGCCATCAGCCCGGGGCTGGCCAGCACCAGGGCAACGGTGCCGGCGAGGATCCGCTTGCGCAGGCTCATGGGAACACCATACGCAGCAAGGCCGGCGCGACCAGTTGGGCAACGACGCCCAGGACGGTGAGCACCGCGATCATCCGGGTGACCTTGGTGCCGAGGTCAGCCACGGTTGCCGTCAGTTGCCGCTGGCCATCGTTCAACGCGGTCAGCTGGGTGGCCATGTGCTCGAACTCGCCCTCCAGGCGGGTCACACGTCCCGGCACGGACTCGTTGTGGCTGGCCAGGGCATCCAGGCGCTGCTCGAGCAGGGCCAGACGGATCTCGACCTTGGGCCTTGGCAGGGTGCGGGTGTTCATCGTTGGGCACGCTCGTGAAGGGATTGGCAGGGAACGCAGCGGGTCTTCCCGCCCAAAGCGCGGCGCGCCTCGGGGATTTCGCTGTCGCAGTCTTCGCAGTGGGTCAGGCTCGGCCCGCTCGACGGCGCTTGCGCCCGGGCGGCGGCGATCGCCTGGTCGCGCTGACGCTGCTCAAGGGCCTGGGCGCGGTCGAACAGGCAGGTCATCAGCTCAGGCCCTCGATCTCGGACGCGGCCAGGTACGGCACGCCGTTGATGTGGATGAAGTCCGGACTGGTGACGTCGAACGGCACCTTGTGCTTCGACTTCTCGCCGCCCTTGGGGTCGACGCTGAGCAGGCTGGAGACTTTCAGGCGGCAGCCAAAGGCCTCAACCTTCAGCTCCTGGTCACCTGCAGAGCCGAAAAACACACTGTCGAACGGAGCCAACTGGCGGAAGCTGCCAGCGGTGCGCGCCGCTTCGATCAGCAGGTTGAAGTTCATGGTGTCGAACTCGAATTCGCCGCTGGCCGAGACGTCGCCGTCGACGTAGCCGTCCGGTACGCCCCGGGTTTGCGCCACGGCGCTGTTGTCGGTGATATCGAGGGTGCAGGACTCGACGTGCACCTGCAGGTCGCCCACGCTGATATCGAAGTTCTTGCCGCCGATGCGGGACATAGGGACTCCTGGTTACTCGTTGGAAAGGTCGAGGGCGATGTTCGCGGTGAGGTCTTTCGGGCAGTTCAGCGGGGTGAGCTTGATGTACACCTCGATACGGGTCTTGGTGACCCAGGTCAGGACGATGTCGCCGTCCTTCGGCTGCTCGATCTCGCCCGGAAACTGCTCGCCGGCGAACGTGGTGGACTTGGCCATCGCGCGCAGTGGTTTCATGAAGGCGGTGACGGCGGCGGCCATGCTGGCCGGGCTGTTGTTGAGCCGGCGATCGCCGACACGGCGGATCAGCAAAGGGCGGATCTGGCGGGCGGCTTTGTCGGCCAGACGCAGGTACTCGACCACCAGGTAGTCGCTGGCCGGCGCGTCCAGCATGTTGCCGTCGCCCCAGTACACGCCCGGGTAGTCCGGGTAGGTCTGGGAAACCGAGAATCGATCGGCGTCCAAGGCGGCGCGGATGGCAGACGGAAGTGGAATCCCTTCCTTGTCCTTCGGTACCGCGCCGAGACCCAGCACTGCGCCGGTTGCCACGCGCATAGGGCTGTCGGCAATGCTCACGGCGGCGTTCGCCAGCCGGCCGGCGAGCACGCCCAGGTCGTTTCCGTGCAGTTGGGGCACGACCAGGACACGGGCCGCCATCAGGTCCTTGGTGATCGCCTTCTGCGCGGCGACGTACTCCGCCCAGGTCTGTTCGGCGCCGATGCCAACGGTAGCGGCCATCACGAACAGGCGGCGCCCATAGGTGTTGTTGACTGCGGTCGCAGCATCGTTCATCGCGGACAGCTCGGCGCCGGCGGTCACGGGCGTGGTGATTACCGCTGCTTCGACCGAATAGCCCTGCTGCTGGGCTTTTTCGAGCGCGCCCTGCCAGCTGCCATCGGCGCCGATCGGGGCCGCGATGCACGCCCAGCGGTCGCCGCCGTTCAATCGTGCGGCCGTTATCTGGGTTTTAAGGTCGCTCGCCGGCACGCCAAGCATGGCATCCAGGTCGCTGTCGGTATTGAGGGGCAGCAGCTGGCCGGCGTTCTTGCCGGCGGCGCCGATAAACAGGAAATAGCGCTCGATCTCGGTCACGGCACCCTGGCCGAGGTTGAGATTGTTCACGCTGACTTTGCCGAGTGCCATGTGATGCCTCGTTAGCGGGGTGAGTTGATGATTTGCTGCAGCAGGTGATTCAGCAGCTCGCTGTTCTCCTGCTCGTTGCCGGCGCCCAGGAACTGCCGCTTGGGCAGCTTGATCTCCCAGCTCTGCGCGCCCGTAGACTCGCCGCGCTCCTCATCAAGGACGCGGATCAGCACGCCGGCCTGCATGTAGCTGACATTCGCCAGAATCCAGGTCACCGGAGGGCGGGTGAGGCGTTTCTTACCGGCCTGGCGAACGCGGAATCCCAGCCGGCGCAGGCGCTTGGCTTGTTTTTCGGTGCTTCTGGCACCGTCTTCGACGTTGTTCCAGCGGCGCATCTGCTGCGCGGTACGGCGCTCGGATGTGCCGTTGTGTTGCTGTGCGGCAACCCAACTGGTGAGGTTGTTCTTCCAGCCCAGGACAACCTCGTCCGCGTCCACGCGGGTGACCTGCAGCAGCTTGCCCAGGCCGGCCTCCATCTTTTTCTTGCCGGCGTCGAGGTCACGACGCGGCGCGAACGGCGAGCCATCTAGGTTCTGCTGGTTGCGAATGCGCTTGCGGCTGAGGCTGCGGGCGCTCTTGCCCAGGCGGTTGAGCAGACGTCGGCGCATCTTCGGCGGCAGGGCCAGCAGGTCCAGTTGGGCCTGGGCATCGAGCATGCCGCGCACGTCCAGATCGATGGTGCTACGCGCCATGCTTCACCTCGCCGTGCTCGGCGACCCACACTTCGGCCTGGCCGAGGCCGTACCGCTTGCCGCCGGACGTGATCGGGCCGTCCGGATCCTCGACCAGGTGCTGCTCCTCCTCGAACTCGATGGTCAACTCGACGTCGAACACGTCGTTGTCCAGGGGCTCGACGACAAAGGCAGGCACCGGCAGGTCGTCGCCCCGATCGGCGTCGTTCGACTCCAGCCAAGAGCCGACCAGGGCCATGAGCAGCGACGGGTTGCCGGTGAAACGCTCCAGGACGAGCACGGCGCGGTAGCGCATGTCGCCCATGTGCATGCCGCCGTTGCCGGTGGGCTTCCAGATCAGGTCGAGGTTCACCTGGTCGACCCAGCTATCCAGTTGCTCGGGCAGCACCAGATTCTGCTCCTGCAGGTGCGCCGTGAGGGCGCGCAGCTTGTTCACAGCAGGGCCACCGTGATGCGGCTGCGGCCCTGCAGGGCGCGGACGGCCGCCTGGCTGAACGCCAGGTAGGTGTCCGCACGCTCCGGGGCTTCCTTGCCGGTGTTTTCCGCGACCTCGCGGCGGGTGACCGTGGCGAAGTCGGTCAAGGCCATGGCCTTGGCTCGGCAGAACACGGCGCGCTTGTAGAGCGTGACCTTGAAGGCCCGCTCCGGCAGCACCATTGGGTCAGCGGTGGCCACCTCGGTGATGCCGATCGATTGCCAGGCCGTCTGCAGGCGCAGCAGGTCGTTGTTGACCTCACCGATCGCCAGTTCAAGTTGAGTGACCAGCACTTCGCCCAGGTACTCGCCCGGCAGGCGGTAAGCCTTCTGGTATTCAGCCAGGGAGATGTCCGGCCAGAAGCCGTTATTCTCAATGGTCTGATCTACGACCGTGGTGGGTTTGCCTGAAAAGCTCATTGCTGGCCACTCGAAAAGGGCGGGAGACACCGTTGCTGCGAGGCTGGCCACAAGTGGCTGACTCGCTTCACGGGTTCCCGCTGGGGGGGTAGTCGTTATGGGGTGCCGGCGGCGGCCGCTTGCGCGGTTTCAGCCTTGCGCAGCGCCTTGCGGCAGTTATCGATGCGCGTACCAACGCCGGATTTCGGGTACAACTCGTTGGCTCGCTCCAGGTGCAGCAGTGCGGTGGCCCATTCCTTGGGCTGGGCCTCCATGGCCCTGATCCCGATCAGCTTGTGGTACTTGGCCTGGACCTGCTCCGGGACGACCCACTCGCCATCGACGCGATGCACCAGGTCCGACAGGTACGGCTCGGGACTGCGGCGCTGCTGGTGCTCCTGTTCGGCCCATTCGAGCACCGCATCGGCGACAAACGTCTGGATATCCCGACGCTTGAAGCCTTCCGGCATGACCTGCTTTTGCTCGATCGCGATGTCCGCCAACGCCAGGGCATCATCGAGCTGGGCGGTGTCGAACAGCCAGATCATGACCTGCACCAGGACACGGTTCGGGAAGACCAGGCCGGACTGCAGGTAGCGCTGGATGTAGTCGTCGTACTTGGGCAACAGCTCGTCGCGCTTCAAATCCTGTCGGGCGGCATTGCGGCCAGACATGTCGCTGAGGCGAGCCAGATCCTGATCTAGGGCCGCCTCCATCAAGGCCGTGTGCTTACGGGCATTCGCGGGGCTGTTCAGGGCCTCGCCTGGGGAGTAAGGCAGCGCATCGGCGGCGGTGGCAGCAGCCAGGGCGGCCACGCCTCCCGCGAGGATCCGGCGCTTGTGCGCCAGAGCAAGGCTCACTTCAGCACCTCGACGTTCTCGATCAGGCCGATTTTTTCCAGCTGCTCGATCACGTAGCCCTCATTGCGGCTGTTGTAGTCCTCAATGCGCGAGCGTTTCGGGTTGTCGACGGTCTGCTTACGCCAGCTGGAGTCCTGGTAGTAAATCGACAGGTTGTCGAAGCTGGTGACCAGCGTGGCGTCCACCGGGAAGTTCGGCACGCTGTACGCCGGCAGCCCGCCATAGGTGGCGATAACCTGAGCCAGCTCAATGCGCTCTTTCTCGGTCGGGGTGTCGCCCTGCTTGCTGTACAGCTTGGCCTTGTCGGCCGCGAGCAGGTCCGAACCGATGATCGCGACCAAGTCGCCGTTCTCGCGCAGACGCTCGTCCACCAACTGCTTGGCGTCGTGCACCAGGGCATCAAGGTTGGCGTAGTCGCCGCCGGCGCCCATGGTCACTTTGCCGGAGCCCGCCTGACCTTCTTTCATCACCTGTTGCGGCGCTTGTTCGCGCAACTGCTGCAGCCAGCCCTTGTTGACGTCCTGGAGCAGTGGATATTGGGTGATATCGGTCTGCGGGGCCGCGTGGGTCCCGTGGAAGCCGACCATGATGCGATCCAGGGCAATCTGTTTTTGCACTGCAGCGGAATAGCGCTGGTGGAAGTCGGGGAACTTCGCCCAGGCATCGATTTTCGCGTAAGCCAGGCCCACGTCCGACTCGGTCGGATGCAGCTCGTATTGGTTGTTATCCAGCGCAGAGGCGTCCTTCGCCTCACGGTCGGTGGTCTTGGTATTGGTACGGCCAGTCACCGGCCCATTGGTACCAATGAAGACCTTCTCGCCCTTGATCTCGGACACCGGGACGACGTTGATCCGCTCCAGGAAGTCGGCCTTCGCGGTGATCGCATCGTTGAGTTCTTGGGCAATGCTCGGATCGACGCTGAAGGTCTGGCTGACCAGGTCGACGCCGTAGCTCTCGGCCAGCGCGAGCTGCAGCTCGGCGAACATCTTGGCGCCGTAAGCGCTCAGGGAACGGGCCATGTCAGAGCACCCGCTTCGATGGGGTTTTGGCAGGGCCGGAGGTGCGCGGCAGTTGACGGCCGGCCGGGGCATTCTGCAGCGCGTTGAATTGCTTTTGCAGCTTCTCCAATGCGGTCAGAACGGCCTTGTTTCCGCCACCTTTGCGGGCGAACTCGCGCTGCTCCTCGGCGGTGGCGACGATTTCATCGACCGCGGTCTGGACGTCGTCGATCGGTTCTTGCTCGGGCTCGGGGGCTTCTTCGGCGGCAGGCTCGATCACGGCCTGAATACCGGCGGCGACGACGAGCAGTTGAGCCAGCAGGGCCTTCAAGGCCGTAGCGGTAGCTTCATCCATTGGGGGTTTGCTCTCGGTTGGGTTGGGTTCGGTTGCGGTGGTGTCTTCGTCGGCCGCGAAGCGCTTGAAGAGCTTGGTGAGGAGGTTGGCCAGCTTGCCGATTTCGCCCTTCGGCTCGTCCTCAAACGGCCCCAGCTCCTGAGAGGCGGCGAAATAGGTGTGCTTGCCGGTCTTGGCCGAAAAGTAGAGTTCCTGGGTGCCGACGCTGGCCGGCTCGTCGGTCACGGCGATACCGCGTAGGTAAGCCTTGCCACGGCCCCGGAAGTTCGGGTCGATTTCGATGCTGGAGAACAGCTTTTCGCCCATGTCGTTGAGGCGCAGAAGTTTGTCGTTCGGCTTCAGCTGCGCCTCCAACGCCAGCGCCCCCTCCTCAAGGTCGTCGGCCTTCTCAACGAGCCGAACTGCGTAGACGGTGCCAAACGCGCCATAGCAGCGTTCGTGCTCGTACCAGATGACCGCCGTGTAGAGCGCAGGGTCATACGTTTCCGCCATGTCGCGCAGTTCCTGGGGAAGGATCTCGCGACCATCAACGGTCGGGCCGCTGACGGCTACGCGCTTCCAGTAGGAGACAAGGGATCGGGGCATGGTCGGGACGGCGCTCAGTGGTGGTCGATGGGGTCAGAGGCCACCACCATAGGCACCGGAAACAACCCGGCCAAACGCTTTGATTCCGGGTGTTTCCTACTTTCCGAATCTAGGAGAAACGCGGAATTTTTCCGGGCGTTTCGCTGCTGATCGCCGCATAGACTGCGGGCCATGAACTATTCGATCGAAGTCAAGGAAGCTGCCAAACGCCTCTACTTGCGCCGTGCATCGGTGAAGGAGATCCAGGCGCAGCTCAAGCTCCCGAACGTCCGCATCATTTACTACTGGATCCGCCAGGGATCGTGGGACGAGATGCTGACGGACGAAGAACCGGTGACCGCAGTCAGCCGGCGGATCACACTCATTCTGGAGAAGACCGAACCGCTGACGAAGGGTGAGCTGGACGAGCTGGAGCGCCTGACGACCCTGCGCGAGCGCCTTATCAAGCAGTCCAGCAAACCCGCGCCGGCGCCGTCCAGGGACGCAAACGCCGGCGAGGAACCCGAAAGCCGACAGCACCAGGACGACGGCCAGCGCGAGCGCCGGGGCGGCAAGGGGAAAAAGCGCGAGAAGGTCCAGAAGAACGACATCAGCCAACTGACCGAAGTCGACTTCTTGGACAAGTTCATTTCCAAGATGTACCGCTACCAGCGGGAGCTGTTCGAGGCTAAGCAGAATCCGCTCACCCGCCGGATCCGGAACATCCTCAAGTCGCGCCAGGTCGGCCTGACCTACTACTTCGCCGGCGAGGCCTTCATGGACGCCGTGCTGACTGGCGACAACCAAGTGTTCCTGTCGGCGAGCCGTGCCCAGTCGGAGATTTTCCGCAGCTACATCATTGGCTTCGCCAAGTCCTGGTTCAACATCGAGCTCACCGGCAACCCAATCATCCTCAGCAACGGCGCCGAGCTGCGCTTCCTCAGCACCAACAGCAGCACCGCCCAGGGCTATCACGGCCACGTCTACGTCGACGAATATTTCTGGATCCGCGACTTCGAGAAGCTGAGCACAGTGGCCAGCGCCATGGGCACGCACAAGAAGTGGCGTAAAACCTACTTCTCCACGCCCAGCGCGGTATCGCACCAGGCTTATCCATTCTGGACCGGCGAGGCATTCCGCAACAGCAAGCGCGGCAAGAAGATCGCCGGCAACTGGCCAGAAGAATCCGCCTACACGCAGGGCGCGCTGTGCCCGGACGGCCAGTGGCGCAAGACGATCACCCTGGACGACGCGATCGACGGCGGATGCGATCTGTTCGACGTCGAGCAACTGCAGCTGGAGTACGACGACGACAAATTCCAGCAGCTGTTCTACTGCAAGTTCATCGACAGCACGCAGAGCGCATTCGGCCTCAAGGACCTGGAGAACTGCTACTCCGACCTCACCTTGTGGGACGATTTCTTGCCGGACGACGACCGCCCGTTCGGCAACAGGCCGGTATGGGTAGGCTACGACCCAAGCCGTACCCGGGACGACGCGACCTGCGTCGTGGTCGCCCCTCCGGACGAGCCCGGCGGTAAGTTCCGCATCCTGGAAAAGCACAGCTGGCGAGGCCAGTCATTCACGTTCCAGGCCGCCCAGGTCAAGAAGATCACCGAGCGCTTCAACGTCCAGCACATCGGCATCGACACCACCGGCGTCGGATATGGCGTCTACGACCTGGTCAAGGACTTCTACCCACGGGTCATGCAGATCCACTACAGCCTGGAGACCAAGACCAGGCTGGTGCTCAAGGCCCAGGACGTCATCCAGGCGGGCAGGATCGAGTGGGAGGCTGGTTGGACCGACATCGCCCAGGCCTTCCTGACAATCAAGCGCGGTACCACCAACGGCGGCCAGATCACCTACAGCGCGTCCAGAACCGAGGCCACCGGCCACGCGGACATCGCCTGGTCGATCATGCACGCCCTCTACAACGAGCCCCTGAACACCAACAAGCGGCGCAGCAGCCGCTACATCATGAGCGTAACCAATGCCCAAACGACACAGAGCACCCAAGGCCGCGCCGCCGGCGCGGTCGCAACAGCCCACCAGGATGTTCACCTTCGGAGCGCCGGAGCAGGTACTGACCGGCAACATCGGCGAGTACCTGGGCGTGTTCCCCAGCGACGACGGCGAGATCTACAAGCCACCAGTGTCGCGGGCAGGCCTGGCCAAGCTGCTGCGCGCCAACGCGCACCACGGCGCCATTCCGAAGTTCAAGCGCAACCTGCTACTGCGTGAATTCGTGCCGTCCGAGGGCTGCAGCGCCCAGACCATGGCTAAGGCCGCGCTCGACTACATGGTGTTCGGGGAAGCGTACTTCTACCGGGTCCCGAACTCGTTCGGGCAGATCCTGGAGCTGCAACACCTGATGGCCATCAACATGCGGGTCAAGGTCGAGGGCGGGTACCGGATGCTGCTCCCGGACAACAAGTTCGTCGACTTCGACCAGGACGAGATCGAGCACGTCATGGACTACGACGTCGAGCAGAACATCTACGGCATCCCCGACTACCTGGGCGGCCTGCAGGCGCTGCTGCTAAACGAGGCCGCCACCCTGTTCCGCCGCCGCTACTACAGCAACGGCGCGCACGCCGGCTACATCTTCTACACCAACGACCCGGACATGACCGAGGAGGACGAGAACGAACTGCGCGCGCAGATCAGCGCGAGCAAGGGCGTCGGCAACTTCCGCTCGATGTTCGTGAACATCCCGGGCGGCGCGGAAAACGCGATCAAGATCATTCCGATCGGCGACTTCCAGGCGAAGGATGAGCTGGAGAAGGTGAAGAACATCACCAGGAACGACGTGATCGCCGCCTGGCGGATGAACCCCGCCCTAGCCGGGATCATTCCCGAGAACACGGGCGGCTTCGGCGACATCGAGAAGATCGATCGCGTCTACACCAGCAACGAAATCCTGCCGATCTGCCAGCTGTTCAGCCAGGCCAATCAATGCCTGCGACCCGACCGGCAATTCAGTTGGAAAGAAAGGCCGGAATTCGGCGAAAACACTGAATAAAAACACAGTAACGTGATGATCGTCGTCGACTAAGACGGCATAATGATGGCATCGAAAATGGCGGGGGAAATCATGAGGATCAGTTGCACAGCTTGTACCCATAAGGGCCGGATCAGCTCGCGGGACGAGATCACACCCCAGTACGTAAAGCTCTACTGCCAGTGCCTGAACGCTGAGTGTGGGCACACCTGGGTATCAGAGCTGACTTTCAAGCATACATTGCGACCGCCGGCGCAACGCCACGACACGTTGCTGATGGACTGTATCCGAAGCCTACCGCCAGAACGCCAAAAGGCGCTGCTCCTGGAACTCGGCGTCGCCCCAGGCATTTAGTCCCCTCCCCTCCTCGATCCCGCCGTCCTCAAGTGCCCCCAGCGGGCACTTCCCTCCCAAACCTCCAACGCGCCGCCGGATGCCTGCAACGCAGGCATGATAGCCGCCTGCACGGTTGCCGGTGAGATCCGTAATTTCGGCGCGGCGATACCCGCGAAGCGGCCGATCTCTCGCCAATGCCGTGCCCTGCAGGACGAGCAGCCCCGCTCCAGCCCGCCCGCGTGCGCCAATCGCCCAAGCAACATCGTCACCGGCCGCGCCTGATTACCTGCTCTTGATCTAATGGCACGCCGGCACATCGTGCAGGCGTGGCGGCTTGGGTGCAGGGCACTTGCCCTGCCTGGGTGTGGGCTAGCAGCCCACGATGGTAAAGAGCCGAGCGCAGCGAGCTGAGCCCTTGGGCGAAGGCATCATCATGTTCCCTACTTGCGACAGACCAAACACCACGAAAGGCTCTTTTTTTAACCCTCTGGGGGTACTGATGGGGGGATAAAATTCCATTTAATACAACAGCCTGCCGGCGCCCCGGGTGGGCCGCCGGCAACATAGGGCGCAGCAGGAGAAAAATGGGTGCGCACGCCGATAGTGGCCACTGAGTAGCCATGGCGAGCAGGGGAATTACGTGGGGATTTGAGGGACCAGGCAGAGGCTGGCCTCGCAGGTAGCTGCGATAAGAGGGTGTTACGTGGTTTTCTTGGCCTTGGCGCTTTCGAGCAGGCGGGCCATGGATCGTGTGACGTCCTCGGGGCCCGCAGCAGAGCGCTCTGGCGGTTTCAGGGTGGGTGGTGGCCCTGACCCACTGGGTAGTGCTGCCTGTGACACAGGGGGGACCTTGCGCGCCTCGCTCTCCTGCCAGCGGCGTCGACTCACCTGCCGGTTTAACTCTTCAAGGGAGGCCTTCTCCTGACGCGCAACCCGGGCCATTGCAACGGCCCGCAGTTCCTGGTCGCGACGCTTGATAGCCGACTTCTTTGCCCTGTGCCATTCGAACCTCAGGCCCAGGTCGGCCCAAAAGTCCTCGGTGAATCGCACCAGGACGCGAGTGCGCACCAGGTTCAGGCCGGCCTCGTCCTTTTCATCGAGCCGGACCCGCTCGATCCGTCGATAGACGTAGCCGGCCTTGTCCAGGCTGTGCATGAGGCGGTTGAGGATCGAGGCGGAGATTCCGCTGTCCTCGGCAACACCGCACTGGGTGTTGAGGAAGTACCGACCCTGCTCAACGTCGAGCCAGCCGAGCACCCCAGTGGCCAGATCCATCCGGACTAGCAGTTGCTCCGCGACACGCGCCAGGGCGTCGAACTTCTCGGACCTGGTGCGCCGGCCGCCATGGATGGTGTCCAACTGACGCAGGTATCGCCCGCGCAGCTCGCCGATGCGGCTCAGGCGCCAGAAAGCCTTACGGATCAGGGGCTTCTTGAGCTGATCGCCACTGAGCTTGCGCGGTTCCGCGTACCGGTCGGGCCGGATAGGCGCGTGCAACGCGGCGTGGGGGTTCTTCTTGTCCAAACGGCGCACAGCGGCAGGCCGCCCATTTCCAGAGCGGCCTGCAGCTTGATTGCCAGGTGTTTCGCGTGGAGAACTCACAGGCCAGGCGTCACCTGGTCACCTACCGCCTTCAACCGCGGTTGCGTGCGCATGATCTCCTCGGCCCGCGTGCGAAGCTCACTGCAGCGTGCTTCTGCAGAACGCAAGCTCTCAACGAACTCTGGAAGCTTCTCCAGATCACCGGCGTCGATCCGACCGTCCTCCAGGATTTCACTGCCCAGCGTAACAGTGCGGCCCATGCGAGCCACCAGTTGGCCAAACACGCCGACAGGGTTGGCATCACCCGCCAGTGCTCGAGCACCAGACAGGCCATGACGGCTGGCCAGCTCGTTGATGCAACGTTCCTGGAAGTCGTCTTCCAACGCCTCCACCCAGGCCTCCTCGATCCAACTGGGCAGGTCGACCTCACCGCTCAACCACCGCCCGACGCGGCGCAACCACGCGCCGGAAGCCTTCAGGAAGGCCTCGGAGTCGTTGCCCTGGGCAATTATTTGGAAGTCGGGCACATCCTTGGCGATCGCCTTAGCGGGCACCAGCCCGTGCAGGTGCTCGCTGAGCGCCTGGGCGAAATGGTCTTGGCTAAACCCCGTGCGAGCGATCATGTCGGCGGCGTGCGCCACCAGTACCTGGTCGCGGGAAACCAGGTGGTGTCGAGGATTGGACGTGTTCATAGGGGGCTCGGCGTCTTAACCTGCCCAGGCCCCTGAGGCGACCGAGGGCTGTCATGACAAGGGAACGCACGGGTTTCCTCCCCGGTATACGTTCCGTCTTCATGAATCGTGACGACGATCTTTCGTCCAGACCGCACCGCCTTATGAATAGCTGCGGGGCTTACGCCAAATGCCTCAGCAACCGCAGCTTGCCCTTTCTGAGCAACCAGATCTGGTAATGGGATGGAATTCATAGCAAGCACCTCCGGCGTGTACCGGAGATATTAACCGCAAGTAATCACACATATCAATACCGCAGGTAAATCACCCTTGATTAACTAACGGTTTATAGTTCGCTCATGACGAAGAAAAAGCTCCTCCCACCCGACTTGCTCGCTGAATGCCAGGCAGCCCATGACCTCTTCTTGCTGAAGAAAAATGCGCTTGGGTTGAGCCAGAAGAAAATTGCCGACGAAATTGGTGTATCCCCAGCAGCAGTTGCACACTACTTCAGCGGCAAAAATGCCCTGAATGTGCGCTTTGCTGCGGCCCTCGCACGCCTGCTGGACGAACCTGTAGATGCTTTTAGCCCACGTCTCGCTGCAGAGATCTCTGGCATGGTGGCTACGACCGACCCATCTAATGTTGCGTCGATGCCCCAACCGCACAGGGAGACGAAGGAGTACCCGCTGCTGACTTGGGTTGTTGCAGGGGACCGCATTGAGTCTTCAATGTCTCACCCCACCGGTGTCGCAGAGGAATGGCTGGGTAGCACCGAAAACGCTGGTCCCAACGGCTACTGGCTGGAAGTGAGAGGTAAGTCGATGACCTCTGACACACCTCCAAGTTTTCCGCCAGGCACCCCGATTCTAGTCCGCCCTGAAGGCTTCGAGCTGGTCAGCGGCAAGTTCTACATCGCACTGGATACCAACACCGGCGAATCGACCTTCAAGCAGTATGTTCAGGACGCCGGAGTCGGCTACTTGGTTCCGCTGAACTCCGACTATCAAACCGTCGTCCTAGACGACACTTGGGAGATTATCGGCCGAGTGATCGACGCCAAGATCACTGGGCTCTGACCTTCTCTTATGCAATGGAACTGCAAACAATGACCGATCTGCACAAAGAGTTTGAAAATAGCCGCTTCTTCCATGCTGCCCGCATGGACCGCAGAGGAGCTGACGTATTAGCCGGCTTGGCCGCAGGCATCGCAGCTGATGGTGTCGTGACCATCGATGAAGCGCGTTTCCTGCGCCAGTGGATCGATACACAACTGGCTCACCTGGATGACCCGGTGATCAACTTACTGTATCAACGTATCAATATGATGCTGCAGGACGGAGTACTGGATGCCGAAGAGTCTGCGGAGCTGCTTGATACGCTGCGCGGATTCGCTGGCATCACGGGCACAACCGCATCAGCCACTGCCTACAGCAGCCCCAACCCCCTGCCACTTAATCGACCAGAGCCAGAGATCGTCTGTGAAGGTCGTATGTTCGTCTTCACTGGAACAATGGCCTTTGGCCCTCGTCGTGAATGCGAGCGCTTGGTGAAAGAGCGCGGGGCTGATATCGGCTCGGGTGTAAGCAAGAAAGTGCACTACCTGGTAGTCGGCAGCATTGGCAATGAGCAATGGCTGCACAGCAGTTACGGCACCAAGATCTTGCGAGCCGTCGAGTTGCGCGAGCAAGGAACACCCATTGCGATAATCGGGGAAGATTACTGGCAGCGAGTACTGCTGGGGTAGAGATTACATCGGTCTGCTTTCCGGACAGCGGCCTCCGCTGTCCGGAAGCTTTTAATCAGCTTCACGACTGAGCAGCAGCTCGCTCTCCCGAATGGGCTTGGCCTTCTCGGCCATATGTTCCCGACCTATATCGACGCGGATATCTAGAGCTTCGCCTTGGTACCAGATTTGGCTTCCTTGGATGCGAACGGCATGTAGACGGAGCCAATCATAGCGATCGGCACTCAGACGTACTATATCAAAGTCTACGACTTCCGACTCTTCTACATGCCCTCGGGGTGGCTCGGCGACTGCGTTGCTAAGCAACTCCCAAAGAGAAGTCCGCTCGCCATTTACCTCAACCGAGCCTCCATCATTCTCAAGGTAAGCAGCCAACCAAGCACGTGGTAGAGTAACCATTTCGTCAGATTCGATGCTCATCGCGCAGCCTTGCGCTTGCGGCTTGAAGCCCCGGAGCTCTCGATCCCGGGAGGGGAGCTGTGCACGATGATGTGGCCCTGTCCGATCTTGAAATTCTTGATGACAGCAATGCAGACGTTCCAGGCTTCTTGTGCAACAGCCTCCCCGGCCTCGACCACGTTGCCCTGATCATCGATGATAGCCAGACGCGCAGGTCGACCATCTGCGGTTGTGAAGCGATAGCCAGTAGAAACGTTGGCACTGATGCAGCCGTGTTCAAGCGCACCAGTTTTCGGGATACCAATCATGCCTGCCCCCCTTCTGCGACAAAGCTGATAGGCGTACCGTTGACGATCAAGGCGATGGTGTGAGCTTGCAGATCCCGATTACTCTGAAGAGCATAGATCCTGTCCCAAGCTTCAGACTGGACGGCCTCACCCAGCGCGGCAGCAGCATTGCGGTAGTGACGAATGGCTGTTTCCAATTGCACTTGGACTTTACCGGGTAGCACGATTTGAATAGTCATACCCACTCCCTCAAGCCGCAGTGCGGTAATTGGCGACAAACTCTTGAACGCAGCCGTTCAAAAGTTCGTAGGCCAGGGTGCGATCGCTCGGAAGCAACACTGGCATGGTTAAGCCGCCCCCCGCCAGCTCGAATCGAAACGCTGCGCGTTTGGGGTCACAAGCGCTCTGCCGAAGTAACAGTGCCAGACCTTCGACTCCGTCAACAGGCAGGTAGTAGGTACCCCGACGCTCACGGACAGCACAACGCAGCATCGACTCCAACTCGCTCACAAGCAAAAACTCGTCCACCTCAGGAAGGTCAATTGGGAGGTCGACACCATTCGCCAGCGACTCGATAAACCTGGTGAGGCGCATGCTGTTATCTGGTCGTCTGGCAAATGTGATTGTGTTGACGGAACCGCTCAACTCGACCCGCGCAATTAGCCCCTTCTGGCACTGTTCAACAACGACCCGGACTAGGCCGCAGACAGCCCCTGTAACGCCGTCAATGAGATCGTGATCGAAGGTGCCATTTAGTACGACTTGGTGGGCCAGCGCGCGACTGCTGGCTAGCGACAGGTGATGTTGTAGTGGAAGGGTTTGCATGCGATTGATCTCCGAAATAGAAGGAGCAGCGCGACAGCACTCAGCCCCTCAAAACGATAGATTAACCGCAGGTAATCATAACAAGCAATACCGCGAGTAACATAAAATTAACCGGAAGTAATTTTATACTGAATGGCAGCGGTGCTGGTTGGTCCAGGACAGCTGAATCGACCCACCATCTAAAGGTGTCAAGCGCACGCTCTCCTCGACCTCCAACTGGTCAAGTAGCTTGTCCCAATCGTCCATACGCTCCCCAGGTAAGCGAGATATCACCGTTCGTCGCCTATGCTGGGCGGCGCAGCTATTCACTTGGCGGTGAATACGCCGAGCAAGTTGCTCGAAGCGAGAGAGGGTGGGGAAGCTGGGAGAAATAGACATAAGCTGATCCATAAGCACTGTACAGGCATACAGTATAAATTCCCACTCGCGGAAGGCAATATGCCACCAGCTAACTCCAGTCCTCGCTCGCTACCCATGCCCCACTCCGCCGATCGATCTTCAGCAATCGATGCTGGCCGGTACGCGAGAGTAGCTGAACATCGATCGTGCGACTGGAGCGGTCGGACGCGCCCACCCCCCGCATGTAGATGACGATCCGCTCGAACGTGTCCAGGACAAGCTGACGTACCTGCTCCCGGGCATTAAAGTCGCCTGCCTCGACCTCAGCCGCAAGCTCACTCCAGCGCTCAGCGTGAGCAGGACGGGCAACGCTGGAAAGCGCCGCTACTTGGTACTCCAGGTCCTTCAGCCTGTGTTCGGCTTCATTCTGCCGCTGCTCAAGCTCTCGTGCCTTGCGGACGAACGCCAAGGGCGCCGCCCCGCTGTCGTCCGCAAGGAGGGCATCGGTCACCTTGGCAAGCTGGCCAGTAAGTTTATCGACCTCTGCCCGGGCCGCGATCACCTGGTGATGCAGCCCACTTCCACGATCACCATCCTGCAGCAACCGCTGCAAATTGAACTGATCCGAACAGAAGTTCATAAGGGCACGCTCGACCGGGACGACGCTGCAGCTACCGCCGGCTGAACATCCGCCGTTTTTGCTGTAGGAGGTGCAGTGCAATCGGCGGTGACCATCGGCCATCGTTCCGTCTTTCCGCTTCCGGTTCATGAGGTTCTGCGCTACCAGGGCGGTACCGCAGTACCCGCAATAGGCCAAACCCACACCGGTTACGATTCCAGGGATTTCCCCGTGGCCGCGCCGGCGGTGACGCTGGCTTGCGAGGTGCTGCAGTTCGCCCCACTCCACATCGGTGAGGATCCTGGGGTAATAGTCATCCAGCTCGTAGTCCTCGCCATCGACGCTCAACCGCTTGGCCCCCCGCAGCGCGGGCAGCTTTATCAGCCGATAAATCTGCAGTCCGGACACTCCCCAATCAGTCAGCTCATGCCCCTCCTGGTGCATGACGTTGGCAGCTCGGCCAGCTCCCATCCCCTGTTTATATAACTCCAGAGCACGCCGAACCGCCGCCACTCGCTCAGGGATCAACTCCCAGGCGTCACCAGCCCAGCGGACCCATTGCGGGTCCTTGCCATTTCGGATCAGCCCTCGGAATGTCCCGGCCGTCCAGCCCTCGCACTGGCGGCGAATGGCCGCCTTCACTCGCTTGCTCTTGGTATCCGACTCCTCATGAGCGCGAATCATGACGAGCAGCGAATACACCAGGTCCATGGGCTGGGACTTCAGCCCAGCCCGGTTGTATTCCCGGCCATCGCTCGCCGTCACCACCGTGATGCCGGCATTGATGATCTGGGCCAACTGGGCCTGGGCCTGTAGCGGCTCCGCGCGACTGAGTCGGTCCAGCCCCTCCACGACCAGGACTGAACCACTGGCAATGCGACCGTCCTCGATCGCCTGTAGGAAAACCCCCAGGGCTCCCTGCTTGACGTGTCGTTCGTGATAGGCGGATAGCCCTTCGTCCCGCAGGGACAAAGTGCTATCTAGGACGAGCCCCTTGCTGGCCGCCCAATTTTGCGCGTACTGCAACTGACGGTCGGCGCTGCTACCTGTCGACTGCCGAGGATCCGAAAACCGCAAATAGCTGTATACTCGCGCGCCGTTTTTAACCATTAGAAAGAAAAAACCCTGATGAGGATCGTCCTATGATGACAGAGAAACCACCGCGTATAGGAATGATATCGTTGGGGTGCCCCAAAGCCCTGGTCGATTCCGAGCGCATCCTGACCCAGCTGCGCATGGAAGGCTATGAAGTCGTGCCTACCTACGAGGACGCCGACGTGGTGGTGGTCAACACCTGCGGCTTCATCGACAGCGCCAAGGCCGAGTCGCTGGAAGTGATCGGCGAAGCCATCAAGGAAAACGGCAAGGTCATCGTCACCGGCTGCATGGGTGTCGAAGAAGGCAGCATTCGCGACGTGCACCCGAGCGTGCTCTCGGTCACCGGCCCGCAGCAGTACGAGCAAGTGGTCAACGCTGTGCACGAAGTCGTGCCGCCGCGCCAGGATCACAACCCGCTGATCGACCTGGTGCCGCCACAAGGCATCAAGCTGACCCCGCGCCACTATGCCTACCTGAAGATTTCCGAAGGCTGCAACCACAGCTGCAGCTTCTGCATCATCCCGTCGATGCGCGGCAAGCTGGTCAGCCGTCCGGTTGGCGAAGTGCTGAGCGAGGCCGAGCGCCTGGTCAAGGCCGGCGTCAAGGAAATCCTGGTGATTTCCCAGGACACCAGCGCCTATGGCGTCGACGTCAAGTACAAGACCGACTTCTGGAACGGCCGCCCGGTCAAGACGCGCATGCTCGAACTGTGCGAAGCACTGAGCAGCCTGGGCGCCTGGGTGCGTCTGCACTACGTGTACCCGTACCCGAACGTCGACGACGTGATTCCGCTGATGGCCGCCGGCAAGATCCTGCCGTACCTGGACATTCCGTTCCAGCACGCCAGCCCGAAAGTGCTCAAGTCGATGAAACGCCCGGCCTTCGAAGACCGCACCCTGGCGCGGATCAAGAACTGGCGCGAACAGTGCCCGCAACTGGTCATCCGCTCGACCTTCATCGTCGGCTTCCCGGGCGAAACCGAGGAAGACTTCCAATACCTGCTCGACTGGCTGAGCGAAGCCCAGCTCGACCGCGTCGGCTGCTTCCAGTACTCGCCGGTCGAAGGCGCACCGGCTAACGACCTGGGCCTGGACGAAGTGCCGGACGACGTCAAGCAGGAACGTTGGGATCGCTTCATGGCCCACCAGCAGGCCATCAGCACCGCCCGCCTGCAATTGCGCATCGGCAAGGAAATCGAAGTACTGATCGACGAAGTCGAAGAACAGGGTTCGGTCGGCCGTAGCTTCTTCGATGCGCCGGAAATCGACGGCAGCGTATTCATCGACGGCGACCATGGCTTCAAGCCGGGCGACAAGGTCCGCTGCCGCGTGGTGGACGCCGACGAGTACGACATGTGGGCCGAACCGATCTGATCGGTACGCCGCAAAAATAGAGCCCCGCCGTGATTGGCGGGGCTTTTTTTTGCATCTATTGTTTCTTCTTATTGCCAAGGAGAACAGCCCAATGCGCACGCCCTCGATCGTGCAGACGCCGCACCTCAGCGATTACCCCGAACTGGTCCGGGTGTGGGAAGCATCGGTGCGCGCCACCCACGATTTCCTGCCCGACAGTTACATTTGCCTGCTGCGTGAGCGGGTCCGCGCACAGTACCTGGACGCGGTGATGCTGATCTGCTGTCGCGACAGCAAACAGCGCATTACCGGCTTTGCCGGGGTGGCCGCCGGGCGTGTGGAAATGCTTTTCGTCGACCCCGCACACCGCGGCCAGGGTATCGGCACTCACTTGCTGCAGTACGCCGTCGAACACCTGAATGCCGACCAGCTCGACGTTAACGAACAGAACCCGCAGGCGCTGGGCTTCTACCTCGGGCAAGGTTTCGAAGTGATCGGCCGCTCACCCACCGACGGCATGGACAAGCCCTACCCGCTGCTGCACATGCGGAAAATTCGTACACAGTCTGTAAAAACTGGCTGACAGACGCCGTCAGTCGCTTCCGAAATTGCGGCGAATGGCCGCTGCGGGCAAATGCGCCCGGGCTTAACCGGTCGCGGGCGGGTACAATGGGCTCCTTTCCCAGTGCCACGGCAACCGTCATGTCTGAACCCATTCGCCTTTCCAAACGCCTTATCGAACTGGTCGGTTGTTCCCGACGGGAGGCCGAGCTGTTCATCGAGGGCGGCTGGGTCACCGTCGCGGGTACCGTCGTCGACGAACCGCAGTTCAAAGTCGACGACCAGCCGGTCGCCCTGCTCCCCGGCGCCAAGGCCGAAGCCCTGGAACCGGTTACCCTGCTGCTGCACCAGCTGGCCGACCAGGACAGCGAAACCGGCCGCCTGAGCATGACCCCCGAGAGCCTCTCCGAGGCCCACGCCGAAGGGCGCCGCCCGCTCAAGGGCCACTTCGCCCGACTGACCTGCCTGGCCGAGCTGCAAAAGGGTGCCAGCGGCCTGCAGGTGTACACCCAGGACTGGCGCGCCGAGCGCAAGATCACCTCGGACCTGGCCAAGCTGGAACAGGAATACGTGGTCGAAGTCAGCGGCCAGATCATTGCCACCGGCCTGGAGCGGCTGAACCGCGGCTTCAACTGGAAGGGCAACGAGCTGCCGAAGGTCAAGGCCAGCTGGCAGAACGAAACGCGCCTGCGCCTGGTGGTGAAAAATCCACCAGCCGGGTTGATCGCCCTGCTGTGCACCAGCGTTGGCCTGAGTGTGGTCAGCATGCGCCGCATCCGCATTGGCGGTGTGGCCATGAGCAAGCTGCCTGCCGGGCAGTGGCGCTACCTGGCCAGTAAAGAAAAATTCTAAGCCTCGCCACTCGGGCGAAGCCTCCCTATCAGGATTGTTTGCATGATTCACAACGACGTACTGCGCAGCCTGCGCTACCTGCTGGACATCAGCGATACCAAACTGGCCCAGATCACCCGCAGCAACGGCTTTGCGGTCGGCGATGCCGAGATCTCCAGCTACATGAAAAAAGAAGACGAGGAAGGCTTCGTACGCTGCCCCGACGAAGTCATCGCGCACTTCCTCGATGGCCTGGTGATCTTCAAGCGTGGCAAGGACGAAAGCCGTCCGCCGCTGCCGATCGAGCTGCCGGTAACCAACAACATCATCCTGAAAAAGCTGCGGGTTGCCTTTGAGCTTAAGGAAGACGACCTGCACGCGATTCTCAAGGCGGCAGACTTCCCGGTAACCAAGCCGGAACTGAGCGCACTGTTCCGCAAGGTCGGGCACAACAACTACCGTCCGTGCGGCGACCAGTTGCTGCGCAACTTCCTCAAGGGCCTGACCCTGCGAGTGCGTGGCTGAGGCCCTGATGAGCTACAACGTCTCGCCGGTTGGCTTCGTCCGCTCCTGCTTCAAGGAAAAGTTCGCCATTCCGCGCCAGCCGCAGCTGGCCCCGGCCGCGCGTGGCGTGCTGGAGCTGGTGCCGCCGTTCGACCAGGGCGAGGCGGTGGCCGGGCTGGAGCAGGTCAGCCACGTGTGGTTGCTGTTCCTGTTCCACCAGGCGCTGGAGGACAAGCCGCGCTTGAAGGTGCGCCCGCCACGTCTGGGCGGTAATACCTCGATGGGGGTGTTTGCCACCCGCGCCACCCACCGACCGAACGGCATCGGGCAATCGGTGGTGCGCCTGGAGAAGGTGGAGGCCGGCAAGCTGTGGTTGTCGGGGATCGACCTGCTCGATGGCACGCCGGTGCTGGATATCAAGCCGTACGTACCGTATGCCGATCAGGTGCCGGAGGCACAGAACCAGATGGCCAGCGCGCCACCTGTGGCGATTGCCGTGGACTGGAGCGAAACCGCCCTGCCCCAGGCTCACGAGCACGCGCTGCGCCTGGCCGAGCCACTGGTGGAACTGATCGAGCAATGCCTGGCCCAGGACCCGCGCCCGGCTTACCAGGTGCCGCCGCCAGAGCGGGTATACGGGGTCCGGTTCTGGGATGTGCAGGTGCGCTGGCATTACCCGCAGCCGGATCGGATTCGGGTACTGGAAGTAGTGCAGGACCTGTAAGGCCTCGTCCCGCGATGCTTTATCACAGACACAAAAAACGCAGGCCAAGGCCTGCGTTTTTTGTTTACCACCCGCCGATCACTTCTCGACGAACGCACGCTCGATCAGGTAATCACCTGGCTCGCGCATCCGCGCCGAGATCTTCAAACCGAAACTGTCCAGCACTTCGCTGGTTTCGTCCAGCATGCTCGGGCTACCGCAGATCATCGCACGGTCGTCCTGCGGGTTGATCGGTGGCAGACCGATATCACTGAACAGCTTGCCGCTGCGCATCAGGTCGGTCAGGCGGCCCTGGTTCTCGAACGGCTCGCGGGTCACGGTTGGGTAGTAGATCAGCTTGTCACGCAGTGCCTCGCCGAAGAACTCGTTCTGTGGCAGGTGCTCGGTGATGAACTCGCGGTAGGCAACTTCGTTCACATAACGCACACCGTGAACCAGAATCACCTTTTCGAAACGCTCGTAGGTTTCCGGGTCCTGGATGACGCTCATGAAAGGCGCCAGGCCAGTACCGGTGCTGAGCAGGTACAGGTGCTTGCCCGGGTTCAGGTCGTCGAGTACCAGCGTGCCGGTAGGCTTCTTGCTGATGATGATCTCGTCACCTTCCTTCAGGTGTTGCAACTGGGAAGTCAGCGGGCCGTCCGGCACCTTGATGCTGAAGAACTCCAGATGCTCTTCCCAGTTCGGGCTGGCGATCGAGTAGGCACGCATGAGCGGGCGGCCGTTAGGCTGTTGCAGGCCGATCATCACGAACTGACCGTTCTCGAAGCGCAGGCCCGGATCGCGGGTGCACTTGAAGCTGAACAGGGTGTCATTCCAGTGGTGAACACTGAGGACACGTTCGTGGTTCATGTTGCTCATGTACGGGCTCCTGAAATAAAACGCAGCGCTAACCTAGAGCGCGATTGCGCGATAGTTTAGTGCGAGCGACAATATCTGTTAAATGAATTATCAAGATATGTCTTATCGGTTATATAGATATGCGATTTACACTTCGTCAGCTTCAGGTCTTCGTCGCCGTCGCCCAGTACCAAAGCGTCTCCCGCGCGGCGGGTATGCTGGCGTTGTCGCAATCGGCGGCCAGCACCTCTATCACCGAACTTGAGCGGCAATCGAGCTGCCAACTGTTCGACCGCGCGGGCAAACGCCTGAGCCTCAATGCCCTCGGCCATCAACTGCTGCCGCAGGCGGTGGCGCTGCTCGACCAGGCCAAGGAAATCGAAGACCTGCTCAACGGCAAGTCCGGTTTCGGCTCGCTGGCAGTCGGCGCCACGCTGACCATCGGCAATTACCTGGCCACCCTGCTGATCGGCAGCTTCATGCAGGTCCACCCGGAAAGCCAGGTCAAGCTGCATGTGCAGAACACTGCACATATCGTGCATCAGGTGGCCCATTACGAAATTGATCTGGGTCTAATCGAGGGCGACTGCAACCACCCGGACCTGGAGGTACAGCCCTGGGTCGAAGATGAGCTGGTGGTGTTCTGCGCACCGCAACACCCGCTGGCGCAACGCGGTCGAGCCAGCATGGAGGAGTTGACCCGTGAGGCGTGGATCCTGCGCGAACAGGGCTCGGGCACGCGGCTGACATTCGATCAGGCGATGCGCCATCACCGTTCGTCGTTGAACATCCGTCTGGAGTTGGAACACACAGAAGCGATCAAACGCGCGGTGGAGTCGGGCCTGGGCATCGGCTGCATTTCCCGCCTGGCCCTGCGCGACGCCTTCCGGCGCGGCAGCCTGGTGGCGGTGGAAACGCCGGACCTGGACCTGGCCCGGCAGTTTTTCTTCATCTGGCACAAACAGAAATACCAGACCTCGGCCATGCGCGAATTTCTCGATCTATGCCGCAACTTCACGGCCGGCGTACGCCGCAGTGACGAGATCGTGCTGCCGAACATCGCTTAGAGCAGAATCACCGCCCAGATCAGGCCAACCATGCTCAAGGCTACGAACTGGGCGGCGCTGCCCATGTCCTTGGCGTTCTTCGACAGCGGGTGGCGATCAAGGGAAATACGGTCGATGGCTGCTTCGACGGCGGAGTTCAGCAACTCGACGATCAGCCCCAGCAGGCACACAGCAATCAGGATCGCCCGTTCGGCACGGCTGACGTCCAGCCAGAAGGCGATCGGAATCAGCACCACGTTCAGCAGCACCAACTGACGGAACGCGGCTTCGCCAGTGAACGCCGCGCGCAAACCGTCGAACGAGTAGCCCGCGGCGTTGAAAACACGTTTAAGGCCGGTCTGGCCTTTAAAAGGCGACATAGAAAGTCACTTCAACCATGAAAGAGCGGTGCAGGCTACTGCACCGCGGGTCAAAAAACCGTGAAGGCCAATGGCCTTAACCGGCGGAAACCGATTCAAGTTGTTGCAGCAACAGCGCAGCCTGGGTCCGCGTACGCACACCGAGCTTACGGAAGATCGCCGTGACGTGGGCCTTGATGGTCGCTTCGGAGACGCTCAGCTCGTAGGCGATCTGCTTGTTCAACAAGCCTTCGCAGACCATCGTCAGCACCCTGAATTGCTGCGGCGTGAGGCTGGCCAGGCCTTCGCTGGCGGCCTTGGCCTCGGCGGAGACGTCGACCTTCTCGAACGCCTGCGGCGGCCACCAGACCTCGCCGTCGAGCACTTTTTGCACGGCATCCTGAATGTCTTCCAGCGGGCTGGATTTGGGAATGAAGCCGCTGGCACCGAATTCACGGGACTTTACCACCACCGCGGCTTCTTCCTGCGCCGAGACCATCACCACCGGAATCTGCGGGTATTGCCCACGCAACAGCACCAGGCCGGAAAAGCCGTAGGCGCCAGGCATGTTCAGATCGAGCAGCACCAGGTCCCAGTCGGCCTTCTCGGCCAGACGGGTTTCCAGTTCGGCAATGCTGGCAACTTCTACCAGACGGACATCCGGGCCCAGGCCCAGGGTAACGGCCTGGCGCAAGGCACTGCGAAACAGCGGGTGGTCATCGGCAATCAGGATTTCGTATGTGGCCATCGATCTAATGGTCCTGTTCTGTGCAGGCGTCGAAAGGGAGCAGGCGCGCAGGATGCCGAGGCCAGACGGGAGGGTCAAGCTTCCTCCGGCACTGGCCGGGCGGGCCCAGGCGCCGGCTACACATTATGAAGCAAAGTCGCCGTCTTGCCCCTTGTACTATAGGAAGGGTTTCAGACGTTGATGTACGTCATCCTGTTCGTCCAGCGCCAGTTTGAACTTGGCGCCCAGGTAGTGCGTACTGAACACGTCGAAGTAGGCGTCCAGCGCCTGCGCGGCGGTCTGATCGCCGGCCAGTTCGAGGCACAGGGCAGCGACTTCGACGGTACACAGGTGGTCGTCGCGCTTGGAGCGGCGCAAGCGGTAGCGCGAGAGCTGCTCGGGCTGCAGGCTGAGCACCGGGAAGCGGTTCAGATACGGGCTCTTGCGGAACATCTTGCGCGCTTCGGTCCAGGTCGCATCGAGCAGGATGAACAACGGGCGCTTGCCCGGCTGCGGTTGCACCTGGGTGGTCACCCGCTCCGGCGGCTCGACAAACTCGCCTGGAAACACCACATACGGCTGCCACTGAGGGTCGTCGAGCAGTGCCAGCAGCCGTGGGTCGACCTGAACCCGCTGCCAGTTGAAGGCGCTGGTGTCGGCGATCACATCGGCAATCAGCCAGCCGGTGTTGGTAGGCTTGAGTGGCTCGGTGTCGTGCATCAGCAGGCACATGGCCGAGTCGGCGGCCACCTGCGGACGCCAGGCACACAGGCAATAGCTGTCGATCACCCGGCAACGCGGGCAACGCGGGGCGCGCGAGCCACGGGCGATGAAGGGTTTGACACTGAGCGCCAGGCGCTCGGCGCGCAGGCGCGAGACAGCGTGACTCATGACCGACGGCCAGACGAACGGAAAACAAAGGACACTGCACACACTCGGCGAGACGAAAGCGCGGCAGTTTATCAGAGCGCGCCGGGTCACCGAACGTTTGCCGTGCAGGCGGCGCGGCTCCTCCCCTATAATCCCCGACCTATCGTTGCCTGCTGGCACCGGGCCGCGTCGCGAAGGGAACACCGCAGGCGGTTGTCGGTCAAAGCGCCAGTTACCGAATCAGGAGAATTTCATGCTGCGTTTCATCGCTCCAACCCTGGGCCTGCTGCTCGCCCTGCCACTGTCGGCACAGGCTGCGTCGCTCAAGGACTTCGAGCTGACCAAGATGCTGGAAAAAGTCGCCAGGGAAAGCAGCGTCGGCACCCCGCGGGCGATCAACGAAGACATTCTCGATCAGGGCTACACCGTCGAAGGCCGGCAGTTGATCAACCACCTGAGCGTGCGTGCCAGCCACGCCGAACAGATGCAGGCCAACCCGGAAAAAGTGCGCGATCAACTGGGCGCCAGCGTCTGCAAGAACACCGGTTTCCGCCAGTTGCTGGCCAAAGGTGCGGTGCTGACCTATCGCTTCACCGAGTACAAGACCAACCGCGCTGTCGGCGAGCAAGCCTTCGATGCAGCCAGCTGTGCAATCAAACGGGTCAACTAGCGCCTGAGCGTGCACACCCGGTCTTCACTGGCGCGCCGCTGTTCTTCATCGGCGCGCAGCTCGGCGACCAGCGCCTGGATATAGCGCGAACGCCGTTCCCCTCCCGCCAGCCGCTGCAGGCACTCTTCTTCCAGGCTCAGGTTATTTGCCTGGGCTGCACGTTGTAGCAGCCGATACAGCTGCGTATCCAATTCGATACTTACACGTTGCATACCGCAGCCTCCCTGCGCGCACCAGTCGCTAACTTTCAGTTAATCAGAGTGTTCCAGCGATTGGATCCCACCTGACGAGCGGTCGGTTCATCGCACAAACACGCGTCTGGGTCTAAATTGATAACGAAGACCTGGATAGAGGTTTGTTGCACAAGGAGATTTCAATGCCTTATCTACCGAACGAGCTGCTTGCCAGCCACTTCCACAACCACGGGATCGACCTCAGCCACATCGACGCACAACTGCAATTGATCGCCCCAAACAGCCCCAACCTGCCGCTGTACCGGGACATGATGCTCACCGTGTTGCGCATGGCGCATGACGACAGCAACCGCTGGAACGCCAAGATTACCCTGCAAGCCCTGCGTGAACTGGATCACGCCTTCCGCGCACTGCAACAATTCAGCGGCCGCCGCAAAGTCACGGTATTCGGCTCGGCACGCACCCCGGTGGAACATCCCATGTATGCCCTGGCGCGCGAGCTCGGCGCCACGCTGGCGCGCTCCGACCTGATGGTCATCACCGGCGCCGGCGGTGGCATCATGGCCGCCGCCCATGAGGGCGCGGGCGTCGAACACAGCCTGGGCTTCAACATCACCCTGCCCTTCGAACAGCATGCCAACGCCACCGTCGATGGCACCGACAAGCTGCTGCCGTTCCACTTCTTCTTCATTCGCAAGTTGTTCTTTGTGAAGGAGGCCGACGCCCTGGTGCTCTGTCCTGGTGGTTTCGGTACCCTCGACGAAGCCCTGGAAGTGCTGACCCTGATCCAGACCGGCAAAAGCCCGCTGGTACCAGTGGTGTTGCTCGACGCCCCCGGCGGTACCTTCTGGCAGGACGCACTGAACTTCATCACCCGGCAACTGGAAGAAAACCGCTACATCCTGCCCAGCGACATGAAGCTGCTGCGCCTGGTGTACAACGCCGACGAGGCGGTGGCAGAAATCAACCAGTTCTACAGCAACTATCACTCCAGCCGCTGGCTGAAGAACCAGTTCGTGATTCGCTTGCAGCACCCGTTGAGCGAAGCTGCGCTGCTCGACCTGCAGGACGGTTTCGCCGATCTGCGCCTGAGCGGCAACTTCCATCAGCATCGGTACACGGGCGCGGAACAGGACGAAGCACGCTTCAGCCACCTGCATCGTCTGGCATTTGCCTTCAACGGCCGCGATCAGGGCCGCCTGCGCGAACTGGTGGACTTCATCAATCTGCCGGAGAACTGGGCGCGACCCCACTTGCACCCTTCCCAGGCCACACAACGGGCACGGGAAGCGATCAAGTTAAGTTGACGGTTTGCATGCCACTCGCCCGCCTGCCCCACGATGGCTCAGGCGCTGCACCGACTAATCGTCCAGCCCCCGGCCGCTCAATAGGCGGCCGACCATCTCCATGGAAAAACCACGGTAAACCAGAAAACGGGTTTGCTGTGCGCGGCTGCGCGGGTCGCTGGGTAACTGCCCGGCGAACTTGCGCTGCCAGACATCGATCAACTTGGCCTGCCAGTCGACATCTGCTTCGCGCAGGGCCTGCTCGATATCGCTGCGCTGCAAGCCACGCTGGCCCAGTTCTTCACGAATACGCGAAGGGCCATAGCCAGAACGTGATCGGTAGCTGATAAAACTCTCCAGATAGCGGGCCTCGCTGAGCAGGCCTTCGTCCGTAAGACGGTCGAGTTCCTGCTCGATGAGTTCGTCTGGAGCGCCGCGCTGACGCAATTTTCGCGTCAGCTCGACTCGACCGTGCTCGCGTCGCGCGAGCAGGTCCATGGCTGTCCGTCGAACTGCGACGGGGGTGTCGAGTACGGCGGACATAGGCAGATCAGAAGTCGGCGTCAGCGTCTGCTGGCTCGTCGGCTTCGTTCACCGCAGCAACTTTGCCGGCAGCTTCAACAGCGCCCGCGTTCAGCAGCTTGTCGCGAATCTGCTTCTCAAGGGTAGCGGCGATCTCTGGGTTCTCCTGCAGGAACTTGGCGGAGTTGGCTTTACCCTGACCGATCTTGCTGCCTTGGTAGCTGTACCAGGCGCCGGATTTTTCCAGCAGGCCGTGCTGCACGCCCAGGTCGATGATCTCGCCGTTGAGGTAGATGCCCTTGCCATAGAGGATCTGGAACTCGGCCTGACGGAATGGCGGAGCGACCTTGTTCTTGACGATCTTGACGCGGGTTTCGCTGCCAACCACTTCGTCGCCTTCCTTCACCGCGCCGGTACGACGGATGTCCAGACGCACCGAGGCGTAGAACTTCAGCGCGTTACCACCAGTGGTGGTTTCCGGGCTGCCGAACATCACGCCGATCTTCATACGGATCTGGTTGATGAAGATCACCAGGCAGTTGGCGTTCTTGATGTTACCGGTAATCTTACGCAGCGCCTGGGACATCAGACGGGCTTGCAGGCCCACGTGCATGTCACCCATTTCGCCTTCGATCTCGGCCTTGGGTACCAGCGCGGCCACGGAGTCGACGATGATCACGTCAACGGCATTGGAACGCACCAGCATGTCGGTGATTTCCAGGGCCTGTTCGCCGGTGTCCGGCTGTGAGACCAGCAGGTCGTCGACGTTGACGCCCAGCTTGCCGGCGTACTCCGGGTCGAGTGCGTGTTCGGCATCGACGAAGGCGCAGGTGGCGCCCATCTTCTGGGCCTGAGCAATGACCGACAGGGTCAGCGTGGTTTTACCCGACGACTCCGGGCCGTAGATCTCGACGATACGACCTTTTGGCAGACCGCCGATACCCAGGGCAATATCCAGCCCCAGGGAACCGGTGGAAATGGCCGGAATCGCCTGGCGCTCGTGATCGCCCATGCGCATGACCGCGCCTTTACCGAATTGACGTTCGATTTGACCCAGGGCCGCAGCCAAGGCACGCTTCTTGTTGTCGTCCATTGAAGTCCTCACGTAATCGATAGGGCCTGACGGCCTGAACACCTGTATAAGTAGCCAGTATTATTCCACAGGGTTTTCTTCCCGCCTACCCCCGTCTGGCGAATTACTCTGCGCCAAGCTGTAACAAACCCTCTAACGCGGCGATTACCGTTTGTCGGCGCACCGCTTCGCGGTCGCCGTCGAAGTGCCGGCGCTCGCTGCTGACGTGTTCGCCATCGGCCCAAGCCAGCCATACAGTACCAACCGGTTTGGCTGGCGAGCCGCCATCCGGCCCAGCCACGCCGCTGACCGCCACTGCAAAGCGCGCGCCGCTGGCGGCACGGGCCCCACGGACCATGGCCTCGACCACTTCCTGGCTAACCGCCCCGACCTCACCGAACAAGGCCTGCGGCACATTCAGCTGGCGGGTTTTCTGCGCATTGGAGTAAGTCACGTAGCCGGCCTCGAACCAGGCCGAGCTGCCCGGCACACGGGTGATCGCCTCGGCAATGCCGCCGCCGGTACAGGATTCGGCGGTAGTGACCTGGGCGTGGAAGCGACGGAGGTGTTCGCCCAGCCGGGCGGAAAGTGCGGTGATCGGGTCCATGGCAAGCTCCTTGACAGTCTGCCGCCTACCCTACACCAGCGCCGCTCCGGCAGAAAATCCTCAGCGCGCCAACGCCCGCACATACCCCTGGCAGGCGCGCAAGGCGATCAGTCCGGCATCACCGGCGTCGGTGATGGCGATAATTCGTCGAGCATGCGCCGGGTCAAGTCGGGCGCGTACGGGGCCATGATCCACGCCGCCGGCGCCGGGGGTGGCCGGCATTGATCGGTTGGGGTTGCTGTCACTGGCAAGGAGGGCTGACAACCGCAGATCAGCAGTAGCCAGCCGGTCGCGCAAACGCGCTTGAGCCTGTTGGGCATCGAGCAGCTCCTGATAGTGGCTGTTGTCGTTGAGTTCGATCTGTTGTTCCAGCACCCGTCGTTGCTGCCGCTCGCCGAGCAACTGGCGGGTACTCGCCTCGGCCTGTTGCCGACGCGCCTCGACGTGGGCCTGCTCGCGCTGCGCCAGCTCCCGGCCGTAGCGCCAGGCCTGGACGTGCCAGGTCAGCGCCACGGCCAGTAGCAGCGGTATCAGCAGCAAGACGGCCTTGAGCCGGCTCAACAGAGCACCTCACGGGCTCGTGCCCAGAGTTTCAGGCGCTCTTCGAGACCATTGAGGCCGCCATTGATGTGCCGGGTGATGCGGTTGAACTCGCCGCGATCGGCCAACGGGTTCAACCCACGGGACTGCCAGAACCACGCCGCCGACTCACAGGCCCACTGTGGCTGCTCCAGCAGTTGCGGCAACTCCAGCAACCGCTCGTCCGCAAACAGCGCAATGCTGCAGGCACGGTAGTTGTTGCGCCCGGTAACCTGGATCAGGCCCCGGCCGCAATAGCGCTGGCCATCGCCATCGGCCTGCGGCGTGTTGCCCAGGCGCAGGGCCAGGCGGCCGGTGTCGTAGCGCGCCAGGTAGCGCTCGTTGCCCAGCTCCTTCAGATAGCGCAGTTGGCCGGACTCGTGGCCGACCTGGGCAAGAAAGGCGGCAGCGCGTCGCGGGTTGTCGATTTCCCAGCGGGACATCGACATGTTGAGCGCAGGAACGAAAACACCCGCTTGAGGGCGGGCGTTGGGGAGGATTTCTCGTAGTTGAGCTTCCGTTATCAACATGGCCGCGCCCCCTGCTAACGCACCGAGAAGGTGCTACTGCTGGCGACCGATTGGTCCCTCTCGACGTAGCACTGCGGGGCCGGAATAATCGCGGGGATGTTGCCAGAACGTATCGACATCAATTGAGCTCCGTTGGGTTTGGCTGCTTCTGCGGCCTTGAGCATGACCTCGCTGTCGGCCGGGGATCGGCCGACCAGCACGCACCAGAAAGCGGCACGCGCCGATCGTACCGAGGCCCTCACGCTAACGGGCCAGATCGCCCGATTTCATTGGTTTTTCTGTCTAGAGCAATGGGCGTAGGACACCCTCGCGCGCATTACTCAACCAGCAACCGGCGCACCGGGTGTACACGGTACTCACCGCTCTTGCCGCGGTAGTACTGCTGCCCTTCGGCCATGTGCAGGGTGAAGGCGCTATTGGCAGATTGCTGCGAACTCGATAGGTACCACTCGTTTACGAACAGCCCCGGAATGCGCTGCCAGCCGTGACTCAACTCGCCAATCGCCGGCAGGTAAAAGTCGTCGAGGCCATCGGCGCTAAAGGTGTCCGACACCTCCGCAGCGGGACGTGAATCTTCCTCCTGGACCAGGGTGGCCGTGTTCGTCCGGCCATCGATGTGATCGGTCGTCGCGCTGTCAACGCCATAGCCGCCATAGGCATGCCTGCCCACATCGGCACTGGCAAAGATGACGTAACACAAACCTTCGGGGTACTCGCGTCGCCCCGCATAGATGCCGCCCTGGCCCAGCCAGTATTCGCCAATGGCCGGTGGGGTGAGTTGTTGTTTTTGTTGTACGTTCATGGTGATGTCCTTTCTTTGAATGACTTCCTTGTCAGGGTTGATACAGCCTGGCGAATACCAGCTGATGCGGCAGTTAGCGTCAGGCTGACGTAGTGCTAGTTGTTCGGTTGCACCGGTTCCTGGGGTGCGCTACGACGCAATCAACGCGCCGTGTAGGTCCGTTGTGCCTTGTTGCCTGTGGCCCGCGCCTTTCCCTGACGGCCACCGTTGCACTCGACGGTGGTGCCCCAGCCCGACGAGGTGAAGGTCTGCTCCACCGACTCGACCAGGTATTCGCCGTCCAGCCCGAGCTTGAAGCCCTGCATATCGATGAGCCGTTCACTGAACACATCGGTGCGCCCGGCCATCTCCAGCCGCACGTGCGCCGTACTGCGGTTCAACGCAGCCAGCCGCGCGCGCGCCGCCTGCTCGGCTGCGGCCCTGTCCGGGTACAAGTGGCGGTCGGTGTAGACCGGTGCCAGCCCATCCGGTGCCTGGTCGTTGGTCAGGTGCACCAGTTGCGACTGTCCGCTTTTCTTGTCCTGATGCCGGGTTTGCACAGCCTTGTGCGTGCCCTTGTCGGCGATACGAAATTGCCAGCGGCTGACATCCCTGCGCCGCACCACGGCCGTACCCAGCGGTTGCCCACTGGCACTCTGCCCGCCCTGACGCGGCAGCATCAGCAAGCTCCCGTCGCCGATCTTTGCGGTACAGTCGTACTGCTTGGCCAAGCGAGTGATGAAGTTGAAATCCGACTCGTTGAACTGGTCGACCCGCGCCACCTTCGTGAGCACCGGGCAGGCCGGCTGCCAGCCATTGCGTGCCGCGATATCGAAGACGATCCGTTGCAACGGCACGTTTTCCCAGCTACCGCTGCGGGTAGTCTTGCCGCTGCCACGCATGTCGCTGGCCTTACCACGGATTACTACGGTGTCCGGCGGGCCGGACAACTCGACCTCATCCACGGTGTAACGCCCCAGACGCGTCAACGTCTGGCCGGCATACCCCAGGTGGACCTCGATCAGTGCCCCACGTGCCGGCAAAGCCACCGCACCATCGCGGTCATCGATACGCAACTCAAAATCGTCCGAGTCCATGCCGGGCTTGTCAGTGGTCCTCAGCAGCAACAGGCGGTCATTGATCAGCGCGGTGATGTCGTTGCCGTCGGCGACGATGCGATACACAGGTTGCATGGCTCATGCTCCAGAAGAATGTTCAGTCCCACAACTGCACCATTGCCTCGCTCGCCGTCGTCAGCACCGGCAGCACGATCAGTACCCCGGCGCGAAACGGCTGCGGCTCGTCGGCTAGGCCCTGATTGGCATTGAGCACGGCCTCGACGCTGCCGTTCAGGTGCCCGTAGTAGTGCTGGCACAAGGTGTCGAGCAGGTCTCCTTCAGAGGTTCTGCAAGTCGTCGCCATAGCTCACAAACTCCAGTGAAAAGCCTTGTTTACGCGGAATGCCACCTGCCAGCAGGCTGCTCTGGTCTTCGTCGATGCCGGTCAGGCACCAGTTGCCCAGTACTTCGCCATAACCGCTGGTCAGGCTCAATGGGCACAACTGGCGGCCGATACTGCGCAAGGTCTGCAACTGCCCCAGCCCGCCTTTGAAGCCGGGAAAAATCGCCCCGCGAATGCTGATTTTTTCCTCGCTCAAGCTCACCGCCTGCTGCGCGACACTGCGTGCCAGACGCTCCTGACCGACCCAGCGGAAGCTGGTCTGCCGGCGCAGCTCATCGAACGCGGCGGTGTCGAGGTTGAAGTAATAGGCCGGCGACTCGCCATCCAGCGGTTGCAGGATCAGCAGGTGCGGAAAAGGCTTCACCGCCTCCACGGCAGGCGTGGCCTCGGGGGCGAAGCTGCTGGTAGGCAGGATGTTGCCCAGCGACGGGCTGATCCTGCCGGCGATCCGGTTGATGCTGGCAGCCGCCTTGGCCGCTTGCACACCGAACGCCTGCACCCGCGCCTGCACCTGAACGACCACCGCCTGCGCCTGGTCGTATTTCGCTGACATCTGGTTCACCGCCGCTTGCGCGGTATGAATAGCGCGCAGGGTGCGTTGCAACTTGGCGCCAATTGCCGGGCCGACGAAGGGGATGCCCTCCAGCTCGGCGACGGCACCGGTGATATCGCCGACCGCGCTATTCATCGGCGCGAGCATTTCGTCGGCACTGCGCCGCCCAGCTTCACCGGCCGCCGCAACGTAGCGCAGCGCCGATTGCAGTTGTTGCAGGTAATTCATAGTGGCTCCTTAAACCTGAACATGCGGAGCATCAGCCAGCTGGCGCGAGGTGGCCATGCGCATCATTTCTTCGAACTGCCGACGGATCATCGCTTGCAGGTCCTGGGTGAACAGGCCGACATCGGGCACGCTGCCCTGCACGGTGATCGGCATGTTCGGGGTGAAGGTGAATTGCTGGGTGACCTGCGCCGGCAGTTGCTGGCTCGCAGCTGCGGCCTGACTCAACCCCGGCAGGCGCTGCTCGGCAGGGCTAGCTGGCGCCATTGCCCGCACCACTTCGCCCGGCTGGGTAGCGCCCGGCTTGTCCGGGGCGGCAGGTTTGTCGGCGTCCTTGGGGGCGAAAACGGTCTTGCCGACCCAGCCACCGATGGCCTCACCGACCAGCGGCCCGACCGTTGCTGCCAGCATCGGTCCGACCACGGGAATGAACGCAGTACCAACCGAACCGACCAGACTACCGATGGCTCGACCGTAGCCTTCAGCTTTGTCTTGCGCAGTTTCGGCGTTGGCCAAAGTATCGAGCGTTTGAGAGGTCGCTTCGGTAACGGCCCCGCCGCCCCCATGGGGGCGCGCAGCACGCCCAGGGTTAGTGGTAAGGCTCAGCGCATTGCCAGGTCGTGGTGCGCTGCGAGGCTTGGCCTGGCCTTTGCCGCCGCCCTTGCGACGCTTGTCCTGCATCGCCTTCTGGCGGAATTGGCTGTCCGGCGATATGGCCGGCGAGGGAGCTTGGCTGGCAGGTGCAGGCACTGGCTTGGCAGGCTCGGGTAGCGGTTCAACTGCCGGCTTGGGCACATCGGGCGACGGCGGTGCGCGCTTGAAACGTTCGCGCACCTTATCCACCAGAATGCCGCCGAGAGCCTTGCCCTTGAATGCCAACACCGTCGTACCCAGTACGGCACCAATGGCAATAGCGACCTTGGCGAAGGCGCCCAATCCCGAGTAAGCGTTCGCTGTACTGGCAACAAACGCAGTGGTATTGAGTGTTACACCACGCAAGGCATCGCCCAGCCCACGTAACGCATCATCGACAGCCTGGGACGTTTCGATCAGTTGCTGTTCGACTGTTGCGCGGCGCAATGACAAATCGCTGTCGAGCACCTCGGCGGCACGCTTTCGGGCAGCGGGGTCCTTGCCCTGCAATTGCTTCTGCAAATCGCTCATCTGCACCGTCGACAACGGCTCGGCCGCGGCCTCTGCGCTACCCTTACGTTGCAGCGCGACCAGTCCGAGAGCCGTTTGCATACCGCCCGGATCCTTCACCCCGGCCTCACGCAGCAGCGACTGCATCAGCTTGGCCGTGCCCTCGCTGTCTGCCCCCTGCCCGACCACATACTTGGCTGCCAGCGGCAGGTAAGCCAGTGCCTGACCCAGCCCCATGCCGGTATCGACCAGTTGCTTGAGCAACACGACACTGGCGTTACGCTCCATACCAGTGTCTTTCGACACACTGCCGACCTGTTTGCGGACTGTCTCTTCGGTTTTCTCAAGTTCTTTTTCGGATTTCACCCCGGTGTGAATCGAGACATCCCGAATCAGCTTCTCGTAGCCGGCACTGATCGTGACTGGCAAGGCCAATGCCTGCGCGGTCTTCACGGCGTCGCCGACCACGGGTACGTCCTTGATGACCTCAAGGCTGCCCTTGGTTTCAGTGGCTTCCTTGTCCGCCGGTTTGACCACAGCAGCCGGCAGGGTAACCGACACCGCAATAGCTTCCCTGCCCTGTCGCGCCAGCCGCCCCAATTCGACGTTTTGTTGCTGCAGCAGGCCCAGATTGCTGTCCATATAACGCCGCAAAGCCACGTACAGCGCCGCTTCGCCAGACTCGCTGCGGACCAGAGCCTCTTGCAGGTTTTCGCTCTCCTCGAGGAGGTCCTCAAGCAGCTTGCGCTGATCGCTGTTTTTCTCCAGTTTGCGCAGGCGGTCATCGACCGCCTTGAACACGTTACCTACCGTGAACGTCACGGAGGCGCCGATTTCTAGCTTGAATGTCTGATTCGCCATCAGGTCCTCCTCTGGCCGCGTCATGCGCTCAACCCGTGAGCCACCAGACCATGTCGCCGAACGACATACTCATGATCTCGGCTGCGGAAAAGTTCAGCTCCTGGGCGAGCCGCCTGGCTGCCGCCTTCTGCGAGACCGGGTCAAACCTCGTCATCCTGCACCAGGCGAAAATACCCGGCCTGCAAGCGGCCATAGTCCTTCAGCGACAGGCCTTCGAGGTCCTTGATGCCAACCTCGGCCAGCGAGGCAAACAGGTTCAGTTCGCGCTGCTCGTCATCGCTGTCGACCTGCGCCTGGGCGACACGGATGTCGCGCACGGTAGGTGCCCGCAGCGTCAGGCTGTCGACCTGTAGGCCATTGGCCTCGGCAGGCTTGGTTAGCCGCACCACGACGCGCTCGGCGCTGACGCTGAGCCAGCTCGGTGAATTGTTGGACGGGGTCATGGGCACTCCTTATAGGCCAAGGGCGGCACGTTGCGCGGCGAGCTGGTCGACGCCGTTGATCACGCGTTTCATGCCCAGTGGGTCGATCTCATAGACCGCGCGCCCATCCACTTCCAGCTTGTAGTAGGTCAGTGCCACGTTGTGCTTGATCTCGGCCTTGTCGCCGGGCTTCCAGTCGCCCATGTCGACTTCCTTGAGGGCGCCGCGCAGGGTCACGATCACCGGGGTGATCTGGCCCTTGAGACCTTTGAAGGCCCCCCGGAAGGTGCCGTTGAAGGCACTGCCGTCGGCCAGGCCGAAGAACTTCAGCGACTCGCGACGTACGCCGGTGGTGACGAAGCCGGCTTCCTGTTTTTCCATGCCCTGGTCCATCTCGACCGGCATGTCCATGCCGCCGGCACGGTGCTCTTCCATTTTCAGGGTGAGCTTGGGCAGCGTCAGACTCGGGACATCGCCCTGGAAGCTCACGCCGTCGACGAACAGGTTCAGGTTCGCCAGAGTTTCGGGAATCATTGCCATGGTTGTAGTGCTCCTTGAGTTAAGCGGTGGTATCGAGAACTTCGGTCAGCCATTGGTTGGTCACTTCGACGCGGAAATTCGGATTCTCCGCAGGCGGCACGTCGGTGAAGCGAATGTTCCAGTAGACCTTGCCCTGCTCCAGCTGGCTGGCCGTGTTCAGTTCCGTGTCGGCGAACACTTCGAAGTTGATGATCGCGCCCTGTGCCTTGAGGTCGCGCATGAACGCCTGGAGGCCTTCGGTGACATCCTTGACGTAGGTGGCGGTGATCGAGCGGTCGACCGCCCATTTGTGTCCGTAGAGGATCGCGTCCATGACGATGTCCATGGTCCGCACACGGGTGACGAAGGCCCATTTCGGGTCGCTGCTCAGAGTCCGGTTGCCCCACAGGCGGTAGCCGTCGTCGCGGATGATGGTGCTGATGTTGGCGTTGTTCAGCAGGTTCGCGCGGCAGGTTTCGTCGCCGTCGAGAAACTCGATCGGGCGCGTGGTGCCGGTGATGCCGACGAACTCCTTGTTCGACGGCGAGGCCCAGAAGCCGTACTCGCGGTCGGTCCAGGCGAACAGCCCGGCGACGAAGGCCGAGGCCGGGGCGTCGACAGTGGCGTTCGCGGTGGTGTCCCAGTACTGCACCCCCGGATCAACCAGGAACGCACGTTTGGCGCCGAAGTGTTCCGCGTAGGCCAGAGCCGCTTCGTCGGTGCTGTTCGGGCCGTCGATGATGGCCACGCCGCGCAGTTTGTCGGCCAGTGCTACCAGGGCGCTACCGACGGCCTGGGTGGCGCTGTGTTTCGGCGTCACCAGCAGGCGCGGTTGGGCGTTGAAGCGGCTCTTACCGTCGAGCAGCGCTTGCAGGCCTGTGCGTTTGCCGTCGGCGAGCACACTGCCGATGATGGCCGAGGTCTGCTCGGCGGCATCTTCAAGCTTGGCCACACCACAGGCGACGATCACCGCCTTGGCCCGGGTGTAGATGGCCTGGCAGGCCTTGGTGATCGCCGAACCGGCGCCGAAGGCGGCGATGGCTTCGCGCTCGCTGGTGATCAGCACCAGCTCGTTGGCCTTGGCTGCTGCCGTCGGGCCTTCGGTAAAGGTGTCGACCAGGCCGATGATCGAGGACGACGGCAAGGCGATGGTGCGGGCGCCGGTGTCGACGTTGGTGACCGTAACACCATGGAAAAATCCGCTAGTCATTGTTCAAGCTCCAATAAATAAAAGCCCCGCTTCAGCGGGGCTTTGGGAATGTGCTGCGTCGGGCGCAGCGGAAAAGAACCACCCTCTCGGGCGCAAGGTCATGGTGTAACCGAGGCTAGCCACACCGGGGCCACAGGGCGTTTGCTGGCGTCAGGAAAAGCAGCAGACAACGGCCACTCGCGGAGTGCCTGGCGATATCCCAGCAGCTCGCCGAACTGCACGATAGTCAGCGAGCTGATGGCCCCCAGGTCGATTTCATCGCGGTGCCGTGCGACGCTGCGGTCGGTGTGCTGCAGAACGTCGTCGCGCCACGAACGCTCGACTGCTTGCTGTTGGGCCCTGTTGGGGCCGAGCCGGGCACGCAGCATCGGCATGCCCTGTTCGCTGGGAACGATTTCAAGCCCGGCTTCCTGGCCACCGAGCAGCTCCAGGTAAACGGAAAGCGCGATGCTCACCGCGTCCGCAGGTACGTTATCGCTCACACCCGGAGAGAAGAAACCGCCTAGTGTGGCGCTGTACAGCACCGTGTTTTCACTTGCCATACGCCCTCCAGAAGAGGGTCTGTGCCAAAGATCGGGAAGGTCCGGTGTTCGCGTCGATCAGGATGGTTGAAAGTGAAGCGCCATTCTTCTTGGCCCCTACGGTCATGAACTGATCCCCGCCCAGCAAACCTGCGTTCTGGGTTGTCGCCATCACGCCGAAAACTGCCGTGTTGAAGGCGATAGGTAAGGTAATGGTCATCTGGATGTTGTCCTCGATCGTTACCACACCCCATTGTTCAATGAAGCCGCTTGGCTCACGCTTCCACCCGGTGGCACCGAGCGAAGCAGAGAACTGGGTGCTGTACTTGAGCGCCAGCGTACCGCCGACCAGACGCCATTCGATGCCGGAGGTCTGCATGAAAACCGCTGTTTCATCCCGCTCGAGTACTGGGTTCAACAACACTCCGCCACTCGTCAACGTCAACGAGGCACCAGCCGGAGCGGCAACGGTCACCAGGGCTTCGGAGTTGCCCGCCAGCGTTACCAGCCCACCACGCGTCGAAGCACCGAACTCTGGTAGGGTCACCACATAGGAAGACTGCGTGCCCCCACAGAAGGTGATACCGCCAATCGCCGAAGCGCTCAGTGCAGTCGCCCCGCTGATGGAGGCCGAGGTTGAATACCGCTGTCCCACCTGTGTTACATAGCCGGTAGTGGCAAGACGCAGTGAAGCATCGAACTGAGTGGGAGCGGGGGCAGTGGGGACCCCGGCGAAGGCAGGCGACAAAAGCCGAGCAAGGCCATTGGTGATGTCCATGAAGGTCAATGCGGTGCCCCCCAGTACAATCGGGTCATCGGTCACCAGTTGCCAGATGGTGTCAGCCTGGGTTACGCCGGTTTCAACCGATACCGTAAGGCCAGCTGTTACCTTGGCCGAGCTATCGGCATCAGTAGAGCGCAACCAGGCGCCGGCAGACGCGACATAGATACCATTTAGGGCCGCCTGGGTCTGGTTTTTGACCAGAATCCGGTCACCAGCCGCAAGCGGTGCTACCCAGTCAGCACCGGCCTGTACAGCCAGCCCTGAAAGGTTGATTGCAGCCTTGGTCGCGTAGCGGCATGAGGTCTTGGCATCGAGCTTCGCCAGTTCCTCGGCAATCCGCAGATCCACCCATTCCCGAGAGGCGGTGACGACTGCCGGGTCAATCTTCAACGCAACGTTGGCAACATTGCCGAAGACAACGTGCATGCGCACGGTTTGAGTGCGCCCTGAGCCTTGGGTCAATAAAGGTTTGTAGCTCGGCGCGGGTTTGGCGACAGCAACAAAGTTACCATCGGCATCTTCCAATGCCAGCTCCCGCATCCACCAGCCGCCGATATCCGGCGGCAAGATCAGCTCTGCGACCAATACACCAGGGTCCTGGGGCGACTTGTACAAACTGTTTAGCGGTGCGCGGTAAACCCTACGCACCAATGCCGCTTGCGAGGGGCTTGGCGTGGGGTCTGGAAACTGCGCAGGATCGCCTCCGGCATCGCCGATCAGCATGTGCGAAATTTTCCAGGGAATACCCAATGCGTTGGCATTGGTTTGGCGCGCAACCCCGATAGTGGTCAGGAAGCCGCCGAACTGCGTCGTTAAGTTAGCCATTTAAATAGACATCCAGAATGTCGGTAGTGTGGTCGGCGAGCGCATGGTGCCCGGCCAGATAAATCTCGATATCCGCAGACTCCCAGGGGTAGACCTCCAGCACGTCACCATCGCATACAGCAACCGCCTGATAGGCGCCCAGCCGGGTTTCCAGACTGATATCCAACTGAGTCATATGTCGTGTCACTGGCTTAGCGTCATCAATCAGCCAGGACAACTCACGGTAGACGTCCTCCGTGATACCGGTTTCGGATACACCGATTTTCAGTGAGAAGGTGCCAGCAACGCCTTGGGGTTCGGTCTGAAACCACTCCACGACATCAATCAAATAACCGAATGGCTCCACTACTTGGCGCAGCGCACCAATAGTTCCCTTGCGTGCATGCACACCAAAGGAAGAGCGAATCACCGAACGTTTGATCGCCTCGGGCCAGCTGTCGTCCCAGCGGTCCACCGACCAGGCCCAGGCCAGCTGGTGAAGCAGATGTACCGGGCAGGTGTCAGGGTTGTAGAGGGCCCGCAAGGCCACTTCGAGCGGGTCCTCGGCGGCCACTTCGAGTGCGCGTTCCAGCGGTGTGCGGTTGAGCGGGAGGAAACTTTTCATCTCAGCCTCCACGGGTCACGGAGATGCCCGTACACCACGCGGCCTGCGATTTCCCCGGGCGAATGTCGCTCCAGCCCGGCAGCTCGACCCGGCTGACCCCGGCAATGTGCAACTGGGCATCGATCGCCGAGCGCGCCACCTCCACGCCAAGCCGCCGCCGTGGATTAATCCAGGCTTGCAGACGGCGCTGGCATTCCAGCAGCGTCGCTTCGTTTTCCGGGCCGTTGCCGTTCATGTACAACGTGGCATCGATGCGGTAGGGCACTACTTCGGCGCGCTGTACGATCAGCCGGTCGGCCACCGGGCGGATGTTTTCGTCATTCAGATAGGCCGCGACTTCCGCGAGCAGTTCAGGGCTCGCGACGCCATTAGCGTCCATGCTCAGAACGGTCACATTGACCACCGCTGGCGACGGACTCTCGGCGGTCGCATCGGCGACCTGCCCTGAAGCATTGCGTGCATGCAGGATGTAGCTGTTGCGCGGTCCCGCCGTGGTCAAGCCTTCGTACACCAGTTGGACCCGCTCACGCAGGGCGTCGTCCTCTTCCAGCAGCGGTTGCAGCGGTGGCACGGCAGCAGGGTCCGCCGCTTGTACCACCAGACGCTTAAGCTGTACGTTGGCCGCCAACTGGTCGAGGTCGCTGCCTTGCGCATAGGCCAGCAGCAAGGCCTTGACCGCGTCGTTGACCCGCGCCCGGTTCAGCAGCTTGCGGTAAGCGCCAACTTCCAGCAACTTGCTGATAGGGTCGCTCTCCAGGGCCGCGTTCCAGTTATCGCCCATGTGCGCACGGAAGGCTGCCAGGTCCTGCTCGTACAGGGCCTCGAAGTCGAGGTCTTCCAGTAATTGCGGCGCGGGTAGCGCCGATAGATCAACGATACTCATGCCGTCACCTCGACGATCTGCCGGTCACCCAGGTACTGCCCGGTGAGCTGCAGGGTAATTTGTCCTCCGACTACCGCCGTCACCCGTACCCGCTCCAGTTTCAGACGCGGCTCCCAGCGTGACAGCGAGCGCGCCACCTCGGCCTGCACGGCGCTCTTCCAGCCATCGTTGACCGGTAGGTCGACGAAGCGGCGCAGGCTGCTGCCGTACTCCGGGCGCATGCGCCGACTGCCCAGCGGCGTGGCCAGAATGTCCTCGATGGACTGGCGCAGATGGGAGATGCCGGATAGCGGCAAGCCGCTGCGGCGATCCACTCCGATCATCGCGTTACTCCTTGTGGTGATGGCCAGGAGGCGTCCTGGCAGAAAAAAGGCCCACCGTGGTGAGCCTGGTCAGTGCTTGTGGTTCGGCGTGTTGCCGGCGGTGTCGATAATCTTGCCGCCGCCATTGATATCGCCGCTGACGCGCAGGTTGCCGTCGATCTGCACCGCACCGGTCAGGCTGATGCTGGCGGCGTTGGCGCTGATGGCGCTGTCGGTGAGCACTGCCGAACTGGCGCCGACCTTGATGCTAACGGTGCCGCTCGGTAACTCGATGCTGTAGCTGCGCGCCTGCCAGTCGTAGACCAGCGAGCCGCCATCGGCGAAGCGCCAGGTTTCGACATGGTCGCGGTTGTCCGGGGCGGCGCCGGCGTTGCCATACAGGCCGGTAACGAAGGTGCCCTGGGCCGGCTCGCCGCTGGGGCTGAGCAGCACGCCCTGCTCGCCCAACGTTGGCGAGCGCCAGTGCCGGGCCTGACCGGCCGCCTGGCTATGCCAGCGCACCCAGGCACTGGTCCAGCCGGCGCCATCGCTGACGCGGACGCGGGCTGCGGCAAGGTCGACGCCGACCACCCGGCAAGGAATCAGCAGCGCGGCAAGCATGCGGTCGTGGGCAGCGCTGGCGTAGTTCATACGAGGTCCTCCGGCTTGTGATAGTCGGCCTCATGGCCGGCACCGGTGTCGGGGCTGAGGCCGACCAGCAGCGACCCCGGCGGCTCGTCCGGCCATGGCCATTGCGCTTCGCCGAGGTACAGCGGCTGCTGCCACTGCACTTGCCAGGCCACATAGGGGCTGGGTTCGACGCTAACGACGGCGCTGGCCTGGACGTTGGCGCTGGCCTCGACAAAGCCCAGGCCCCAGAACTGCTTGCGCAGCAGCACGGTCAGTTGCGCCGCCAGTGTCGCGGCCTGCATTGACGCCTGGGTGGCATCGGCACCGACCAGTAGTCGAGCGACAAAGGTGGCCAGTACCGCGCAACGTCCATCGCCAGCGTCACGGCCCGACTGCAGGCCGCTCAGGCCGTGCAGCAGTGCCGGCAGTGGGATGTCCGCAGCCGGGCTGGCAAGGGCTTCGACGGTTGCCAACTGCGGCATGCCGGCCTTGAGGGTGGCACTGACGGCCGCGTGCAACTGGGTCAGTTCAATCACGACGTTCTCCCATGCAAGGGTGCCTTGCGGTCTATTCAGGGCGAAAAAAAACCCGCCGCAGGCGGGTTCTAGGTGGATACGGTGTTCAGGCTGTCTGCGGCTTGCGCTGGCGCAGCCAGACCACGCCACTGGAGATGAAACTGGCCAGGGACAGGCACACCAGGACGATCGCCATCATCAGGCCGTGCTGATTGCTTACGGCAACGGTGTGGGCCTTGATTGCCGGGGTATGCAGCACATAGCCTTGCGGGGTGAATACTTCACGCACCACCGGCCGTTCAGTGCCCTCGTCGATCGTTACATAGACCGGCGAATGCAGCGCAATGCCGGAGGCGGCGTAGTTGCTCTTGAAGGTATAGATACCCGAGGTGTGATACAGGCGCTTGCCGGGCAACGGGTATTTGATGGTGAAGGAAACCATGGAGCGGTCGGTCTTCCATTCACTGGGGCCACCAGTGACTTTGCCGAGCAAGGTCACACCGGTGTTTGCCGCTGGGGTTGGTGGGCTTTGCCAGCATAGGACCGGGATCAGGGTCATCACGGCCATGATCACCCCGAACCAGCGCAGGATTCGTAGCTGGAGCGCAAGCGGCTGGCTGCGGAGCATTTTGATCCAGGCAAGCATGTATGGTCCTGTCCTTGGGAAAGCCCGACACACTAGCATGAATCGAAGTGAGGCCATCGCCGGACAAGCCCGCTCCCACAAAGCACGCTCCGTCCCTGTGCGAGCGGGTTCGTCCCGCGATCCAGCGCAGGGCTGCCGCGCCTTTCTACCAGTTGTACGAGAACACCGTAAACGGCCCGTACTCAATCAAGCGGCGCACCGACTTCAGCGTCGGGGGATAGCCGAAGCGCGCCCACGCCGGCATCTCGGCGGCAATCGAGAAACTGCCGTTGGCCTGCACCCGTGCATACGCGGTCGGCTGCCCGGCAGTACCGGTCTGCCACAGCGGCACATTGTTCGCGCCATAGATCACGAAATTGCCGTCGCTTTGCATCACCGCGCGGGTCGCGCCCTTGTTCTGCGTCCAGCTCGCCCAGCGGGCCATTCGACACCACCAGGTTACCGACGGACTGGAAGATCAGCGTGGTACCGCCACACACGTAGCGCTTGTCGACCTCCAGCGTGTTACCGGCGGGAATCATGATTGCTGGCTGATCCGGGGTCACTGCAATAGCACTGTTGCTGGCCCAGCACACCGTAGAAGGGGGTTAAAGCGAACATATCGAGTACCTGTCATTGGCGTTACTGAAAGATGCTTCGGGTTGCTGCTATCTATCCGTTTGCGATTGGGTAATACCCAGGCGTTTCGCCGCCCAACGTTCGTACAGCCCGATGGCGACATCGGCGCCGGCCATCGCGGTCAGGCAGCCGAACGCACTGGCGGTCCAGATCGACATGCCGCTGGCGTACAGCAGCATCACCGCCGAAACCCCGCAGACCATGCAGGCCCCCGAGCGCAGCAGGAGCCGCCTGAACAGCCCCCAGCCACGGATGCCGGCCTTATCGGCCCGCCACATCTCGCCGCTGAGTCCGCCCAGCAACGCCAGGACGATCACCAACCAGATCGGCATATCCAGCAACGCCTGTTGCTCGTTAGTCACGGTCCTGTCTCCTTGTTGATCCCGCACAGCCAGGGGCTGGCAGGAGGTGCTTGAAAGCCGATTGCCCGGCATTCCAAAAAGCCCGGTCGCCCAGGCTTTTCAGTAATGCGTCGTCTACCGCCGGCCACGACTGGTGCGCCGTGCGGTTGCATTTCGAGTTGTTCCTCCGGCCGCGGCCGCCTGCCCGCCGGATAACTGCTTCTGGTGCTTTACGCTGCACACCCGGGTCAGTTGCCAACCCTCTGAACAGTTGAGGCCTGTTCATCGCTGCCTGTGTCGCCGCCGGTGTTCGTCCGGCTTGAGGCAGAGATTATGCATTGATGCATATGCAGTCAATGCATTTATGGAAATATTTATGCATTATATTTTGCGCATATGCATGAAAGCCTTGTGCTGACAGGGCTGGCGGGGGTTTCTCGGGGCGAAAAAAAACCCGCCGAGGCGGGCTTGGGGAGACGGGGCTGGGCTTAACGGGCGTACATGCCCCACCAGAACACATGGCCGAGGATGCTGATCTGCTCGTCCTGCATCTGCTGGAAGGTATAGTCCTCGTCGGGGTGCTCGTCGCGGTTGAAACTGCGCAGGCGAATGCCAGTGGGCAGCCGGTAAAGCTGCTTCACCCGCAGTTGACCGTTGTGATTGATGGCATAGAGGTCACCGTCGACGATGTCGCCGATGCCGCTCTTGCCGGCATTCACCCCGACGGTAGCGCCGTCGCGCAATACCGGCAGCATGCTGTTGCCGCGCACGGTCACGCATTTGGCCTGGTCGAACTGCACGCCGTTATGGCGCAGGCTGCGCTTGCCGAAGCGCAGGCTGGCCTTCTCACTTTCTTCGATGACGAATCGTCCTGATCCTGCTGCCAACTCGACCTCGCGAAGAAACGGAATGGACACCTCGTCTTCCTCGACGGGGGTGTCGTCATCCCACAGGCTGATGTCGCGCAGCTCGGCATGGCTATGGCCCGGACCGGCCTCGCGGCTGTCGCCAAGGTCGACCCGGCCGCGCAGTTGGTCGGTGCTCACGCCAAAGTATTCGGCGATCTTCGACACGTGCTTGTCCGAAGGATCGACGATCTTCTCGCTGAGAATCCGCGACAGGGTGGATTGCGGCACGCCGGTGCGCCGGTGAAGCTCCGTGGGGGAGATCCCGTGGCGATCGAGCAGTGCTCTTAAGACGGATGCTACGTTGCGCTTTTGCATAACGTGCATATTGACCAGCACCTGCGCAAAATGCAAACGGCAGATAGCTGCCTGTATAAAGGACAAGGACAAAAGGTCGCGACCCGGGCTTTGCGCTCGGCAGGCCAGGCAAAATCCCTGTACCATTGCCCGCTTGCCTTTGGTCTAAACGACTCGCGAGCCAAGTTTCTGCAATGACTGATCTTTCCGCACACACCCCGATGATGCAGCAGTACTGGAAGCTGAAAAACCAGCACCCGGACCAGCTGATGTTCTACCGCATGGGCGACTTCTACGAAATCTTCTACGAAGACGCGAAGAAAGCCGCAAAACTCCTGGATATCACCCTGACCGCCCGCGGGCAGTCGGCCGGCCAGTCGATCCCCATGTGTGGTATCCCTTTCCACGCGGCCGAGGGCTACCTGGCCAAGCTGGTGAAGCTGGGCGAATCGGTGGTGATCTGCGAACAGATCGGCGACCCGGCCACCAGCAAGGGCCCGGTCGAGCGCCAGGTGGTACGAATCATCACCCCCGGCACGGTCAGCGACGAAGCCCTGCTCGACGAGCGCCGCGACAACCTGATCGCTGCCGTGCTCGGCGACGAGCGCCTGTTTGGCCTGGCGGTGCTCGATATCACCAGCGGCAACTTCACCGTGCAGGAATTCAAGGGCTGGGAAAACCTGCTGGCCGAGCTTGAGCGCACCAACCCGGTCGAGCTGCTGATCCCCGACGACTGGCCACAAGGCCTGCCTGCCGAGAAACGTCGTGGCGCTCGCCGCCGCGCGCCGTGGGACTTCGACCGCGACAGCGCGCGCAAGAGCCTGTGCCAGCAGTTCGCCACCCAAGACCTGAAAGGCTTCGGCTGCGAGAAGCTGACCCTGGCCATCGGCGCCGCCGGCTGCCTGCTGGCCTACGCCAAGGAAACCCAGCGCACCGCCCTGCCGCACCTGCGCAGCCTCAAGCACGAGCGCCTGGACGACACCGTGGTGCTCGACGGCGCCAGCCGGCGCAACCTTGAGCTGGACGTAAACCTCGCCGGCGGCCGCGACAACACCCTGCAATCGGTGATCGACCGCTGCCAGACGGCCATGGGCAGCCGCCTGCTGACCCGCTGGCTGAACCGCCCGCTGCGCGACCTGAAAGTGTTGCAGGCGCGCCAGGGTTCGATCCGCTGCCTGCTCGACGGCTACCGCTTCGAAAAGCTCCAGCCACAGCTCAAGGACATTGGCGATATCGAGCGGATCCTCGCCCGGATCGGCCTGCGCAACGCCCGCCCGCGTGACTTGGCACGCCTGCGCGACGCCCTCGGCGCCCTGCCCGAGCTGCAAAACGCCATGGCCGAGCTGGAAGCGCCACACCTGGCACGACTGGCCGCCATCGCCGGCACCTACCCGGAGCTGGCCGACCTGCTGCTCAAAGCCATCGTTGACACGCCACCCGCGGTCATTCGCGATGGCGGTGTACTCAAGGCCGGCTACGACGCCGAGCTGGACGAGCTGCTGTCGATGAGCGAGAACGCCGGGCAGTTCCTGATCGATCTGGAAGCCCGCGAAAAAGCCCGCACGGGCCTGGCCAACCTCAAGGTCGGCTACAACCGTGTGCATGGCTACTTCATCGAACTGCCGAGCAAACAGGCCGAGCAGGCCCCGGCGGACTATATCCGCCGGCAGACGCTCAAAGGTGCCGAGCGCTTCATTACCCCGGAGCTGAAAACCTTCGAGGACAAGGCGCTGTCGGCCAAGAGCCGGGCCCTGGCGCGCGAAAAGATGCTCTACGACGCGCTGCTGGAAACCCTGATCGGCCATCTGGCACCGTTGCAGGACACAGCTGCCGCGCTGGCCGAGCTGGACGTGCTGAGCAACCTCGCCGAACGCGCACTGAACCTCGACCTGAACTGCCCACGCTTCGTCGACGAGCCGTGCATGCGCATCAGCCAGGGTCGTCACCCGGTGGTCGAACAGGTACTGACCACACCATTCGTGGCCAACGACCTGGCACTGGACGATAACACCCGTATGCTGGTGATCACCGGTCCGAACATGGGCGGTAAATCCACCTACATGCGCCAGACCGCACTGATCGTGCTGATGGCGCATATCGGCAGCTTCGTCCCGGCGGCCGCCTGCGAGCTGTCGCTGGTCGACCGTATCTTCACCCGGATCGGCTCCAGCGACGACCTGGCCGGCGGCCGTTCGACCTTCATGGTCGAGATGAGCGAAACCGCCAACATCCTGCACAACGCCAGCGACCGCAGCCTGGTACTGATGGACGAAGTCGGCCGCGGCACCAGCACTTTCGACGGCCTGTCGCTGGCCTGGGCCGCCGCCGAGCGCCTGGCCCAACTGCGCGCCTATACCCTGTTCGCCACCCACTACTTCGAACTGACCGTACTGCCGGAAAGCGAACCGCTGGTGGCCAACGTGCACCTGAATGCCACCGAACACAACGAGCGCATCGTGTTCCTGCACCATGTGCTGCCCGGCCCGGCCAGTCAGAGCTACGGCCTGGCCGTGGCCCAGTTGGCGGGTGTGCCAAGCCCGGTAATCCAGCGTGCCCGTGAGCACCTGGGCCGGCTGGAAACCGCCAGCCTGCCGCATGAAACAACACAGGCAACACCCGGTGCAGCAGCCGTTCCGCATCAGAGCGACCTGTTTGCCAGCCTGCCGCACCCGGTCATTGAAAAGATCGGCAAGCTCGACCTGGACAACATGACGCCGCGCCAAGCTATCGAAATGCTCTATACACTGAAGACTCTGTTATAACGCGGCCCCGTACAAGCTGGTAGAATCCCGCGCGGTTTGGTGTGGTGGCGAGTTATTAGCCTGGCTCACCACCCATTGACCAAACCGAGCGGCTCGTCTGGATGGGCCCGCTGCCGTCGCCTGAGGAGAAAATTAGAAATGACCTTCGTCGTCACCGACAACTGCATCAAGTGCAAGTACACCGACTGCGTAGAAGTCTGTCCGGTGGACTGCTTCTACGAAGGCCCGAACTTCCTGGTCATTCACCCGGATGAGTGCATCGACTGTGCACTGTGCGAGCCCGAGTGCCCTGCCGTGGCTATCTTCTCGGAAGACGAGATCCCGGCCGGCATGGAAAACTTCATCGAGTTGAATGCCGAGCTGGCGGAAATCTGGCCGAACATCACCGAGAAGAAAGATTCGCTGCCGGACGCCGCCGAATGGGATGGCAAGCCAGGCAAGATCGCCGATCTGGAGCGCTAAGCCCGGATCGACAAAAAAGGCCCTTCACCAGGCTGTGTGAAAACACACTGACAGGCCTTAGACCAAACGCCCCGACTTGTTCGGGGCGTTTGTTTTTGTGCTGAAAAAGGCTCTTCAGCCCATCAGTTGCATCATTTGCTTGGCACCCAAGGCACTGATCGCCCGCTTGAGGTAAGCGGTCACAGCGAGCGCCATTTCAGCTCGCGCGCCTTCGAGTTGTCGCAGCAGGAAGCGCCCGTTACCAAATAGCCATTGTTTGAGATTGCCAAACGGGTGCTCCACGATGGATCTACGCCGCTCCATCATTTCTGGATAAAGTCCTTGCGCTCGAACAATGTCTCTCCGCCTGGGTTAGAGGTTCGGTTTGGCGGCACGTACGCGGTAATGGAGGCTTCCAGACGCCGCGATGAACGAATGCGCTGAAAATATCCGTAGAGGTAGAGCTTGAGCTGATCGGCGGGGTCGTAGGCGGGGCGGCCAGTGGCCTTGGGCTGGGCTTTGTCGAAACCTAGCTGCACCAGATCCAGCCTGGCGGCATACAGGTCGATGACGCGAACAAGGTGATCCTCGGGAATCAGCTCTTCCAGCGAGACCGGGAACAAACTGGTCTGGCGCCGAGACTCTCCTTGGATATAGGCCATCACAAAAAATGCTCCGTATCTTCCGATACGGGGCATTTTCTTAAAGGGCCGAGCAGATTGCTCGGTTTTCACACAGTCTGTTCACGGGCCTTTTTTCATTTATTGCGGGCAAAAAAAAGGGGCGGTATAACCCGCCCACATTTTTTTCCGTAGTCCCTGTATTCCCTTTCATCATCCTGATGAATCGCGTCCTGCGATGTCCCTGGCCGTCATCCTTGATAGCCTGTGTCAGTCCGTAGACACAGTTCGAATACTAGCCGTTACCCGCAGCAGAGCAACTGACAAAAGCTCTCAAAAAAAGTCTGTCAGCTGTCAGCTATCGAAAATAAACTTCTTGTTTATCAATGAGATAAACAAAGTAAGACACTGAAAACGCCAACGATCTACTGCGCCTGGCTACCATCACTTACGCGACGAGTAAGCAATGGCTTACAGGGCGTGCCGAAGGCCCGAACAAAACCGCCAGCCGCCCAAACATGTACCTGCGGCAGAAACGAAAACGCCCCGAATCGGTCGGGGCGCCCTTCGCGGATGACGTCGTCAGCGCTTACTGAAACAACGACTCGCTGGACAGGCCGTTCTTCTCCAGGATCTCGCGCAAGCGCTTGAGCCCTTCCACCTGGATCTGGCGTACCCGTTCACGGGTCAGGCCGATCTCCAGGCCCACATCTTCAAGCGTACTGCTTTCATGCCCGCGCAGACCAAAGCGGCGGATCACCACTTCACGCTGCTTGTCGGTGAGCTCGCTGAGCCACTGGTCGATGCTCTGCGACAAGTCGTCGTCCTGCAGCAGTTCGCATGGATCGGTGGGACGATCATCGGTAAGCGTATCGAGCAGGGTTTTGTCGGAGTCCGGGCCGAGCGACACGTCCACCGAAGAGACTCGCTCGTTGAGCCCAAGCATACGCTTGACCTCGCCGACCGGCTTTTCCAAAAGGCTGGCGATTTCTTCCGGGGACGGTTCGTGATCGAGCTTCTGGGTCAGTTCGCGCGCTGCCCGCAGGTAAACGTTGAGCTCTTTGACCACGTGGATAGGCAGGCGGATGGTCCGGGTCTGGTTCATGATCGCCCGTTCGATGGTCTGCCGGATCCACCAGGTGGCGTAGGTAGAGAACCGGAAGCCGCGCTCAGGGTCGAATTTCTCGACTGCACGAATCAGGCCCAGGTTGCCTTCCTCGATCAAGTCCAGCAGAGACAGCCCACGGTTGACGTAACGGCGGGCGATCTTGACCACCAGCCGCAGGTTACTCTCGATCATGCGCTTGCGACCGGCCGGGTCTCCGCTTTGCGACAGGCGTGCAAAGTGGACCTCTTCCTCCGGCGACAGCAGGGGCGAAAAACCGATTTCATTGAGGTAAAGCTGTGTCGCATCAAGTGCACGCGTGTAATCGATGTACTTGTGCTGTTTGAGGGCTGTGCCCGTTTTAGCCCTGGTCCGAACCGGAGATACAGCAGGTTCGTCTGACACCACATCCGTTTCCAAAACGATGCCGGTCTCCATCAGGAGAACCTCATCGTCGATGTCAAACTCCGGCACTTCTTTACTGAGAGCCATTGTTATAGTCCTTTGCTGAGTTCGAACTCAGACTCGAGCGGCACCTTATTCCCTGGCAGCGCTTGAGCCTGTCCCCACTACGCGAAGGAACAGGCCGGGTACACGCTAAATCAACGACGTGGCAGGAATTGCAGCGGATCTACAGGTTTACCCTGACGGCGAATCTCGAAGTGAAGCTTCACCCGGTCGGTGCCCGTGGACCCCATTTCGGCAATTGTCTGCCCAACCTTGACCTGCTGTCCCTCCCGAACCAACAGCCTGCGGTTGTGACCGTAGGCACTGACGTAGGTATCGCTGTGCTTGATGATTACCAACTCGCCGTAGCCCCGCAAGCCACTTCCGGCGTAGACAACCGAACCATCAGATGCAGCAAAAACAGGCTGTCCCAAATCACCGGCGATATCAATGCCTTTATTCAAACTACCGTTTGAAGCAAATTTGCCGATCAGCACACCGTTGGCCGGCCAGGCCCAACCGCCTGCCGAGCGTTCCGAGGCCGGCACCTGGACCGGTGCAGCCGGCGTGACCGGAGCGGTCGCCACGCTATCACCGGCGCCCGATTTGGCCGGTGCCGGCGTGCCCGCCGGGCGCCGGGTGACGGTGGTCTTGCTTGAAGGCGAGGTCGAGGTGACCACCCGCGAGCCGCCACCATTGTCGGAGCCAAAACGAATGGTCTGCCCTGGACGAATGGTATACGGCGCACCGATACCGTTGCGCGCGGCCAGCTCCTTGTAATCCCAGCCATAGCGGAAGGCGATGGAGAACAGCGTATCGCCGGGGCGCACGACGTACTGCCCGGAGGTGACGACCGGGCGTTTAGCTGCGGCCGCGTTGTTGCGATCGACCACCCGGACACTGCTCGAAGACGAGCTGGTACAGCCCGATACCAGCGTGCCGAAGGCAAGTGCAATCACCAGAAGCCTGAAGCTCGATAGATCCATACGCTGCCGAATGATTGTGTGACTCACCCGCCGCTCCCTTAAAGGTGACCGAAAACAGAAATGCAATAATGTTGCAATTATAACCCTGCGCAAGCAATTTGCCGACGCATTGCAGGCATCAGTGATCGACGCGCTGCCTGGCACGCCAGATAGACCCGGCTTCAGGCCGAGAATTCGCCGCCGCGGAAAAAAAGTCCGCTCAGGCCAGCGGCCCGTTCAGCAGCGGTACAAAGCGTACCGCGCCAAGGGCCCGCCGCGAGAAGCCATGCTCTTCGCGCACGATCAGCAACAACTGCTGCGCCTCGCCGGCTGGCCCCACCGGAATGACCATGCGCCCGCCCGGGGCGAGCTGGTCGAGCAATGCCTGTGGCACCTCCGGCGCCACGGCAGTGACAATGATGCCGTTGTACGGCGCCAGCGCCGGCCAACCTTCGCAACCGTCGCCCCAGCGGAACACCACATTACGCAGGTTGAGCTCGAGCAGGCGCTCCTTGGCACGGTCCTGCAGGACCTTGATCCGCTCCACCGAGAATACCCGTTCGACCAGTTGCGCCAGCACCGCGGTCTGGTAGCCCGAACCGGTACCGATCTCCAGCACCTTGTCCAGCGGACCATCCTCAAGCAGTACTTCGCTCATGTGCGCCACCATGAACGGCTGGGAAATGGTCTGGTTGTGCCCGATCGGCAGCGCGGTGTCCTCGTAGGCCCGATGCGCCAGCGCTTCGTCGACGAACAGATGCCGAGGGGTACGACGCAGCACATCGAGCACCTGCGGATTCGATACCCCCTCTTCGCACAGGCGCTGAATCAGCCGCTCGCGGGTACGCTGCGAGGTCATGCCGATGCCCCGGCGCATCAAGTCGTCCTGCTCGCGCATCAGAGCAGCCCCTCCAGCCAGCCATCGAGGCTTTCGAAGGCATCGTTGAAGGTGCGGTCGAGCTGCAGCGGGGTGATCGACACGTAGCCTTGCATCACTGCATGGAAGTCGGTACCCGGACCGCCGTCCTCGGCATCGCCGGCCACCGCAATCCAGTAGCCTTCCTTGCCGCGCGGGTTGACCACCTTGGTCGGCGCCGCAGCGCGGGCCCGGTGGCCCAGGCGGGTCAGCTGGATGCCACGGATGTGCTCCAGCGGCAGGTTCGGGATGTTCACGTTGAGCACGGTGCGCGCGGGCAATTGCAGACGCTCGTGCGCCTCGACCAGCTTGCGCGCGATGTAGGCGGCAGTCGGCAGGTTGTCCGGCAGTCGCGACAGCAGCGAGAAGGCAAACGAGGTGCCACCGAGGAAACGCCCTTCGAGGGCCGCCGCAACGGTGCCGGAATACAGCACGTCATCGCCCAGGTTGGCCCCCAGGTTGATACCCGACACCACCAGGTCCGGGGTGTGCTCCAGCAGGCCGTTCAGGCCCAGGTGGACACAGTCGGTCGGCGTGCCGTTGAGGCTGATGAAGCCGTTGGCCAGGGTCGTCGGATGCAAGGGCCGATCGAGCGTCAGCGAACTGCTGGCGCCGCTCTTGTCTTGATCCGGGGCGATCACCACACACTCGGCATAATCCGCCAGCGCGCTGTGCAGCGCGGCGAGGCCGGGGGCAGTGACCCCGTCGTCGTTCGAAATCAGAATACGCATGGGCTGTCCGTCTGCCCTACCGGCACCAGATCGACAAGTTCGCGCACAACCACGGTGGCGAAGCATCCGGCCGGCAGGACGAATTCCAGTTGCAGGATATCAGGCTCGGGATAATGCCACGTCAGACCGCCAATGGGCAGCCGCAGAATGCGACGTTCCTGATTGAGGTTGGCTCGCGCCAACCATTGGCACAGCGCCTGCTCCTGTTCGCCCAGTCGCTGCTCGATCGCGCCGGGCTCGGCACTGGTGGCCAGCGCCCCGTCGCCCCACAGCGGGCCGGTCGGATGCAGGTCGAGAATCGCCAGGCGCGGGTCACTGCATTCGGCCTCGCCGGCCGGGAAGAAACTACGGCTTTCAGTGAACGACAACAGGTCGCCGACCCGCGCCTGGTTCCAACTGCCATCGGCCACACGCGCGGCCAGAGCCTGGTTGAAGATGAAGCTGCGCGCGGTGGAAAGCAGCCGCGAGCGGACGTTGCGTTGTTCCGGCAGAGCCTGGCGCTGCGCCCACTGCCGGGCGTCGTGCAGGTTGCCGCCAGCGTGACCGAAGCGCTGGCTGCCGAAGTAGTTCGGCACGCCCTGGCTACGCAGGATTTCCAAGCGCGCATTGAGCGCGGCGTGATCGGCATTGAGCGCAGTCAGGCGCAGGGTGAAACCGTTGGCCGAGTGCGCACCACGCTGCAGTTTGCGGCTGTGGCGGGTGACCTTGAGGATGCTCAGGGTTTCGTTCTCGGCAGCGCTCAGGTCCGGGTCGGCCTTGCCCGGCAGGTGCAGGCTGAACCACTGGCGGGTAAGCGCCTGGCGATCCTTGAGCCCGGCATAGCTGACCGTGCGCAGCGGCACGCCGGCGGCCTTGGCCAGGCGGCGGGCGGCCTCCTCGGTGTTGAGTTCGCGTTTTTCCACCCACAGCCAGAGGTGTTCGCCCTGGCCGGAGAGGGGGATGTCGAGCACTTCGTCGACCTGGAAGTCTTCGGCCACCGCCTTGAGCACGGCGCTCCCCAGGGATGGGCCCGATGCGCGTGGGCCGAGCAGTTCGAGTTCGGTCATGCGGCAAGCAACAAGGCGACGGCGTGGACGGCGATGCCTTCTTCACGGCCGGTGAAGCCGAGTTTTTCGGTGGTGGTGGCCTTGACGTTGACCTGGTCGAGTTCGACCTGCAGGTCCTCGGCGATCAGCTGGCGCATGGTCTCGATATGCGGGGCCATTTTCGGGGCCTGGGCGACGATGGTGGCGTCGATGTTAGCGACTTTCCAGCCTTTGCCCTGGACGATCTTGACCACGTGACGCAGCAGCACACGGCTGTCGGCGCCCTTGAATTGCGGGTCGGTGTCGGGGAAGTGCTTGCCGATGTCGCCCAGTGCAGCGGCGCCGAGCAGCGCATCGCTCAAGGCGTGCAACAGCACGTCGCCATCGGAATGGGCCAACAGGCCGAATGTGTGCGCAATGCGCACCCCACCCAAGGTGATGAAATCGCCGTCCGCGAAGCGGTGCACATCGTAGCCGTGGCCAATACGCATGAGATAAAACGCCCTGATTGAGACAGGGCGTGATTCTACCTGAAAAGCAAAGGCATCGCGGGACGAGCCCGCGATGCGCTTAGCCGTTACTCAAAGCCTCGGCGTGATGGCGCAAATGCTCGTCGATGAAGCTGGCAATGAAGTAATAGCTGTGGTCATACCCAGGCTGCATCCGCAGCGTCAACGGGTAGCCCGCCTGCTGCGCAGCCTGGACCAGCACTTGCGGCTTCAACTGTCCCTCAAGGAAATCATCGCGATCGCCCTGGTCGATCAGCAGCGGCAACTGCTCCTGGGCCTGAGCAATCAGCACGCTGGCGTCCCACTCGCACCAGCGCGAACGCTCCTCCCCAAGGTAACGGGAAAACGCCTTCTGTCCCCACGGGCAATCCATCGGGTTGCTGATCGGGGCGAACGCCGACACCGAGCGATAACGCCCCGGATTGCGTAGCGCACAGACCAACGCACCATGCCCGCCCATCGAATGACCGCTGATCGCGCGCGCCGTCGAGGCCGGAAAATGTGCCTCGACCAACGCTGGCAACTCGCTCACCACATAGTCATGCATGCGGTAATGCTCGGCCCACGGCGACTCGCTGGCATTCAGGTAGAAGCCGGCGCCCTGGCCAAAGTCCCAGGCGCCGTCCGGGTCACCCGGCACCTGCGACCCACGCGGGCTGGTATCGGGGGCAACGATGATCAGGCCAAGCTCGGCGGCCAGCTTGTGCGCACCGGCCTTCTGCATGAAGTTCTCGTCGGTGCAGGTCAGCCCGCTCAGCCAGTACAGCACCGGCAACGTACCGCCCTGCTCTGCCTGCGGCGGCAGGTAGACGGCGAACACCATGTCGCACCCGAGCACCGCAGAGCGATGCCGGTAACGCTTGTGCCAGCCGCCAAAACTCTTCTGGCAGGAGATGTTTTCCAGGCTCATGTCACACCTCAGAAGTGGATCACGCTGCGGATGCTCTTGCCTTCATGCATCAGGTCGAAGGCCTTGTTGATGTCTTCCAGGCCCATGGTATGGGTGATGAACGTATCCAGCGGGATCTCACCGGTTTCGGCCATCTCGACGTAGCTTGGCAGCTCGCTGCGCCCGCGCACGCCACCGAATGCCGAACCGCGCCAGACGCGCCCGGTTACCAGTTGGAACGGTCGGGTGGCAATTTCCTGGCCAGCCCCGGCCACGCCGATGATCACCGATTCGCCCCAGCCCTTGTGGCAGCACTCGAGTGCCGCGCGCATCAGTTGCACGTTGCCGACACATTCGAAGGAAAAGTCCACGCCGCCGTCGGTCAGGTCGACGATCACCTCCTGGATCGGCCGGTCGTAGTCCTTCGGATTCACGCAGTCGGTGGCCCCCAGCTGGCGAGCGATCTCGAATTTTTCCGGGTTGATGTCCACGGCAATGATCCGCCCCGCCTTGGCCTTGACCGCACCGATGATCGCCGACAGGCCGATGCCGCCCAGGCCGAAGACGGCCACGGTGTCGCCAGGCTTGACCTTGGCGGTGTTCAGCACCGCGCCAATGCCGGTGGTGACGCCGCAACCGAGCAGGCAGACCTTCTCCAGCGGCGCCTCCTTCTGGATCTTGGCCACCGAGATTTCCGGCAGCACGGTGTACTCGGAGAAGGTCGAGGTGCCCATGTAATGGAACAACTGCTGGCCCTTGTAGGAGAACCGGGTGGTGCCGTCCGGCATCAGGCCCTTGCCCTGGGTGGCGCGGATCGCCTGGCAGAGGTTGGTCTTGCCGGAACGGCAGAATTTGCACTGGCCGCATTCCGGGGTGTACAGCGGAATCACGTGGTCGCCGACGGCCACCGAGGTCACGCCCTCGCCGATGGCTTCGACGATCGCGCCGCCTTCATGGCCGAGGATCGACGGGAAGATGCCTTCCGGGTCGGCGCCGGACAGGGTGTAGGCGTCGGTGTGGCAAACGCCGCTCGCCACCACGCGCAAGAGCACTTCGCCAGCCTTGGGCATGGCCACGTCGACTTCGACGATCTCCAGCGGTTTTTTGGCCTCGAAGGCTACAGCGGCACGGGACTTGATCATCAAGGTTCTCCAACAAGGGGTCAGTTCAAGGGCTGAAGTGTAATTCATCGCCTTTTGATGAATAATCAGGCCAAAGACAAAACTTTATTGCTACACAGGGATAATCGATGAGCAATCGCTGGGAAGGCATCGACGAGTTTGTCGCGGTGGCCGAGTCGGGCCAGTTCACCGCAGCTGCCGAGCGCCTGGGGCTGTCGTCGTCGCACATCAGCCGTCAGGTGGCGCGGCTGGAAGAGCGCCTGCAAACCCGCCTGCTCTATCGCAGCACGCGGCGGGTGACCCTGAGCGAGGCCGGGCAGACCTTTCTGCAGCATTGCCAGCGCCTGCAGGACGGCCGCGAGGAAGCCTTGCGCGCGATGAGCGATCTGACCAGCGAGCCCAAGGGGCTGCTGCGCATGACCTGCGCGGTGGCCTACGGCGAACGCTTCATCGTGCCGTTGGTAACGCGCTTCATGGCGCAGTATCCGCAGTTGCGGGTGGACATCGAACTGAGCAACCGCACCCTGGACTTGCTGCATGAAGGTATGGACCTGGCGATTCGCCTGGGACGCCTGCAGGAATCGCGGCTGGTCGCGGCACGGCTGGCACCACGGCGGATGTACTTGTGTGCGTCGCCGGCGTACCTGGAGCGTTATGGGCGGCCGCACAGCCTGTCGGAACTGGCCCGGCACAACTGCCTGATCGGCAGTTCGGATGTCTGGCAACTGCAGCAGGACGGCCGCGAGATTGCCCAGCGGGTGCAGGGCAACTGGCGCTGCAACAGCGGGCAGGCGGTGCTGGATGCGGCGTTACAGGGCATGGGGTTGTGCCAGTTGCCGGATTACTACGTGCTGGAACACCTGGGCAGCGGCGCGCTGGTGTCGCTGCTGGAGGCGCATCAACCGCCGAACACTGCAGTGTGGGCGCTGTATCCGCAACAGCGGCACTTGTCGCCGAAGGTGCGCAAGCTGGTGGATTATCTGCGCGAGGGCTTGGGGAATCTGCCCGAGTATCGCGGTGGTTGAATGAGCATCGCGGGACGAGCCCGCGATGAGGCTCTCACGTTCAGCCGCGTTTGGCCCAGCGCTGGCGCAACCACTCCAGGTCTTCGGGCCGCGTCACCTTGATGTTGTCGCTGCGCCCCTCGATCAAGCGTGGCGCCTGCCCAGCCCATTCCAGTGCCGACGCTTCGTCGGTGATGGCTACATCGGCCACCAAGCTATCGGCCAGCGCCCGGTGCAACGCGCCCAGACGGAACATCTGCGGGGTATACGCCTGCCACACCGTGCTGCGATCGATGGTGCTGCTGACCCGGCCATTGGCGTCGGCACGCTTGAGCGTGTCACGCGCCGGCACCGCCAACAGGCCTCCAACCGGATCGTCGGCCAGTTCACCGAGCAAACGGTCGAGATCGGCCCGCGCCAGGTTAGGTCGCGCCGCATCATGCACCAGTACCCAGTCGCCGTCCGCCGCACCCTGCGCATGCAGCAGCAACAAGGCATTGAGCACCGAGTCGGCCCGTTCGCGGCCACCGGCCGCACGTTGAATACGCGGATCGCTGGCGCAGGCCAGGCCCGGCCAATAAGGATCGTCAGCGGCAACGCTGACCACCACCCCCTTCAAGCAGGGATGGTCGAGAAAACAGTCGAGGCTATGCTCGAGAATCGTCCGCCCGCCCAATTGCAGATACTGCTTGGGCCGGTCGGCTGCCATGCGGGCACCAACACCCGCAGCGGGAATCACTGCCCAGAAGGCCGGTAGCGACTGCATCATTGGGCCAACTGGTAGAGGGTTTCACCCTCCTTGACCATACCCAGCTCGTGGCGAGCCCGTTCTTCGACGGTTTCCATACCTTTCTTCAACTCCAGCACTTCGGCATCGAGCACGCGATTACGCTCCAGCAAACGCTCGTTTTCGGCGTGCTGTTCGGCAATCTGCTGTTTCAGCTCGGTGACTTGGGCCAGACTGCCATTACCGACCCAGAGGCGGTATTGCAGGCCACCCAGCAACAAGAGCAAGACGAGGAACAACCAATAAGGACTGCGCATCAGGGTATCCAGTGGAAAAAGACCGCCATGTGCAAGGCGCTGATGGCACGAAGCCTGGCCGAAGCCAGGCTTTGTGGGACAAGCACTTGCAGCGAGAGTTTAGCCAACGATCAGCAGGACCGATCGGCGTCACTCCGCGGTCTTTTTACCATCTCTCGCTTAGCCGCGAAACTCGGCACGACCGCGGTAAACCGCCTTGGCGCCCAGTTGCTCTTCGATACGCAGCAGCTGGTTGTACTTGGAGACGCGGTCGGAACGGCACAGCGAGCCGGTCTTGATCTGACCCGCCGAGGTACCCACGGCCAGGTCGGCAATGGTGGAGTCTTCGGTTTCGCCCGAACGGTGCGAAATCACCGCAGTGTAACCGGCCGCCTTGGCCATCTGGATGGCTTCCAGGGTTTCGGTCAGCGAGCCGATCTGGTTGAACTTGATCAGGATCGAGTTGGCGATCTTCTTGTCGATGCCTTCTTTCAGGATCTTGGTGTTGGTCACGAACAGGTCGTCGCCGACCAGTTGCACCTTCTCGCCGATCTTGTCGGTAAGGATCTTCCAGCCAGCCCAGTCGGACTCGTCCAGGCCGTCTTCGATAGAGATGATCGGGAAGCGCTCGGTCAGGCCTTTGAGGTACTCGGCGAAACCTTCGGCGTCGAACGACTTGCCTTCGCCGGACAGGTTGTACTTGCCGCCTTCGAAGAACTCGCTGGCGGCGCAGTCCAGGGCCAGGGTCACGTCGGTGCCTAGCTTGTAACCAGCATTGGCGACTGCTTCGGCGATGGCCGACAGCGCGTCTTCGTTGGACGCCAGGTTAGGCGCGAAACCACCTTCGTCGCCCACGGCGGTGTTCAGGCCACGGGCCTTGAGCACTGCTTTGAGGTGATGGAAGATCTCGGTGCCCATGCGCAGCGCGTCGGAGAAGGTCTTGGCGCCAACCGGCTGAACCATGAACTCCTGGATGTCGACGTTGTTATCGGCGTGCTCGCCACCGTTGATGATGTTCATCATCGGAACCGGCATCGAGTACTGGCCTGGGGTGCCATTGAGGTTGGCAATGTGTGCGTACAGCGGCAGGTCCTGATCCTGGGCAGCAGCCTTGGCCGCAGCCAGGGACACAGCGAGGATGGCGTTGGCGCCCAGCTTGGCCTTGTTCTCGGTACCGTCCAGTTCGATCATGGCGCGGTCGAGGGCTTTCTGGTCCAGCGGGTCCTTGCCCAGCAGCAGGTCGCGGATCGGCCCGTTGATGTTGGCAACGGCTTTCAGCACGCCCTTGCCCATGTAACGGCTCTTGTCGCCATCACGCAGCTCAAGTGCTTCACGCGAGCCGGTGGAAGCACCGGACGGCGCGCACGCGCTGCCGATGATGCCGTTGTCGAGCAGTACGTCCGCTTCCACGGTGGGGTTGCCACGCGAATCGAGAACTTCACGACCTTTGATGTCGACGATTTTTGCCATTGTTGTAAGCACTCCAGAATTGACGAAAACAACGCAGCTGAGAAAAAACCGGGTCCGTCGTCAGGCAGTAAAACGCAGGCAGGCCTGACGCGGACAAGCCCCTGACCTTGCGGTCAGGGATTGAACGAGCGGTACTTTACCGGAGAAATGAGCGTTACGCGGTTTCTACCGTCGGAAAACCTTTAACCAGGTCGTCCAGTTGCTTGAGCTGGGCCAGGAATGGCTCCAGTTTGTCCAGGCGCAAAGCGCACGGACCGTCGCACTTGGCGTTGTCCGGGTCCGGATGCGCCTCAAGGAACAGCCCGGCCAGGCCCTGGCTCAGACCGGCCTTGGCCAGGTCGGTGACCTGGGCCCGGCGACCACCGGCGGAATCGGCGCGGCCACCCGGCATCTGCAGGGCATGGGTCACGTCGAAGAACACCGGGTACTCGAACTGCTTCATGATGCCGAAGCCGAGCATGTCCACTACCAGGTTGTTGTAACCGAAGCTGGAACCACGCTCGCAGAGGATCAGTTGATCGTTACCGGCTTCTTCGCACTTGGTCAGGATGTGTTTCATTTCCTGCGGTGCGAGGAACTGCGCCTTCTTGATGTTGATCACTGCGCCGGTCTTGGCCATCGCCACCACCAGGTCGGTCTGGCGCGAAAGGAAGGCCGGCAGCTGGATGATGTCGCAGACGTCCGCCACGGCTTGCGCCTGGTGTGGCTCGTGGACGTCGGTGATCACCGGCACGTTGAAGGTGCGCTTGATCTCTTCGAAGATCTTCATCCCCTCTTCCAGGCCTGGGCCACGGTAGGAGTTGATCGACGAACGGTTGGCCTTGTCGAAGCTGGCCTTGAACACGTAAGGGATACCCAGTTTCTGGGTAACCCGCACGTACTCTTCACAGACCTTCATGGCCAGGTCACGGGATTCCAGCACGTTCATGCCGCCGAACAGGACGAACGGCTTGTCGTTGGCGATCTCGATGTTACCGACGCGAATGATCTTCTGGGTCATGGATCAGGCCTTGTTCTTTTGAGCCAGTGCCGCCTTGACGAAGCCGCTGAACAGCGGATGACCGTCACGCGGGGTGGAGGTGAACTCCGGGTGGAACTGGCAAGCGACGAACCATGGGTGATCCTTGGACTCGACCACTTCAACCAGCGCACCGTCGCCGGAACGACCGGAAACCTTCAGGCCGGCCTCGACCAGTTGCGGCAGCAGGTTGTTGTTCACTTCGTAGCGGTGACGGTGACGCTCGACGATCACGTCCTTGGCGTAGCAATCGTGCACTTTGGAGCCGGCTTCCAGCTGGCATTCCTGTGCGCCCAGGCGCATGGTGCCGCCCAGGTCGGACGCCTCGGTACGGGTTTCGACAGCGCCGGTGGCGTCTTCCCACTCGGTGATCAGGCCGACGACCGGGTGAGCGCTGTTGCGATCGAACTCGGTGGAGTTGGCGTCTTTCCAGCCCATGACGTTACGGGCGAATTCGATGACCGCCACTTGCATGCCCAGGCAGATCCCCAGGTACGGCACCTTGTTTTCGCGAGCGTACTGCACAGCCGTGATCTTGCCTTCCACGCCGCGCAGACCGAAGCCGCCCGGGACCAGGATGGCGTCGACGCCGTCGAGCAGGCCAGTGCCCTGGTTCTCGATGTCTTCGGAGTCGATGTAGCGCAGGTTGACCTTGGTGCGGTTCTGGATGCCGGCATGGCTCATCGCTTCGATCAGCGACTTGTAGGCGTCCAGCAGTTCCATGTACTTGCCGACCATCGCGATGGTGACTTCGTGCTCTGGGTGGAGCTTGGCGTCGACGACCTTTTCCCACTCGGACAGGTCAGCACCGTTGCATTGCAGGCCGAAGCGCTCGACGACGAAGTCGTCCAGGCCCTGGGCGTGCAGTACGGCCGGGATCTTGTAGATGGTATCGACGTCTTCCAGGGAGATCACCGCACGCTCTTCAACGTTGGTGAACAGGGCGATCTTGCGACGCGAGGAAACGTCGACCGGGTGGTCGGAACGGCAGATCAGCACGTCCGGCTGCAGGCCAATGGAGCGCAGCTCCTTGACCGAGTGCTGGGTCGGCTTGGTTTTGGTTTCGCCTGCGGTAGCGATGTACGGCACCAGGGTCAGGTGCATCAGCATGGCGCGCTTGGAGCCCACTTCAACACGCAGCTGGCGGATAGCTTCGAGGAACGGTTGCGACTCGATGTCACCCACGGTACCGCCGATTTCCACCAGGGCCACGTCGGCATCGCCGGCACCCTTGATGATGCGGCGCTTGATTTCGTCGGTGATGTGCGGAATGACCTGGATGGTCGCGCCCAGGTAATCACCACGGCGCTCTTTGCGCAGCACGTGCTCGTAGATACGGCCGGTGGTGAAGTTGTTGTTCTGGGTCATGGTCGTGCGGATGAACCGCTCGTAGTGGCCCAGGTCCAGGTCGGTTTCGGCGCCGTCGTGGGTGACGAACACTTCACCGTGCTGGAACGGGCTCATGGTGCCCGGGTCGACGTTGATGTACGGGTCCAGCTTGAGCATGGTGACCTTGAGCCCCCGCGCCTCCAGGATGGCCGCCAATGAAGCCGAGGCAATGCCTTTCCCCAATGAAGAAACAACACCGCCCGTGACGAATATGTAGCGCGTCATGAAAAACCCTAGAAGTCTGCGTTAAAGCGGTCTGCGCCGCCGGGGAAAGCGAAGGAAGGCCGAAGCCCCCGATCACCTGCGTCAATCACAGTGCTACTTAAAAAACTGCCGCGCCTGGACAGACCGGGGGTTGAAAACCCGGTACGGAGCTCGCTACACATTTTTAGAATCGCCCAGCAAAAAACTGCTTGGTAATCGGCAACTGCTGTGGTTCGAAGTGAGCTCACAGAAGCTGTATCAAGAAGGGAGCGTAGTCTACCCGAATGTCCCTTTCATCTCAAACCTTGCTCGCTCGTCGGCGCATACCATTGCAATTGCCAGTCGCCGACGGACAGTTCTGGCAGGTTGGCGACCGCCAGCAGTCGGTCGCCCTGGAACAGCAAAGGCAGGCGTGCGCGGGCAAACAACGGCAGCTGTTGCTCGTTGAGCAGGCGCTTCAGGTCGCGGCGGCCACGCCCGGGCAAATCGAGGATTTCGCCGCCGCGCCGGTAGCGGATCTGCAACGGCCCCTGCGGCAACGTGCCGCTGAGTTCGACCCGGCCGTTGCCGCTCAGCGCCAGCGCTTGCGCCGGTGCAAGCCAGGGCTGGACTGCCGGTGGTGTTTGCAGCCAGGCGCCGCTGAGCCAGTACACGCGCTCGCCGCAGCGGTGCAGTTCGCCGTCGGTCAGCCGCCACACTGGCCGGCCGTCGCCGGCGGCGTCACGCAGGTCGTCCCAACCCGACCAGTGGCGCGTGTCCGGCAGCCGCGTGCGAGCCGCCAGCCAGTATTGCAGGGCGTTGCGCTGGCGCGCCGGGGACAGCTGGCGTAACGCAGCCAGTTGCAGCGACGGCAGTTGCAACCATGGCCATTGGTCGAGGGGTTGCGCCAGGGCAAGGTCCTGCGCGGCCAGTTCGTCGAGCAGGGCCTGGGCTTCGCCCAGGTGCGCCGCACTGCGGGCCAGGCTGCGCGCAGCTTGCGGCCAGCGCTGGAGCAGCGCCGGCAGCACCTGATGGCGCAAGTAATTGCGCGAGAACTGCGTGTCGCGGTTGGACGGGTCTTCGATCCAGTCGAGGCCGTGGACCTGGGCATAGGCCTGGAGATCGTTGCGGGGGGTGTCGAGCAGGGGCCGCAGCAGCACGCCCGGCCCCAATGGCCGCGACTCCGGCATGGCCGTCAGGCCACGCAGGCCGGCACCGCGCAACAGCCGCAGGAGCAGGGTTTCGGCCTGGTCTTCGCGGTGCTGGCCGGTCAGCAGCACTTCACCTGGGCCCAGCGCGGCACCGAAGGCAGCGTAGCGGGCGTCGCGAGCCGCCTGTTCGAGGCTGGCGCTGTCGGCAACCTGTACCGCGATGACCTGGAGCGGGATCCCTAGCTGTGCGCAGAGGTGCTGGCAATGGGCTGGCCAGGCGTCGGCGGCAGCTTGCAGGCCGTGATGGACATGCAGGGCGCGCAGTGGCGGCAAGGAATGCTGGCGGGACAGTTCGGCCAACTGGTGCAGCAGGACGGTAGAGTCGAGGCCACCGGAGAGGGCGATGCACCAGGACGGAGCCTGCTGCCAGGGGGTAAGACGCGAGAAGAGTTGTTGCGTAAGGTCAGTCATGGGAGCACCTGGCGAGGGCTTTGCCCTCTATCGCTGGCAACACCAGCGCCCACAGGATTGCACAGGCGTTCATGTGGGCGCCGGCCTTGCCGACGACAGGCGCCCCGCCGACCTCAGATCAGAGCCCGTAGCTCATCAGACGGTCGTAACGACGCTTGAGCAGCGCGTCATTGTCGAACTTCTTCAGCATGTCCAGCTGCTCGATCAGCTCGCCGCGGATCGACGCCGAAACGCCAACCGGATCGCGGTGGGCGCCGCCCAGCGGCTCCTGGATGACCTTGTCGACGATACCCAGGCCCTTCAGGCGCTCGGCCGTGATACCCATCGCTTCGGCAGCGTCGGCAGCCTTGTCGGCGGTCTTCCACAGGATCGACGCACAGCCTTCCGGCGAAATCACCGAGTAGGTGGAGTATTGCAGCATGTTCAGTTGGTCGCAGACACCGATGGCCAGCGCACCGCCCGAACCACCTTCACCGATCACGGTCGCGATGATCGGGGTTTTCAGGCGGGCCATGACGCGCAGGTTCCAGGCAATCGCTTCACTCTGGTTGCGCTCTTCGGCATCGATACCCGGGTAAGCACCTGGGGTGTCGATGAAGGTCAGGATCGGCATCTTGAAGCGTTCGGCCATTTCCATCAGGCGGCAGGCCTTGCGGTAGCCTTCCGGACGTGGCATGCCGAAGTTGCGGCGGACTTTCTCGCGCACTTCACGGCCCTTCTGATGGCCGATAACCATGACCGGACGGCCGTCCAGACGGGCAACGCCGCCGACAATCGCGGCGTCGTCGGCGAAGTGACGGTCGCCGTGCAGTTCGTCGAACTCGGTGAAGATGTGCTCGATGTAGTCCAGGGTGTACGGACGACGCGGGTGACGCGCCAGACGCGCAATCTGCCAGCTGCTCAGGTTGCCGAAAATGCTTTCGGTGAGCGTGCTGCTCTTGTCTTGCAGACGGGCGATCTCATCGCCGATGTTCAGCGAGTTGTCATTGCCGACCAGGCGCAGCTCTTCGATCTTGGCTTGCAGGTCAGCAATCGGCTGTTCGAAATCCAGAAAATTCGGGTTCATAGGCATCCGTCTTGGGTCGACGGCCAGGCGGCCGGCCGGTTGATCCGTTTGGCGCCCTACCTTAAGGGATCGGGCGCATTCAGGTCGAGATTAAAAAAGCATCAATTCATCGATATTGCAAAAAGACGTTCTCACGCCCGAACTGGTCACGCAGCGCCTGAATCAGGCCGTCCGCCGGGTCGATTCGCCAGCCCTCGCCAAACTGCAGCAAGGCGCGGGCATCGTTGCCGGTGTACTCCATGCTGATCGGGCAGGCGCCGCGATGGCGCTTGAACAGCTCGCCAAGCCAGGCCAGCCGATCGCCCTTGAGCGCGTCGGCGTGCACCTTCAGGCGCAGGCTTTCAGCCAGGTTGGTGCGGGCGTCTTCCATGCTCATCACGCGTTTGACCCGCAGGCGCAGCCCCCCGGAGAAATCGTCGTTACTCACCTCGCCCTCGATCACCACCATGGCGTCGGTCTGCAGCAACGGCTGCGCAGCCATGAAGGCATCGGCGAACAGCGAGGCCTCGATCCGCCCGGAGCGGTCGTCGAGGGTGACAAAGCCCATCTTGTCGCCCTTCTTGTTCTTCATCACCCGCAGGGCAATGATCATCCCCGCCACCGTCTGGGTATCGCGCGCCGGCTTCAGGTCGATGATGCGCTGGCGAGCGAAGCGCCGGATCTCGCCTTCATACTCGTCGATCGGGTGACCGGTCAGGTACAGGCCGAGGGTGTCCTTCTCGCCGCGCAGGCGCTCCTTGAGGGTCAGCTCGCGGGCCTTGCGGTGATTAGCGTAGACATCGGCGTCTTCTTCGACAAACAAGCCGCCAAACAGGTCGGCGTGACCGCTGTCGAGCGTCCGCGCGGTTTGCTCGGCAGCCTTGATCGCCTCTTCCATTGCCGTCAGCAGCACCGCGCGATTGCGGTCGATGTTGGCCTGGTAGGCCTTGATCTCGTCATGGAAATACGGCCCAAGGCGGTCGAGCGCACCGCTGCGGATCAGCGCGTCGAGGGTACGCTTGTTGATGCGCTTGAGGTCGATCCGCTCGCAGAAGTCGAACAGGTCCTTGAACGGCCCGCTGGCGCGGGCATCGACGATGGCCTCGACCGGCCCCTCGCCGACGCCCTTGATCGCCCCCAGGCCATAGACGATACGCCCGTCGTCGTTGACCGTGAACTTGAAGTCGGAGGTATTCACATCCGGCGCATCGAGGCGCAGCTTCATGCTGCGCACTTCCTCGATCAAGGTCACGACCTTGTCGGTGTTATGCATATCCGCCGACAGCACCGCCGCCATGAACGCGGCCGGATGGTGGGTTTTCAGCCAGGCGGTCTGGTACGACACCAGGCCATAGGCGGCGGAGTGGGATTTGTTGAAACCGTAGCCGGCGAATTTCTCTACCAGGTCGAAGATGTTACCCGCGAGGTCGCCATCGATATTGTTGGCGACACAACCTTCGATGAAACCGCCACGCTGCTTGGCCATCTCTTCGGGCTTTTTCTTGCCCATGGCCCGGCGCAGCATGTCCGCACCACCCAGGGTATAACCCGCCATGACCTGGGCGATCTGCATCACCTGTTCCTGGTACAGGATGATGCCGTAGGTCGGCGCCAGTACCGGCTTGAGGCCCTCGTACTGGTAATCGGAGTGCGGATAGGCCAGTTCGGCTCGGCCGTGCTTGCGGTTGATGAAGTCGTCGACCATGCCCGATTGCAGCGGGCCTGGGCGGAACAGCGCCACCAGTGCGATAAGGTCTTCCAGGCAGTCGGGCTTGAGCTTCTTGATCAGCTCCTTCATGCCGCGCGATTCAAGCTGGAACACCGCCGTGGTTTCGGCTTTTTGCAGCAGCTCGTAGGTTTTCTTGTCATCCAGCGGGATGAAGTCGATGTTCAGGTCCGGCAGGCCCTGCTTGGCCTGTTCGCGGTTGATTGTCTCCATCGCCCACTTGATGATGGTCAGCGTTCGCAGGCCGAGGAAGTCGAACTTCACCAGGCCGGCCGCCTCGACATCGTCCTTGTCGAACTGGGTTACCAGGCCGCCGCCCTCTTCGTCGCAGGCAATCGGCGAGAAGTCGGTCAGCTTGGTCGGGGCGATAACCACCCCACCGGCGTGCTTACCGGTACCGCGGGTGACGCCTTCGAGCTTGAGCGCCATGTCCCAGATTTCTTTGGCGTCCTCGTCGGTCTTGAGGAAGTCGCGCAGGATCTCTTCCTGCTCGTAGGCCTTTTCCAGGGTCATGCCGACTTCGAACGGAATCATCTTCGACAGGCGGTCGGCCAGGCCGTAGGACTTGCCCTGCACCCGTGCCACGTCACGCACCACCGCCTTCGCCGCCATGGTGCCGAAGGTGATGATCTGGCTTACCGCGTTACGCCCATAGGCGTCGGCGACATACTCGATCACCCGGTCGCGGCCGTCCATGCAGAAGTCGACGTCGAAGTCGGGCATGGAAACCCGTTCCGGGTTGAGGAAACGTTCGAACAGCAGGTCGTAGGCCAGCGGGTCGAGGTCGGTAATCTTCAGTACGTAGGCCACCAGCGAGCCGGCCCCCGAACCCCGCCCCGGGCCAACCGGTACGCCGTTGTTCTTGGCCCACTTGATGAAGTCCATAACGATCAGGAAGTAACCGGGGAAACCCATCTGGATGATGATATCCAGCTCGAACTTCAGGCGGTCGAGGTAAACCTGGCGCTTCTCTTCGTAATTGGGCGTGGTGTCCTTGGGCCAGAGCACCGCCAGGCGCTCTTCCAGGCCTTCGTGCGAAACGTGGCGCAGGTAGTCGTCGATGCCCATGCCGTTGGGCGTCGGAAAGTCGGGCAGGAAGTGCTTGCCCAATTGCACCTGGATGTTGCAGCGCTTGGCGATCTCGACGGTGTTGGCAAGCGCATCGGGCAGGTCGCTGAACAGCTCGACCATTTCTTCCGGGCTTTTCAGGTACTGCTGGTCACTGTAGTTGCGCGAGCGGCGCGGGTCGTCGAGTGCCCGTCCTTCGCCGATGCACACGCGGGTTTCGTGGGCGTCGTAGTCGGTCTGCTTGATGAAGCGCACGTCGTTGGTCGCCACCAGCGGCGCGCCGAGCCGGTCGGCCAGGGCCACGGCGGCGTGCAGGTATTCTTCGTCGCCGGCGCGGTTGGTGCGCTGCACCTCGACATAGAAGCGCTCCGGGAACATCCGCATCCAGTCGCCGAGCAAGGCTTCGGCGTGCGCCTCGTTGCCCGCCAGCAGGGCCATGCCGATATCGCCTTCCTTGGCCGCCGACAGGGCAATCAGCCCTTCGCTGGCTGGGGCGATCCAGTCGCGCTCGATGACCACCAGGCCATTACGCTGGCCATCGACCCAACCCCGCGAGATCAACTCGGTGAGGTTGCGATAGCCCTTGGCGTCCATCGCCAGAAAGCAGATGCGTGACAGCGGCGCATCCGGGTCGGCGTTGGCCAGCCACAAGTCGGCACCGCAGATCGGCTTGATGCCGCCGGCCATGGCGGCTTTGTAGAACTTGACCAGCGAGCACATGTTGCTCTGGTCGGTGACCGCCACCGCCGGCATGTTCATCGCTGCCAGCGCCTTGGCCAGCGGCTTGATCCGTACCAGGCCGTCAACCAGCGAGTATTCGGTGTGCAAGCGCAGATGAATGAAGGAAGCCGACATGATGATCCTATAGCAGCACAAAACAACAAGGCCCGGATTGTACCGGGCCTCGATCAAAACAGCATCCTGACAGGCGGTAAACCTGCCCGCAGCTACCCCTTGAGCAGGCTGCGCCCTTGACCGCCGTGCGCCTCGAAAGCGGCGCGGACCGGGGCGAACGAACGCCGGTGAATCGGCGTGGGGCCGAGCCGGGCCAGCGCCTCCAGGTGCACAGGCGTCGGGTAGCCCTTGTGCCCACCGATGCCATAACCGGGGTAGATCAGCTCGAATGCAGCCATCTCGCGGTCACGGGTGACCTTGGCCAGGATCGACGCAGCAGCAATCGCCGGCACCTGGCTATCACCCTTGACCACCGGTGCCGACGGCACATTCAGCTTGGGGCAACGGTTGCCGTCGATCAGCGCCAGTTTCGGTGTCACGTGCAGGCCTTCGACCGCGCGCTGCATGGCCAGCATGGTGGCGTGCAGGATGTTCAGTTCGTCGATTTCCTCGACTTCGGCGCGGGCGATATGAAAGCTCAGGGCTTTTTCGCAGATCTCGTCGAAAAGTTTCTCGCGCTTGGCTTCGGTCAGTTTCTTCGAATCGTTCAGACCCAGGATCGGCCGGTTCGGGTCGAGAATCACCGCTGCCGTCACCACGGCGCCGCACAGCGGGCCACGGCCTACTTCGTCGACGCCGGCGACCAGGTCTTCGACCAGGTTGAAGTCCAGTCCAAATTGCATTTAACGGTTTTCCAGCAAGGCCAGCACCGCGTCCGCCGCCTGATTAGAGGCGTCGCGGCGCAGGGTGCGGTGAATCTGATCGAAGCCTTCGGTCTGTTGCAGACCACCACTAATCAGCGGCGCCACAGTCTGTGCCAAGGCTTCGCTGGTAGCGGCCTCCTGCAACAGCTCGGGAACCAGCAGGCGCTGAGCCAGCAGGTTGGGCAAGGACACGTAGGGGCTTTTCACCAGACGTTTGAGAATCCAGTAGGTCAATGGTGCCAGGCGATAGGCCACCACCATCGGCCGTTTGAACAGCAGCGCTTCAAGGGTGGCGGTGCCCGAGGCGATCAGCACCGCGTCACAAGCCGCCAAGGCCTGGTGCGACTGGCCGTCGAGCAGGGTCAGCGGCAGGTCACGACCTTCGAGCATCTGTTCCAGTTGCTGGCGCCGCGCCGGGTTGGCGCACGGGGATACGAAACGCACCCCTGGCACCAGTTCGCGCAGACGCTGTGCGCTATCGAGGAACAGCGCGCCAAGACGGCCGACTTCACCGCCACGGCTGCCCGGCATCAACGCCACCAGCGGTCCATCGGCCAGCCCCAGCGCCGCACGTGCAGCACTGCGGTCGGCATCCAGCGGGATGGTATCGGCCAGTGGGTGACCGACGAAGCGCACGGGCACGCCCTGCTCTTCGTAGAATTTGGCTTCGAACGGGAACAGCGTCAGCATCAGGTCGCAGCCTTCGCGGATCTTCAGCACACGCTTCTGCCGCCAGGCCCAGACCGACGGGCTGACGTAGTGCACGGTCTTGATCCCGGCCTGACGCAGTTTGAGTTCGATATTAAGGGTGAAGTCCGGCGCATCGATACCGATGAATACATCGGGCTTTTCGCCGATCAGGGTCTGGATCAGTTCCTTGCGCCGCTTGAGCAACTCGCGCAGGCGGCCCAGCACTTCCACCAGGCCCATCACCGCCAGGCGCTCCATCGGGAAGTAGGAGCGCAGCCCCTCGGCTTCCATCAGCGGGCCGCCGACACCGATAAAGCGCACCTCCGGGTGGCGCGCCTTCAGCGCACGCATCAGGCCGGAGCCAAGAATATCGCCGCTGGCCTCACCGGCCACCAGCGCGACGCACAGAGCCGCCATATCAGCGGGTGATGCCGCGGGCGGAGGTCTGGATGGACTGGCGGAACATTTCCACTTCCGGGAACTGCTGCGACGCTTCTTCGAGCTCGGCAATCGCCTGGTCGACGGTCAGGCCCTGACGGTAGACCACCTTGTAGGCGCGACGCAGTGCATGAATGGCATCCTCGCTGAATCCGCGACGGCGCATGCCTTCGAAATTCATGCTGCGGGCTTCGGCCGGGTTACCGAACACGGTGACGAAGGCCGGAACATCCTTGCCAATGGCAGTACCCATGCCGGAGAAGCTGTGGGCGCCGATATGGCAGAACTGATGCACCAGCGTGAACCCGGAAAGGATCGCCCAGTCGTCAACATGCACATGCCCGGCAAGGGCGGTGTTGTTGACCAGGATGCAATGGTTACCGATGACACTGTCGTGACCGATGTGCGCGTAGGCCATGATCAGGTTGTGATCGCCCAGCGTGGTTTCGCTGCGGTCCTGCACGGTGCCACGGTGAATGGTCACGCCTTCGCGGATCACGTTGTGATCGCCGATCACCAGGCGCGTTTCTTCACCCTTGTACTTGAGGTCCGGGGTGTCTTCGCCAACCGAGGAGAACTGATAGATGCGGTTGTGCTTGCCGATACGGGTCGGTCCTTTGAGCACAACGTGCGGACCGATGACGGTCCCTTCCCCGATCTCGACCCCAGCGCCGATGATCGACCATGGGCCGACCTCGACACCGTCGGCGAGCTTCGCCGTCGGATCGATGATTGCCCGAGGGTCAATCAAACTCATAGTTTGCGTTCCGCGCAGATGATCTCGGCCGAGCATACCGGCTTGCCGTCAACCGACGCCTGGCATTCGAACTTCCAGATCTGGCGCTTGCAACTGATGAACTTGGCTTCGAGGATCAGTTGGTCGCCCGGCAACACAGGCTGACGGAAGCGCAGCTTGTCGGAGCCGACGAAGTAGTACAGCGTGCCGTCCGCCGGTTTGACGTCGAGCATCTTGAAGCCGAGGATGCCGGCCGCCTGGGCCATGGCTTCGATGATCAGCACGCCCGGCATGATTGGATGCGCAGGGAAGTGACCATTGAAGAACGGCTCGTTGATGCTGACATTCTTGTAGGCACGAATGCGCTGACCCTCTACGTCCAGGTCCACTACCCGGTCCACGAGCAGGAACGGGTAACGGTGAGGCAGGTATTCGCGAATCTCGTTGATGTCCATCATTTCGGGGGGAAGCCTGTAGTAAAGATAGGGAGCGCCGGCCTTCGCACAGCGCTCCTTTTGCAAATCAAGAGAGCAGTTCAGCGGCTGTCAGCTCTTGATCAGGAAATGGTATCAGCCTTCAGATGAAGCTTTGCCGCCTGAGGTCACGGCATCGACACGCTTTTCCAGCTGTTGAAGCCGTTTTGCCATCTCGTCCAGCTGGCGAATACGCGCGGCACTTTTGCGCCAATCGCCCAGCGTCTGCATCGCCGTACCGGAAGAATAGCCGCCCGGTTCGGTAATGGAGCGGGTGACCATGGTCATCCCGGAAACGAAAACGCCATCACAGATTTCAATATGCCCCACCATGCCGACGCCGCCAGCGATGGTGCAATGCTTGCCAATCTTGGTGCTGCCGGAAATGCCGACGCACGCGGCCATGGCGGTATGGTCACCGACCTGCACGTTGTGGGCAATCTGGATCTGGTTGTCGAGCTTGACCCCATTGCCGATACAGGTATCGGCCAGTGCGCCGCGATCGATTGCCGTGTTCACACCGATTTCGACGTCGTCGCCGATGCTCACACCACCGATCTGGGCGATCTTCTGCCACACGCCCTTCTCATTGGCAAAGCCGAAACCTTCACCGCCCAGCACAGCGCCCGACTGAATCACCACGCGCTTGCCGATGCGCACGTCGTGGTAAAGGGTCACGCGCGGTGCCAGCCAGCCACCTTCGCCAACCACGCTGCGTGCGCCAATGAAGCACTGCGCGCCAATGGTGACGCCGGCACCGATCTGCGCGCCGCTTTCGATCACCGCAAACGCACCGATACTGGCGCTGGCATCCACCTGGGCATCCACAGCCACCACGGCGCTGGGATGAATTCCCGCCACAGCCTTGGGCTTTGGATCGAACAGATGAGAAACCCGCGCATACGCCAGGTACGGATCGGGCACGATCAACGCATGCCCGGCGAAGCCTTCGGCATCGTCGGCCTTGAGCAGCACCGCTGCCGCCTTGGTGTCCGGCAGGAATTTGCGATAGTGCGGATTGGCCAGGAAGCTCAGCTGCCCGGCACCGGCTTCCTGCAGGGTCGCAAGGCCGGTGATGTCCAGTTCCTCGGGGCCACGCAGGGTGGCGCCGAGGAACTCGGCCAGTTGGCCGAGTTTCAGGGTCGGGGTCATGTTCAACGCGCTTGGTTCATGCGCTCGATGACTTGGCGGGTGATGTCGTACTGAGGTTTGACATCAATGACCGCACCACGCTCGAGCACCAGGTCGAACGCGCCTTTCTTGATCACTTCCTCGACGGCGCCATCCAGCTTCGGCTTGAGCTGCTTGAGCATATCGCGATCGGCGACGGCCTTGGACTCGTTCAGTTCCTTGGACTGGAACTGGTAGTCGCGGGCTTTCTGCTTGAACTCGAGCTCCAGACGCTCACGCTCAGGCTGGGCCATCTTGTCGCCACCTTTCATCAGGCGGTCCTTGATGCCCTGGGCGCTGCTTTCCAGGTTCTTCAGTTTGGTCAGTTGCGGACCGAACTTCTTCTCGGCATCGACAGCGTATTTCTTCGCCGCGTCAGATTCGAGCAGCGCCATCTGATAGTTCAGAACCGCGATCTTCATTTCAGCGAAGGCCGGGGTAGCAACCAGGGTCGCAGCCAGTACAGCCAGTTGGGTCAACTTACGCACGATGCACTCCTACAGAATCCGTTGTCGTTTACGCGGGGCAGACCCTTAGAAGGTCTGACCCAGAGAGAATTGGAACACCTGGGTATCGGCGTCGTCCGGCTTCTTGATCGGCATTGCCAGGCTGAAGCTCAACGGGCCCAGGGCGGTAATCCAGGTCACGCCCAGACCAACGGAGCTGGCCAAGCCCGACAGGCCGAGTTTTTCGCAGTCCGGCTTGGAGCCGCAGTTGGTGTCGAACACGTTACCCACATCCCAGAACACAGAGGTACGCAGCGAACGCTGATCCTTGACGAATGGCAGCGGGAACAGCAGTTCCATACCGCCCTGGACGAGCACGTTACCACCGAACGGCAGCGGGTCCTGATCCGGGTCGAGCACGGTGCCAGGGTTCTTGCCGGTACTAGGTGTACTGCGTGGCCCCAGGCTGCTGTCCTTGAAACCACGTACCGAGTTGAAGCCACCGGCGTAGTAGTTCTCGTAGAACGGCAGGCCCGAAGTGGAACCGAAGCCATCGCCATACCCCAGTTCAGAGTGCAGGCGCAGGGTGTAATCGTTGGTGATCGGCTTGAACAGCTGACCACGGTAATCCAGTTTGAAGAACGACAGGTCGCTACCTGGAGTAGTGGCTTCCAGGGTCAGGCTTTGCGAGTGACCGCGGGTAGCCAGGACACCTTTGTTCAAGGTGGACTCGGACCAGCCGGCCGACGCCTTGAAGTTCAGGTAGTTGTCGCCTTCCTGTTTAACGAAATCGAAGATCTCGTCAACGGTGTACTTACCGGTCTTGATCTTGTCCTGTTGTACCGCCAGGCCGAAGGTCAGACGCGAGGTTTCGCTGATCGGGTAGCCCACGCTGACGCCGGCACCCAGGCTGTCGACCGCATAGCTGGCCACGTCGACGTCGAGGTCGTCGTAGTTGGTGGTGCGGTAGAAGGCGTTGTAACCCAGGCTCACGCCGTCGGCGGTCCAGTAGGGGTCAACGTAACCGAAGTTGTAGCGGCTCTGGTATTCGCTGCGGGTCAGGCCGATGGACACCTTGTTACCGGTACCGAGGAAGTTGTTCTGGCTGATCGAACCGCCGAGGATCAGGCCGGCGCTCTGGGCGAAACCGACGCTTGCAGTGATCGAACCGGACGCTTGCTCTTCGACGCTGTAGTTCACGTCGACCTGGTCATCGGTACCCGGTACGGCCGGGGTCTCGACGTTGACTTCCTTGAAGAAGCCCAGGCGCTCCAGACGGGTCTTGGACTGGTCGATCAGGTAGGTCGACGCCCAGCCACCTTCCATCTGGCGCATTTCACGACGCAGCACTTCGTCTTCGGACTTGGTGTTGCCGCGGAAGTTGATGCGGTTGACGTAGGCACGCTTGCCCGGATCGACCACGAACATGATATCGACGGTGTGGTCGTCATCGTGAGGCTGTGGCACGCCGTTGACGTTGGCGAAGGTGTAGCCTTCGTTACCCAGGCGGCGGGTGATCAGCTCGGATGTGGTGGTCATCACCTTGCGCGAGAAGACCTGGCCAGGTTGCACCAGCAGCAGCGCCTTGACCTGATCTTCCGGGACCTTCAGGTCGCCGGAGAGCTTGACGTCACGAACCGTGTACTTCTCGCCTTCGTTGACGTTGACGGTGATGTAGACGTGTTTCTTGTCCGGGGTGATCGACACCTGGGTGGACGCGATGTCCATATTGATGTAGCCACGGTCCAGGTAGTAGGAACGCAGACGCTCCAAGTCACCAGAGAGCTTTTCGCGGGCATACTTGTCGTCGTTCTTGAAGAACGACAGCCAGTTGGTGGTTTTCAGCTCGAACAGAGTGGCGAGGTCTTCGTCGCTGAAGACGGTGTTGCCGACCACGTTGATGTGCTGGATCGCCGCCACGGTGCCTTCGTTGATCTTGATCTTCAGACCCACCCGGTTACGCGGTTGCGGCACCACCTCGGCGTCCACCTCGGCCGAATAGCGGCCCTGGGCGACGTACTGGCGTTGCAGTTCGTTACGCACGCCTTCGAGGGTCGCACGCTGGAAGATTTCACCTTCGGCCAGGCCCGATTGCTTCAGACCCTTCATCAGGTCTTCGGTGCTGATGGCCTTGTTGCCTTCGATTTCGATGCTCGAAACGGAAGGACGCTCAACCACGGTGATGATCAGGACGTTGCCGTCGCGACCCAGTTGGATGTCCTGGAAGAACCCGGTCTTGAACAGCGCACGGGTCGAATCCACCAGGCGACGATCGTCCGCCTGGTCACCAACGTTCAATGGCAACGCACCGAAGACGCTGCCAGCGGAAACCCGCTGCAGGCCATTGACACGAATATCGGAGATGGTGAAGGACTCGGCGTGAACTTCAGCGATCATCAGTACGGCGAGAACCGCAGTTAGCAGCAGACGTTTCATGAAGTCCTTTCTTATTCCAACTGGCAATAAACGACCTGCCGCGAAAGGCGGCAGGTTCGCAATTGAGCGAAGCTTTACAGTCGACCCAAATCGTTGATCAGGGCAAGCAACATCACCCCGACTACCAAACTGATACCGATCTGGATCCCCCAACCTTGCACCCGATCCGAGAGCGGACGACCACGCGCCCACTCGATCAGGTAGAACAGCAAATGCCCCCCATCCAGTACAGGAATGGGCAGCAAGTTAAGAACCCCCAGGCTAATGCTCAGGTAAGCGAGGAAATTAAGGAAATCTCCAACGCCCGACTGGGCCGAAGCGCCCGCCACTTTAGCAATCGTTATCGGTCCGCTCAAGTTTTTTACCGAGAGCTCGCCGAAGAGCATTTTCTTCAGCGAATCGAGGGTCAGGACGCTCATGTTCCAGGTCCGCGAAACGCCTTCTACAAAGCCCTCCAGCGGTCCGTAACTGACCTCGCGCAGCATGGCTGCTGGCCACTCCACGGCCTTGACCCCAGCCCCCAGGTAACCGCTGGCATTCTTGCCTTCGCCGCGACTGGCGAGGGTGACAGGCAGCTCCAGCGTCGCCCCGTCACGCTCGACGCGCAGCACGACCTTGCTGCCGGCACGCCCACGCACGGTATCGACCACTTGCTGCCAATCGCTGAGCGCCTGGCCATCGAGGGCCAGCAGGCGATCACCGGTTTTCAGACCAGCGGCTTGCGCCGGGCCTTTCGGATCCAGTTCGGCGAGCACCGGGGCCAGGGCCGGACGCCAAGGCTTGATACCCAGCGAGCGGATCGGGTCCGGCTCCTCGGTTCCCTTGAGCCAGTTGTCCAGGGCCAGCACGTGCGCACTGCCGGCGCTGTTGCCTTCATTACGTACGGTGACCTGCAGCGAACCGCTTTCGCCCAGGCGCCGCACCAGTTGCAGGTTGACCGCCGCCCAGCCATTGGTCGGCTTGCCGTCGACGGCAACGATTTCCTGGCCAGCGCCAAGCCCGGCGAGCGCAGCGATGCTACCCGCTTCTACCCCACCGATGACCGGCCGCACCTGCTGGCTACCGAGCATGGCCAGGGCCCAGAAGAACACGATGGCCAGGAGGAAGTTGGCAATCGGGCCCGCCGCGACGATAGCAATACGCTGGCGTACCGACTTGCGATTGAACGATTGATCGAGCTGGTCGAGCGGCACCTCGCCTTCGCGCTCGTCGAGCATCTTGACGTAGCCCCCCAGGGGAATCGCCGCGACCACGAACTCGGTACCCTGACGGTCGTGCCAGCGCAGCAGCGGCATGCCGAAGCCGACGGAAAAACGCAGCACCTTGACGCCACAGCGCCGCGCCACCCAGAAGTGACCGAATTCGTGAAAGGTAACCAGCACACCCAATGCCACCAGGGTGCCGATAATCATATAGAGCGCACTCATGTCTCTCTCCGAATGACGTTCAGCAGGGCCGGGTACAACGCCGCATGGCGTCGCACCTCAGCGCCCGTGACGGTCCAACCACTGGCCGGCCAGCACCCGAGCCCGCTGGTCGGCGGCAAACACCGCATCCAGCGACGCCACGGCCACTACTGGCTCAAGGTTGAGCACGTGGTCGATCATACTCGCGATCTCGGGGAAGCGGATGCGCCGCTCAAGAAAAGCTTGCACCGCCACTTCGTTGGCTGCATTGAGCATGGCTGGCGCGCTGTTACCCGCATCGGCCGCGTCGCGGGCCAGGCGCAAGCACGGGAAGCGCTGCTCGTCGGGCGCCTGGAAGTCCAGGCGGGCAATGGCGAACAGGTCCAGCGGCGCCACCCCCGAATCGATCCGCTGCGGCCAGGCCAAGGCATTGGCGATGGGCGTGCGCATGTCCGGGTTGCCCAGCTGGGCCAGCACCGAACCGTCGACATAGTCGACCAGCGAATGAATCACGCTTTGCGGGTGCACCACGACCTCGACCTGCGCCGGCCGGGCATCGAACAGCCAGCACGCCTCGATCAGTTCCAGGCCTTTGTTCATCATGCTGGCCGAGTCGACGGAAATTTTCCGCCCCATCGACCAGTTCGGATGAGCGCAAGCCTGCTCCGGGGTCACTTCGGCCAGCTGGTGCAACGGGGTTTCGCGGAACGGGCCGCCGGACGCGGTCAACAGGATACGGCGCACGCCGACCTGGGCCAGGCCCCGGGAAAAGTCACCCGGCAGACACTGGAAGATTGCATTGTGCTCGCTGTCGATGGGCAGCAACACCGCACCACTCTCGCGCACAGCCTGCATGAACAGTGCGCCGGACATCACCAGCGCTTCTTTATTGGCCAACAGCACTTTCTTGCCGGCCTTGACCGCCGCCAGCGTCGGCCGCAGCCCGGCCGCACCAACAATCGCCGCCATGACGGCATCGACCTGCGGCGCGGCAGCGACGTGGGCCAAGCCCTCCTCGCCCACCAGCACCTCGGTGCGCAAGCCGGCCGCCTTGAGGCCTTCGCGCAGCAGCTGGGCGGCGGCGTCGCTCGGCACCACGGCAAACGCCGGCACATGCTTGACGCACAAGGCCAACAGCTCGCTCAGCCGCGAGTAACCGCTCAGGGCAAAGACCTCGTAGCGCTCGGGGTGGCGAGCGATGACGTCCAGCGTACTCAGGCCGATGGAGCCCGTGGCGCCGAGCACGGTAATCCGTTGAACACTGCTCACAGGACGCCCCAATTAGCTGCCCAGAGCAGCACGGCGAACAGCGGAATGGCCGCTGTCAGGCTGTCGATACGGTCAAGGACGCCACCATGACCAGGCAGCAGGCTGCTGCTGTCCTTGATACCGGTGCGGCGCTTGAACATGCTTTCGGTCAGGTCACCGACCACCGAGGCCATTACGATCAATGCCGCACCGAGCACGCCGAGCAGCAGCTCGCCGGCGCTCCAGCCACGGTTGATGCCGACGACCAAGGTAATCACCAGCGTGACCAGTAACCCCCCATAGACACCCTCCCAGCTCTTGCCCGGGCTGACCTGCGGGGCCAGCTTGCGCTTGCCGAACGCGCGACCGGAGAAATACGCACCGATGTCCGCCCCCCAGACCAGCACCATCACCGCCATGATCAGCCAGTTACCGAGCGGCCAGTGCTTGAGCAGCACCAGGCCCTGCCAGGCTGGCAGCAGGATCAGCAGACCAATCAGCAGCCGGCAGGCCACGCTGGCCCACAGCTCGCTACTGCGCGGATAGGTCAAGACCAGCCAGGTCGCCAACCCCCACCACAGTACCGAGGCACCGAGGATCCACGGTGCCAGCTCCGGCATCAGGTGCAACAGCATCAGCAGACCAGCAACGACGACGGCATACGCCACGCGCAGCAACTGGGCCTCCAGGCCCGCCAGGCGGGCCCATTCCCAGGCGCCGAGCGTAACCACCAGACCGATGAACAGGGCGAAGTCGCCGCCATCGAGCAGGAAGAAACCGCCCAGGGCGATCGGCAGCAGGATCAGCGCGGTGATGATGCGTTGTTTAAGCATTAAGCACGGGCTCCGGCTTCGACCTGCTCACTGGTTTTACCGAAGCGGCGCTGGCGCGAAGCGAAATCGGCCAGCGCTTTGCGCATGGCCTCGTGTTTGAAGTCCGGCCAGAACAGGTCGGAGAAATACAGCTCGGCATAAGCCAGCTGCCACAACAGGAAGTTGCTGATGCGGTGTTCGCCACCGGTGCGGATGCACAGGTCGGGCAATGGCAGATCGCCTGTAGCCAGACAGGTTTGCAGCAGCTCCGGGGTGATGTCTTCCGCACGCAGGTGCCCAGCCTGCACTTCGCGCGCAAGGCGCTGCGCAGCCTGGGCGATATCCCACTGGCCACCGTAGTTGGCGGCAATCTGCAGGATAAAGCGGTTGTTGCCGGCGGTCAGCGCTTCGGCCTCGCGCATGGCGGCTTGCAGTTCCGGATGGAAGCGGGAGCGATCACCGATGATCCGCAAGCTGATGTTGTTCTCGTTGAGCCGTTTGGCTTCCCGGCGCAAGGCCGAGAAGAACAGCTCCATCAGCGCCCCGACCTCTTCGGCCGGACGCTGCCAGTTTTCGCTGGAGAAGGCAAACAGGGTCAGCACCTCGACCTTGGCCTCGGCGCACACCTCGATCACGGCGCGCACCGCGCCCACACCAGCCTTGTGCCCGGCGACGCCGGGCAACAGGCGTTTCTTCGCCCAGCGATTATTTCCGTCCATGATGATCGCGACATGGCGCGGCACCGAAGGAGGCACACCCTGCTTGGTCTTTTCCATTAAAAAAGTCCCGACCTTAAACGGCCATCAGGTCCTTTTCTTTTGCCTTCACAGCAACTTCGATCTCAGCAACAAACTTGTCGGTCAGCTTCTGGATGTCGTCAGCAGCACGACGCTCTTCGTCTTCGCTGATTTCCTTCTCCTTGACCAGATCCTTGAGCTGGCTCAGGGCGTCGCGACGGATGTTGCGCACGGCAACGCGGCCGTCTTCGGCAGCATCACGCGCCTGCTTGGTGAAGCCCTTGCGGGTTTCTTCGGTCAGGGCCGGCATCGAGATCAACAGCAGCTCGCCGAGGTTGGTCGGGTTGAAGCCCAGACCGGAGTTGAGGATGGCCTTCTCTACCGCAGCCAGCATGTTGCGCTCGAAGGCGACGACCTGCAGGGTACGGGCATCTTTAACGGTAACGTTGGCGACCTGGTTGATCGGGGTGTCGGCGCCGTAGTAAGGCACTTGCACGCCAGCCAGGATCTGCGGGTTGGCAGCACCGGTACGGATACGGCTGAAGGCGTGCTGCAGGGATTCCAAGGACTTGCCCATGCGCTCTTGAGCGTCTTTCTTGATTTCGTTGATCATTGTTGAACTTCCTCGACCAGGGTTCCCTCAGCGCCACCGTGCACAATGTTGAGCAGGGCGCCGGGCTTGTTCATGTTGAAGACGCGCAGTGGCATCTTGTGATCACGGCACAGGCAGATGGCCGTCAGATCCATTACCCCCAGCTTGCGATCCAGCACTTCATCGTAGGTCAGATGATCGAACTTCTCGGCATGCGGGTCTTTGAATGGATCAGCAGTGTATACACCATCGACCTTGGTTGCCTTCAATACCACGTCGGCATCGATTTCGATGGCGCGCAGGCAAGCGGCGGAGTCGGTGGTGAAGAACGGGTTGCCAGTACCGGCCGCGAAGATCACAACCTCTTTGCTGTTCAGGTGACGCATAGCTTTGCGGCGGTCGTAGTGGTCGGTCACGCCAACCATGGAGATGGCCGACATCACGATGGCCGGGATATTGGCACGCTCCAGCGCGTCGCGCATCGCCAGACCGTTCATCACGGTCGCCAGCATGCCCATGTGGTCACCGGTGACGCGGTCCATACCAGCGGCGCTCAGCGCGGCACCACGGAACAGGTTGCCACCACCGATCACCAGGCCCACCTGGACACCGATGCCAACCAGCTGGCCGACTTCCAGTGCCATGCGGTCCAGCACCTTGGGGTCGATGCCGAACTCTTCCGAGCCCATCAGGGCCTCGCCGCTAAGCTTGAGTAGAATGCGTTTATAGCGAGCTTGATGAATACTGCCCTGCTGAGCCATTGCGAATCTCTCCTGCGGCGTTTGTATATAATTCTGGGCGGGCTGTTTTCAGCCTGCGCTAACTCTAGCGTGGCGCAGCGACTGCGCCAGCGAAAGGCGGTCTTGTAAACCACCCCCGCTTTGACAAAGAGGCTGCGCGCGTGAGCGGGCAGCCTCTTTGGGGCGACAGATATGAATCCGTCTTATTGCTTGGCAGCAGCCAGTTGAGCAGCAACTTCTTCAGCGAAGTTATCAACTGGTTTCTCGATGCCTTCGCCGACTTTGAAGTAGGTGAAGGAAACGATTTCAGCGCCGGCTTTCTTGGCCAGTTCGCCGACCTTGATTTCCGGGTTCATGACGAACGCCTGTTCAACCAGGCTGGCTTCGGCCAGGAACTTCTTGATACGACCGTCGATCATGTTGGCGACGATGTTCTCAGGCTTGCCCTTCATCTTCTCTTCGTTCAGCTGCATGAACACAGCTTTTTCACGCTCGATAGCTTCGGCGGAGACTTCCGATGGGTTCAGGAACTCTGGGTTGCTGGCTGCCACGTGCATGGCGATTTCTTTGGCCAGTTGGACGTCGCCGCCCTTCAGGACAACCGCAACACCGATTTTGTTGCCGTGCAGGTAGGTGCCGACAACGTCACCCTCAACGCGCACCAGGCGACGGATGTTGACGTTCTCACCGACCTTGGCAACCAGCGCTTCGCGAGCAGCTTCACGAGCAGCGATCAGCGGCGCGGCGTCGGTCAGTTTCTCGGCGAAAGCCTGTTCTACGCTGTCGGCGACGAAGGTCTTGAAGTCATCTTGCAGGGCCAGGAAGTCGGTCTGCGAGTTCACTTCCACCAGGACGGCGGACTTGTCGTCGGCCTTGATGGCGATAGCGCCTTCAGCGGCAACGTTGCCAGCCTTCTTGGCGGCCTTGATGGCGCCCGAAGCACGCATGTCGTCGATGGCTTTTTCGATGTCGCCGCCAGCCTTTTCCAGGGCCTTTTTGCAATCCATCATGCCTTCGCCGGTACGCTCGCGCAGTTCTTTAACCAGCGCTGCAGTAATTGCTGCCATTTCAAAATCCTCTTGGATAGGTTTTCAACCATTCCACCCGATTGAACGGGCGCTCAATTCTGGAAATCCACTGTCAATGCACCTGCAAAGCGATGATGCGGCACAACAGCTGACAGGAGGATTTCAAGGTGGCAAAAAGGGGGCCAAGCCCCCTTTTTGCGTGCCGAGTAGACGCTAAGCGTCAGTTACTCAGGCTTCAGCTGCCGGTGCAGCTGCTTCTTCTACGTATACTTCGGTGCCGCCAGCAACGTTGTTGCGGCCACGGATAACGGCATCAGCCATCGAACCCATGTACAGCTGGATGGCGCGGATGGCGTCATCGTTACCTGGGATGATGTAGTCAACGCCTTCCGGGCTGCTGTTGGTATCGACAACGCCGATTACCGGGATGCCCAGCTTGTTGGCTTCGGTGATAGCGATGCGCTCGTGGTCAACGTCGATCACGAACAGGGCATCAGGCAGGCCGCCCATGTCCTTGATACCGCCCAGGCTGCGATCCAGTTTTTCCAGATCACGGGAGCGCATCAGCGCTTCCTTTTTGGTCAGCTTGGTGAAGGTACCGTCTTCAGCCTGAGTTTCCAGGTCGCGCAGGCGCTTGATGGAAGCACGGATGGTTTTGTAGTTGGTCAGCATGCCGCCCAACCAGCGGTGATCGACGTACGGCGAACCGCAACGTGCTGCTTCTTCAGCAACGATCTTGCCAGCGGAACGCTTGGTGCCGACGAACAGAATCTTGTTTTTGCCCTGAGCCAGGCGCTCGACGAAGGTCAGTGCTTCGTTGAACATTGGCAGGGTTTTTTCAAGGTTGATGATGTGAATCTTGTTGCGCGCGCCGAAAATGTACTTACCCATTTTCGGGTTCCAGTAACGGGTTTGGTGACCGAAGTGCACACCGGCCTTCAGCATATCGCGCATGTTGACTTGGGACATGATAGTTCCTTGATAAGTCGGGTTGGGCCTCCACGTATCCCAATGACCAACCCCCGATTCGAGAATCAAAGGCACCCAGGCCATCGTGTCGACACGTGTGTGGGTTAATGCTCACGGGGCTATCCCCGGAAAGCGGCGCATTTTATACCACACAAGCGCGCCCAGCGAAACCCGAATTACCAATTGGCACACAGGCTTTTGCGCCGGGGCTGCAATCGCGCCAGAATGCCCCCTATATAAAGGCAAGCCCGCCAGCAGCGCCCCGCGCTCTGTTAGAATCGCCCCTTTCCCGATTACTCGCGCCCCGTGCGCGCCGTAGAGAGCCCGCAATGACCGTCACCATCAAAACCGCCGAAGACATCGAAAAGATGCGCGTCGCCGGCCGCCTGGCCGCCGAAGTCCTCGAGATGATCGAAGAGCATGTCAAGCCTGGCGTGACCACCGAGGAACTCGACCGCCTGTGCCACGACTACATCGTCAACGTCCAGCAGGCCATTCCGGCACCGCTGAACTACAAAGGCTTCCCCAAGTCGATCTGCACGTCGGTCAACCACGTGGTCTGCCACGGCATCCCGGGCGACAAGCCGCTCAAGGACGGTGACACGCTGAACATCGACGTCACCGTGATCAAGGATGGCTACCACGGCGACACCAGCCGCATGTTCCATGTCGGCAACGTGCCGGTCTGGGCCGAGCGCCTGTCGCAGGTCACCCAGGAGTGCATGTACAAGGCCATCGAGCTGGTCAAGCCGGGCTGCCGCCTGGGCGACATCGGCGAAGTGATCCAGAAGCATGCGGAAAAGAACGGTTTCTCGGTGGTCCGCGAGTTCTGCGGTCACGGTATCGGCAAGGTGTTCCACGAAGAGCCGCAGATCCTCCACTACGGCCGCGCCGGCACCGGCATGGAGCTCAAGGAAGGCATGACCTTCACCATCGAGCCGATGATCAACCAGGGCCGGGCCGACACCAAGGTGCTGGGCGACGGCTGGACCGCCATCACCAAGGACCGCAAGCTCTCGGCACAATGGGAGCACACCCTGGTGGTGACCGCGACCGGCTACGAGATCTTCACCCTGCGCAAGGACGACACTATCCCGCGCACCTCGGCCTGACCTGACCAGGAACGTTTTCGATGCCCCAAGTGGATCCCGAGCTGTTCGACCGCGGCCAGTTCCAGGCGGAACTGGCGCTCAAGGCAAGCCCTATCGCGGCCTTCAAGAAAGCCATTCGCCAGGCCCGGGAAGTGCTTGATGCACGGTTTCGCGGCGGTCGCGAGATCCGCCGCCTGATCGAGGATCGCGCCTGGTTCGTCGATAACATCCTGCAACAAGCCTGGAACCAGTTCAACTGGAGCGGCCAGGCCAGCATCGCCCTGGTCGCGGTTGGCGGCTATGGGCGCGGCGAGCTGCACCCCTACTCCGACATCGACCTGCTGATCCTGCTCGACAACGCCGACCACGAAGTGTTTCGCGAGTCGATCGAGCGCTTCCTCACCCTGCTCTGGGACATCGGCCTGGAAGTCGGGCAGAGCGTGCGCTCGGTGGACGAATGCGCCGAGCAGGCCCGCGCCGACCTGACGGTGGTCACCAACCTGATGGAAAGCCGTACCATCTGCGGCCCGGAAAGCCTGCGCCAGCGCATGCTCGACGTCACCAGCACCGCGCAGATGTGGCCGAGCAAGGAATTCTTCCTGGCCAAGCGTGCCGAGCAAAAGGCCCGGCACCACAAGTACAACGACACCGAATACAACCTGGAACCCAACGTCAAGGGTTCCCCAGGCGGCCTGCGCGACATCCAGACCGTGCTGTGGATCGCCCGCCGCCAGTACGGCACGCTGAACCTGCACGCCCTGGCCGACGAAGGCTTCCTGCTGGAAAGCGAAAACAACCTGCTGGCGGCCTCGCAGGAGTTCCTCTGGAAGGTCCGCTACGCCCTGCACATGCTCGCCGGCCGCGCCGAAGACCGTCTACTGTTCGATCACCAGCGCAGTATCGCTGCGCTGCTGGGGTTCGCCGACGACAACCCCAAGCGCGCCATCGAGCAGTTCATGCAGCAGTACTACCGGGTGGTGATGAGCATTGCCGAGCTCAGCGACCTGATCGTCCAGCACTTCGAGGAGTTGATCCTCGCCGATGACAGCGCCAGCAGCACGCAGCCGCTGAACCCGCGTTTCCAGCTGCATGACGGCTACATCGAAGCGGTGCGCACCAACGTGTTCAAGCGCACCCCGTTCGCCATGCTCGAAATTTTCGTGCTGATGGCCCAGCACCCTGAAATCAAGGGCGTGCGCGCCGACACCATCCGCCTGCTGCGCGAGCACCGGCACCTGATCGACGACAACTTCCGCAACGATATTCGCAACACCAGCCTGTTCATCGAGCTGTTCAAGTGCGAAATCGGCATCCACCGCAACCTGCGACGGATGAACCGCTACGGCATTCTCGGCCGCTACCTGCCGGAGTTCGGCCTGATCGTCGGGCAGATGCAGCACGACCTGTTCCACATCTATACGGTCGACGCGCACACGCTGAACCTGATCAAGCACCTGCGCAAACTGCAGTACACCCCGGTATCGGAAAAATTCCCGCTGGCCAGCAAGCTCATGGGCCGCCTGCCCAAGCCCGAGCTGATCTACCTGGCCGGGCTCTACCACGATATCGGCAAGGGCCGTCAGGGCGACCACTCGGAGCTTGGCGCCATCGACGCGCAAGCATTCTGCGCGCGCCACCAGTTGCCCGCCTGGGACAGCCGGCTGATCGTCTGGCTGGTGGAGAACCACCTGGTGATGTCGACCACCGCCCAGCGCAAGGACCTCTCCGACCCGCAGGTGATCCACGACTTCGCCCAACGGGTCGGCGACCAGGTGCACCTGGACTACCTCTATGTGCTGACCGTGGCCGACATCAACGCCACCAACCCCAGCCTGTGGAACTCCTGGCGGGCCAGCCTGCTGCGCCAGCTGTTCACCGAGACCAAGCGTGCCCTGCGCCGCGGCCTGGAAAACCCGCTGGACCGTGAAGAACAGATCCGCCAGACGCAGAGCGCGGCACTCGACATCCTCGTGCGCGAAGGCACCGACCCGGACGACGTCGAACAGCTCTGGGCGCAACTGGGCGATGACTACTTCCTGCGTCATACCGCCGCCGACGTGGCCTGGCACTCCGATGCGATCCTCCAGCAGCCGGCCGACGGCGGGCCGCTGGTGCTGATCAAGGAGACGACCCAGCGCGAGTTCGAGGGTGGCACGCAGATCTTCATCTATGCCCCCGACCAGCACGACTTCTTTGCCGTGACCGTGGCGGCGATGGACCAGCTGAACCTGAACATTCACGATGCGCGGATCATCACCTCAAGCAGCCAGTTCACCCTCGACACCTACATCGTGCTCGACAACGACGGTGGTTCGATCGGCAACAACCCGCAGCGGGTCAAGCAGATCCGCGACGGCCTGACCGAGGCCCTGCGCAATCCGGACGACTACCCGACGATCATCCAGCGCCGGGTGCCACGCCAGCTCAAGCACTTCAACTTTGCCCCGCAGGTGACCATCCTCAACGACGCCCAGCGTCCGGTGACCATCCTTGAGCTCAGTGCACCGGACCGTCCGGGCCTGCTGGCGCGGATCGGCAAGATTTTCCTGGAATTCGACCTGTCGTTGCAGAACGCCAAGATTGCGACCCTTGGCGAGCGCGTGGAAGACGTGTTCTTCATCACCGATGCCGACAACCAGCCGCTTTCCGACCCTCAGCTGTGCAGTCGCTTGCAGGATGCGATCGTCGAGCAGTTGCGTGTCGACCAGGCCTCCGGGGTCGAGATGACCCGCCTGACCATTTGACCGTTTGAAGAGACCTTGCGCCGATGAACAACGCTTTGAACCAGCTTCAGCCCTACCCATTCGAGAAACTGCGCGCGCTGCTCGGCAGCGTGACCCCGGCGGCGGACAAACGCGCCATCGCCCTGTCGATCGGTGAGCCGAAGCATGCCTCGCCAGCCTTTGTGGCCAAGGCCTTGAGCGACAACCTGGACAAGATGGCGGTGTACCCGACCACCCTCGGCCTGCCGGCCCTGCGCGAATCGATCGTGCACTGGTGCGAACGGCGCTTTGGCGTACCGGCCGGCTGGCTGGACGCGGCGCGCCACGTGCTGCCGGTGAATGGCACCCGCGAGGCGCTGTTCTCGTTCACCCAGGCAGTGGTCAACCGGGGCGAGGACGCGCTGATCGTCAGCCCGAACCCGTTCTACCAGATCTACGAAGGCGCGGCGTTCCTCGCCGGGGCGCAACCGCACTACCTGCCCTGCCTGGACCAGAACGGCTTCAACCCGGACTTCGACGCGGTGCCGGCCGAGATCTGGCAGCGCTGCCAGATCCTGTTCCTGTGCTCGCCGGGCAACCCGACCGGGGCCCTGGTGCCGGTGGAAACCCTGAAGAAGCTGATCGCGCTGGCCGACGAGCACGACTTCGTGATTGCCGCCGACGAATGTTACAGCGAGCTGTACTTCGACGAACAAACCCCACCCCCCGGGCTACTGAGCGCCTGCGTCGAGCTGGGCCGTAGCGACTTCAAGCGTTGCGTGGTGTTCCATAGCCTGTCCAAGCGTTCCAACCTGCCGGGCCTGCGTTCGGGCTTTGTCGCGGGTGACGCCGAGATCCTCAAGGCGTTCCTGCTGTACCGCACCTACCACGGCTGCGCGATGCCGGTGCAAACCCAGCTGGCCAGTATTGCCGCATGGGACGATGAGGCGCACGTGCTGGCCAACCGCGACCTGTACCGTGAGAAGTTCGACGCGGTGCTGGAGATTCTCGGCCCGGTGCTGGAGGTGAAGAAGCCGGACGGCGGCTTCTACCTGTGGCCCAAGGTGAAGGGCGACGACGCGGCGTTCTGCCGTGACCTGTTCGCGCAACAGCATGTCACCGTGGTGCCGGGCTCGTACCTGTCACGGGACGTCGACGGGGTCAACCCGGGTGCTGGTCGCGTGCGCCTGGCGCTGGTTGCGCCGCTGGCGGAGTGCGTTGAAGCTGCGCAGCGGATTCGGGCCTTTGTAGAACGCTAAAAGCATCGCCGGCAAGGCCGACTCACAGGGAATAGTCGCCACCGATCCCATGTGTGCCGGCCTTGCCATTCCCAAGTACAACAGCACTATTTCGCTTGGCGCAACTGACATTTCTATCAGTTGTCACTGCCAGATGACTGAGTAATTCTGTTCTGGCAGCGGCATCGACGATGCCGATTTCCCAGGAGATGCATCATGGCTAATCAGGAAGTGACACTGGACGATGTAAAAGCGATCCTGAAAAAAATGGACGCGAATAATGACGGGAAAACGTCACTCAGCGAATTTACAGACTACATGACAAAACAAGACTTTACGGAAGCTGCCGTGGAAATGGTCGTGCGCTTCATCAATGTGAACAAAGACGACAACATCTCGGCGGAAGAATACCTAAACGCTCTTCGATTAAACATTTTTTAATAACACTGCGAAGCCCGCTCCCACAGAACCAGCATCCACCCGCCACTGTGGGAGCCGGCCTTGCCGGTGACGGGCTGCACCGCAGCCCTATTTCACCTGCCCCAGGTTCGCCTCACTCAGGTCCAGCTCCCCCAGCACCTCGCGCAACACATCATCGCCAATCTGATCGCGCCGCCGCAGGTTATACAGCTCCAACCGTTGCGCCTTGAGTGCGCGCAAACGCAAGCGACGCTCCAGCAGGTCCATCTGTTCGGCCAGTGCCTGGGCCTCTTCGCTATCGTTGAACACCTCCAACTGATGCCGATACTCGGCCATCAAGCGTGCTTTCAATTCAGTCGCCAAGGACGCCTGCGCCGCCACCTGAGCCGCATCCTGAGCGGGCGTCGGCTCCATCACCTCCTCGGCCTCCAGCGCCCGGATCGCCGCTTCGGCCGTCAGCTTCCAGGCCTGCTGCACCTCATGGCGCAAGGCATCGTCCGGGCTTTTCAGCACCCCGCGCAACAGCAACGGCAAGGTCAGGCACGCCGCCACCAGCGACAACAGAATCACTCCCGCCGCGATGAAGATCAGCAGATCCCGCTCGGGGAAATCCTTGCCCACGCCGATCAACAGCGGAATCGACATCACACCGGCCAGGGTCACCGCCCCGCGCACCCCGCCCACGGTCAGCAACCAGGCCGAGCGCGCATTCGGCAATAGCACCAGCTCACCCTTGCCGCGCCAGCGGCGCAGCACGCCGATCAGCCGCCAGATGCTCTGCACCCAGATAAAGCGCAAGGCCACCAGCACCAGGAAGATCGCCAGCACCTCCAGGCAACGCCAGGCCAGAGTCGGCCACAACGAGGCTTCGTGGCTGGTGACGGCTTTGATGATGTCCGGCAACTGCAAGCCCAGTAGCAGGAAGATCAGCCCATTGAAGGCAAACTCCAGCAGCGACCAGACGCTGCGGTTGAGAATCCGCGTGCTGGTCTGCCGCGGCAGCAGGTCGAGCCAGCTCTGCATCATCCCCGCCGCGACCGCCGAGAGAATGCCCGAGGCACCCAGGCGTTCGGCCAGAACGTAGGCAGCGAACGGCAGCAGCAACATGAACACCACATGGGTGGCCGGGTCGTCCCAGCCGCGGGCGATCATCCACGCCCGCAACCGCCCGACCAGCCAGCTCAGGGCCACGCCAATGGCCAGGCCGCCGAGCGCCACCAGGACAAAGGCCAGGCTGGCCTCAGCCAGCGAGAACACCCCGGTGATCGCCGCCGCCAGGGCGAACTTGAAGGTCACCAGGCCCGAGGCGTCGTTCATCAGCGCCTCCCCCTGCAGCATGCGCATGATCGGCGTTGGCAGGCGGTCCTGGGCAATCGCCGACACGGCCACGGCGTCGGTCGGCGACAGCACGGCAGCCAGGGCGAAGGCCACCGGCAGCGGAATGCTCGGCAAAATCCAGTGAATGAAGTAGCCGGCGCCAACCACGGTAAACAGCACCAGCCCGACCGCCATGGTCAGGATCGGCCCACGCATGCGCCACAGCTCGCGCTTGGGCATGCGCCAGCCATCGGAGAACAGCAGCGGCGGCAGAAACAGGAAGAGGAACAACTCGGGGTCGAGGGCCACGTGCAGCCCCAGGGTCGGCCAGGCCAGCAAGGCCCCGGCAGCGATCTGCACCAGCGGCAGGGGCAACGGGATCAGGCGCCCGAGCAGTTTCGAGACACTCACCAGCATCAGCAGAATGAGGACGGTATAGGCTGACTGCATACGGCGGGTTTCCTGTTCAATGTCGAAAGCGCGCAACGACAGCGCCCACCGGATGGCCAGAGCATTGCCATTGACGGCACATGTTAGCGGCTCTGGCGCCGAGCAGGCCGCTGCACAAAAGTCGCAGACCACCGGGGATTATGTAACACCATGCTACACAGATTCGCCCACACCGCACCGTCACATGCCTGCGCTACCCTGGCGCGTATGCCCCTCGGGTCGGCCGGGCTGCCACAACCGTGGCGCCGGGTCCGGGGATACCGCATAATCCAGCCCACCCATTCTTCGAGGAGTCTCGGGGCCGTTCTGGCAATGTCCGGCAGCCCTTAACGTTCAATGGCTTACACTCTTTACGGCATCAAAGCCTGTGACACGATGAAAAAGGCCCGGACCTGGCTTGAAGAGCAGGCCATTGGCTACGATTTCCACGACTACAAGGCCCAGGGCATCGACCGCGACAGCCTCAACCGCTGGTGCGACGAGCACGGCTGGCAGGTCATCCTGAACCGTGCCGGCACCACCTTCCGCAAACTCGACGACACCCAGAAGGCCGACCTCGACCAGGCCAAGGCCGTCGAGCTGATGCTGGCCCAGCCGTCGATGATCAAGCGTCCGGTACTCGACCTTGGCGACAAGACCCTGGTCGGCTTCAAGCCGGACCTGTACGCGGCAGCCCTGCGCTGAGCCCGACGAATTCACTCAATTTCGCAAGAGGTAACTGCATGTCCACTTCCCTGTTCAGCCTGGCCTTCGGTGTCGGCACCCAGAACCGCCAAGGCGCCTGGCTGGAAGTCTTCTACGCTCAGCCACTGCTCAAGCCGTCTGCCGAGCTGGTCGCCGCCATCGCGCCGATCCTCGGTTATGAAGGCGGCAACCAGGCCATCGCCTTCAGCAACGCGCAAGCCGCGCAGCTGGCCGACGCGGTCAAGGGCATCGATGCCGTACAGAACGCCCTGCTGACCCGCCTGGCCGAAAGCAACAAGCCGCTGGTGGTCACCCTGCTGGCCGAAGACGCCGCCCTGACCTCCACCCCGGAAGCCTACCTCAAGCTGCACCTGCTCTCGCACCGCCTGGTCAAGCCGCACGGCCTGAACCTGGCCGGGATCTTCCCGCTGCTGCCGAACGTGGCCTGGACCAGCCAGGGTGCAGTCGACCTGAACGAACTGGCCGGCCAGCAACTGGAAGCCCGCCTCAAAGGCGAGCTGCTGGAAGTGTTTTCGGTGGACAAGTTCCCGAAAATGACCGACTACGTCGTGCCAGCCGGCGTGCGTATCGCCGACAGCGCCCGTGTCCGCCTGGGCGCCTACATCGGCGAAGGCACCACGATCATGCACGAAGGCTTCGTCAACTTTAACGCCGGCACCGAAGGCCCAGGCATGATCGAAGGCCGCGTTTCCGCCGGCGTCTTCGTCGGCAAGGGTTCGGACCTGGGCGGCGGCTGCTCGACCATGGGCACCCTGTCCGGTGGCGGCAACATCGTGATCAAGGTCGGCGAAGGCTGCCTGATCGGCGCCAACGCCGGTATCGGTATCCCCCTGGGCGACCGCAACACCGTCGAGTCCGGCCTGTACGTGACCGCCGGCACCAAGGTGGCCCTGCTCGACGAGCAGAACCAACTGGTCAAAGTGGTCAAGGCGCGCGACCTGGCTGGCCAGCCAGACCTGCTGTTCCGCCGCAACTCGGTGACCGGCGCAGTGGAATGCAAAACCCACAAGTCGGCCATCGAGCTGAACGAAGCTCTGCACGCCCACAACTAAGTGGTACGATCGGGTCTGGCACATCGCCAGACCCGATACTCAGGTCCCGACATCATGTTCCAGCCCTCTCCGTGGCGCGCCGACTTTCCGGCCATCGCCGCTCTGCAACGCCAGCACCAGACCTACCTGGACAACGCTGCCACCACGCAAAAACCGCAAGCCCTGCTCGATGCCTTGAGCCACTATTACGGTCACGGTGCCGCCAATGTGCACCGCGCCCAGCATTTGCCCGGTGCGCTGGCCACCCAGGCCTTCGAAGCCACCCGCGAGAAGGTCGCCGGCTGGCTGAACGCCAGCGACGCCCAGCAGATCGTCTTCAGCCACGGTGCCACTTCGGCGCTGAACCTCCTGGCCTATGGCCTTGAACACCTGTTCGAAGCCGGCGAGGAAATCGCTGTCAGTGCCCTGGAGCACCACGCCAACCTGTTGCCCTGGCAGCAACTGGCCCAGCGCAAGGGCCTCAAGTTGGTGATCCTGCCGCTCGACGGTCGCGGACATATCGACCTCGACGCTGCCCTGCAACTGATCGGCCCGCGCACCCGCCTGCTGGCGGTCAGTCAGCTGTCCAACGTGCTCGGCACCTGGCAACCGCTGCACGCGCTGCTCGACCATGCCCGCGCCCAGGGCGCACTTAGCGTGGTCGACGGCGCCCAGGGCATCGTCCACGGCCGCCACGATGTGCACCAACTTGGCTGCGACTTCTACGTGTTTTCCAGCCACAAGCTGTACGGCCCGGACGGCCTCGGCGTGCTCTACGGCCGCAGCGAAGCGCTGGCCCGCCTGCGCCATTGGCAGTTCGGCGGCGAAATGGTCCAGCTGGCCGGTTACCAGCAAGCAAGCTTCCGCCCTGCCCCGCTCGGCTTCGAAGCCGGCACGCCGCCGATTGCCAGCGTGATCGGCCTGGGCGCCAGCCTCGACTACCTGGCCAGCCTCGACCCGTGCGCGCTGCTGGAACATGAAGCCGCGCTGCACCGCCATCTGCTGCGCGGCCTGCACGATCGCGACGGTATCCGCGTGCTCGGCGAACCGGAGCTGGCCCTGGCCAGCTTCGTGGTCGACGACGTGCACAACGCCGACCTCGCCCACCTGCTCACCGAACAGGGCATTGCCGTGCGGGCCGGCCATCACTGCGCCATGCCGCTGCTCGGCAGCCTCGGTCTGGACGGCGCGGTACGGGTATCGCTGGCGCTGTACAACGACTCGGACGACCTGCAGCGCTTCTTTGGCGCACTCGACCAAGCCCTGGAGCTGTTGCGATGAGCCTGCCGGACGGCGCCGCCGAGGCCCTCGATCAGTTCACCGGCAGCGCCGGCTGGGAACAACGTGCGCGCCTGCTGATGCAATGGGGCGAGCGCCTGGCGCCCTTGAGCGAAGCGGAAAAAACCGAGCCGCACCGGGTACACGGCTGCGAAAGCAAGGTCTGGTTGCTGGCCGAACAGCACGACGGCCGCTGGCAGTTCCGCGCCAGCAGCGACGCCCGCCTGCTACGCGGCCTGCTGGCGCTGTTGCTGGTGCGGGTCGAGGACCTGTCCAGCGCCGAGCTGTTGCAGCTCGACCTGGCAGCCTGGTTCGAGCAGCTCGGCCTTGGCCGGCAGCTCTCACCGTCGCGCAGCAACGGCCTGAATGCAGTACTGCAACGGATGGCTCAGCTCGCCGCCGGCGACTGAGGCTTCTGCCGTTCCGAAGGCCGGCGGGTGCCGGCCACCAGCTTGTCGACGGCCTTGGTGGCGGCGACCATGCCGAAGGTCGCCGTTACCATCATCACCGCGCCAAACCCGCCGGCACAGTCCAGCTTCACCCCCTCGCCGACAAAACGCTTCTGCAGGCACACCCCGCCATCCGGCTTCGGATAGCGCAGCTGCTCGGTGGAATACACGCAGGGCACGCCGTAGTTACGGGTAACGGTGCGCGAGAAGTTGTAGTCGCGACGCAGGGTCGAACGCACCCGCGAAGCCAGCGGGTCGTTGACCGTGCGGTTGAGGTCGACCACCTGGATCTGCGTCGGGTCGATCTGCCCGCCGGCACCGCCGGTGGTGATGATGCCGATCTTGCGGCGCTTGCACCAGGCGATCAGCGCGGCCTTGGCCATCACGCTGTCGATGCAGTCGATGACGAAGTCGAGGTCTTCGCTGATGTACTCGGCCATGGTCTCGCGGGTAACGAAATCGCTTACCGCATGCACCGTGCAATCCGGGTTGATCGCGCGCAGGCGCTCGGCGGTCACTTCGACCTTGGCCCGGCCGACATTACCTTCCAGCGCGTGCAACTGACGATTGGTGTTGCTCACGCAGACGTCGTCGAGGTCGAACAACGAGATTTCGCCAACCCCGCTGCGAGCAATGGCTTCAGCCGCCCACGAGCCGACACCGCCGATCCCGACGATGGCCACATGGGCCGCGCGCAAGCGCTGCAGGCCTTCCTGGCCATACAACCGGGCAACGCCGGCAAAGCGTGGATCTTCTGTACTCATGACGCAACCCTAAAAAACCGGCGCGCATTATAGGCCGCTCGGCGCCCGATGACAGCACGTAACAGACCGCGCGCGGTCTATCCACATTAGTAATGGCCGTTGTAATCCTGCTTTAATGTCCCGAGCAACCCTTTCGGAACCCGAAACGTCTATGTCATCGCGTAAATTTGGTATCAACCTGGTGATAGTCATGGCAATTGCCGCGCTATTCACCGGGTTCTGGGCGCTCATCAACCGCCCGGTCTCCGCCCCCAACTGGCCGGAACAGATCTCCGGTTTCTCCTATTCGCCGTTCCGCCTCGGCGAGAGCCCACAAAAGGGCCAGTACCCAACCGAGGACGAGATCCGCCAGGACCTCGAGCAGTTGAGCAAACTGACCGACAGCATCCGCATCTATACCGTCGAAGGCACCCAGGCGGAGATTCCAAGGCTGGCCGAAGAGTTCGGCCTGCGCGTCACCCTGGGCGTGTGGATCAGCCCCGACCAGGAGCGCAACGAGCGCGAAATCCAGAAAGCCATCGAACTGGCCAACACCTCGCGCAGCGTGGTGCGGGTGATGGTCGGTAACGAAGCGCTGTTCCGCAAGGAAATCACCCCCGAGGCGCTGATCCAGTACCTCGACCGCGTGCGCGCGGCGGTCAAGGTGCCGGTCACCACCAGTGAGCAGTGGCACATCTGGAAGGAACACCCGGAACTGGGCAAGCACGTCGACCTGATCGCCGCGCACATCCTGCCGTACTGGGAGTTCATCCCGATGAAGGATGCCGGGCAGTTCGTGCTCGACCGCGCCCGCGACATGAAACACCTGTTCCCGCGTAAACCGCTGCTGCTGTCCGAGGTCGGCTGGCCGAGCAACGGCCGCATGCGCGGCGGTGCCGACGCCACCCAGGCGGACCAGGCAATCTACCTGCGCACGCTGGTCAACAAGCTCAACCGCCAGGGCTACAACTACTTCGTGATCGAAGCCTACGACCAGCCGTGGAAGGCCAGCGACGAAGGCTCGGTGGGCGCTTACTGGGGCGTGTTCAACGCGGCCCGGCAGCAGAAGTTCAACTTCGAAGGCCCGGTGGTGGCGATCCCGCAATGGCGGGTGCTGGCAGTCGGCTCGGTGGTGCTGGCGATGCTCTCGCTGACCCTGCTGCTGATCGACGGCTCGGCGCTGCGTCAGCGCGGGCGGACCTTCCTGACCTTCACCGCGTTCCTCTGCGGTTCGGTGCTGGTCTGGATCGGCTACGACTACAGCCAGCAATACAGCACCTGGTTCAGCCTGACCGTGGGCTTTTTGCTCGCCCTCGGTGCACTCGGGGTGTTCATCGTCTTGCTTACCGAGGCCCACGAACTGGCCGAGGCGGTGTGGACGCACAAGCGTCGACGGCTGTTCCTGCCGGTACAGGCCGACAGCGCCTACCGACCGAAAGTCTCGGTGCATGTGCCGTGCTACAACGAGCCGCCGGAGATGGTCAAACAGACCCTCAACGCCCTAGCTGCCCTGGATTATCCGGACTACGAAGTCCTGATCATCGACAACAACACCAAGGACCCGGCCGTCTGGGAGCCGATCAAGGCGCATTGCGAGATGCTCGGCGAGCGCTTCAAGTTCTTCCACGTCTCGCCCCTGGCCGGTTTCAAGGGCGGCGCGCTGAACTACCTGATTCCGCACACGGCCAAGGATGCCGAGGTGATTGCGGTGATCGACTCGGACTACTGCGTCGACCGCAACTGGCTCAAGCACATGGTGCCGCACTTCGCCGACCCGAAAATCGCCGTGGTGCAGTCGCCGCAGGATTACCGCGACCAGCACGAAAGCACCTTCAAGAAGCTCTGCTACTCGGAGTACAAGGGCTTCTTCCATATCGGCATGGTTACCCGCAACGACCGCGACGCGATCATCCAGCACGGCACCATGACCATGACCCGCCGTTCGGTGCTCGAAGAGCTGGGCTGGGCCGACTGGTGTATCTGCGAAGACGCCGAGCTGGGCCTGCGGGTATTCGAGAAAGGTTACTCGGCGGCCTACTCGCATGAGAGCTACGGCAAGGGCCTGATGCCCGATACCTTCATCGACTTCAAGAAGCAGCGCTTCCGCTGGGCCTATGGCGCGATCCAGATCATCAAGCGGCATGCCGCCAGCCTGTTGCGCGGCAAGGATTCGGAGCTGACCCGTGGCCAGCGCTACCACTTCCTGGCCGGCTGGCTGCCGTGGATTGCCGATGGCATGAACATCTTCTTCACCGTCGGTGCGCTGTTGTGGTCGGCGGCGATGATCATCGTGCCGCAGCGGGTCGACCCGCCGCTGCTGATCTTCGCCATCCCGCCACTGGCGCTGTTCGTGTTCAAGGTCGGCAAGATCGTCTTCCTCTACCGGCGCGCGGTGGGGGTGAACATGAAGGACGCGTTTGCCGCGGCGCTGGCCGGGCTGGCGCTGTCGCACACGATTGCCAAGGCCGTGCTGTACGGCTTCTTCACCAGCAGCATTCCGTTCTTCCGCACCCCGAAGAATGCCGACAGCCACGGCGTGCTGGTGGCCCTGTCGGAAGCGCGGGAGGAGCTGTTCATCATGCTGCTGCTGTGGGGCGCTGCGGCCGGGATCTACCTGGTACAGGGTCTGCCGAGCAACGACATGCGCTTCTGGGTGGCCATGCTGCTGGTGCAGTCGTTGCCGTACCTGGCGGCGCTGGTGATGGCACTGCTGTCGTCGCTGCCCAAGCCTCAGCCGGCACCTGAAGAGACACCTGCCGCCTGAGCCCCGTTGCAGGCAAGCTGGCCCCTGTAGCTGGCTTGCCTGCGAGCGAGTGCGAAGCGCTCGTAAAAGCTGCAACCACGTTGTTTCTGGCACTGCCAATTGGCTGTTTTTGCTGCTGCTTCGCAGCAGATCGCAGGCAAGCCAGCGCCTACAGGGTACTTTTTGCTATAAGATAACGCCCCCTCACCCGTACCCCAGCCTTGTCCCCCGGAGTCTTTCATGACGGCCCCAGCCGACCTCTCGCCTACCCTTGAACTGGCCTGCGACCTGATCCGCCGCCCTTCGGTGACCCCGCTCGACTTCGACTGCCAGAAACAGATGATGCAGCGCCTGGGCGATGCTGGCTTCAGCCTCGAACCGATGCGCATCGAAGACGTCGACAACTTCTGGGCCACCCACGGTACCCAGGACGGTCCGGTACTGTGCTTCGCCGGGCACACCGACGTGGTGCCCACCGGCCCGGTGCACGCCTGGCAGAACGACCCGTTCGACGCGCTGATCGACGCCGACGGCATGCTCTGCGGGCGTGGTGCCGCCGACATGAAAGGCAGTCTGGCGGCCATGGTGGTCGCCACCGAGCGCTTCGTCGCCGACTACCCGCACCACAAGGGCAAGGTCGCCTTCCTGATCACCAGCGACGAAGAAGGCCCGGCCCACCACGGCACCAAGGCCGTGGTCGAACGCCTGGCAGCGCGCAAGGAGCGCCTGGACTGGTGCATCGTCGGTGAGCCGTCGAGCACCACCCTGGTCGGCGATGTGGTCAAGAACGGCCGCCGCGGCTCGCTCGGCGCCAAGCTGACGGTTCGCGGCAAGCAAGGCCACGTGGCCTACCCGCACCTGGCGAAAAACCCGATCCACCTGGCCGCGCCGGCCCTGGCGGAGCTGGCAGCCGAACACTGGGACGAAGGCAATGCGTTCTTCCCGCCCACCAGCTTCCAGATCTCCAACCTGAACGCCGGCACCGGCGCCACCAACGTGGTACCCGGCGAGCTGACCGCGCTGTTCAACTTCCGCTTCTCCACCGAATCCACCGTCGAAGGCCTGCAAGCCCGCGTCGCGGCGATCCTCGACAAGCACCAGTTGGACTGGAGCATCGACTGGGCGCTGTCCGGCCTGCCGTTCCTGACCGAGCCGGGCGCCCTGCTGGACGCCGTCTCGGCCAGCATCAAAGCCGTCACCGGCCGCGAAACCCAGGCCTCGACCAGTGGTGGCACCTCGGACGGGCGCTTCATCGCCACCCTCGGCACCCAGGTCGTCGAGCTGGGCCCGGTGAACGCGACCATTCACCAGGTCAACGAGCGGATCCTGGCCAGCGACCTCGACGTGCTGACCGAGATCTACTACCAGACCCTGACCCGGCTGCTTGCCTGATGCTCATCTGCCCGATCTGCAGCGCCGCGCTGAGCGCGGCCGATAACGGTGTCGCCTGCCTCGCCGGGCACCGTTTCGACCGTGCCCGCCAGGGTTACCTGAACCTGCTGCCAGTGCAACACAAGAACAGCCGCGACCCCGGCGACAACCAGGCCATGGTCGAGGCCCGCCGCGACTTCCTCAATGCCGGGCATTATGCCCCGGTGGCCCGGCGCCTGGCGGAACTGGCGGCCGAGCGCGCGCCGGGCCGCTGGCTCGACATTGGCTGCGGCGAGGGTTACTACACCGCGCAGATCGCCGAGGCCCTGCCGCAGGCCGACGGCTATGCCCTGGACATCTCCCGCGAGGCGGTCAAGCGTGCCTGCCGGCGCAACCCGGCACTGAGCTGGCTGGTGGCGAGCATGGCCCGCGTGCCGCTGGCCGACGCCAGTTGCCAGTTCCTCGCCAGCGTCTTCAGCCCGCTCGACTGGCAGGAAGCCAAGCGCCTGCTCAGCACCGGCGGCGGCCTGATGCGCGTCGGACCGACCAGCGGCCATCTGATGGAACTGCGCGAGCAGCTCTACGACGAAGTGCGCGACTACGCCGACGACAAACACCTGGCCCTGGTCCCGGCGGGCATGCTCCACGCGCACAGCGAAACCCTGAGCTTCGCCCTGAGCCTGGCCTCCCCGGTCGACCGCGCCAACCTGCTGGCGATGACCCCGCACGGCTGGCGCGCCAGTGCGGAAAAACGCAGGTGCGTCATCGAACAGGCGGAGCCTTTCGAGGTGACCGTATCGATGCGTTACGATTATTTTGTGCTGCAAGACTGAGCCGCACCTGGAGAACCCCATGCGCCAACCCGATATCGAGATCTACCTGAAGGACGCCGACGTCGATCATAAGCAGATCGCCACCTGGCTCGGTGCCGCCCTCGGTCCGTGCAGCGAATGGACACAGAAGGGCCAGACCTGGAAGTGCCTTGCCGGCGGCATTGCTGTTACCTGGTTACCGAAAGCTGTAGGGAAATGGAACAGCCTGTACCTGGAAAGTGACAAGACCCCGTGGGACGACGACATCGCCTGCGCCCGCGCGGCCTTTGCTGCGCTCAACGTCGAAGTGCGTTGCGCACCAGGCACCTGGGTCGAGGAAGAAGGTGAAGACGATGCCGATCGCTGGATCCGCATCAGCGCCGACGGTGAGGAAGAAATCACCTGGCGTACGCACTAAGCCGCTGCAAGCTACAAGGAGGTTGCTAGCTTCAAACTGCAAGAGCGCACGGTCTTCTTGCAGCTTGAAGCTTCAAGCTTGCAGCTTTAGAGCCCTACAACGTCTTCAGCCTGCAGGCCTTTTTGGCCCTGGGTGAGGTTGTATTCGACCTGTTGCCCTTCGATCAGGGTGCGATGCCCCTCACCGCGGATCGCGCGGTAGTGAACGAAGACATCCGCCCCGCCTTCACGTTGAATGAAGCCATAACCTTTGGCGTCATTGAACCACTTAACACTTCCAGTCTCACGAGACGACATCTGAACTACTCCGGGTTTTTATTTTGGAATCGCCTTGTTCACGCAGGGCACTCCGGCCCTCCGTTTACGCCGCTTGCCGAATACGCCTGCAAGTGGCGGACCGAGTATAAGACAGCCAGGAAATATTTTTTATGACCGGGCCGGTTTTTGCTGAACTTGCGCGGATACGGCACACTAACCTACCGAGCAAGTACTCGAATTTATTATCCAGAGCACACACTGTATGACCCGTTCACCTCTGCGCCGCCTGATTTTCGGCGGCCTGCGCCGCCTGTTGTACCTGTGGGTTCGCTCCGAGACCATTAACCAGTCGTCCTTCACCCTGAACCTGGACCGTAGCCGGCCGGTGTTCTACGCCCTGCAATCGCCGTCGCTCACCGACCTGGCAGTCCTCGACCGTGAGTGCACCAAGGCAGGGCTGCCACGTCCGGTACTGCCCGTTTCCGTCGGCACACTGATGGAGCCGGCCGCGTTCTTCTACCTGACCCCCGAACCCGACTGGTTCGGCCGCCAGGACAAGCGCGGCGCACCGCCAAGCCTGGCGCGGCTGGTCAACGCAGTCAGCCAGCACCCGGAGCAGGATGCGCAGATCATCCCCGTGAGCGTGTTCTGGGGCCAGTCGCCAGCCAGCGAATCGAGCCCGTGGAAGCTGCTGTTTGCCGACAGTTGGGCGGTCACCGGGCGCCTGCGTCGGCTGCTGACCATCCTGATGCTGGGGCGCAAGACCCGCGTGCAGTTCTCGGCGCCGATTCACCTGCGCGAGCTGGTCGATCACAACAAGGGGCATGAACGCACCGTGCGCATGGCCCAGCGCCTGCTGCGGGTACACTTTCGCAACCTGAAAACCGCCGTGATCGGCCCGGACATCTCGCACCGACGCAACCTGGTCAAGGGCCTGGTCCACGACCCACTGGTGCGCCAGGCGATTGCCGACGAGGCCGAACGCGAGAAGATCCCGCTGGCCAAGGCCGAAGCCACCGCGCTGCGCTATGGCAACGAGATCGCCTCGGACTACACCTACACCGCCATCCGCTTCCTCGAAGTGGTGCTGAGCTGGTTCTGGAACAAGATCTACGACGGCATCAAGGTCAACCACATCGAGCACGTGCAGGCCATCGCCCCCGGGCACGAGGTGATCTATGTGCCGTGCCACCGCAGCCACATCGATTACCTGCTGCTGTCCTACCTGCTGTTCCGCAACGGCCTGACCCCGCCGCACATCGCCGCCGGGATCAACCTCAACATGCCGGTGATCGGCGGCCTGCTGCGCCGTGGCGGGGCGTTTTTCATGCGCCGCACGTTCAAGGGCAACCCGCTGTACACCGCGGTGTTCAACGAATACCTGCACACGCTGTTCACCAAGGGTTTCCCGGTGGAGTACTTCGTCGAGGGCGGGCGTTCGCGCACCGGGCGCATGCTGCAACCGAAAACCGGCATGCTCGCGATCACCCTGCGCAGCTACCTGCGCTCCTCGCGTACGCCGATCGTCTTCGTGCCGGTGTACATCGGCTATGAGCGCGTGCTCGAAGGCCGTACCTACCTCGGCGAACTGCGCGGCGCCAGCAAGAAGAAGGAGTCGATCTTCGACATCTTCAAGGTCATCGGTGCGCTCAAGCAGCGCTTCGGCCAGGTCGCGGTGAACTTCGGCGAGCCGATCCGTCTCGGCCAGTTCCTCGACCAGCAGCAACCTGGCTGGCGCGAGCAGGAGCATGGCGCGCAGTACCGCCCGGCCTGGCTCAACGAAACCACCTCGCGCCTGGGCGAAAAGGTGGCCCAGCACCTCAACGAGGCGGCCGCGATCAACCCGGTCAACCTGGTGGCCCTGGCGCTGCTCTCGACCACCCGCCTGGCCCTCGACGAACGCGCCCTGGCGCGGGTGCTGAACCTGTACCTGGCGCTGCTGCGCAAGGTGCCGTACTCGCCGCACACCACCCTGCCCGAGGGCGACGGCCTGGCGCTGATCAGCCACGTGCGCGGCATGGACCTGCTCGCCGAGCAACAGGACGCCCTCGGGCGGATCCTCTACCTGGACGAGCAGAATGCGGTCCTGATGACCTATTACCGCAACAACGTCCTGCACATCTTCGCCCTGCCGGCGTTGCTGGCGAGCTTCTTCCAGAGCAGCTCGCGGATGAGCCGCGAACAGATCCTGCAATACACCCGCGCGCTGTACCCGTACCTGCAATCGGAGCTGTTCCTGCGTTGGGCGCCGGAAGACCTCGACGGGGTCATCGACCAGTGGCTGGAGGCCTTCGTCGAACAAGGCCTGCTGCGTTTCGAGAACGGCGTGTACCTGCGCCCGGCACCGAGCTCGCGGCAGTTCGTGCTGCTGACCCTGCTGGCCCGCGCCATTACCCAGACCCTGCAGCGTTTCTACATGGCCACTGCCTTGCTGCTCAACAGCGGCCAGCACACGCTGAGCGCCGAAGAGCTGGAAGACCTCTGCGTGGTCATGGCCCAGCGCCTGTCGATCCTGCATGGGCTGAATGCACCGGAATTCTTCGACAAGAGCCTGTTCCGTCATTTCATCCAGACCCAGATCGAGCAGGGCGTCCTGCGCCCGGATGCGGCCGGCAAGCTCGGCTACCATGAAAAGCTCAGCGAGCTGGCCGAAGGCGCGGCCAAGCGCGTGCTCTCGGCGGAGGTGCGCCTGTCGATCCGGCAGGTGGCGCTGCACCGCAACGACGAGCATGGCGATACGCCCGCATAGGCCATACTGGCCTTTACCCACTACCCACTGCTCATGTGAAAACGGGCGTCGTCCTGGCGGCGCTCGTGTTAAGGAGAACGTAATGAAGAAATTGACCCTGGCCATTTGCGGTTCCGTGCTGGGCGCCCTGCTGGCTGCCTGCACCACCGCTGCTCCGCCCAAGGCCAGCCTCGACGGTGAAGTGTTCTACCTGCAACGCATTGCCCTGCCGCCGTCGGCGACGCTCAGCGTAAGCCTGCAGGACGTCTCGCTGATGGACGCCCCGGCGGTGACCCTGGCCAGCCAGAACGGCCCGGTCAAAGGCCAGGTGCCGCTGGCCTTCCACCTTGCCTACGACCCGGCGCAAATCAAGCCGGGCCACCGTTATGCGGTGAGCGCGCGCATCGAGCTGGACGGCAAACTGCTGTTCATCAACACCGAACACCACGGTGTACAGCTCGATGGCAGCGATGTTCAACCGCTGCGGATCAAGGTCGACGCCGTTCGTTGATTGTTTGCCTTCACTCCCGATAAGGAAGCTGCCATGTTTCGTCCCGCTCTAACCTTCACCGGCCTGTGTGCCGGCCTGCTGCTGTCGGCCAGCGCCCTGGCACTGTCGCTCAGCGATTTGTCGCAAAAAGATGCCACCGGCGGTTTGAAAGACGCGCTGACCCAAGGCGCGCAAATTGCCGTTAAGCAATTGGGTGTGCCAGGTGGTTTCAGTGCCAACCCGGATGTGCGGATCGAGTTGCCAGGTAACCTCGGCAAGGCGGCCAAGGCCATGAAGAAGTTCGGCATGGGCGCTCAGGTCGAGCAGCTTGAAGCCAGCATGAACCAGGCGGCGGAGGCGGCAGTGCCGCAGGCGCAGGCGTTGCTGGTGGATGCGGTGAAAAAGATGACGGTGGAAGATGCCAAGGGCATTCTCAGCGGCGGCAACGAGTCGGCGACGGCGTACCTGAGCAAGTCCAGCCGTGAGCAGATTCGGGCGAAGTTCCTGCCGATCGTCAAGCAGGCCACCGACAAGGTCGGCCTGGCCCAGCAGTACAACAGCTTTGCCGGTCAAGCGGCGAGCCTCGGGGTGCTGGATGCGAAGAATGCCAACGTCGAGGGTTACGTGACCGAGCAGGCGCTCAATGGCCTGTTCGAGATGATCGGCAAGCAGGAAGCGGCAATTCGCGAGAACCCGGCTGCGGCAGCTACCAGCCTGGCCAAGAAGGTATTTGGCGCACTGTAAACGCCTGATGACGCCTCGCGGGGCTTGTCCCGCGAGGCGTCCGGCAAACCCTGCGCAATGTAATCATTGATGCTATGGCATCGCCGGCGGGGGCAGTGCATCGCGGATCCGGGCACTCTCGATATCCATCTGCATTTGCAGCCGGGTATTTCGCTGGGCAAGCGTGAGATTCGTTCCTGCTTTTAGCCGTGAGAACGTGTCCACACCGAAAACCCCATCGAAGAAGATCTCGGACTTGTAGTTTTTCGAAGCGGCGTGAAACGAAGCAAAGTCCGTTATGTCGAACGGCTGATCCGCCGCCAGCTTAACCAGCTCGTGGGGCGGAATGGACGGCAGGGATCGCGGATAATTGTTGACCTGCGGGCCGGTGAGGAATGGATAAACTCTCTCGCTCGGCACCAGCTTTCTGGCAGAAGAAGAAAGCGCCGGGAAATCATTACGCAGTTCCTCGAACTGTGTGCCCTGCAACTTCTGTGCACTCTGCACTTTCAAAGAAGCTGGCTCATTGAGCTTGCGCCATCTGACTTCCTGTTTTTTTACCTTGCCTGAACCTGACTTTTTTATTGTTCTAGAAACAATTTCCCTAAGGTACTTGCCAACAAATTTGCCAACCGGCGAGTGCCCTGACGGGTCAGCGTAATTGACCGGATCGCCGCGCCCATACGCATAGGCATTCATCCCCCCCTTGCCAAAGGGGCTCCAGCTGTCCGGGCTGTTGAAGCGCATAAGCATCGGATTGAAACACCGGTAGCCATTACCCAGCGGATAATGGCCAGTTACCGGGTCGGGCTGCTCGCCGTTGAAACCCGCGCGACTGAACAGTGGGCCGGGCACGCCATACGGGGAAAAGACCTGTGGATACAGGCCGGTTTTCGTCAGCAACACCGTCGGCGTACCGTGCGTGACGGCGGCCAGCAAGGCTGTATCCAGACGTTCGCCATATTGCTCGCGGTGCGCCAGGGTCAGCCCTTCGCCATGGAAAAAGCGACGCTGCCGCCCCGCTTCTAACTCAGTGCCCAAGCGCGCATCCTGATAGAACTTCAGCAGTGGCGAGTTCAAGGGCAACGTTTGTTCTGCCACGCGATCGATCGAATCATAGGTGTAGGAACAGAATCGTTTGCTCATGCTGGCTCACCTCATGGCGACGGGGTTTGCCAAGCACTGTATCGAGCTGATCGGATAGCGCTACTGGCATAAATGACAGGTCACGCGCCTGCCGACCTCATTGCGCAATGAGGCCGGCAAACCCATCTCACTCTTTCTTCACCCTGAACCAGGCCGCATACAGCGCCGGCAAGAACAGCAGCGTCAGCGCCGTCGCCACGATCAAGCCGCCCATGATCGCCACCGCCATTGGCCCGAAGAACACACTGCGCGACAGCGGAATCATTGCCAGCACCGCCGCCAACGCAGTCAGCACGATCGGCCGGAAGCGCCGTACCGTGGCCTCGATGATCGCCTGCCAACGGTCCAGCCCGGCGGCGATATCCTGCTCGATCTGATCGACCAGGATCACCGAGTTGCGCATGATCATCCCCGACAGAGCAATCGTCCCCAGCATCGCCACAAAGCCGAATGGCTGGCGGAACACCAGCAGGAACAAAGTCACCCCGATCAACCCCAGCGGCGCCGTGAGGAACACCATCACCGTGCGCGAGAAGCTGCGCAACTGCAGCATCAGCAAGGTCAGCACCACCACGATGAACAGTGGCACCCCGGCATTCACCGACTTCTGTCCGCGCGTGGCATCCTCCACCGTCCCGCCCACCTCCAGCAGGTAACCCTCCGGCAACTCGGCACGCACCGGCTCCAGCGTCGGCAGGATCTGCTGCACCAGGGTCGCCGGTTGCTCCTTGCCGTAGATGTCCGCACGCACGGTCACGTTCGGCAGACGGTTGCGGTGCCAGATAATGCCTTCCTCGAAGCCATATTCCAGTGTCGCGATCTGCGCCAAGGCCACGCTCTGGCCATTGTCAGTCGGCACCGCCAGGCTCGGCAGCGCCGACAGCTCGGTGCGCTCCTTCGGCGTGCCACGCAGGAGGATCTCGATCAGTTCGTTGTCCTCGCGGTACTGGCTGACACTCGACCCGGTCAGCGAGCTTTGCAGGAAGCTCGACAGGTTCGCCGTACTTACCCCAAGGGCTCGTGCGCGCTCCTGGTCGATATTCAAGTAGACCACCTTGCTCGGCTCTTCCCAGTCCAGGTGCACGTTGGCCACATGCGGGTTCTCGCGCACCTTGGCGGCGACCTTGCGCGCCAACGCCCGCACCTGCTCGATGTGCTCGCCGGTGACCCGGAACTGCACCGGGTAGCCGACCGGCGGGCCGTTCTCCAGACGCGTGACCCGCGAGCGCAGCGTGGGGAACTGCTCGTTGAGCGTGCCGATCAGCCAACTGCGCAGCGCTTCGCGCTCCTCGATGCTCTTGGCCAGCACCACGAACTGGGCAAAGCTCGCCGCCGGCAACTGCTGGTCCAGCGGCAGGTAGAAACGCGGTGAACCGGTGCCGACGTATGCCACATAGTTGTCGATGCCGGCGCGCTCCTTGAGCAGTGCTTCGAGGCGCTTGACCTGCTCGGCGGTGTTGCTCAGCGACGCACCTTCGGCCAGCTTCAGGTCGACCATCAGTTCCAGCCGTCCGGAGGCCGGGAAGAACTGCTGCGGCACAAAGCGGAACAGCGCGATGCTGCCGATGAACAGCGCCAGGGTCAGCACGATCACGGTCTTGCGTCGCTCCACGCACCAGCCCACCAGACGCCGCACGCGCTGGTAGAACGGCGTGCTGTAAGGGTCCGGCGCACCGTCGTGGCTGCCGTGCTTTTGCGCGTGCAGCTTGGCCAGGTCGGGTAGCAGCCGCTCGCCCAGGTACGGCACGAACACCACCGCGGCAATCCACGAGGCGAGCAAGGCGATGGTCACCACCTGGAAGATCGAGCGGGTGTACTCACCGGTACCCGACTGCGCAGTGGCAATCGGCAGGAAGCCGGCCGCAGTAATCAGGGTACCGGTGAGCATCGGGAAGGCCGTGCTGGTCCAGGCGTAGCTGGCCGCCTTGAAGCGGTCGAAACCCTGCTCCATCTTGATCGCCATCATTTCCACGGCAATGATCGCGTCGTCCACCAGCAGGCCCAGCGCCAGTACCAGGGCACCGAGGGAAATCTTGTGCAGGCCGATGCCCAGGTAATACATGGTGGCGAAGGTCATCGCCAGCACCAGCGGAATCGCCAGGGCGACCACCAGCCCGGTGCGCATGCCCAGCGAGAAGAAACTCACCAGCAGGACGATAGCCAGCGCCTCGACCAGCACCTGGACGAACTCGCCGACACCGGTCTTCACCGCGGCCGGCTGGTCGGACACCTTGCGCAGTTCCATGCCCGCTGGCAGGTTATGCCCGACCCGGGCGAACTCGGTCTCCAGGGCCTTGCCCAGCACCAGGATGTCGCCGCCCGGCTTCATAGACACGGCCAGGCCGATGGCATCTTCGCCCATGAAGCGCATGCGCGGTGCCGGTGGATCGTTGAAGCCACGGTACACCTTGGCCACATCGCCGATGTGGAAGGTACGGTCGCCAACCCGGATCGGGAACTGCTCGATCTGCTCGACCGTTTCGAAGCGCCCGCTCACCCGCAGTTGCAGGCGTTCGCTGGGGGTTTCGAAGAAGCCTGCGGTGCTCACCGCGTTCTGCTCTTCCAGGGCCTTCTGGACTGCGGCCAGGGGCAGGCCGAGGGTCGCCAGCTTGAGGTTGGACAGCTCGATCCAGATCTTTTCGTCCTGCAGGCCGATCAGCTCGACCTTGCCGACATCCTTGACCCGCTGCAACTGGATCTGGATGCGGTCGGCGTAGTCCTTGAGCACCGCGTAATCGAAGCCGGCGCCGGTCAGCGCATAGATATTGCCGAAGGTAGTGCCGAACTCGTCATTGAAGAATGGCCCCTGAACCCCCGGCGGTAGGGTGTGGCGGATGTCCGCGACCTTCTTGCGGATCTGGTACCAGAGCTCGGGAATGTCCTTGGAATGCAGCGAATCGCGGGCCATGAAGGTGACCTGGGATTCACCCGGCCGGGAAAACGAGACGATCCGTTCGTACTCGCCGGTCTCCATCAGCTTTTTTTCGATGCGCTCGGTGACCTGCCGCGAGACTTCCTCGGCACTGGCGCCCGGCCAGTTCACGCGGATAACCATGGCCTTGAAGGTGAATGGCGGGTCTTCGCTCTGGCCCAGTTTGGTGTAGGACAGTGCGCCGACCACGGCCAGCAGGATCATCAGGAACAGTACGATCTGGCGATTGCGCAGCGCCCAGGCGGAAAGGTTGAAACCCATCGGGACTTACTCCTTGTTAGCCGCCAGATTCACCACGCGATTGGACTGGTCCACCGGCCGTACCTGTTCGCCTTCGTGCAGCACATGGCCGCCAGCAGCCACTACCCAGTCCGACGCATTCAGCCCTTCGAGTACCGGCACGGTTTTTTCGCCGTAGGCACCCACCCGCACCGGGGTGCGCTTGAGGGTGTTGTTGGCATCGACCCGCCAGACGTAGGTCTGGCCGTTCTCGGCGCTGAGCGCCGACAGCGGCACCGCCAGGGGCACCTGCTCGGCGTGGGCAATGAACACCCGCGCGCTTTGCCCCAGCTCCGCCGGCACCTTGCCAGCGTTGAAGGCAATGCGCGCTGCGAAGGTGCGCGAGCGCGGGTCGGCGGCCGGCGACAGTTCGCGGATGCGCCCGGCGAAGCGCGCATCGGGCTGCGACCACAGCTCGACCTGCACCGGCTGGCCGACCTTGAAGCGACCGAAGTTCTGCTCTGGCAGGCTGATCAGCACTTCGCGCTCGCCGTCGGTGGCCACGGTGAACACCGTCTGCCCGGCGGCGACCACCTGGCCGACTTCCACCTGGCGCTTGGCCACGACACCGTCCTGGGTGGCCCGCAGCACCGCGTATTCGGTCTGGTTGCCGGCCACGTCGAACTCGGCGCGCACCTGCTTGAGGCGCGCGAGGCCGGCGCGATAGAGGTTCTCGGCGTTGTCGTAGGCGGAGTGGCTGACCATCTGCTTGTCGAGCAGGGTCTTGTAGCGATCGCGTTCGGCCTTCACCAGGCTCAGGTTGGCTTCGGCAGCGGCCACCTGGGCACGGCTGGCCTCCAGTTGCAGACGCACGTCTTGCGGGTCCAGCTCGGCCAGGGCCTGGTTGGCCTTGACCCGCTGCCCCTCCTCGACCAGCCGCCGGCTGACTTTGCCGCCGATACGGAACGCCAGCTCCGGCTCGAAGCGCGCACGCACCTCGCCGGGGTAGCTGTCGACGGCGGCGGTAGCCGGTTGCGGCTGCACCACCATGGCCGGGCGGATGGCGACGGGGGCGGCGCTTTCCTGCCCGCAGGCAGTCAGCAACAGGCCCAGGGTGAGGGGCAAAGCGAGGGGCAAGGCATGGCGCAACATGATGAATGACCTTTCGCGAATGGCACTTCGAATATTTATACTGATGGGTATATTAAATCAGCGAAGCGGTGGCGGGAAGACGGGCGATGAGAAGGGTTCTTGGCCTGATGGGAAACGGGAGGATCGCAGCGAGGGAGAACGGCGGGCCGACCAATTCATGGGGAGATTTTTCTCACGCTCGGAAAGCTCCGACATACAGGGGGGGTGGGTTTCAGTAAGGTCCAGGGTGCCATGGAGGCATCCCTGAAACCTTAAAAGGAAAGCTCCCTATGACCCGTATTGTCAGCCAAACCACCTGTCCCCGCGCCCGTCGGCGCACTCACTGGCTGCTGTCGTCGATCGTGGCTTCGCTGCTGCTGTCGGCCCAGGCCTCGGCCTGTACGAACATCAGGAATACCTACAGTGGATCGACCCAGGTAGCCGATACCACAGCGTATGGCCCATTCACAATAGGCTCGACATGTTTGAATACGCTGATCGAACTAACTGTCAAGGCGTCGGGCGCAGGATCGCCACCCGATATGTATATCGATCAGTTAGCTGAAGGACACTGGAAAAGGGTAGCAGGCCCAACCAACACCGCCACCTCTTACTACAAAGTCGGTGAGCTCGGCACTTACCGAATTCGTCAACGTGGCAGTTCGAACGCTGCATCGCTCTATACCGGTACCGTCACCTACGGCCACTGATAACCAAATGCCCCGCCGCGCGGCACCGCGGCGGGTGCCATTCAAGTTACGCTGTCTCCCTGACAGACAGATCACTTCGCGTCGACTTCGAAAAATAGGCCATCGCGTTAAGGACCTGATTGGTTTTTTTCGAAATATTCAATACATCTCCACAGGTTGTAGGATCATCACTCAAGCTTTCCATCGTCCCCTGCAGGTCCTCATAAAACAGCGCAATCGCATTGAATTTTTCATCCATGTGCGTCTGATGACCATTGATATCGAACGCACCTCTACCGCTCGCGAGCATCCCGCGCACGTGGTCGTCAATGAGTCCATTTTCATAGAGACGATCTCCAATGTTCCTCAAGTCATTTGTACTGACATTAGTGAAGTCGTACGCACTCAAATACTCTTTCAAATCATTGATCCTCTGACTGTCCACAAGCCGGAGTGTTAGCGCAGCATCATCCTTGCTCTGATCTGTATAACTGAACTCGTTGCTCACCATATTCGGGTTCTGAATGACATTGCCATCCCACTGTTTGGTGAGGGTGGCTCTTACATAGTCAGCCGTTATCATTAGTTGTGCTCCATTCTATATACAGTACGAGATCCAACGTATGAGGCTTACGCAGCGCATTTATTCGCTGGTGCGCTGCGGAAGCTTTTGCGATGTAATCACTACCGTCTCTAGAAAAATGTGACGCGCTTCAACTAACCAGCCTGCTCGGAAACCTCCTACAAAAAACTGTAGAACGATTGCAGCGTCTTCCCCCCCTTCGACCATCCTGTAATGACCTCATGCAGCCTGGCGCTTGGTGAAGCACGGCGGGCTGATCTGTCCGACACCGAGTCTCCCCCACGCTGCCCCATGGGTGTACCCTATACCCCATTACCAACCACCCCTGATCCCATGCCCAACGATCCTGCTGTTTCCACTGGCCCCGGCCGGCCAAAGGATCTGGCCAAGCGCCAGGCCATCCTCGACGCCGCCAAGGCCCTGTTCCTGACCCATGGCTATGCCAGCACCAGCATGGATGCAGTCGCGACAGCGGCCGGTGTTTCAAAGCTCACGGTCTACAGCCACTTCACCGACAAGGAGACGCTGTTCACCGCCGCCGTGTCGGCCACCTGCACCGCGCAGTTACCAGAGCTGATCTTCGAGTTGCCCGATGGCGTACCGCTGGAACAGGTGCTGCTGAACATCGGCCTGGGCTTCCAGGCGCTGATCAGCAACGACCAGTCGGTGAAACTGACCCGGCTGATCATGACCCTCGGCAGCCAGGACCCCAAGCTCAGCCAGATTTTCTTCGAAGCGGGCCCGTTGCGGGTCCTGCGCGAAATGGAAACCCTGCTGACCCGGGTTGACCAGCACGGCCTGCTGCGTATCGAACAGCCGGCGAAAGCCGCCGAGCATTTCTTCTGCCTGCTCAAGGGCGCGCCGAACTATCGCCTGCTGCTCGGCTACGCGCCCGCGCTGGACGCCGAAGCCGCCGAGGCCCATGTGCGCGAGGTGGTCGCCATGTTCCTCAGCGCCTACCGCCGCTGATCAGGCCTTCAGGGCCTTTTTCGGGTAGATGTCGTAGCGGCTCGACTTGCCTTCGAGGCTGTGGCTGGGCTTGGGCCCATCGATAATCGGCGCCTTGCGCGGGCGCTTGACCACCACCCGGTGGCTGGCCAGTGCCAGCGCCGCTTCGAGCAGCGCCGGGGCGTCGAGGTCATCGCCCACCAGCGGGCGGAACACGCGCATTTCCTTCTTCACCAGCGCACTCTTGTCGCGGTGCGGGAACATCGGGTCGAGGTAGATCACCTGCGGCGCCTCGCCGTCCCAGTGGCGCATGCGCTCGATCGAATTGCCGCTGAGCAGGTGCATGCGGGCCACGATCGGGCCCACCTCGGCATCGCGGGCCGCCCGCGCCAGGCCGTCTTCAAGCAGCGCGGCAACCAGCGGTTGGCGCTCGATCAACTGCATCTCGCAGCCCAGGCTGGCCAGTACAAAGGCGTCTTTGCCGAGCCCGGCCGTGGCATCCAGCACCCGTGGCCGCACGCCCTGGGCGATGCCCACAGCCTTGGCGATCATCTGCCCGCTGCCGCCGCCGAACACTCGCCGATGCGCTGCCGCGCCTTCGACAAAGTCGACCCGCACCGGCCCCGGCGCCTGCGGCCCGAGCTGCTGGATCTGCAAACCGTCGGCCCCCAGTTGCACGGCAAAGGCCGCCGTCTCGTCCTGCAACGGCAGGCCCAGGCGCACCGCCCAGTGCTCGGCCTGTGCCTGAAAATCGGCAGTCAGCGCCTCGATCCGAATTCCGCCTTGCGCCTCTTGTTCCACCATGGCTGTCCACGCTCAAAAAAATTAAATGATCGTCGGCGGCTGCCGATAACCGAAGTGATCGCCATTTTGCCAGACCCGGACAGCATTCGACGGTTATGACTGACATTCTTCAACTCTCCACCGGTTACCTGTCGCCTGTCGGCGACTTCAGCCGGCACAACGTGCAGACCCACGGCGGCGCCAGCCACCTGTGGCAGGCGTTCTACGCCCAGGCGTTGGCGGAGCAGCAAGGCGAAGCCGTAGCGTCCGAGATGATGTTCCCGGCACTGGCCGACGTTGCCCCCAGCGGGGAACCGATCGGTGGCAGCCAGGCCCTGGCGCAGATCCACCACCAGCGCGTCTGCGAGGTGCACGACACCGAAGTCGCGCCACCCGAGCCACTGTTCCTGCCAATCGCCGAGTTCGAGCTGGAACTGCTGGACAAACCGGCCCCGCCGTTCAGCGCCGCCGAACTGATCGAGCAACAACGCCAACTGGACATCAGCAACACCTGGGTGCGCCCAGTGGTGATGAACCAGGGCCAGCCGCTGCCAACGCCGGGGGCCGCGCCCACCCCGTATGCGCTGCACTTGCCGATTGCCGAGTTCGAAACCGACCTGCTCGACCCCAAGCCGGAGCCGTTCGACCAGCAGACCCTGGTCAAGCAGCAGACCGCGCTGGAGTTCGACCTGCAATGGGCGCGCCCGGTGGTCCTGAACAACGTACGCATCGCCGCCTGACGGCAGAACTGGCCAGAAACCCCTGCCCGCTTGAGATGATTTCGACACTGCGCAGCCCTGACGCGAACAGCTCGTCGGCGCCGACTTCGGCATAGGCTTCGGCGGGCAGGGTTTGCACATCCATGGTCAGCGCAGCAGGGCATCTGGCAACACGCGCTCAGAGCAGGCCGAGTTGTTCGGCCGGTGGTGCCCTGTCCAGTTCAGGCAAGGCCGGCAACCCCGGCAAACGCTCCATCAAGCGCTGATGAAAACGCTGCGCCAGAGCCGCCGCCAGGCGGTTGTCGGCAGTGTGCAGAAAAACATAGGGGCTGCGACCTTCCTCGATCCAGCCCGCCACCTTGTCCAGCCATGGCTGTAGAAACGGCTCGTTGGCTTCAAGTTCCGGGTGGCCGATGAAACGCACCTGCGGGTGCTGGCTGAAGGCTGTCGGTCGCGGCGGTACCCGCGGTTTTTTCGACTGTGCGTGAAGCACCCCGGGGTCACGCGAGGTGCAACTGAACAGCGCGCGCGGGTCGAGACAGATACGCTCGATGCAGCGTTCGTGCAACAGCCGGTTGAGCAAGCGCTCTTCCTCGCCTTTGGCAAAGAACGCCTGATTGCGCACCTCGACCGCCACTGGCACACCGATCTCATCGATAAAGCTCAGCAACTCGCCGAGCCGCGCCGGGCCGAACATTGCCGGCAACTGCAACCAGAACGGCGCCACGCGTGCGCCCAGCGGTTTGAGCAGTTCGACAAAGGTGTGGGCCGCCGTGAGCTGCTCGCGTAGGTCGCCAGCGTGGCTGATGTCGCCGGGGAACTTGGCGGTAAAGCGAAAATGCGCCGGCATCAGTTGGGCCCAGCGTTCGAGGGTGGCCGGCGCCGGGCGCGCATAGAAGGTGGTGTTACCTTCCACGGCGTTGAACACCTGGCTGTAGAGGCCGAGGAAATCGCTGGTTTTGGCGTCGGAGGGATACAGGTAATCGCGCCAGGCGTTCTCACTCCAGGACGGACAACCTACAAAATATGGAAGGGATGGAAAACTCATCCCTCAAATGTACAGGTCTAGCCCCAGTACTTCCATGTCCCAGTCGACAAAGCCGGCCGTGGTCAGGTAGGCGGTAAGCGCATGCTTGGTGCGCTTGTCGCGGGCGCGGGGGAAGATCATGTCTTGCGGTCGGGCTGGCAGGCCGCCTGTGCGGCTGGCGCCGGCCGGTTGCCCCTGGACCTCGTACTCGCCCGGCAGCGCGTCTTCGTCGTCCACCGCCTCGTCACGCACCGCCGGCTTACGCAGGGGGCGCTTGATCGGATAGGACTGGGAAGAAAAGCCGTCGATACGCATGGAAAGGTACTCGGAACCAATGATGGCAATTTAGCGGCACCTGAGGCCTTTCGCAAATGCCCGACTGATAACTGGACCACAGATCGGGCAAAACGTTTTACTTTGATTGGCGATAACCGACCAAAGGCAATCAGCGGCTTTTTGGCGTCGCAACGTTGTCGCGCAGGTAGACAGGCTGGGCCTGATCGGCCGCGATGGCTTCACCGCGAGCCCAGGCGAACTGGGCCAGGTTCAGCAGGTCGAGGGCGTGCGGCAGCATGCCAGCATCGATGCCGGCGACGTTCACCGGCAGGCGCTCGGCATAGGCCCAGCCGGTGCCCGCGCCAAACAGCTCGCCACTGATTTGGGCGGGGACAATCACCTGCTCCGGCGGCAGTACCACTTCGCTACCGAGCAGGCGCATCTCGCCGGCGCTTTCCTGGTAGCAGCCCCAGTACACCTCGTCCATCCGCGCATCGATGGCCGCGGCCACCTGCCGCGCGCCGTGCTCGCGCAAGGCGCGCTGGGCCAGCACGGCCAGGTTCGACACCGGCAGCACCGGCCGCTCCAGCGCAAAGGCCAGGCCCTGGACCACGCCGATGGCGATCCGCACGCCGGTGAACGCCCCGGGACCACGACCGAAGGCGATGGCATCGAGCGCCGACAGGGCGATGCCAGCGTCGCCGAGCAGGGTCTGGATCATCGGCAACAGCTTCTGCGCATGCAGGCGCGGGATCACCTCGTAATGGCTAAGCACCTTGCCATCATGGAGCAAGGCAACGGAGCAGGCTTCGGTGGCGGTATCGAGGGCCAGCAAGGTGGTCATCGGGGCTTCCAGGCGAGAGAAAAAAGAGCGCCATTATAAACAACAACGGCCCGCAAGCGGGCCGTTGTTCTGCACATCCCGAGGGACGGATCAGCTCAGCGCGGCAAGCACCTTGGTGGTGATCGCATCAACCGAACCGACACCTTCGATGTGGCTGTACTTCGGCTTGCCGCCGTTGGCAGCCGACAGCTTCTGGTAGAAGTCCACCAGCGGCTTGGTCTGCTCGTGGTAGACCGACAGACGATGACGCACGGTTTCTTCGGTGTCGTCTTTACGCTGCACCAGGTCTTCACCGGTGAGGTCGTCTTTACCTTCAACCTTCGGCGGGTTGTAGACCACGTGGTAGACGCGGCCCGAGGCTTCGTGAACGCGGCGGCCGGCGATACGCTGCACGATTTCTTCGTCGGCAACGGCGATTTCAACCACGGCGTCCAGCTCGACGCCGGCCGTCACCAGGGCTTCGGCCTGAGGAATGGTGCGTGGGAAACCGTCGAACAGGAAGCCGTTCGCGCAGTCGGCCTGGGCGATGCGGTCCTTGACCAGGTTGATGATCAGTTCGTCGGAGACCAGCTTGCCGGCATCCATGATCGCCTTGGCTTCCAGACCCAGCGGGGTGCCAGCCTTGACCGCAGCACGCAGCATGTCGCCAGTGGAGATCTGCGGAATACCGAATTTCTCGGTGATGAACTTTGCCTGAGTACCTTTACCGGCCCCGGGAGCTCCCAGCAGAATTACGCGCATCTTGTGCTCCTCATTTTTTTGTAAGCAAATCAATGGATTCGCCACGTCGGGCCAATCCCAAAAATCGGGTTATGACCATAAATTGGTCAAAAGGCTGCTCAAGATACACAGCCGCCCCAGACCACACAAGCGGGCGAAAGTTGGAAAAAGCCATGGTCGGGGCTGCTTTGGGGACAGGGTTGCGCCGGGCGCAACCCTATTCGTGGAGACCTTCGCCCAGCGTTGCTGGAGGCGGAGCCAACCCGCACCGCCCCGCCCTTGCCGACCTCAACCGGTGTTGCGCAACCCGGCCGCGATACCGGCCACAGTCACCAGCAATGCTTGCTCCAGAGGGCTGTCCAGAGCGGCTTCGCGGCCGCGCGAGCGGGCCAGCAGTTCGGCCTGCAATAGATGTAGCGGATCGAGGTAGGTGTTGCGCAAGCGGATGAATTCGAGGGTCTCGGGGCTGTGCGCGAGTAGCACCGGCTGCCCGGTCAGCCCCAGCACCACCTGGCACGCCTGCGACAATAGGTCGCGCAGATGCGCACCTAAAGGTCGCAGTTGCGGTTGCACTAGACGTTCGTCGTAGGAGCGGGCGATCTCCGCGTCGGCCTTGGCCAACACCATCTCAAGCATGTCGATGCGGGTCCGGAAGAACGGCCACTGCTCACGCATCTCGGCCAGCAATGGCCCCTGCCCGCGCGCCAGCGCATTGTTCAACGCGGCTTCCCAACCGAGCCAGGCCGGCAGCATCAGGCGGGTCTGGGTCCAGCCGAAGATCCACGGGATCGCCCGCAGGCTTTCGATGCCACCGGCACGCCGCTTGGCCGGGCGGCTGCCCAGCGGCAGACGGCCCAGTTCCTGTTCCGGAGTGGACTGGCGGAAGTACTCGACGAACGCGGGATTCTCGCGCACCACGCCACGGTAGGCCTTGACCCCGTCGGCCGCCAACTGGTCCATCAGCGCACGCCAGGCCGGCTGCGGTGGCGGTGGTGGCAGCAGGGTCGCTTCGAGCACTGCGGCCAGGTACAGGTTGAGGTTCTGCTCGGCGATGTCCGGCAGGCCGAACTTGAAGCGGATCATCTCGCCCTGTTCGGTGGTGCGGAACCGCCCGGCCACCGAGCCCGGCGGCTGCGAGAGGATCGCCGCGTGGGCCGGGCCGCCGCCACGGCCGACGGTGCCGCCACGGCCATGGAACAACAACAGCTCAACCTGCTGCTCACGACAGATGCGCACCAGGGTTTCCTGCGCGCGGTACTGGGCCCAGGCTGCCGCCGTGGTGCCGGCGTCCTTGGCCGAGTCGGAATAGTCAATCATCACTTCCTGCGGGCCATGCAGCCCGGCGCGATAGCCCGGCAGGCCGAGCAGGCGCGCCATCACCGGGCCGGCGTTGTCGAGGTCGGCAAGGGTTTCGAACAGCGGCACCACGCGCATCGGCCGCAACACCCCGGCCTCTTTGAGCAGCAATTGTACCGCCAGCACGTCGGAAGCGGCGCCGGCCATGGAGATCACGTAGGAGCCCAGCGAGGCGGCCGGTGCGGCGGCGATTTCGCGGCAGGTGGCCAGCACCTCGGCGGTGTCGGCCTGTGGCTGGAAGTGACTCGGCAACAGCGGACGACGGTTGTTCAGTTCGCGTTGGAGGAACGCGATGCGCGCCTCTTCGTCCCAGTCCTCATAGCGCCCGAGGCCGAGGTACTCGGTGATTTCGCCGAGCGCGGCGGCGTGCCGGGCGGCGTCCTGGCGCACGTCCAGGCGGACCAGGAACAGGCCGAAGGTCACCGCCCGGCGCAGGCAGTCGAGCAACGGCCCGTCGGCAATCACGCCCATGCCACAGGCGTGCAGCGATTCGAAACAGAGCAGCAGCGGCTCGAACAGCTCGCGGTTGTCCTGCAGCACCTCGGCGCCAGGCGCCTGGGCGCTGGCCAGGGATGCCTGGGCCCAGGCGCGGGTAACGCGCAGGCGCTCGCGCAGTGCCTTGAGCAGCGCCCGATACGGCTCGGCAGACCCACCGACCTTGGCCCGCAAGGCCTCGCTGGCCTGCTGCATGGACAGCTCGGCGGCCAGCGCATCGATGTCGCGCAGGAACAGGTCGGCGGCCATCCAGCGCGCCAGCAGCAGCACTTCGCGGGTGACCTTGGCGGTGACGTTCGGGTTGCCGTCACGGTCGCCGCCCATCCATGAAGCGAAGCGGATCGGCGCGGCCTCCAGCGGCAGGCGCAGGCCGGTGGCGGCGTGCAGGGCCTTGTCGACCTTGCGCAGGTGATGCGGGATGGCCTGCCACAGCGAATGTTCGATCACCGCGAAGCCCCACTTGGCTTCGTCGACCGGGGTCGGCCGGGTGCGGCGGATTTCTTCGGTGTGCCAGGCTTCGGCGATCAGCCGTTGCAGGCGTTCGCGGATCTGTTCGCGCTCGGCCGGGATCAGGTCGCGGTGATCCTGGGCGGCGAGCTGTTCGGCGATGGCGTCGTACTTCTGGATCAGGGTGCGCCGCGCCACCTCGGTGGGGTGGGCGGTGAGCACCAGCTCGATGCTCAGCTTGCCCAGTTGCCGGGCCAGAGCGTCGTCGCTGTGGCCGGCGGCCTTGAGCCGGGCCAGCAGTTCGGGCAGCACCCGCGATTCGAAGGGTTCCGGCTGGCCGGCCTCGCGACGGCGAATCAGCTGGTACTGCTCGGCGATGTTCGCCAGGTTGAGAAACTGGTTGAACGCTCGTGCCACCGGCAGCAGTTCGTTCTCGTCGAGGTCGGCGAGGCTGGAGCTCAGTTGCTCGGCGCTGCCGCTGCGATCGGCCTTGGCACTGCGGCGGATGGCTTCGATCTTCTGCAAAAATGCTTCGCCGTGCTGTTCGCGCACGGTATCGCCCAACAACTCGCCCAACAGATGAACATCTTCACGCAAGCGCACATCGATATCGGTCATCAGCCTTATCTCCAGCATTCGGGAAAACCGCTCTGGGTCCAGAGTGCCCCACTACCGCTGGTGCTTTCAAGGCAGACCACGGCGAGCAGGCGGGCTAAGCTCAAGACATGCCCGTGGGCTTTGAACGAGGTCATCATGAAAATTCGCGAACTGGCCGAACACTGGGAGCACAGCGCCAAAGGCCGCCTGACGGCGACCGGCCATGTGCTGCATCTGGACGTGGAAGCCGCGGCGCGCCTTGCCGCACTGGCGGAGATGTATCCGAAACGCCAGCCGGAAGAACTGCTCGGGGAGCTGCTCGGGGCGGCGCTGGAAGAGCTGGAGGCAAGCTTTCCGTACATCAAGGGCCAGCAGGTGATCGCCACCGACGAGGAAGGCGATCCGCTGTATGAGGACATTGGCGCGACGCCGCGCTTTCTCGCGCTTTCCCGGCGCTACTTGCGCGACATGAGTACGCGCAAGGATGAATCCACGCACTGACCTGTCAGCCAGTAAAACCCCGCTGAATTCCCCCCTGAGGGAGCCTCCCCGATACACCTGCGCGCACCCGATAGTTCCCGAAAAAACTCACTGACCGATCAGTCAGTAAAAAGCTCCACCCCGCACGAATTTTTTCTGAACTATTCAAAAATCGCTTCGGTCACAGCCAATAGCCATTACGGCAAAACCCTTCCGCCACGGGTAACTGTCTTCCTCGTGGCGGTCGGGCCCGCCGATGGACTGCTACGGCATTCGTCGTTCATCAGGAGTGATCCAATGGAGTTGACCACTATGAAGACCCGCACCGCACACACCTCGTTCAGCCACCTGCGCGGGCTCAAGCTGGCCGCGCTGGCACTGGGCAGCAGCCTGGTTCTGGCCGGCTGTGCCGGCAACCCGCCCAGCGAGCAATACGCCCTGGCGCAATCGGCAGTGAATTCCGCCGTCACTGCGGGCGGTACCGAGTTTGCCGCCGTGCAGATGAAATCGGCTCAGGACAAGTTCAAGCAGGCCGAAATTGCCATGCACGACAAGAAGTATGACGAAGCCCGTACCCTGGCCGAACAAGCCGAATGGGATGCCCGCGTCGCCGAACGCACGGCCCAGGCCGCCAAAGCCCAGAAAGCCGTGCAGGACGCCCGCCAGGGGGTTCAGGACCTGCGTGAGGAAGGCATGCGCAGCGTGCAGTAAGCCGCCGCCCGCCCACCGTGCATTCGTAATCGATCAAAGGATGAACCACTATGCGTAAACACGTGATGATCCCCGCCCTCCTGGCCCTGAGCGTTGGCCTGGCCGCTTGCTCTTCGCAACCGAACGCCAACCTGGAATCGGCCCGGAGCAACTTCTCCGCCCTGCAAAGCGACCCGCAGTCGAGCAAAGTGGCGGCCCTTGAAACCAAGGATGCCCAGGACTGGCTGAACAAGGCCGACAAGGCCTACATGGACAAGGAAAACGAGAAGAAGATCGACCAACTGGCCTACCTGACCAACCAGCGTGTCGAGGTGGCGAAACAGACCATCGCCCTGCGTACCGCTGAAAACAACCTGAAAAATGCCGCTGCGCAACGCGCCCAGGCCCGCCTGGACGCCCGCGACGCGCAGATCAAACAACTGCAGGACAGCCTCAACGCCAAGCAGACCGAACGCGGCACCCTGGTGACCTTTGGCGATGTACTGTTCGATTTCGACAAGGCCAACCTGAAAAGCAGCGCCTTCCCGAACATCACCAAGCTGGCGCAGTTCCTCAACGAGAATCCTGACCGCAAGGTGATCGTCGAGGGCTACACCGACAGCAAGGGCTCGGCGAACTACAACCAGTCGCTGTCCGAGCGGCGGGCCAACTCGGTGCGTGCTGCCCTGGTACGGGCTGGGGTAGATCCGGCACGGATCGTGGCGCAAGGCTATGGCAAGGAGTATCCGGTTGCCGACAACAGCAGCAACTCGGGTCGCGCGCAGAACCGTCGGGTGGAAGTGACCATTTCCAACGACAACCAGCCGGTGGCGCCGCGTTCAGTTAGTCAATTGAACTGATTGACTGAAGGGCCTCATCGCGGGACGAGCCCGCTCCCACAGAAGAGCACAGTCGCTTTTGCGTGGGAGCGGGCTCGTCCCGCGATGCTTTTATGAAGGCTTACTGAACCTGCTGCGGGGTTTCCTGGCCCATGCAACGTACCGCCTGCTTCTTGTTGTCCACCAGCACACCGGTCAAGCCCTTCTGCGAGGTGTCGAACAACACCAGCACGCCATCGATGCACTGCGCCACCTGCGGCGCCGGGCTCAGCGAGACCTTGTAGTCTTCCCCCGGAATGGTCTTGAGCATGGTGAAGTCCGACAGCAGCAAGGCATCCTCGGGCTTGGCGAAATGCAGGTAACCGTAGTACCACAGGCAGCCCACCGTGCCGATGATGCTGCAGATGCCGGTAATGATCAGCGGGATGGCGTTGCGTTCTTCACTCATTGCGACTTCTCGTCAGGGTAATTAGGGACCTCGGCCAAACGCCGCAGCCCGTTGAAATGTTCGGGGTCATCCAGGAACCGCAGCATCACCTGGCGCCAGGTCGGGTCGGCAAACGTCTGCACATGCCCACCTCGGGTCAGTTGCAGCACCCGTGGCGGCGGCGCCGCCTGATACAGCTGCAGGCCATTGACCAGCGGCACGATCGGGTCGTCGATGCTATGAAAGAACAGCTTCGGTGGCGTGTTCAATTGATCAATTGAACGTATGGCACTGTCGCCATCCGGCACCAGCCATGACAGCGGCACCTGAAACGCCCACAGCAACCACGACGTGCTCAGGGCAAACTGCCCAACCTCGCGGTAGCTGGCCGGTACCCCATCGAACACCAGCGCCTGGAAGCGCCGACGCTGCTCGGGGTGCTCGCCCAGGTAATGAATCGCCAACGCCCCACCCAGGCTCTGCCCCAGCAGCACCAGCGGTTTGCCGGCAACCTCCGGGGCCTGCTGCAGCCAGCCCATGGCGGCGTCGATGTCCTGGTACACCGCCGGCAACGACGGCTTGCCTTGCGACAGGCCGTAACCGCGATAGTCGAGCAACAACACCTGGTAGCCCTGCTCTGGCAACCACCAGCTAGCGCCCAGGTGCCAGGCCAGGTTGCCGCCATTGCCATGCAGGTGCAGCACCGTACCCTTGACCTCAACGCCGTCCTTGGCTGGCAACCACCAACCATGCAGGCGGGTGCCGTCGGCGGCCGTGAGGGTCACGTCGCGGTAGGCAAGCTTGGCTTTCTCTGGGGTGAACGGCTGCCCAGGCTCGGGGTAGAACAACAGCGAACTGCAGCCGCCCAGGCTCGCCAGCAACAGGCCAAGGCCCAGCCAGCGCCGCCCGTGCTCAGAGAATGTTCGAATAGTCGGCTTCAATCCGGTCCAGGCTCAGGTGATTGAGGAAGTTGGAGAAACACATCCAGGCCGACAGCGCGTTCAGGTCGCGGAACTGCTCCGGCAGGTATTTGGGTGGCTCCACCAGGCCTTCGTCGACCAGTTGACGCAGGGTACGCATGTCTTCCAGGGTGGTCTTGCCGCAGAACAGCAAGGGAATCTGTTCAAGCTTGCCCTTTCTCACGGCCAACTGAATGTAGTTGTAAACCATGATGAAGCCCTTGAGGTAGGACAAGTCTTTGGTAAACGGCAGGCCATTGGGCACCGAGCCACGGAATACCCGACTGGCGTTGCCGTAGCTCTCGGCCATCTCGAAGCCCTGGGCGCGGAAGAATTCGTAGACCTGCATGAAGTCGGCGCCCTCCTCGACCATGTGGATCGCCCGCGTGCGGTTGGTGAGCTTGCGCAGGCGGCTCGGGTAAGAGGCGAAGGCAATCACTTCCATCAGGATCGCCAGGCCTTCCTGGGTCACCGTCGACGACGGCGGGCCCTTGGCCAGGAAGGTGCAGATCGGCTGATTGAGGCCGTTCAGGGTAGTACCGACATGCACCAGCCCTTCATGCACCTCCAGCGCGCGCACATCGCGGCTGTTGAACATGGCATCGGCGCGGATCTTGATGTAGTCGGCGCCGGCCGCCGCATCGGCAACGATGCCGTCGGACTCGAACACCCGGATGGTTTCCTCGGCCTCGCCGAACACCTTGTTCAGCCGGCCCTGGAGCAGCTCCACGGCCTGTTTGGCGGTGAGGTTCTTCGGTTCGTCCTTGAGGTCGCCACGGCCGTCGATGTTGTTCAGGTAGTCGGAAAGCATCAGGCCAAGGTCGGCCAGGGTTGGGTCGCCGGCATGGAAGGCGTCGGAGGCGGCGCCGTAGAGCTCCTGCGAAATCAGCCCGAAGTCCTCGGTGCCGCGCGCTTCGAGCATGCGCACGACCATGCGGTACTCCTTGCACATGCGCCGCATGATCTGTCCAACCGGGTTGAACTGGCCGAGTTGGCGGGTGATGTCGCGCTCGATGTTCTGGAACTCGAGCTTGACCGCGCTGGAATCGAACGACAGCGGCCGTCGCTGGTAGTAGCTGCGGTCCACCGCCGGCATTTCCTTGCCCTTGGCCTTGAGGAAACCCTGGCGAATCGAGTCGTCCCACTTCACCGCATCGAGCACGCGGATGGGTGTTTGTGCCAGGACTATGCGATCTGACAGGGTACGGATCGTCTGCTGGTACTCGTCCACCCCAAGCTCCTTGTTCTACGGGTTCGGTAAGTTGCAGTTATTTGCCGGCGCGCTGGAATCGCGCGACTTCGACGAACAGGTCGGAATTGGCCGGGTCGTCGAGGTAGGCCAGCACGCGCGCCGACGGGCTGTCGATCAGCACGCCGCTGCCGTTGTCCTCGGGCACCTCGATGCTGCGCCCGCTCAGTTCCTTGTTCTTCAAGGCCTGGTTGATCTGCTCGACGTCGAGGTTGTAGACCACCAGTTCCTTGCCATCGATCACTTCGAAGCCGCCAATCAGGAAATTGCCGCCCAGGCGCTTCGGCACCCCGGCCGACAGGTACCAGCGGTTGCCGTGGCGGGCGACGGTAAAGGCATAGTCTTCGGCCTTGCGGTGCTTGCCGCTGGCCACGGCCTTGTAGGCATTGCCACCACTGCGGCTGATCTGCAGGGTCAGCGGCTCGCCCCAGGCGTCCTTGCTGCTCCATTTGCCGAGCAGGGCCTTGGGCGCCGCCTCGTTGGCTGGGATCGGCTCATTGAAGGTCACCAGGCAACCGCCCAACAGCAGGAAGGTCAGGGCCAACAGCACACGCCAGGCGTTCATCCGGTTCTCCTTGGAAAGTGAGTCGCGACCTACACCGAAGCCAGCACCAGATGCAGGTAACGGGTAAGGATAGCGAGCATCTGCGCATCGGTCTGCGGCGCCGCAGCCTCTAGCAGGCCCTGATATTCCATCTGCTCGATAATGGCCGTCAACACTATGGCATCTTGCTGCGGCTGGCGCGAACCAACGACCTGCAGCAGTTGGCAGGTGCCACGCATGAGAATCTGCTCGTGCAGGCGCACCAGTTCGGCCAGCCGTGGGCACAGCAATGCCTCTTGACGGAAGGCCTGCTCGGCCATGAGGAAGTCGCGGCGGTTGCTCAACTGACGACGCACATAGTCGGCGGTCATCTTCGCCACCTCGTCGGCCAGCCAGGCGCGCGATTGCGGGGTGCCATCGTCCTGCGCCAGCAACTGGCGCAGGATCACCTCGCTGTTCTCCCACAGCCGGGCCATGTAGGCGGCGCTGCGTTCGACGTACTGGGCGAAGGTGTCGCTGAGCAGGTCCTGGATATCGTTGAAATAATAGGTGGTGGCCGACAGCGGCACCCCGGCCTCGGCGGCCACCGCACGGTGGCGCACGCCGCGCACGCCATCGCGGACGATGATGCGCATGGCGGCATCGAGAATGTCCTGACGGCGTTGCTCGCTACCCTGTCGACTGGCCTTGCGGCCCTGATACTGAACACTTTCCGCTACCGCTGTGGCTACGCCGGCAGCACCTTGTTGAGCCATTGCAGGGGTCACTACGCATCTACTCCAGAAATCGGGTCAAAACGGGAAAACACGGGGCGCAGGCATGAAAAAGCCGCCCCGAAAGGCGGCTTGTTCAATGCACTCAGGCTTGTGGGCGCATGTGCGGGAACAGGATCACGTCGCGGATCGACGGGGAGTTGGTCAGCAGCATCACCAGACGGTCGATGCCGATGCCTTCACCGGCGGTTGGCGGCATGCCGTACTCCAGTGCGCGAACGAAGTCGGCGTCGTAGTGCATGGCTTCGTCGTCACCGGCGTCCTTGTCGGCCACCTGGGCCATGAAGCGCTCGGCCTGGTCTTCGGCATCGTTGAGCTCGGAGTAGGCGTTGGCGATTTCGCGGCCGCCGATGAACAGCTCGAAGCGGTCGGTGACGTTCGGGTTGTCGTCGTTGCGGCGCGCCAGCGGCGACACTTCGAACGGGTACTGGGTGATGAAGTGCGGCTGCTCCAGCTTGTGCTCGACCAGCTCTTCGAAAATCATCACCTGCAGCTTGCCCAAGCCTTCGAAGCCGAGCACCTTGGCACCGGCCTGCTTGGCGATGTCGCGGGCCTTGTCGATGTCCTGCAGATCGGCGGCAGTGATGTGCGGGTTGTACTTGAGAATCGAGTCGAACACCGACAGCCGGATGAACGGCTCGCCGAAGTGGAACACCTTGTCGCCGTACGGCACGTCGGTGCTGCCCAGGACCAGCTGCGCCAGCTCGCGGAACAGCTCTTCGGTGAGGTCCATGTTGTCTTCGTAGTCGGCGTAGGCCTGGTAGAACTCGAGCATGGTGAACTCGGGGTTGTGCCGGGTCGAAACACCTTCGTTACGGAAGTTGCGGTTGATCTCGAAGACCTTCTCGAAACCACCGACCACCAGGCGCTTGAGGTACAGCTCCGGGGCGATACGCAGGTACATCTGCATGTCCAGCGCATTGTGGTGGGTTTCGAACGGCTTGGCCGCAGCACCGCCCGGAATGGTCTGCAGCATCGGCGTTTCCACTTCGAGGAAGTCACGCTTCATCAGGAAGCTGCGGATATGGGCGATGACTTGCGAACGCACGCGGAAGGTTTCGCGCACGTCTTCGTTGACCATCAGGTCGACGTAGCGCTGGCGGTAGCGCTGTTCGGTGTCGGTCAGGCCGTGGTGCTTGTCCGGCAGTGGGCGCAGCGACTTGGTCAGCAGGCGCACGTTGGTCATTTCGACGTACAGGTCGCCTTTGCCGGAACGGGCCAGGGTGCCTTCGGCGGCAATGATGTCGCCCAGGTCCCAGGTTTTCACTGCGGCCAGGGTTTCTTCCGGCAGGGTTTTACGGTTGACGTAGACCTGGATGCGCCCGGTCATGTCCTGGATCACCATGAACGAGCCACGGTTGAGCATGATGCGACCGGCAACCTTGACCGGGATCGCTGCAGCTTCCAGCTCTTCCTTGGTCTTGTCGACGTACTGTTTCTGCAGGTCGTTGCAGAAGGCGTCGCGGCGGAAGTCGTTGGGGAAGGCCTGACCCTTGGCGCGCTCGGCGGCAAGTTTCTCCTTGCGCAGGGCGATCAGGGTGTTTTCTTCCTGTTGCAGGTCTTGCGGGTCGAGTTTGAGGTCGCTCATGTCGTCAGATTTTCCATCAGGGGTTCATTGCCCCCTTGCCGTCGGCAAGGGATCGCGGGCAAGGCCCGCTCCCTCAGGAGCGCGCCGTTGCCGCCGCCGGGTGTTGCGTTACAGCCCCTGCTTGAGGCTGGCTTCGAGGTATTCGTCGATATCGCCGTCGAGCACCTTGTCGCAATCGCTGCGTTCGATGTTGGTGCGCAGGTCCTTGATCCGCGAGGCGTCGAGCACGTAGGAACGGATCTGGTGACCCCAGCCGATATCGGACTTGCTGTCTTCCAGCGCCTGCGAAGCGGCATTGCGCTTCTGCATTTCCAGCTCGTACAACTTGGCCCGCAGCATTTTCATGGCGGTGTCCTTGTTCGCGTGCTGGGAGCGTTCGTTCTGGCAGCTGACCACGGTGTTGGTCGGTACGTGAGTGATCCGTACGGCCGAGTCGGTGGTGTTGACGTGCTGACCGCCGGCACCGGAGGAACGATAGGTATCGATCCGCAGGTCGGACGGGTTGATCTCGATTTCGACCTTGTCGTCGATCTCGGGGGACACGAACACCGCCGAGAACGAGGTGTGGCGACGGTTGCCGGAGTCGAACGGGCTCTTGCGGACCAGGCGGTGGACGCCGATCTCGGTGCGCAGCCAGCCGAAGGCGTATTCGCCCTTGATGTGCACGGTGGCGCCTTTGATCCCGGCGACTTCGCCGGCCGACAGTTCCATGATGGTGGCGTCGAAGCCGCGCTTGTCGGCCCAGCGCAGGTACATGCGCAGGAGGATGTTGGCCCAGTCCTGGGCTTCGGTGCCGCCGGAGCCGGCCTGGATATCCAGGTAAGCGTTGTTCATGTCCATTTCGCCGCTGAACATGCGACGGAATTCGAGCTGGCCGAGGGACGCTTCCAGGCCCTGGAGCATTTCGACCACGTCGTTGACGGCGCTTTCGTCATGTTCTTCGACGGCCATGTCAAGCAGTTCGCGGGCGTCGGTCAGGCCGCTGCTCAGTTCGTCCAGGGTGTCGACGATCTGCGCCAGGGCGGCGCGTTCGCGACCCAGTTCCTGGGCGTATTCGGGTTTGTTCCAGACAGCCGGGTCTTCCAGCTCGCGGTTGACTTCGATCAGGCGCTCATGCTTTTGATCGTAGTCAAAGATACCCCCGAATAGATTCGGAACGCTCGGTCAGGTCCTTGATGGTATTCAGGATCGGGTTGATTTCCATGGTCGGGCAGCTCTCGTGCGTATTCTGTGAAAAGCCGGAGAGTATAACCGAGTGTGCTGGGTGCGGGGAGTCTGTCGGACCAGTGTGAAGCTATCGCCGGAGGCACCCGCCGCCACAGCAGCGCGCAGTGGCACTGCCGTGGCGGCGGGCTCGGCCGTAAGGCCCTTCGATCAGGCAATCCCGACCTGGTTCCGACCATTGTCCTTGGCCTGGTACAGGCCCTTGTCGGCCGCCGAAATCAAGTTCCGACAATGGCTGCCAATCGCCGGCGTCTGCGTCGCCAGGCCAATGCTCACGGTCAGGTGCGCGCCCTCGCCCGGCGTGCAGTGCGGGATCTTCATCGCGGCCACGGTCTGGCGCAGCTTTTCTGCCACCAGCCGCGCCCCACCCGGCGACGTATTCGGCAGCACCAGCGCAAACTCCTCGCCACCATAGCGCGCCGGCAGATCGCTCGGCCGGCTGCAGCACCCGCGAATCGCCTCGGCCACCTTGCGCAGTGCCTCATCGCCCTCCAGATGACCGAAGCTGTCGTTGTAGGCTTTGAAGTAATCCACATCGATCATCAACAACGACACCTGCGTCTGATCGCGCATCGCCCGCCGCCATTCCAGTTCCAGGTACTCGTCGAAGTGCCGGCGGTTGGACAACCCGGTCAAACCATCGGAGTTCATCAAGCGCTGCAACACCAGATTGGTATCGAGCAACTGCTGCTGGCTGACCCGTAATGCCCGGTACGCCTCGTCGCGCTGCAACAAGGTGAGGTAGGAGCGCGAGTGATAGCGGATCCGCGCCACCAGCTCGATGTTGTCCGGCAGCTTGACCAGATAATCGTTGGCCCCGGCGGCAAACGCCGCACTCTTGACCAGCGGGTCTTCCTTGGTCGACAGCACGATGATCGGAATATCCTGGGTCGCCGGGTTGGCCCGGTACTCGCGCACCAGGCTCAGGCCATCGAGGCCAGGCATGATCAGGTCCTGGAGAATCACCGTCGGCTTGATCCGAATGGCCTGCGCCACCGCCTGGTGCGGGTCGGCACAGAAGTGGAAGTCGATATTCTCTTCCAGGGCCAGGCCACGCCGCACCGCCTCGCCGATCATGGCCTGGTCGTCGACCAGCAGCACCATCGCCGAGTTTTCATTGGTCGCGGGAAATCCGTCGATCGGTAAATCATTCATGCGCTGTCACCTGGTCACTGCCGGCCAGCCGGCATGGCTCAATACATATCGTCATTTCGGGAAAATTTCCATGAGTCGTGGCGCGATCCGCTCCAACGCGCGGATTTCCACCGCAGCATCGATTGCCGCTGCCGCCTTGGGCATGCCATACACCGCACTGCTCTGCTGATCCTGGGCAATGGTCAGGTAGCCCTGCTGACGCATCAACTTGAGCCCCTGCGCGCCATCGCGCCCCATACCGGTCAGTAGCACGCCGACGGCGTCGCCCTGCCAGTAACGCGCCACACTTTCGAAAAACACGTCGATGGACGGCCGGTAGATCTCGTTCACCGGCTCGGCCGTATACGCCAAGGTACCGTCCTTGAGCAGACGAATATGGTGATTGGTGCCCGCCAGCAACACGTGCCCCGGTTGCGGTGGCTCGCCCTGGCACGCCAGGCGCACCGACAACCCGGAAGCACTGCTCAGCCACTCGGCCATACCGGCGGCAAACACCTGATCCACATGCTGCACCAGCACGATGGCCGCCGGAAATTGCCGCGGCAGGTCCTTGAGCAGAACCTCCAGCGCCGCCGGCCCACCCGCAGACGAACCAATGGCCACCAGCGCCTGGCGTTGCGCGGCCTGACGCAGCGGCGTCGCCACCGGCTGCACCTTGTTCGAGCGCTGCTGGCCGATCAGCCAACCAATATTGAGGATCTTGCGCAACAGCGGCGCCGCCGCCTCGCGCGCATCGCCGGCGCCCAGCGCCGGCGTGTCGACCACATCCAGGGCACCATGGCCCATGGCCTCGAACACCCGATGCACGTTCTGTTGACGGTCGACGGTGACAATCACGATGGCGCACGGGGTATCGGCCATGATTCGCCGTGTGGCCTCGACCCCATCCATTACCGGCATGATCAGGTCCATCAGGATCAGGTCCGGTGTGTGCTCGGCACAGCGCTGCACTGCGTCGGCGCCGTTGCCCGCGACCCAGATCACCTGGTGCGCCGGCTCGAACGCCAGCGCCCGGCGCAAGGCCTCCACAGCGATGGGCATATCGTTGACGATGGCGATCTTCATCCCTGGGCTCCCCCGATCAACTCAACCACGGCCTCTAGCAAGGCGTCGTCATGGAAACTTGCCTTGGCCAAATAGTAGTCGGCTCCGGCATCCAGTCCACGCCGACGATCTTCCTCGCGGTCCTTGTAGGAAACCACCATCACCGGTAGCGATTGCAGACGGCTGTCGCGGCGCAACAGGGTGACCAGTTCGATACCGTCCATGCGCGGCATGTCGATGTCGGTGATCAGCAGGTCGAAGTCCTCGCTGCGCAGGGCATTCCAGCCATCCATGCCGTCCACCGCCACCGCTACTTCATAGCCGCGATTGCTCAGCAGCTTGCGTTGCAGTTCGCGCACAGTCAGCGAGTCGTCGACCACCAGGACGCGCTTGCGCACCACTTCGCGGGAAACCCGCTGGCCACGCTCGATGCGTTCCAGGCGGCCGGTACTGAGCAGTTTCTCCACCGACCGCAGCAAGTCTTCGACGTCGACGATCAACACCACCGAACCGTCGTCGAGCAGCGCCCCGGCGGAAATGTCCTGCACCTTGCCCAGTCGCGCATCCAGCGGCATCACCACCAGCACGCGCTCGCCGATCAAGCGTTCGACAGCCACCCCGTACAGGCTTTCGCGCTCACGGATGACCACCACATTGATGCTCTTGCCGTCGGTCTCGCTGATCGGCCGGTTGAGCAACTGGCTGGCTGCCACCAGGCCGATATGTCGACCTTCGTGCCAGAAGTGCTGGCGCCCCTCGATCTGCACGATGGCCTCGGCCGGTAGCGCCAGGGTCCGTTCGATGTGTGCCAGCGGGAAGGCGTAGGCTTCGCCCCCCACCTCCACCACCAGGCTGCGCACCACCGATAGGGTCAGCGGCACTTCGAGATGGAAGCAGCTACCCTGGCCACTCACCTGGCGCAGCTCGATGAAGCCGCGCAACTGGCGCACCATGTGCTGCACGGCGTCCAGCCCGACGCCGCGCCCGGACACTTCGGTGACCTTGTCGCGCAGGCTGAAGCCCGGCAGGAACAGGAAGGTCAGCAGTTCTTCGTCACTCATCTGCGCAACGGTTTCCGCCGGCGACAGCTGGCGGGCGACGATACTCTGGCGCAAGCGCTCAAGGTCGACACCGGCTCCGTCGTCGCTCAGTTCCAGCACCAGCAGGCCGGCCTGGTGCGAAGCGCGCAGGCGGATCTGGCCTTCCAGCGGCTTACCGGCCAGCAGGCGTTGTTCGGGGGATTCGATGCCATGGTCGACGGCATTGCGCAGCAGGTGGGTCAGCGGTGCTTCGAGTTTTTCCAGCACGTCGCGGTCGACCTGGGTCTTGTCGCCCTCGATGTCCAGGCGCACCTGTTTGCCCAGCGAGCGCCCGAGATCGCGGACCATCCGGCTCTGCCCGGTGAGCACGTCGGCAAACGGCCGCATCCGGCAGGCCAGTGCGGTGTCATACAACAGTTGTGCCCGTTGCGCGGCCTGCCAGCCAAACTCGTCGAGGTCGCTGGCCTGTTGCAACAGCATCTGCTGGGTTTCGCCGAGCAGGCGTTGGGCCAGGGCCAGGGCGTCCTGCAGTTCGGGGGGCTGGCCGCTAACGTCCAGCTGTAATTTCAGCTCGTCGAGGGCGCGAATGCTCTGGCCATGCACGCGTTTGAGGCGCTGCAAGGTGGCCAGGTACGGCTTGAGCCGCTGGGTTTCGACCAGCGACTTGCTCGACAGGTCGAGCAGACTGTTGAGCCGCTCGGCGGTCACCCGCAGGACCCGTTCGCCGCCTTCGGTGCGTTGTTTCTTGCGCTTGACCTGGGCGTCGAGCGCTGGCTCGGCAAGGCTTTCCGGCTCGGGCTCCGGCGGCGACGCCGGGGCAACCGGCGCCGGCACCTCGATCAGCAGTTCAGGCAGCGGCTCGACAACCGGCGGCACCACCGCCGGTGCCGCGCCAGGGTCGAGCAGGCCAGCCATCTGCACCAGAAACGCCTGCACGGCCGCGTCGGTGGAGGCATCCCCCGGTGTGGCAATACGCATCAGCAAGTCGGTGCCCTGCAGCAGCGCGTCGATGTGTTCCGGGCGCAGGCGCAGGCGGCCCTCCTGCGCCTCTACCAGGCAATCCTCCATGACGTGCGCCACACTGACCCCGGCATCCACCCCGACAATCCGCGCCGCGCCCTTGAGCGAGTGCGCGGCGCGCATGCAGGCTTCGAGCTGGTCGGCCAGGGTCGGATCGCGCTCTAGCGCCAGCAGGCCGGCACTGAGCACCTGAGTCTGCGCCTCGGCCTCCAGGCTGAACAGTTCGAGCAACGAAGCGTCGCGCATTTGCTCGGGGGTCATGACAGGCTCCGGTTCACGGCAGACAACACCTCTTGTTCATCCAGCACCCGCACGCTGCGCCCGCGCCACTGCAGCACGGCGGCGGTGAAGCGCGATTCGTTGGCGCCCTCACCGTTCAACTGCCTGGGCTCCAGGGCATGAATGCCGTCGACCTCGTCGACCTTGAGCACCACCGAACCGCCACTGGCCGCGACGATCAGCATACGCGGCATGACCCGCGCCGCCGTCGCCGGCTGCGCCGTCACTTCCAGGCCCAGCAGGTCGCCCAGCGACAGGCACGGCACCAGTGCACCACGCACGTTGGCCACGCCCTGCAATACCCGCGAGCGCTGGTGCGGCAACGAATGCACCGGTTGCAGCGGAGCCACTTCGACCAGGCAACGGGTGGCCAGCGCCAACCACTCCTCGCCAAGCCGGAACAGCAGCAGCGAGCGGCCGCCGCGCACTTCGCCGTCCTGCTCGCTGTCGTCGCGCACGTGCGCATCCTGGGCCAACGCATAGCGATCGAGCAGGCGCGTCGCCGCAGCGGCGTAGACATCGCAGTTGCGGCAGTGGATATGCGCTTCCAGCAGCGGGCAGCTCTTGTCGCCGCGGATCCCGATGCGGTTCCAGCAATCGTCGATGGCCTCGATATCGTTGGCGATCACGTCCAGTTCACCTTGTCCGTTCATCGTTCGGGCTCCCGCTCGCTACGCCCGGCGCGCGCCGCACGTTCTTGCAGGCGGCGCGCGCCGGCTTCGTCGCCTTGGGCGGCGAGGAGCATGGCCAGGTGCAGCAACGCTTCGGCGTGCTGCGGGTCAAGGTACAGGGCCTTGCGGTAGTGCATCAGTGCCTGGCTGCTGTCGCCGGCAGTGTCGCTGAGCAGGCCGAGCCAGTAATACACCGGCGCGGCCGGTTCGAATCGTTGCAGGTACTGCTCGCACGCGGCCCGCGCTTGTTGGTGCTGACCGGCGTTGGCCTGCTGGGCGATCTGCGCCAGCAGTTGCCCGGCCTGCTCGTTAGGCGTGCTGACAGGCGCGGCGAGCGGCGCCGGGGCCAGGCTGCGGCGTGGCGCCAACT
>NZ_QETK01000005.1 GCF_003105155.1 Pseudomonas sp. SDI | reverse complement strand
CTCCCACAGGGATCACCTAGACCCCTGTGGGAGCGGGCTCGTCCCGCGATGCTTTCACCGGAAGCAAACATGAGCAAACCCGACAAACCGACCCTGCACCCGCGCAATCGCCATCAGGGCCGTTACGACTTCCCGCAGTTGATCAAGAGCAGCCCGGAGCTGGGCCAGTTCATGATCACCAACCCGTATGGCAAGCCGAGCATCGACTTTGCCAACCCGGAGGCGGTGCGTGTGTTCAACCGCGCCCTGCTCAGGGCGCAATACGGCATCCAGCATTGGGACATCCCGGCCGACTACCTGTGCCCGCCGATTCCGGGCCGGGCCGACTACCTACACGGCCTGGCCGACCTGCTCGCCGAGGACAACGCCGGGACGATCCCGCGTGGCAGCCAGGTGCACGCGCTGGATGTCGGCGTGGGTGCCAACTGTATCTACCCACTGCTGGGCCATAGCGACTACCGCTGGCGCTTCCTCGGCTCGGACATCGACCCACTGGCGCTGGCTTCGGCCAAGGCCATCATTCAGGCCAACGGCTTGAACAAAGCGATTCAGTTGCGCCAACAGGGCAATCGCAAGCACATCCTGCTCGGCCTGCTGGCCGCAGAAGAACGCTTCGACGTGACCCTGTGCAACCCGCCCTTCCATGCCTCGCGCGACGAGGCCACCCGCGGCAGCCAGCGCAAATGGCGGGCGCTGGGCAAGGCCGACCCCAAGCGCACGTTGCCGGTGCTCAACTTTGGCGGGCAGAACAACGAACTGTGGTGCGAAGGTGGCGAAATCCGCTTTGTGACGCAGTTGGTCAACGAGAGCAAGGGCCTGGGTCAGCAGGTGCTGTGGTTCAGCAGCCTGGTGTCGAAGGCGTCGAACCTGCCAGGGATCGAAGCGGCACTGAAGAAAGCCGCTGTGGTGGAACAGCGCGTGCTGGAGATGGGCCAGGGGCAGAAACAGAGCCGACTGGTGGCCTGGACGTTCCACTCGCCAGAAGCGCGCCAGGCCTGGCGCAAGGCGCGCTGGAGCTGAAAAGCATCGCGAACGGGCATAAAAAAACCGCATCTGGCTGACACCCGACGCGGTTTTTTTGAAGCTGTTTACAATTACTTGTTTACAGCGTCGGTCAGCACTTTGGCTGGAACGAACTTGACGACTTTCTTCGCAGCGATTTCGATCGCAGCGCCAGTCGAAGGGTTACGGCCGGTACGCGCTGGGCGCTCGGTGATTTTCAGTTTGCCGATGCCCGGCAGGGTGATTTCGCTGCCATTTTCCAGTTGATCAGCAACGATCTGGCCCAGTTGCTCCAGAGCGTTACGCGCGGTGGTTTTCGGCGCGTCGATAGCTTCAGCGATATCGGCGATCAGTTGGTCTTTGGTCAATGCCATGGTGGTGTTCCTTCCCTATCAAATTCAGTTGGTTTGCAGAGTGCTGCGTCAGCCATCGACCCGGCCCTGCTGGGGGTCGTGCGGTCCGGGGTACATCCAGTGCCAATCGGGTATGTAGATACACAAAACGGCGTTTGGTTCGACGTGACGCAAGCGGTCTGCCAGCAATGCGCCACACACGGGGCGCAAGACCGGGCAAAACTACCACAGGAAACGATAAATATCCGCCTCGGAGGCGGCAAATGTTCAGGTTTTTCGGGGGTTTGCACGAAAAACCGCAAAATACTGAACAAAAAACGAACAACCCTGTCTGCCTGCAACTCAAGGCTCAGCCACAGGCCCGGCCTGGGTTACACTTGGCAACTTTGCTGTGCGCTCAGGCGCGCCCCTTTTCAGCCGAGAATCCCATGCCGATCCGTCATTGCATCGTCCACCTGATCGACAAGAAACCCGATGGCACCCCAGCCGTGCTGCACGCGCGCGACTCGGAACTGGCCGAGTCGGCGGCCATCGAAAACCTCCTCGCCGACCTCAACGACAGCTATAACGCCAAACAGGGCAAAGCCTGGGGCTTTTTCCATGCCGAATCGGGTGCGCACCCGTTCAGCGGCTGGCTCAAGGAATACCTCGACCAGGGCCGCGACTTCACCGCCTTCAGCCGCATCGCCGTCGAGCACCTGCAGAAGCTGATGGAAGAGTCGAACCTGTCCACCGGCGGCCACGTGCTGTTCGCCCACTACCAGCAAGGCATGACCGAGTACCTGGTCATTGCCCTGCTGCACCACAGCGACGGCGTGGCCGTAAACGCCGAGCTGGACGTGACCCCGTCGCGTCACCTGGACCTGGGTCAGTTGCACCTGGCCGCGCGGATCAACCTGTCGGAATGGCAGAACAACAAGGTCTCGAAACAGTACATCTCGTTCATCAAGGGCAAGAACGGCAAGAAGGTCTCGGAATACTTCCGCGACTTCATCGGCTGCCAGGAAGGCGTCGACGGCCCGGGCGAAACGCGGACCCTGCTCAAGGCCTTCAGCGATTTCGTCGAGAGCGAGGACCTGCCCGAAGAGGCCGCCCGCGAGAAAACCCAGACCCTGGTCGAGTACGCCACCAGCCAGACCAAGGCCGGCGAGCCGGTAGCCCTGGAAGAGCTGTCCGGGCTGATCGACGAAGATCGCCCACGGGCGTTCTACGAGCATATCCGCAACAAGGACTACGGCCTGTCACCGGAGATCCCGGCGGACAAACGCACGCTCAACCAGTTCCGCCGCTTCACCGGCCGTGCCGAGGGGCTGTCGATCAGCTTCGAAGCGCACTTGCTCGGCTCGAAGATCGAGTATGACGAGGAAGCCGGCACCCTGATCATCAAGGGCCTGCCGACACAACTGACCGATCAGCTCAAGCGTCGCAAGGACTGACGCCGGACCAGGAGGCCACCAGGGCCTCCTTGGCACTCTTGCGCAATTTCTTCACCAGGCGCTCCTGACGTAGCGCCTCGCCCTTGTCCGGCCACCGCTCGACATACACCAGTGCCTGTGCCGGGCTGGTCTTGAAGTAGCGCGCGCCGGCACCCTTCTGGTGGGCAGCAAAACGCCGCTGCGGGTTGTCGCTGATTCCGCAGTACAACGAACCGTTGGCGGCGCGGACCAGGTAGACGAACCAGGGTTTGGGCAGGGAAGCGGCTGTTGAGTCGGTCACGGGGGGGCCATCGGGCAAGGCTGCAAAGCCGACAGCTTAGCGCCTTAGCGGCCGCCCTGAAATGCTCGCAGGCTCCTGGTTGCCTGCTCGCGAACCTTACCGGCCACCAGCGGCGTCCAGCCTAGCAGCAAGCCTTTGAGGCCCAGCGCCTGGCGCGACCAGGCCCACAGGTCGAAGCTGTCGTGGTGCTCGCAGATCTTGCCATCGCGGAAGCTGAAGCGCGCCTGGATGTCGTTGACCACGATGCGCCCGGTCTGGCTGAACAGGTAGGTCGCGACCCAGTGCGCGCCGCCGCTGCGGTCGTCGCTGCGGACGTTGTCGAAGGTCAGCGAGAAATCCTTGGCGCGACTGGCGAGCATGCGCCACATGTCGCCGGCGTCCTGGCCGCGCAAGGTGCCGAAGGCTGGGTCGCTGAAAACGATGTCGTCGGTGTAGCAGGCGACCATGGCTTCGGCATCCAGGCGCTGGAAGGCCTGGTAGAAGCGGGTGATCAGTGCGCTGTTGGCGTCGCTCATGGCAGGGTCCGTTTACCGGGGGGAAGGCCTGCACGATAGTCGCGGTGATGGGGAAATGCCATCGGCATTTATCCGGCGAATACCGCGATTGCTCCGCCACCGAAGTCAAACCTTCTCGCTGATCACCTGCACCTGCAACGCCCGCCCGGCCTTGAGCCCGAACACGATGGCGCCGATGCCAAGCAGCGCAAAGATCCAGCCCACGGCCTGCCAACCACCGGTCAGGTCGTGCACCAGGCCCACCGCAAACGGCCCCATCGACGCCAGCGTATAGCCGAACCCTTGGGCCATGCTCGACAGGTTGGCCGCGACGTGCGAATCCTTAGAGCGCAGCACGATCAAGGTCAGCGCCAGGGCGAAGGTCCCGCCCTGGCCCAGCCCAAGCACCACCGCCCAGCCCCACAACCCGCTCAACGGCGCATACAGGCAGCCGAACAGTCCGGCCAGGGTCAGCAACATGACGACCACGATGGCCGCACGCTGGTCCTTGCCGCGCGTGGCCAGCCACGGTGCGCTCAGGGCGCTGGCCAGTTGCACGATCACCGACCCGGACAGCACCAGCCCTGCCTCGGTCGGCGACAGTCCGCGGCCGATCAGCATCGACGGCAGCCAGCCGAATACGATGTACGCCAGCGACGACTGCAAGCCCATGTACAAGGTTACCTGCCAGGCCAGCGGGTCGCGCAGCAAGCCGCGCACCCGATAGGCCACCCGGTGTGCGCCATGCCCCTGACGGGCCTGCGGCAGCCAGAACAGTGCGGCGACCACCGCCGGGAGTAGCCAGAAGCCCAGGCCCATTTCCCAGCTATCGGCAAAGTACTGGCTGAGCGGCACGCTCGCACCCGCCGCCAGCGCCGCCCCCAGGCACAGCGCCATGGTGTAGACACCGGTCAGGGTACCGGCGTGCTTGGGGAAGTCGCGCTTGACGATCCCCGGCAGCAGTACACCGATGATGCCGATACTGGCACCGGCCATCAGGCTGCCGGCAAACACCCCGAGGCTACCGGCCGAACTGCGCAAGGCGATGCCAACGGCCAGGGTCAGGAGAATCCCGAGAATCACCCGCTCGCTGCCGAAGCGTCGCGCCAGCACCGGCGCCAGCGGCGCAAACAGGCCCAGGCAAAGCACCGGCAACGTGGTCAACAGGCCGGCTGCGGAAGCGCTCAGGCCGAGGCTTGCGGAAACCTGGCTGAGCAGCGGCGCCATGCTCGACAGTGCCGGGCGCAGGTTCAACGCCACCAGCACCAGAGCGAGCAACAGCAGCCAGGGCCGGCGCAGCAGCACCGGCTGTTGCTGCACCTGGGCGTCGTCGGCTTCAGCGTCGATCAGCAGTTCCTCAAGCTCCGCCCCCTGGGCCAGCGGTTCATTTCGGGTGGTGTCGTGAGCCATGGCAGTCTCGCACTCAAGGTTCGTTGATCAGGGTCCGGCTGAGGGCCTTGGCCCGCTCCGGATCGCGTTGTTCCACGGCATCGAGGATGGCGTGATGGAGGTCGAGCACCGACTGCCGCCGCGGCCCATGGCACATGCTGTGGTGCAATGCGCTGGCCAGCACCCCGGAAAAATACCGGTACAGCTCGCTCAACGCCGGGTTATGCGCGGCATCGACCAGACGCTGGTGAAACACCAGGTCGCAGGCGATATAGGTATCGGGTTCACCGTGGAAGTGCGCAGTGCTGGCCGCGAGGGCTTGATGCAGGCCGAGCAGATCGGCCGCATTGCGGCGCAAGGCGGCGAGGCCGATGGCTTCGGCCTCGAGAATGTGGCGGGCTTCACGGGCCTGCTGCAGGTCGCAGTGCGCCAGGGCCTGCATGGCTTGCAACGGATCGACAGTGGCGCGCAGGTAGCTGCCGTCGCCCTGGCGGATGTCGACCAGGCCACTGAAGGCCAATACACGCATGGCCTCGCGCACGGTGTTGCGGCTGATGCCTAGTTCCAGCGCCAGCTCCGGCTCGGTCGGCAAGCGCTGACCGACAGTCCAGGCGCCATTGGCGATACGCGCGCGTAGCTGCTCGACGGCTTGCTCGACCAGCGAGCGTTTTATGAGTTGCGACATGCTTACATCCAATCATCGGATGAATTTAGGAGATGGAGAATAGCCTAAAGGCCAGCGCGGGACGAGCCCGCGCTGGGGGCTACACGCTATGAGTGGCTCAGCGCATCCAGCAGCGCCTGGTTCTGCTCCGGCGTACCGATGGTGATCCGCAGGAACTGGGCGATCCGCGCCTGCTTGAAGTGCCGCACGATCACCCCCTGCTCACGCAAGTGCGCCGCCACCTGGGCTGCATCCTGTTGCGGATGGCGGGCAAAGATGAAGTTCGCCGCCGACGGCAGCACCTCGAAACCACGCTGGGTCAGTTCGGCCACCAGGTATTCGCGGCTTTCGATCACCTTGCGGCAGGTCTCTTCAAAGTAGGCCTGGTCTTCGAACGCCGCCGCCGCGCCGACAATCGCCATGCGGTCCAACGGGTACGAGTTGAAGCTGTTCTTGATCCGCTCCAACGCCTCGATCAGGTCCGGATGGCCGACCGCCAGGCCAACCCGCAAGCCCGCCAGGGAGCGCGATTTGGACAGGGTCTGGGTCACCAGCAGGTTCGGGTAACGGTCGACCAGGCTGATCGCCGTCTGCCCGCCAAAGTCGATATAGGCTTCATCGACCACCACCACCGAGTCCGGGTTGGCCTGCAGCAGTTGTTCGACCGCCTCCAGCGCCAGCAGGCAACCGGTCGGTGCATTCGGGTTAGGGAAGATGATCCCGCCATTCGGCCGCCGGTAGTCCTCGACGCGAATCTGGAACTGCTCGTCCAGCGCCACCGCCTCGAACGGGATGCCGTACAGACCGCAGTAGACCGGATAGAAGCTGTAGCTGATGTCCGGGAACAGCAGCGGCGCGCCGTGCTGGAACAGGCCGTGGAAGATGTGCGCGAGCACCTCGTCCGAACCGTTGCCGAGAAACACCTGGTTGCCTTGCACACCGTAATAGCTGGCGACCGCCTGTTTGAGCAGGTCGCTGTTCGGGTCCGGGTACAAGCGCAGGTTGTCGTTCAGCTCGCCGCGCATGGCCTCCAGCGCCTTGGGCGACGGGCCATAGGGGTTTTCATTGGTGTTCAGTTTAACCAGCTTGGCCAGTTTCGGCTGCTCGCCCGGCACGTAAGGCACGAGGTCCTTGACGAAGGGGCTCCAGAATTTGCTCATTGTTCAGTTCCCCTGTGAGTCGTCGGCAAGGATGCGGTATTCGGCGCTGCGGGCGTGAGCACTCAGCGATTCGCCACGGGCCAGCACCGATGCGGTCCGGCCCAGTTCCGAGGCCCCCTGCTCGGAGCAGAAGATGATCGAGGAACGCTTCTGGAAGTCATACACCCCCAGCGGCGACGAGAAGCGCGCGGTGCCCGAGGTCGGCAGCACGTGGTTCGGCCCGGCGCAGTAGTCGCCCAGCGCTTCGCTGGTGTGGCGCCCCATGAAGATCGCGCCGGCGTGGCGGATCTGCGGCAGCCAGGCCTGCGGGTCGGCCACCGACAGTTCAAGGTGTTCCGGGGCGATGCGATTGGCCACTTCGATGGCCTGGGCCATGTCGCGGACATGGATCAACGCGCCACGACCGTTTAGCGAGGTACGGATGATCTCGGCACGCTCCATGCCCGGCAGCAGCTTGTCGATACTCGCGGCCACCTTGTCGAGGAACGCGGCATCGGGACTGACCAGGATCGACTGGGCGTCTTCGTCGTGTTCGGCCTGGGAGAACAGGTCCATGGCGATCCAGTCCGGGTCGGTCTGGCCATCGCAGACCACGAGAATTTCCGAAGGGCCGGCGATCATGTCGATACCGACCTGGCCAAACACATGGCGCTTGGCGGTGGCGACATAGATGTTACCCGGACCGACCACCTTATCGACCTGCGGCACGCTTTCGGTACCGTAGGCCAGCGCGGCCACGGCCTGGGCACCACCGATGGTGAATACCCGGTCGACACCGGCGATACAGGCCGCCGCCAGTACCAGTTCGTTGATCTCGCCGCGCGGGGTTGGCACCACCATCACCACCTCGCCGACCCCGGCCACCTTGGCCGGAATCGCGTTCATCAGTACCGACGAGGGATACGACGCCTTGCCGCCCGGCACATACAGGCCGGCACGGTCGAGCGGCGTGACTTTCTGACCCAGCACGGTGCCATCGGCCTCGGTGTAGGTCCAGGAGTCCTGCTTCTGCTTCTCGTGATAGCTACGCACACGGTTGGCGGCGACTTCCAGCGCTTCGCGCTGCGCCGGGGTAATCCGCGTAAGGGCCAGCTCCAGGCGCTCGCGGCCGAGGATCAGGTCGTCGATCGAGCGGGCATCGACGCCGTCGAAGCGCTGGGTAAACTCCACCAATGCGGCATCGCCCCGCTCGCGCACGGCCTTGATGATATCCAGGACCCGCTGGTTGACCGCGTCGTCGGACACGCTTTCCCAACTCAGCAGATGATCCAGATGTCGGGCGAAATCCGGGTCAGCGGCATTGAGACGGCGAATTGCAGTGGACGTGGTCATAGCGAGGGCCTCGATAAATGGCGAATGCTCAGGCGCCCTAAGCTACCAGTCCATCCGCGCGGGCACCCGAGAAAGTTGGCTATGACGCGGATAGACGGGCGCGACAGCGAAGGTCGCGCGCAGAGGTCAGCCGCGGTGTCGCGATTCGACAGCCTTGCGCAGGGTGTCGATCAGGCTCTGGATACGGGCGTGCTGCATCTTCATCGATGCCTTGTTGACCACCAGGCGGGAGCTGATGGTGGCGATCATTTCCTGGGGTTCCAGGCCGTTGGCACGCAAGGTGTTGCCGGTGTCGACGACGTCGATGATCTTGTCGGCCAGGTTGATCAGCGGAGCCAGTTCCATCGAGCCGTACAGCTTGATGATGTCGACCTGACGGCCCTGCTCGGCGTAGTAGCGCTTGGCAACGTTGACGAACTTGGTCGCTACGCGCAGACGGCCCTTGGGCTCCGGCGCACCGATGGCACCGGCGGTCATCAGCTTGCACTTGGCAATCTGCAGGTCCAGCGGCTCGTACAGGCCCTGGCCACCGTATTCCATGAGCACATCCTTGCCAGCCACGCCCAGATCGGCGGCGCCATGCTCGACATAGGTCGGCACGTCGGTGGCCCGCACGATCAGCAGACGGACGTCTTCCTGGGTCGTCGGGATGATCAGTTTGCGGCTTTTGTCCGGATTCTCGGTCGGCACGATGCCGGCCTCTGCCAGCAATGGCAGGGTGTCATCGAGAATACGGCCTTTGGACAGCGCGATGGTCAACATGGGAAACGTCGGTCCTTATGCGGCTAAAGCCGCCGGGCCCCAACAGGCACCCGACGGCAATCAATTCGGTCCAGCAATAAAATGGCGCGTCCCTGCGCCAGCGGCAGACTAGCCCGGTACGCGACGGATCTTCGCGCCCAGCATCTGCAGTTTTTCTTCGATGCACTCGTAGCCACGGTCTATGTGGTAGATGCGATCGATCAGGGTGTCGCCCTCGGCCACCAGGGCCGACAGCACCAGGCTGGCCGACGCCCGCAGGTCGGTCGCCATGACTGGCGCGCCTTTGAGGGTCTGGGTGCCGGTGACGATGGCGGTGTTGCCTTCGACCTGAATCTGCGCGCCCATGCGGTGCATTTCGTAGACGTGCATGAAGCGGTTTTCGAAGATCGTCTCGATCACCGCGCCAGTGCCTTCGGCAATGGCGTTGAGCGAGATGAACTGCGCCTGCATGTCGGTCGGGAATGCCGGGTACGGCGCGGTACGCAGGTTGACGGCTTTTGGCCGCTTGCCGTGCATGTCCAGCTCGATCCAGTCTTCGCCGGTGGTGATTTCGGCGCCGGCTTCCTTGAGTTTTTCCAGAACGGCTTCAAGGATGGTCGGGTCGGTGTCCTTGACCTTGACGCGGCCGCCGGTAACGGCAGCGGCAACCAGGTAGGTGCCGGTCTCGATACGGTCCGGCATCACCCGGTAGACCGCAGGCGCCAGGCGCTCGACGCCGTCGATGGTGATCGTGTCGGTACCGGCACCCTGAATCTTCGCGCCCATGGCGATCAGGAAGTTGGCCAGGTCGACCACTTCAGGCTCGCGCGCGGCGTTTTGCAGCACGCTGCGGCCTTTGGCCAGGGCCGCAGCCATCATGATGTTCTCGGTACCGGTCACACTGACGGTATCGAAGAAGAAGTGCGCGCCACGCAGGCCGCCTTCCGGCGCCTTGGCCTTGATGTAACCGCCTTCGACTTCGATCTTCGCACCCATGGCCTCCAGGCCGCGGATGTGCAGGTCGACCGGACGCGAACCGATCGCACAACCACCCGGCAGGGCCACTTCGGCTTCACCGAAGCGGGCAACCATTGGCCCCAGCACCAGGATCGACGCGCGCATGGTTTTCACCAGCTCGTACGGTGCGACCAGGGTCTTGATGGTGCGTGGGTCGATTTCCACCGAAAGCTTTTCGTCGATCACAGGCTCGATGCCCATGCGCCCGAACAGCTCGATCATGGTGGTGATGTCGTGCAGGTGCGGCAGGTTGCCGACCGTGACCGGGCCATCGCACAGCAGGGTTGCTGCCAGAATGGGCAGGGCTGCGTTCTTTGCACCGGAAATGCGGATTTCGCCATCAAGACGAGCGCCGCCAGTAATAATCAGTTTGTCCATTTAGAGTCTCGCCGCCAAGTTGGCTCAGGTGCGCTCAGCCCAGGCTGCGCTGCTGAAAAATTTCATGGTTACCGCATGGATGCTGCCATCGGTGATCCAGGGATTCAGGTGAGCATACACCTGCTGTTGACGCTTGACCGGGCTCAAGGCCGCCAATTCGTCATTGATCACGTTCAACTGGAAGTTGCAGCCTTCGCCTTCAACTTCAACCCGGGTTCCCGGCAGTTTTTCTTCAAGGAAGTTCTTAACTTCTACGGCCTGCATGCTCAACCTCAATCGGCGCCCTGTGCGCGCGGGTCGGCCATCATACAAAAAAGCCCCTCGCCTGCGAACCCCGTAAACGCGGACTCTGACAGAGGGGCCATGTTCAATCGCGCTTCAGCGACCTTCCAGCAGTTCGTCCAGGCCGTAGACCTCGGCGATTTCGCGCATGTCGCTGGGCATCGCGCGAACCTCGCAAGCCTTGCCGGCCGCCTTGGCGTCACGCATGAAGGCCAGCAGCAGGGACAGGCCGACGCTGCTGGACTTCTCCACCGCCGAGCAATCGAAAACCAACGACGGCGCCTGGCTAGAGGCGATCAGTGCCTGACCGGCCTTGCGCAGCGCCGGCCCGGAGCGATAATCGAGCACCCCCGACAGGCTCAGCACGCCAGGCTCGGCCAGCTGTACGGCAGTTGCACTCATTGCGCCTGCTTCTCTGCCGCGTGCTCGGTGGTTTCCTTGGCCTTGGCCACTTCACCCGCCCAGTTGTCGATGGTCTTGTCCAGGTCGTTGCCGTTGCGCTGCATGGCGTCGGCGAACTGGTCACGGAACAGCTTGCCGATGTTGATGCCGTTGACGATCACGTTACGCACTTTCCATTCGCCATCGAGCTTGGTCAGGGTGTAGGAAACCGGGTAGACGGCCCCGTTGGTGCCCTTGACGCTCATGTCGACGCTGGCGCGATCATCGCCGTCCAGCTTGGCCGCACCCACGGTGATGCCCTGGTTGTTGTACTCCAGCAGCGCATTGCCATAGAACTGCATCAGGCTGCGCTTGAAGTTTTCCTGGAAGCGCTGCATCTGTGCCGGTGAGGCACTGCGCGAGTACTTGACGGTCATGATGCTGCGGGAAATGCCGTCGGCATCGACCACCGGCCCCAGGTTGGCGTTGAGGGCGTCGTAAAACGCACTCGGGTTGGCCTTGTACTGCTCCTTGTTGGCCTGCAGGTCGGACAACAGTTGCGTGGTCGTGTTTTGAATCACTTCTTTCGGCGAAGGGGCAGCCACTGCCAGCAATGGCATGGCCGCCAGCAATACCAACAGGCCGCGTCGCAGGGTGGAAATCATGGAAACTCCTTATTTAGCTTCTTTGCCTACGGTATTGAGCAGGAACTTGCCAATCAGATCTTCCAGTACCAGCGCCGACTGGGTGTCGTGGATGGTTCCACCGTCCTTGAGCACCTTGTCTTCACCGCCCACGCTGATACCGATGTACTTCTCACCGAGCAACCCGGCGGTCAGGATCGAGGCAGTGGAGTCGGAAGGCAGGTTATCTACCCGTTTTTCCAGCTGCAGGGTCACCCGACCGGTGTAGGTATCGCGGTCCAGATCGATGGCTGTGACCTTGCCGATGGTCACACCGGCCATGGTCACTTTAGCTCTGACAGTCAAACCGGCAATATTGTCGAAGTAGGCATAAAGTTTATAGGTATCGCTGCTCGGGCTGGCCGACAGGCCACTGACGCGCAGGGCCAGAAGCAGCAGCGCCAGGATCCCGGCCAGGAGGAACAGGCCGACACCGATTTCCAGGGTGCGGTTTTGCATCAGAAATCTCCAAACATCAAGGCGGTCAAAATGAAGTCCAGACCCAGGACAGCCAACGAGGCATAGACCACGGTCTTGGTAGTGGCACGACTGATCCCTTCTGAAGTGGGCTCGCAGTCGTAGCCTTGGAATACGGCAATCCAGGTAACGACAAAGGCAAACACGAGGCTCTTGATCACCCCGTTGAGCACGTCGTCGGTAAACGACACGCTGTTCTGCATGTTCGACCAGAAGGAGCCTTCATAGACCCCCAGCCAGTCCACGGCCACCCAGGACCCACCCCAGATACCGACCACGCTGAAAATCATCGCCAGCAGCGGCAGCGAAATGAACCCGGCCCACAACCGCGGTGCGGCAATGTATTTGAGCGGGTCGACGCCGATCATTTCCAGGCTCGACAACTGCTCGGTCGATTTCATGTTGCCGATTTCCGCGGTCAACGCCGAACCGGCGCGCCCGGCGAACAGCAGCGCGGTCACCACCGGGCCGAGCTCACGCAACAGGGTCAGCGCCACCATCTGCCCGACCGCCTGCTCGGAACCGTACTTGGTCAGGATGCTGAAGCCTTGCAGCGACAGCACCATGCCGATGAACAGACCGGATACAACGATGATAGCCAGCGACATCACGCCGACCGAATAAAGTTGCTTGACCAGCAGCTGGAAGCCGCCGCCGATCCCGCCGCGCCCGACCAGGGCATGCATCAGGAACAGGCAGGAGCGACCCAGCACGGCCAGCACGTCGATAGCCGAACGACCAAACAGACGGATTCGTTCGAGCAAGGATTTTCTGCGCATCAACGCTTCCCCAGGAGATCGGCGCGGTAATCGGGCGCAGGAAAATGAAAGGGTACCGGGCCATCGGGATCGCCTTTCATGAATTGGCGAATGCGCGGGTTATCCGAGTTCATCAGTTCCTGCGGCGTTCCCTGGCCCAGCACCTGACCGTCGCCTACTACATAGAGGTAGTCGGCAATGCTCGCGGTTTCTGCAAGATCGTGGGACACCACGATGCTGGTAATGCCCAGGGCATCGTTGAGCAGACGGATCAGGCGCACGAGTACGCCCATGGCGATCGGGTCCTGGCCGACGAACGGTTCGTCGTACATGAGAATTTGCGGGTCCAGGGCGATCGCCCGGGCCAGCGCCACGCGCCGTTTCATGCCGCCGGACAATTCGTCGGGCATGAGCTCGATGGCACCGCGAAGGCCGACGGCCTGCAGTTTCATCAAGACAATGTCGCGAATCATCTCTTCGGACAGTTGGGTATGCACGCGCAGCGGGAACGCCACGTTCTCGAACACGTCGAGATCGGTGAACAATGCGCCGCTCTGGAACAACACACCCATGTGCTTGCGCGCATCGAACAGGTCGCTGCGCGACAGCGTCGGCAGGTTCTGCCCTGCCACCCAGACTTCACCACTGGCCGGACGCAGCTGCGCCCCCATCAGGCGCAGCAGCGTGGTCTTGCCACAACCGGAAGGCCCCATGATGCCGGTAACCTTGCCGCGGGGAATGCGTATGTCGACATTATTGAAGATGCTGCGCGAGCCGCGCTTGAAGGTAACCCCCTTCAACTCGACCGCGTAGGCGTTATCAACGCTCATCTAGACTCCTTGCGATGCAGCCTTCTCACTCAGACGCCCGCCTCCTTCGTGGAGGCACGCACGTTCCGAGCGGGCCGAACAGGCGGCGAACTATAGCACCGCTGACAGGGGCGCCCCAAGGCCATCGCTCAGCTTGTTCAGGCGCTGTACAGAGAAAACACTTCCTTATGTACTGACCGATTGGTATCAAAAAACGACGTAACACACACCGGCGGACAAACACAGGTGAGGCTTTTGCGCATTGCCGCTATAATCGCGGCCTTTTCATCAGGCAAATCCGATTTCGACATGAGCCAATCCACCGACCTGATTCAATCCGCACAGCGCACCATCCGCTACGAACTCGAAGCGGTAGAAGGCCTGCTGGCCCATATCGACGCCGATTTCGTCAAGGCTTGCGAACTGATCCTGGCCAGCAAGGGCCGCGTCGTGGTGGTGGGCATGGGTAAATCCGGCCACATCGGCAACAAGATTGCCGCGACCCTGGCCAGCACTGGTACCCCCGCGTTCTTCGTCCACCCAGCCGAAGCCAGCCACGGCGACATGGGCATGATCACCAAGGACGACATCATCCTGGCACTGTCCAACTCCGGTTCCACCGCCGAGATCGTCACCCTGCTGCCCCTGATCAAGCGCCTGGGCATCCAGCTGATCAGCCTCACCGGCAACCCCGAATCGCCGCTGGCCAAGGCCGCCGAGGTCAACCTCGACGCCCGTGTGGCCCAGGAAGCCTGCCCACTGAACCTGGCGCCGACCTCTTCGACCACCGCCGCGCTGGTGCTGGGCGACGCGCTGGCCATCGCCCTGCTTGAGGCTCGCGGCTTTACCGCCGAAGACTTCGCCTTCTCGCACCCGGGCGGTGCGCTGGGTCGCCGCCTGCTGCTCAAGGTTGAAAACGTGATGCACGCGGGCGACGAACTGCCGCAGGTCACCCGCGGCACCCTGCTCAAGGAGGCGCTGCTGGAAATGTCGCGCAAGGGCCTGGGCATGACTGTGGTCGCCGAAGCCGATGGCCGCCTGGCCGGGATCTTCACCGACGGCGACCTGCGCCGCAGCCTGGACCGCAACATCGACGTGCACACGACCCGCATCGAGGAAGTGATGACCGTTCATGGCAAGACCGCCCGAGCCGAAATGCTCGCCGCCGAGGCGCTGAAAATCATGGAAGACCACAAGATCAGCGCACTGGTGGTGGTCGACAAGGCCGACCGCCCGGTCGGCGCCCTGAACATGCACGACCTGCTGCGCGCCGGAGTGATGTAAATGAGCAACGATCTGCTGCAACGCGGTAAAGCCATCAAGCTGGCGGTGTTCGACGTCGACGGCGTGCTGACCGACGGCCGCCTGTACTTCCTCGAAGATGGCAGCGAATTCAAGACCTTCAACACCCTCGACGGCCAGGGCATCAAGATGCTGATGAACAGCGGCGTTACCACCGCCATCATCAGCGGACGCAAGACCCCGGTGGTCGAGCGCCGGGCGAAGAACCTCGGCATCCCGCACCTGTACCAGGGCCGCGAAGACAAATTGGTCGTGCTCGACGGGCTTCTTGGCCAACTGGGCCTAAGCTATGAACAGGTCGCCTACCTGGGCGACGACCTCCCGGACCTGCCGGTGATTCGCCGGGTCGGCCTGGGCATGGCGGTGGCCAACGCCGCCAGTTTCGTGCGCGAACACGCCCATGGCGTTACCCGTGCCCGCGGTGGCGAGGGCGCGGCCCGCGAGTTCTGCGAGCTGATCCTTGAAGCCCAGGGCAACCTGGACGCGGCGAATGCCCATTACCTGTAGAGCGATCCATGTTCAGTAAAAAGATTCGCAACATTGCGCTGTTCAGCGTGATCGCCGCCCTGCTGGCGGCGGTCGGCTATTGGAACATCAGCCCGGAAACCTTCCTCGACCAGCCGGTGGCCACGGTCGACAACCGTGCCATCGATTACTACGCGATCAACGCGCACAGCGTGCAGTACCTGCCCAACGGCAAGCTGCAATACGAGATGACCGCCGACAAGGTCGAACACCTGGAGGCCAGCGAAATCACCCTGCTGACCACTCCGGACCTGCAGATGTACCGCGGCACCACGTACCCATGGCATGTGCAAAGCACCCGTGGCGAGGTCAACCCGGATGGCAGCGAAGTAGAACTGATCGACGCAGTCCGGGTCGCCCGCACCGACGAACAGAACCGCACCATGATCATTACCAGCAGCCGTATGACCGTATTCCCGCAGAAGCAATATGCGCAAACCGAGCAAGACGTTAGAATCGACGGCGCCGGTGGCTGGACTACGGGCAAGGGAATGAAAGCGTATTTGAAAGACGGCAGGATGGACCTGCTGTCCAACGTAAGAGGACAGTATGAGGCTCGTTAAAACACTCCCCTTTTTGCTCAGCCTGAGCGCAGCACTGGGAAGCGCGAGCGCCTGGGCCCTGCCGAACGACCGTGATCAGCCTATCCGCATCCAGGCTGACCAGGCTCAACTGGATGACAAACAAGGCGTTGCCACCTACACCGGCGACGTGATCATCACCCAAGGCTCGATGATGATCAAAGGCAACACCGTGACCATCACCCGCACCGCCTCCGGCGACATCGACGTGGTGACCTCGGTGGGCAACCTGGCCTACTTCGAGCAGCAGCAGAGCGCCGCCAAGCCAGACAAGATGCAAGGCTACGGCAAGACGATCCAATACAATGCGCCGCAAAACCGCATCGTACTGATCGACCGCGCCAAAGTTATCAACGAAGGCAACACCACCGAAGGCGAGAAGATCGTCTACGACACGGTGAAGCAGATCGCTACCGCCGGTCGCGGTGGCAAAGTCACCGAGTCGCGTCCACGGATCGACATGGTGATCCAGCCGAAGAAGAAGGCCGAGTAATGGCAACCCTGAAAGCCCAGCATCTGGCCAAGGCCTACAAAAGCCGGCAAGTCGTGCGTGACGTCAGCCTGTCGATCGACAGCGGGCAGATCGTTGGCCTGCTTGGCCCGAACGGCGCCGGCAAGACCACGTGCTTCTACATGATCGTCGGCCTGGTACAGGCCGACCAGGGCCGCGTCCTGATCGACGACCTGGATGTCAGCCACCAGCCGATGCACGGCCGCGCCCGTGCCGGTATCGGCTACCTGCCGCAGGAAGCCTCGATCTTCCGCAAACTGTCGGTGGCCGACAACATCATGGCGATCCTCGAGACCCGCAAGGAACTCGACCGCGATGGCCGGCGCAAGGAGCTGGAAAGCCTGCTGCAGGAGTTCCACATCAGCCACATCCGCGACAACCTCGGCATGAGCCTGTCCGGTGGCGAACGCCGCCGAGTGGAAATCGCCCGCGCCCTGGCGACCGCACCGAAGTTCATCCTGCTCGACGAACCGTTTGCCGGTGTCGACCCGATCTCGGTCGGCGACATCAAGCAGATCATCCACCACCTGAAAGCCAAGGGCATTGGCGTTCTGATCACCGACCACAACGTCCGTGAAACCCTGGATATCTGCGAAACCGCTTACATCGTCAACGATGGCCAGCTGATCGCCGAGGGCGACGCCGAGACCATCCTGGCGAACGACCTGGTCAAGGAGGTTTACCTCGGCCACGAGTTCCGCCTGTAAGTTCGAGGTGTATGGCGCTGCCCGAGCGCTGGCAATCGGCCCAAATACCGGCTTAATTGTTACAGCGCTCTAGGCAAACGCCACAATTTCAGGCATATAATTTGCTTAAAGTTGGCGCCCACGGCGTCGGTAGATGGCGCCTGTGCGCCGGCGAATAAGGTGTTAAGCCCCTGCCATGAAACCATCGCTCGTCCTAAGAATGGGCCAGCAACTGACGATGACTCCGCAGTTGCAACAGGCCATCCGACTGCTCCAGCTGTCCACACTGGACTTGCAGCAGGAAATCCAGGAAGCCCTGGAATCCAACCCGATGCTCGAACGCCAGGAAGAAGGCGAAGACTTCGACAACAGCGACCCGATGGCCGACAACGCCGAAAGCAAGCCTGCTGCCGATGTCCAGGAGAGCAGCTTCCAGGAAGCCGCGGCCACCACCGTGGACAACCTCGAAGACGGCGAATGGGGCGAGCGAATCCCTAACGAACTGCCGGTCGACACGGCCTGGGAAGATATCTACCAGACCAGCGCCAGCAGCCTGCCGAGCAATGACGACGACGAGTGGGATTTCACCACCCGCACCTCTGCCGGCGAAAGCCTGCAGAGCCACCTGCTCTGGCAATTGAACCTGGCGCCGATGTCCGACACCGACCGGCTGATCGCCGTGACGCTGATCGACTGCATCAACAACCAGGGTTACCTCGACGAAACCCTGGAAGAAATCTGCGAATCCTTCGACCCGGAACTGGACATCGAGCTCGACGAAGTCGAAGCCGTCCTGCACCGTATCCAGCAATTCGAACCAGCGGGCATCGGCGCACGCAACCTCGGCGAGTGCCTGTTGCTGCAATTGCGTCAGTTGCCGCCACGCACGCCGTGGATAGCCGAGGCACAGCGCCTGGTCAGCGACTACATCGACCTGCTCGGTAGCCGCGACTACAGCCAGCTGATGCGCCGCATGAAGCTCAAGGAAGACGAACTGCGCCAGGTAATCGAGCTGGTGCAAAGCCTGAACCCGCGCCCCGGCTCGCAAATCGAGTCCAGCGAAGCCGAATACGTCGTGCCTGACGTAATCGTACGCAAGGACAGCGACCGCTGGCTGGTGGAGCTGAACCAGGAGGCGGTCCCGCGCCTGCGCGTCAACCCGCAGTACGCCGGCTTCGTCCGTCGTGCCGACACCAGCGCCGACAACACCTTCATGCGCAATCAGTTGCAAGAGGCGCGCTGGTTCATCAAGAGCCTGCAAAGCCGCAACGAAACCCTGATGAAAGTAGCCACGCAGATCGTCGAGCATCAGCGCGGCTTCCTCGACCACGGCGATGAGGCCATGAAGCCGCTGGTACTGCACGATATCGCCGAGGCGGTGGGCATGCACGAATCGACCATTTCGCGGGTGACCACACAGAAATACATGCACACCCCGCGTGGCATCTACGAACTGAAATACTTTTTCTCAAGCCACGTCAGCACCGCCGAAGGCGGAGAATGCTCGTCCACGGCGATACGCGCGATCATCAAGAAACTGGTTGCGGCGGAAAATCAGAAAAAGCCATTGAGTGACAGCAAGATCGCTGGTTTACTGGAGGCACAAGGCATCCAGGTAGCACGTCGCACCGTCGCCAAGTACCGCGAGTCCCTCGGCATTGCACCGTCGAGCGAGCGCAAGCGATTGATGTAACGGCTCCTGAGGTGTGCCACAGCAGTTCAGTGGCAGGCGCAACACCTGCCTCTTATGCACCGGCAACAAAGGAGAAGCTGTATGCAAGTCAATATCAGTGGACAGCATGTAGAAGTTACCCCGCCCCTGCGCGAGTATGTCGAGCAAAAGCTGAAACGCCTGGAAGGGCATTTCGACAAGATTACCAATGTAACGGTGATCATGAAGGTCGAAAAACTTCAGCAAAAAATCGAAGCCACGCTGCAGATTCCGGGTGGTGAAGTAGTTGCCAACGCCGAACATTCAGACATGTATGCAGCGATAGACGCGCTGACCGACAAGCTCGACCGCCAACTGAAAAAACACAAGGAAAAACAGCAAAGCCTGCTGCAAGGTGCAGCGGCTCGCTGATCCCCCTCATCCATGATCCGACTTGAAACTATCCTGACCCCCGGCCGTTCCCTGGTGAACGTGCCGGGTGGCAGTAAAAAGCGTGCGCTCGAACAGATTGCCAACCTGATCGGTAAAGAAGTACCCGATCTGGAAACCCAAGCTGTATTCGAGGCCCTTATCGCCCGAGAAAAACTGGGTTCCACCGGTTTCGGTAATGGTATTGCCATTCCACATTGCCGGCTAAAGGGCTGTGCAGAGCCCGTGAGTGCATTGCTTCACCTGGATGCGCCAATAGACTTCGACGCCATCGATGGCGCGCCGGTCGACCTGCTGTTCGTTCTGCTGGTTCCGGAAGCCGCCACCGACGCCCACCTTGAGCTACTGCGCCAGATTGCCAGCATGCTTGATCGTCAGGACGTACGTGAAAAGTTGCGTAAGGCGCCTGACAACCAATCCCTGTACCAGGTCGTACTGGACGTGCAGAACGGGCATTAATCATGCGTTTGATCATCGTCAGCGGCCGGTCCGGCTCCGGTAAAAGTACCGCCCTCGATGTACTGGAGGACAACGGCTACTACTGCATCGACAACCTGCCCGCCGGGCTGCTGCCGCAATTGGCCGAAAGTGCCCTGATCAACACCGAACTGTCGCAACCCAAGGTTGCCGTGTCGATCGACGCACGCAACCTGCCCAGCCACCTGTCCCGCTTCCCCGAGCTGCTTGAAGACGCCCGTTCCCGGCATATCCAGTGCGACGTGCTGTACCTGGATGCCGACGAGGACACCCTACTCAAGCGCTTCTCGGAAACCCGCCGTCGCCATCCATTGACCAATACCCAGCGCTCGCTGGCCGAAGCCATCCGCGTTGAAAGCGAGTTGCTGGGGCCGATCGCCGACCTTGCCGACCTGAAGATCGACACCACCAACCTGAACCTCTATCAGTTGCGGGATACGATCAAGCTGCGCCTGCTCAACCAGCCTGAGCCGGGCACGGCCTTCCTGGTCGAGTCGTTCGGTTTCAAACGGGGCATGCCGGTCGATGCCGACCTGGTGTTCGACGTGCGCTGCCTGCCCAACCCGTACTGGAAGCCGGAACTTCGCGAGCATTCAGGGCTCGAACAGCCGGTCATCGACTACCTGGCAGCACAGCCGGATGTTGAAGACATGTACCAGGACATTTCGTCCTACCTACTCAAATGGTTGCCGCGTTTTGCTGCCAGCAACCGTGCCTATGTCACAATCGCCATCGGCTGCACCGGCGGCCACCACCGCTCCGTCTACCTGACCGAACGTCTGGGTCAGGCACTCCAGCAATCGTTGAAGAACGTTCAGGTTCGCCACCGCGACCTCTAGCCCACAGGATCCCCGCTGCGATGCCCGCTCGTGAAATCACCATCATCAACAAGCTGGGGCTGCATGCCCGGGCCGCAGCCAAATTCGTTGGCGTAGCGGGACGCTTTCCCTGCCAGGTACGTGTCGGCCGCGCCCCCGACAAACTGGTCGACGGCAAGAGCATCATGGCGGTCATGATGCTGGCCGCCGGCAAGGGCACCCAGGTGCACCTGCACACCGAGGGCGAACAGGACGACGAAGCACTCGGTGCACTGATCGCCCTGATCGAAAACTACTTCGACGAAGGCGAGTAAGCCTCCGATTTAAAGCAGTTTGGCGCCCTGCTGGGTAATCTCGATCCGCGGGTAACGGGCCTTGGGCTTTTCCTTGAGCTGATCCAGCTGATCGAGAAACGCTTGCGGGCGGTCCATCGGCAAGGTTTTCAGCCACTCATAGTCCAGTTCCCACCACTGGCTGGCCAGCAGCCGCTCGATGATCTCTGGCGAGTGCCGATAGCGAATGATCTTTGCCGGTACCCCAGCCACAATCGCATAAGGTGGCACATCGCGGGTCACCAGAGCACGGGTGGCGATGATCGCCCCGGTTCCGACACTGACCCCTTCCAGCACCATAGCGCCACGACCGATCCAGACGTCATGGCCGATGGTGGCCGGAACCAGCTCCGGGTCATAGCGCAGTGCCGTGTCAGTGAACTGAAACGGGTGGGAGCTGACCCAGTCGGCGGGGTGTGTAGCTTTTTCCTGACCGACAAACACATCCACCCCGATCGAACAGTAGCGACCGATACTGGAAACCACTTCCAGCACACCACCGCTGCGGATGTAGGTGTGGGCGCCAACACTCAGCGCGTGTGAAACGATACTGACTCGTCCAAGCTCTGCGGTGCTCTCCATGACCAACCGCGACTTCCTGCTCAGCGAAGGCAACCCACCCGCCAGCTTGCAATCACGCTTGCGGATCCAGCCTTTCCAGTAAAGGTTCTTGAAATACTTCACACGCACACTCCATGCGAGTGCGGCCGAGGCCGACCGCAACCAAAAGCGTGAAGTATATAGCCTTGCACCGACAACGGCGGCGCGCGTCAGGACAACGCCATATCCACCACCATCATCAGGCAGTAGTCAGGGCACACAACGCTGCCCACTCGAGGACGCGCAGCATCCGTGGCTCAAGGTCGAGCCAGGCAAATCCCTGGACCACCAGCAATGCGGTGCCGATCAGAAGCACCAAGCTACCCAGCGCCAGCCGGAACAAGCGCACACTGCCAATGGCCAGAGCGTCGAAACGCATGCCGGTATGGCTCACGCGAGAGCGGCGCGGTAGCGCCGCTCTACTTCGGACCAGTCGATCACGTTGTAGAAGGCATTGATGTATTCCGGGCGGCGGTTCTGATACAGCAGGTAGTAGGCGTGTTCCCACACGTCCAGGCCAAGAATCGGCGTGTTGCCGTTCATCAGCGGGCTGTCCTGGTTACCGCTGCTTTCGACCACCAGGGTCTTCTGCGGGGTAACGCTGAGCCAGGCCCAGCCGCTGCCGAAGCGGGTCAGCGCGGCTTTGGTGAACGCATCCTTGAAGGCGTCGAAGCCGCCCAACTGATCGTCGATGGCCTCACCGAGCCCACCCTGTGGCAGTCCGCCACCGCTAGGCGACATGACGGTCCAGAACAGCGAATGGTTGGCATGCCCGCCGCCCTGGTTGATCACGGCGGCCTGCAGGTGTTGCGGCAGGCTGTTGACGCTGGCCACCAATTGCTCGACCGGCCACTCGGCGTACTCGGTGCCTTCGACAGCGGCATTGAGGTTGTTGATATAGGTCTGGTGGTGCTTGCTGTGGTGGATCTGCATGGTCTGGGTGTCGATGTGCGGTTCCAGCGCATCGTAGGCGTACGGCAATGCAGGCAAGGTATAAGGCATATCAATGGATTCCGTATTGAAAGGCGGGGGCTGGCGCCTGGTCCTGACCGGCGGGTAACGCCGACGATAGGCGCGGCTCCTGGCTGGCCTGCAGCATGGCGATTTCAGTGGTGCGTTTCCAATGCTGCATGAGCAACCTCCAAAGCGCTGATCGACGTCAGATACCGCCGGCCGTGAGCTTCTCCGGGTCCAGCAGGGCTTCCAGCTGGCTGCGTGGCAGATCGGTGTATTCCAGCGCCACGTCGATAATCGGCCGCCCTTGCTTGTAGGCGGTCTTAGCGATTTCGGCGGCCTTCTGGTAGCCGATGATCGGATTCAGCGCAGTGACCAGAATCGGGTTGCGCGCCAGAGCTTCCTTGAGCTTCGGCTCGTTGACCTTGAAGCTGGCGATAGCCTTGTCGGCCAACAGGCGGCTGACATTGGCCATCAACTCGATGCTCGACAGCAGGTTCTGGGCGATGATCGGCAGCATCACGTTCAGTTCGAAGTTGCCCGACTGCCCGGCGACGGCGATGGTCGCGTCGTTGCCGATCACCTGGGCGGCGACCATGGCGGTGGCTTCCGGGATGACCGGGTTGACCTTGCCCGGCATGATTGAAGAGCCCGGCTGCAGACCTTCGAGTTCGATTTCACCCAGCCCGGCGAGCGGGCCGGAGTTCATCCAGCGCAGGTCGTTGGCGATTTTCATCAGCGCCACCGCCGTGGCCTTGAGCTGACCGGACAACGCCACGGCGGCGTCTTGCGAGCCGATCAGGGCGAACAGGTTATCGCCCGGCACGAACTGCACCTCGGTCAGGTCGCTCAACTGCTTGGCGAACCGTGCAGCAAACGCCGGGTGCGCATTGATCCCGGTACCGACGGCCGTGCCGCCCTGCGCCAGAGCCTGCAGGCTTGGCAGGCTGTTCTGCAGATGACCGATGCTGGCGTTCACTTGTGCCGCCCAGCCGCCGAGCACCTGGCTCATGCGCACCGGCATGGCGTCCATCAGGTGGGTACGTCCGGTCTTGATGAACGGGTGTACGTCCACCGCCTTGCGCTCGATCACCTGCACCAGGTGCGCGAGCGCCGGCAGCAACTGCTCGTGCAGGGCCAGCGCAGCGCTGACGTGGATGGTGGTCGGGATGATGTCGTTGCTGCTCTGACCGCAGTTGACGTGATCGTTCGGGTTGACCGTGTCGTTGGCGACGCGGCTGGCCAGGGTGGCGATCACTTCGTTGGCGTTCATGTTCGAGCTGGTGCCGGAGCCGGTCTGGTACACGTCCACCGGAAAGTGCTGCATGAAGTCGCCAGCCAGCAATTGCTCCACGGCGGCGACAATGGCCTGACCCTGAGCCTGCGAGATCTGCTCAAGCTCGACGTTCGCCTTGGCGGCAGCCGCCTTGGCCAGCAGCAGGGCACGGATGAACTGGGTAGGCATGCGCTGCTGGCTGATCGGGAAGTTATTCACCGCGCGCTGGGTCTGGGCGCCATACAGGGCCTCGGCGGGCACCTGCAGTTCACCCATGCTGTCACGCTCGATACGGGTATTACTCATCATCAAGTCCTTGCATCAGTTCAGCGAAAGAAATCGAAGGCAGGAGCGTGCAGTTCGCCAGTTGCAGGGCGTAAGGCTGCCAGCGCTCACCGTGCTCGCCACCGTCAAGCCTGCGCAGCTGCAGCAGTGGCTTCCAGGCCTGGTCAAGGCACAGGCAGCGCCAATGCCACGGCAGCATGCGATCGCAGGCGGTGTCGAGCAGCAGGCGCAATGAAGTCAGGGCGACGGTCCAGGCGGAGGTCTCGGTGCAACAGACCAGATAGCGCCCTTCGGCCAGGTAGTGTTCGACCAGGCGCGGCTCGTCCGGGTCCAGCGCGCAGCGGATCCGCCGACTGAGCCAACGCCAGTTTTCGAGGTACGGTAATTCGTGGAGGACTGGTTTCATGAACATCATCACCAAGATAATGATATTCATTATTAAATGATAACAATAATCATATCAAGGGTGGAATCCGATTGTGCAAACCCGGCCTATAGGCCGGGTTGCTGGCTAACTGAGCTTAACGCGGTCGGACATGCAACCGTTCAATCAGCCACGAGCCCGTGCAAATTCGGCCATAGGCAGGCCTGTCGTCGGCAACGTCGCTAATTGCCGCGAAAGCCTCCTTGAGGTTGCCGGAAACGACAAACGGTGCGAGCGGATGCTGAATTACCCCATGCTCCACCCAGAAGCCCACGCCGATCAGGCTGAATTGTCCGCTGGCCAGATCCAGCTGTATCGGCTTGACGGCATCGACCAGCACGCCACGCGCCACGCTGGCAAGCAGCGCCGTGTAGGCAAGCGCGGGCGCTTCCAGGGTCAAGTTGCGCGCAATCTCAAGTTCATTGTCTACCGCGTTGCCGGTAGTGGTCAGGTTCAGCCCACGGGCCGTTTCGGCATTGAGTGCGTAACCGCGCAAGCGCCCCGCCTCGACAAACGCCTGGTCCATTGCCGTCACCCCATCGGCATCGAACGGAATGCTGCCCAGCCCACCGGGCAGTGATGGGTACTCGCGGATGGCAATCCGCTGGTCGAACAGCGTCTGCCCCAGGCATCCCGCGAGAAACGACTGACCGGCCAGAACCTTGCCGCCCTGGATGGCCTGGAGGAACCCACCAAGCAACTCTGTGCCGGCGTCCGGCCCACAGATCAATGGATAATCGCCCTCAACCACGGGCCGACCGCCAAGCAGGCGCAACGCGCGTTCTGCAGCCTGTCGACCGATCAGCTCCGGCGCCTGCAGCACTGCCGGAGTGCGCTGCACCAGGGATTTCTCGCAGGTACGCTTGCTCCCGGCCTGCGCCGCCTTCGCAACACACGTGAGCTGATAGGTACTCCCGGCATACCCGCCAATGAAACCATGGCTGTTGCCGTACACCTCGCAGTTTTGCTGGGCAACCACGTAGCAGGAGGGAACTTGCACTATGCGCGGGTCGCTCGCCAGTGCCGCCTGTTCGCAGGCGGCGACAGTCGCGCTGGCGGCTTCGGGATCGAAGCTCCAGTCGTGAAAAAGCGCCAGGTCGGTCACGCTGGTCGGCATGCGTGCGGCATCGGCCAGCCCGACCAACGGATCAGGCGCGGCTTCGCGGGCCTGCCTCAGTGCCTTGGCGACCGTTTCGCTGAAGTTTTTACCGTCCTCCGCCGGAGTAATCTGCAGCCCTTTTTGCTGCCCCAGCAGCACCGCCACGGCCACTGTGAATTCGCGGCCAGCCTTCGCCGACTGGCTCTGGCTCTGCCCGGCAACCCGCGTGCTGTACAGGCTGCGCCGGCGCAGCAGGCGTGCCTCGCAGGCGTCGGCACCTTGCCGTCGCGCCTCGTCGAGCAGGTGCTGAAGCTGGCCATGCATGCCGTCGAGTAGATGAGGGCCTACTGCGGTGTTGAAGTCGTCCATGGGTGAACCTTCCTGTCAAAGTTAAGCTGCGTGCGCCGCGCACCAGGGTGCACGGCTGTCAGCCGTTCGACAGAACCACTTGGGACGCATCGCTGAGACGCCCGCAGCCAATCACTGTCGACGGCCGGGCAGCACGCTAACAAGCCAGGATGGGCACGCGAGGCATACCTATGTAGGCCCCGCACAACGTAGCGCCGGTTTAGCTACCGGCAACCGTCATCCGCTCGATCAGCACCGAGCCTGTATGAATGTTGCTGCGGGTTTCCAGATCGTTACCGATGGCGACAATCTGCTGGAACATGTCTTTCATATTGCCGGCAATCGTCACTTCCTGAACGGCGAACTGGATCTCGCCGTTTTCGACCCAATACCCCGCTGCGCCCCGCGAGTAATCACCGGTCACCATGTTCAGGCCATGCCCCATCAGCTCGGTCACCAGCAGGCCGCGGCCCATGCGCCGAATCAGCGCTGCCTGGTCTTCGCTGCCGTGGCTGACATACAGGTTATGCACGCCACCGGCATTGGCCGTGCTGGGCAGGCCGAGTTTGCGGCCCGAATAGGTACCCAGCACATAGGACACCAGCTCACCTTTTTCGACGAACGGCTTGGCATAGGTGGCCAGGCCATCGCCATCGAACCAGGCACTGCCCAGCGCACGCGGCAGATGCGGACGTTCGTCGAGGGTCAGCCAAGTCGGAAACAGGCGCTGGCCGAGAGTGCCTTCCAGGAACGACGACTTGCGGTACAGGTTGCCGCCGGAAATGGCCGAGAGGAAGCTGCCGAACAAGCCACCGGCCAGCTCAGCGGAAAACAGCACCGGCACTTCGCAGGTTGGCACCGGGCGCGCGCCCAGGCGGCTGGCCGCACGTTGCGCGGCGCGCGTGCCGATGCTCACCGGGTCGGCCAACAGCTCGCCCTGGCGGTTCACGTCGTACCAGTAGTCGCGCTGCATCTGCCCGTCGCCCTCGGCGATCATCACGCAGCTCAGGCTGTGCCGGGTCGAGGCATAGCTACCGATGAAGCCATGGCTGTTGCCGTACACCCGGCAGCCCTGGTGGGTGCTGAGGGTGGTGCCATCGGCGTTCTTGATCCGTGCGTCAGCCGCGAACGCGGCAGCTTCACAGGCCAGGGCTTTCTCGATGGCCTGCTCGGGGCTGATGTCCCAGGCGTGGTAAAGATCGAAATCCTGCGGCGTAGTGGCCATCAATGCCTGGTCGGCAAGCCCGGAACAGTCGTCTTCGGAGGTGTGCCTGGCAATCGCCAGCGCCGCCGCAACGGTTTCCTTTATCGCGTCGGCGCCAGTGGCCGAGGTACTGGCCGAGCCCTTGCGCTGGCCAAGGTATAAGGTGATACCAAAACCCTGGTCGCGATTGAATTCGACGGTTTCCACTTCCCGCTGACGCACCGAGGTCGACAGCCCCTGCTCCAGCGACACCGCCACTTCGCAGGCGCTGGCGCCCTGGCGCTTGGCTTCGGCGATGATCTGCTCGACCTGCTCCTGCAAGGCCGGCAGGGCTTGCGGACCTACGCTCTGGACTGCACTCATGGTTTTCTCCACTCAAATTCTGCGTTCGGCGAGGGTCATTGTACGACCGGGCCGGACAAGCGGCCCCCGACTGGTTATCATGGCGGCGATTCTCAGCGGACTGCCCCCATGGTTGATTCTTACGACAGCGCCTTCGACGGCGAAAAAAGCAAAACCCAGGTCAAGCGCGAGATGCAGGCGCTGGTCGATATGGGCGAGCGCCTCACCTTGCTCAAACCCGATACCCTGGCCAAGCTGCCTCTTACCGACGAGCTGCGCGCAGCTCTGGAAGAGCACAAGCGCCACACGGCAAACGAGGCGAAAAGACGCCACAAGTCGTTCATCGGCAAGCTGATGCGTGACCAGGACATCGACGCGATCAACGCGCTGCTTGACCAACTCGACGCCTCCTCGCGCCAGTACAACGAGCGCTTCCACGGCCTCGAACGCTGGCGCGACCGGCTGATCGACGGCACCGACGAAGTCCTGGAGAAGTTCGTCCAGGAATACCCGGAAGCCGATCGCCAGCAACTGCGCTCGCTGATCCGCCAGGCCCAGCATGAGTTGAAGACCAACAAGCCGCCTAGCGCCAGCCGCAAGATCTTCAAGTACATTCGCACCCTGGACGAAGTTCAACGCGGTCTGCGTTGAGCCTCGCGACCGGGCAGGCGCCCTGCCCGCCCGGTTTCACCTTCATGCGCCCGTGCCACCCACGGTGATCGCATCGATCTTCAGGGTCGGCTGGCCAACGCCTACCGGCACCGACTGACCATCCTTGCCACAGGTACCCACGCCACTATCGAGTGCCAGGTCGTTACCGACCATCGACACCTTGCTCATGGCTTCCGGACCGTTGCCAATCAGCGTCGCGCCCTTGACCGGGGCAGTAATCTTGCCGTCTTCGATCAGGTACGCCTCGCTGGTGGAGAAGACGAACTTGCCACTGGTGATATCGACCTGGCCGCCGCCGAGGTTGGCGCAGTAGATCCCGCGTTTCACCGATTTGATGATTTCTTCCGGATCGCTTTCGCCAGCCCGCATGTAGGTGTTGGTCATGCGTGGCATCGGCAGGTGTGCATAAGATTCGCGACGGCCGTTACCGGTGACCGCCATCCCCATCAGGCGCGCATTGAGCTTGTCCTGCATATAGCCCTTGAGGATGCCGTTCTCGATCAGCGTGGTGCACTCGGTCGGGGTACCTTCGTCGTCGACGCTCAGCGAGCCACGACGGCCTTCAAGGGTGCCATCGTCGACGATGGTGCACAGGCTTGAGGCGACTTTCTCACCCAGGTGGCCGCTATAGGCCGAACTGCCCTTGCGGTTGAAGTCGCCTTCCAGGCCATGCCCCACGGCTTCGTGCAGCAGCACACCAGACCAGCCGGAGCCGAGCACCACCGGCAACGTACCGGCCGGCGCCGGAATGGCTTCGAGGTTGACCAACGCCTGGCGCAGCGCTTCGCGGGCGTAGCCCATGACCCGCTCGTCGGTGAAGTAGCGGTAGTCGGTGCGCCCGCCGCCGCCCTGGCCACCGCGCTCGCGGCGGCCGTTCTGCTCGACGATCACACTGACACTGAAGCGCACCAGCGGCCGTACATCGGCCGCCAGGCTGCCATCGGCGGCGGCGATCAGGATGCGCTCCCACACCCCAGCCATGCTCACGCTGACCTGCTGAATACGCGGGTCCAGCGCGCGGGTCGCGGTATCGACGCGCTTGAGCAGCTCGACTTTCTCGGCGCGGCTCATCACCTCCAGTGGGTTGTCCGGCGCATACAAGGCGGTCACGTCCTGGCTCTTGAAGGCCTGAACGGTGCCGTTCTGCCCGGCACGGGAAATCGAACGCGCGGCCTTGGCCGCTGAGTTCAGCGCTTCCAGGCTGATCGCGTTGCTGTAGGCAAAACCGGTTTTCTCGCCAGACTGGGCACGTACGCCCACGCCCTGGTCGAGGTTGAAACTGCCTTCCTTGACGATGCCGTCTTCCAGCGCCCAGGACTCCGAAATCTGCCCCTGGAAGTACAGGTCGGCGGCGTCGATACCGGGGCCGGCCAGCTCGCCGAGCACCGATTGCAGGCTGTCGAGGGTCAGGCCGCCCGGCGCCAGCAGGTGCTCACTGACAGTGGATAACAACTCGCTCATAGTCACTCCGAGGTGTGCGCAGGCCGCAAGGCGTCCTGCGAGAAAAAGCGCCGGTGCGAGGCCACCGGCATCCGCGCCCGAATGGACGCCTGTTCGCTGCTGTCGCGGGTCGCCAGCAGCACCGCTTCGCCACTGGCCTGTTCGGCGATGATGCGCCCCCAGGGATCGACGATTGCGGCATGGCCATGGGTTTCCCGTGGCCCCGGGTGGGTACCGCCTTGGGCGGCCGCCAGTAGATAGCATTGGGTTTCGATGGCGCGCGCGCGAATCAGCACTTCCCAGTGCGCCGCGCCGGTCACGGCGGTAAACGCCGCCGGCGCGGTGATCAGTTCCGCCCCGGCGGCGCGCAAGGCACTGTACAACTCGGGGAAACGCAGGTCGTAACAAACACTCAGGCCCACGCGCCCCACCGGCGTATCGGCCACCACCACCTGCCCGCCATGGGCATAGTCGTCGGACTCGCGGTAACGCCCGCGGGCATCGGCGACATCCACATCGAACAGGTGCAATTTGTCGTAGCGGGCGACCTGCTCGCCGTGCTCGTCGATCAGCAGGGAGCAGGCATGGGCTTTGGCCTCGGGCTGATCGACGGGCGGCAACGGCACGGTCCCCGCTACGATCCACAATCTGAGGTCGCGCGCAGTCTGTTTCAACCACGGCAGGATCGGGCCCTGGCCCAGCGCTTCGGCGCGCCCCATGGCCGCACTGTCGCGACGGCCCATGGCGGCGAAGTTTTCCGGCAGCACCGCCAGCCGCGCACCGCCATCGGCGGCCTGCTGCAACAACTGGCGGGCCTGCTGCAGATTGCCCAGCACATCGTCTTGGCTGACCATCTGGATGACTGCGATCTTGTCCATGTCTTAGCGTGACTTCTCGAAAGGTTTGATAAAGCTAATCTTAGGCTCTTTCCACGGCCCCTCGACCCGATAATGCACGCTCGCGTAGCGGGCCACCCGATCACCCAGCAGGCGGTCGACCAGGAACAGTGCACCACCGACCGCCGGCGCACCGACGATCAACGCGGCCAGCGGCAGGTTGTTGGTCACCGGCAGGCTGACCTGCAGGTTGGCATCGACCCGGTCGCTGACCATATCCAGGGTGCCGTCCAACTCCAGGTTACTCGACGGTCCGGTCAGGGTAATCGGCTCGCGGGTCACGTAGACACCTTCGCTGGCGACCAGCAAGCCCTTGACCCGGTCATAGCTCAAGCCCTTGTCGAGCAGGTCGGAGAAATCCAGCCGCAAGCGCCGGCCAATCGAATTGAAGTTCAGCAGGCCAAACACCCGCAGGGCCTGGGCGCCACCTTCAACTTCGACAAACTGCCCCGAGCGCAAGGCCGCATCCAGGCTGCCGGAGAAGCGCCTGAGCGCCACCCAGGCCGGCGAGCCGGGCCAGCGGCCGTCGACATCGAGACGGAAATCGCGGCTGGTCACGGTGGGCGCAAAGCCCCAGGCTTGCAGTACATCGGCGAGGTTCTTGCCTTCGACACGGCCCTTGTACCAACTGCTGGTTGCGCCCGCAGCGCCTTCCCAGCCAGCCGTGCCATCGATCAGCAGGCCTCCCTTGAGGCTCAGGTCCAGATCGTTGAGCGTGATGCCCTTGGCGGTCGGCCGCACCTTGAGGGCGAAGCTACCCAGCAGATCGTCACCGCGAAACAGCTTGCCAATGTTCAGGTCCACTGCCGGGATCTTGCGCGGGTCGACATTGGCCAACGGGTCCGGGCCATCCGGCGAGGCGGCTTCGGCGGGGTCGGCCGGCGGCAGGTGAATGGTCGGCAGGTTGACCACGATCGGCGCGCCCTTCGCATCCGGCACGCGGGCATTGCCGATCACTTCCTGACTGTCCAGGCGCAGCAGCCAGTTGTCGCTGTTGCGGTCCAGGCGTACCAGCGCCTGGTTCAGGTTCATGCCATAGCCACGCAACTGCCCCACCGTGACATCGACACCGCGCAACGACTGCCGGGCACTGCCACCCGGATCGTTGCCGGCAAAGCGTTCGACTTGCTGCTGCCAAGGCTCCAGGTTCAGTTCGCTCAACTTGCCGCGCACCCGCAGGCCTTGTCCGGCAGGCATCTGCACAGTGCCACCGCCGAGCAGTAATTCACCCCGCCCCTGGGCCAACTTGTCGACGGCGCCGGCATACGCCAGGGTGGCGAGGTCGGCATAGCGGACGTCGAAACGGCGCTCGGCGCCTTGCAGGGTCATCCGGAACTGGCTATTGCGCGTTTCTGCCGCGGCCTTACCGAACGGCGCCGGCAGGTCGACCGCCAGGCCCTTGAGGTTGGAATCGACGCTCAGCAGGTTGTTCTGCGCCCCCAGGTGCACCTGTAGCTGGTAAGGAATCTCGCCAGAGGCCGGCAACGGTTGGCTGAATTTCAACCAGCCGGTCAGCGTTTTCAGGGCAATCTGGCCATTGGCAGTGACGCGGGTCTGCAATTGTCCCGGTTTGCCCTCGGCAAAGATCTGCGCGCTGATCGGCTTGTCGAAGGCCCGCGCAGTGATGTTCTGGCCACTCAAGCCCTTATCGAAGTCGAAACGGAAGTCGCCTTTGAGCTGGCTCAGTTCCAACGGCGGCTCGGCAATTTTCAGCCGGGCCTCGTCGGTGGCAAAGTCCACCAGCACCTTGGGCGCCTGGCCTTTGACCAGCGGGATGTCGAGCGTCAACTTACCCTTGAGCGGGCCCTCGCCTTCCCAGCCGGCGAAGGTCGGGCCGGTGCCGATCGGCGCCTCTTGGAGCACCTTCACCCCCTCGCCCAGGCTGCCATCGAAGTCACCGTCCAGGTACAGGTGGCTATGCTCATCGGCCGCCACGTGGGGAATATCGACCGCGACATTGCTCACCGTGGTATTGAGCAGCAACCCGCTACGCGCCTTGATCCGCACCCCGGCGTCATCGATGAACACATCGCCGTCGACCTTGCTCACCTGCGGCCAGCCCGGCTGGAAGTCCAGCGCAGCGTCATGCACCTTGAAGAACAGGCTGATGCTGCGGGCATGCGCCGGCGCGTTGTGGTTCAGCGAGCCCTGGTACTGGAAATAGCCTTCGTCCACCGCGCCCTTGAGAATCGCGGTGCGCAGCCAGTGATCAACCGCTGGGCTGAGCACTTCCGGCAGGTACTTGCCAGTGTAGCGACCATCGCCATCGACCAGACCGACGCGCAAGTCCATGTAATCTTCGCGGGTGTCGTCGAACAGCAGGCGGATCAGGAAGTCACCGGCAATCCTGCCCTCCTCGCCGAGCACCTTAAGGTACGGCGCGATCAGGGTGAAGCCGTCCTTGTCCAGGTGGTAGGTCAGCAGTGCGTTGGCCTTCTTGTAATGCCAGGGGTTGGCGAAGATCGGCACCAGGTGCAGCATGAACGCTTCGGTATCCAGGCGCAGTTCGCCCTGACCGAGGTCGCCGCTGATCCGCCCGCTGACGTTGTCGGCTGCCGGCGCACCGTGGTAGGCACTGAAACCGAGCCGTTCCAGGTTGGCGTCGAAGCTTACCCGGCGGTCGCCCTCGGCTTTGGGTCGCAGGTCGAGCTTGAGGTTGCGCACGGCGCCGGTCATCTTCAGCCCGTCGACCACCGCCATGAGGGTGTCCGGCAGTGGCGCCACAGCGTTGATCAGCGGTGTCAGCGGGGCCAGGTCGAGGCGGTCGGCCTGGAGCGCCCAGAGTTCCTCGGTGTTTGCGCTGGCGGCGGTCTGGCGTAGCTGCAGGTGCGATTGCCAACGGGTTTCGCCGAAGCTCATCGCCAGGTTATCGACGATCACCTCGAACCCCTGCTCGTTACGTCGGAACCAGCTGTTCAAGGCCAGGTTGTTGACCTTGATCGGCTTGCGTGCCCCGTAGGCGCCTTGCAGCTGCGGCGCATTCAGGCGCACGGTGGCGCTTTGCAGTTGCTGTTTGCCGAAGCTCACCCAGAACTCGCCACCGGCACGCAGTTCGCTGGCCTTGAACGCCCCGAGCAAGCGCTGTGGCAGCCATTTCGACCAGTCGCTTTGCGGCAGGCTCAGGTAGGCGTCCACCTCGCCATCGCGCCACTGCGCAGCGCGGATCCGGCTACGTAGGCTGAGGCTCAGCGGCTGGCCGTCCGGCAGGGTCATGCGCGCATCGAGGCGCTGACGCACACTACCGGTTTGCAAGCCGAGGCCGACATAGGTCAGGGTCAGAGGCTCATGCCCGAAGGGTTCGAGGGTTACCTGGCTGTCGAGCACCGACACCCTGGAAACCATCTGCATGCGTTCGAACAGCTGCTGCACGTCCAGCGGCTGATCGTCCTGGACCGGCAAGCCCTTGAGCGCCCAGGCACCGCTTTCGTCTTCATGCAGGTTGAGCTGCAAGCCGCCCAGCTCGACCTTGGCCAGGCGCACCTGGCGTTCCAACAGGCTGGTCCATAGATCCGGCACCACCTTGACCACATCCAGGCGCAGGGCACTGCTGCCCTCGCCGACCTGCACGTCGTTCACCAGCAATACCGGCGCCAGGCCACTCCAGCGCCCTTCAAGGCTGCCGATGTGCACCGGCAGGCCGAGCGCGGCCTGGGCCTGGTCTTCAACCTCACTCCGGTATTCGGCGACCAGCGGCACCAGTTCGCGGCCCAGGCTCACGTACAGCGCAACCAGCACCACCAGCAGCGCGCAGGCCCCCAGCCCCCAGCGGGTCAAGGTGCCCAGAACGCGGGTCAGACGCTCCATGGCAAAGCCCCTCCGAGTCGTCCATTAACTATGGCCGGGCTTGAGGGGTTTGCCAGCGACGGGCTCAAGGCATTGAAGTCAGCGCGTGTCAGAGCAGCACCACATCGTATTGTTCCTGGGAGTACATGGACTCCACCTGGAAGCGAATGGTTCGCCCGATGAACGCTTCAAGCTCGGCGACGTTACCCGATTCTTCGTCCAACAGGCGGTCGACCACCTTCTGATTGGCCAGCACCCGGTAGCCCTCGGCCTGATACGCACGGGCCTCGCGCAGAATTTCACGGAAGATCTCGTAACAAATCGTTTCCGGGGTTTTCAGCTTACCGCGCCCCTGGCAGCTCGCGCAGGGCTCGCAGAGCACCTGTTCGAGGCTCTCGCGGGTACGCTTGCGGGTCATCTGCACCAGGCCCAGCTCGGTGATGCCGATGATGTTGGTCTTGGCGTGATCGCGCTCCAGCTGTTTTTCCAGGGTGCGCAACACCTGGCGCTGGTGCTCCTCATCTTCCATGTCGATGAAGTCGATGATGATGATCCCGCCGATATTGCGCAGACGCAGTTGCCGGGCAATCGCCGTGGCGGCTTCGAGGTTGGTCTTGAAGATGGTTTCTTCGAGGTTGCGGTGCCCGACAAAGGCGCCGGTATTCACATCGATGGTGGTCATCGCTTCGGCGGGGTCGACCACCAGGTAGCCACCGGACTTGAGCGGCACCTTGCGCTCCAGTGCCCGCTGGATCTCGTCCTCGACGCCATACAGGTCGAAAATCGGCCGTTCCCCCGGGTAATGCTCCAGGCGGTCGGCGATTTCCGGCATCAGCTCGGCGACAAACTGTGTGGTCTTCTGGAAGGTTTCCCGCGAGTCGATGCGGATCTTTTCGATCTTCGGGTTGACCAGGTCACGCAGGGTACGCAATGCCAGGCCGAGGTCTTCGTAGATTTCGGTGGGGGCGCCGACAGTCTTGATCTGCGCTGCAATCTGGTCCCAGAGCCTGCGCAGATAGCGGATGTCCATGAGGATTTCATCGGCACCGGCACCCTCGGCCGCCGTGCGCAGGATGAAGCCGCCGGCGTCCTTGATGTTTTCCTCGGCTACGCAATCGGTGACCACCTGCTTGAGGCGCTCGCGCTCAGTTTCGTCTTCGATCTTCAGCGAAATACCGACATGACTGGTGCGCGGCATGTACACCAGGTAGCGCGACGGAATCGACAGCTGGGTGGTCAGGCGCGCGCCTTTGGAGCCGATCGGGTCCTTGGTCACCTGCACGACCAGACTCTGGCCTTCGTGCACCAGGGCGCTAATGGTTTCGACCGTGCTGCCTTCGCGCAGGGAAATTTCCGACGCATGGATGAACGCCGCGCGCTCCAGGCCGATATCGATGAACGCCGCCTGCATGCCCGGCAGTACCCGCACCACCTTGCCTTTGTAGATGTTGCCGACGATGCCACGACGTTGCGTACGCTCGACATGCACTTCCTGAAGAACACCGTTCTCCACCACCGCCACGCGTGATTCCATCGGCGTGATATTGATCAGAATCTCTTCACTCATGGCAGGCTCTCGTCAAAGGTCTTCAGGTAATCATGGAGTGCCCGGCAGTCGCTGGCGAGCAATAAACGGTGTTAGCGGTTCCTCGTTCAGTGCTTCTGCAGGTTTTGCCAACAGGGAATACCGAATTGGCCGAGCAATTCGGCGGTTTCGCTGACCGGCAGCCCCACCACGGCCGAGTAGCTGCCCGACAGACTTTTCACGAAGACCCCGCCCAAGCCCTGAATCGCGTAAGCACCGGCTTTATCCTGCGGCTCGCCGCTGGCCCAATAGGCCTCGGCTTCTTCCCGGGAAATGTCACGCAAGCTTACCCGGCTCCGAATGAACAGGCTTTCGCGACGTATGCCGTCGACCACCGCCACCGCCGTGAGCACCTCATGCTCGCGTCCGGAAAGGATGGCCAGCATGGCCAGGGCATCGGCTTTATCCAGCGGTTTGCCAAGAATCCGGCCGTCGATCACCACGGCGGTGTCGGCGCCGAGCACCACCGTCGGGCTGGCGGCAACATTCAGCGCCGCCAGCCCGGCTTCGGCCTTGCCCAGCGCCAGGCGCACAACGTAGTCGGCCGGTTGCTCGCCGGCATGCGGCGTCTCGTCGATGGCCGCACTGACGGCAGTAAAGGGGATGCCGATCTGGGTCAGCAGCTCGCGACGACGCGGCGACCCAGAGGCCAGGTAAAGCGGGGGCATCATGACGTCTCCCTGTCAGCAGTGGAAAGCCGGTGGCTAGTTGATGCTCAGGCGACGACGCAGTCCGCGCAGGCCATAGCTGATCCACGGCCAGAGCAAGGCACTGGTGACCGCCGGCCAGATCAGGGCCAGGGTTGGCTGGCGGTTGCCGGTCAACGCACTGAGCCACAGCTGAATCAGCTGGGCCAGGCCGAAGACCACCAGAATCACCAGGCTTTGCTGCCACATCGGGAACATCCGCAGACGCTGCTGCAACGACAGCACCAGGAACGTGATCAGGGTCAGCACCAGGGCGTTCTGCCCCAGCAGGGTGCCATACAGCACGTCTTCGGCCAGACCGAGCAGAAACGCCGTGGCCATGCCGACCTTGTGCGGCAGGGCCAGGGTCCAGAAGGCGAGGAGCAGCGCCAACCACAGTGGGCGGAACACTTCCATGAACGGTGGCATCGGCCACACGCTGAGCAACAGGCCGATAAGGAAGGTCAACCAGACCACCCAGCCATTCTTGCTGCGGGTACTGACCATCAGTGTGTCTCCCGGGAAGGGGGCTGGGCCGCCGCCGGGCTCACCGGGGCAGCGGCCGGTGCCGGAGCGGTCGCAGGTTTCGGCGTAACAGCCGGAGCAGCCGGTGTAGCAGCCGGGGCAGCGGCGGCCGGCGCCTCGGCAGTGCCCGACTGGGCCTGACGGTCGGCGGCTTCCTGCGCCTGCGCGGCATCGGCGGCGCGTTGCTCCGGCGTACGGCTGTCGGAGAACACCAGCAGCATGTAGCGGCTGCGGTTCAACGCAGCTGTCGGCACGGCACGGACGATGGCGAACGGTTGCCCGGAATCGTGGATCACTTCACGTACGGTGGCCACCGGGTAGCCGGCCGGGAAACGCTGGCCAAGGCCGGAGCTCACCAGCAGATCGCCTTCCTTGATGTCGGCGGTGTCGGCCACATGGCGCAGTTCCAGGCGCTCGGGGTTGCCAGTACCGCTGGCAATCGCGCGCAGGCCGTTGCGGTTGACCTGCACCGGAATGCTGTGGGTAGTGTCGGTGAGCAACAGCACCCGTGAGGTGTACGGCATCAGTTCGACCACCTGGCCCATCAGGCCGCGGGCATCCAGCACCGGCTGGCCGAGCACCACGCCGTCGCGCTCCCCCTTGTTGATCAGGATGCGGTGAGTGAACGGGTTGGGGTCGACGCCGATCAGCTCGGCCACTTCCACCTTCTCGTTGACCAGCGCCGAAGAATTGAGCAACTCGCGCAGGCGTACGTTCTGCTCGGTCAGGGCCGCCAGCTTCTGCAGGCGACCTTGCAGCAGCAAGGCTTCGGTCTTGAGTTTCTCGTTCTCGGCAATCAGTTCGGTACGACTACCGAACTGGCTCGCCACACCCTGCCACAGACGCTGCGGCACATCGGTGACCAGGTAGGACTGCATCAGCACCAGCGACATCTGGCCGCGAACGGGCTTGAGCAAGGTAAAGCGGGCATCGACCACCATTAAGGCGATCGACAGCACGACCAGCACGAGCAGGCGTACGCCCAACGAGGGGCCTTTGGCGAAAAGCGGTTTAATAGGCCGCTCCTCGTGGAGGATTCAGGAGGTCATTCATACGGCAACGCACCGGCCTGCTGTGCAGAATTGATGGAAACGACGCCCACGCGGACGTCAGCCCAGCCATACAGGTAGCACCATGGGCGCTACCTGTAAACCGGGCATCGGGACAGCTTACCGGCGAATCACTCGCTGGAGAGCAGGTCCATGGTGTGTTTGTCCATCATTTCCAGGGCACGACCGCCGCCACGGGCGACACAGGTCAGCGGGTCTTCGGCAACGATGACCGGCAGGCCGGTTTCCTGGGCCAGCAATTTGTCCAGGTCGCGCAGCAGCGCGCCACCACCGGTCAGCACCAGGCCGCGCTCGGCGATGTCCGATGCCAGTTCCGGCGGCGATTGCTCCAGGGCGCTCTTGACCGCCTGAACGATGGTCGCCAGCGATTCCTGAAGGGCTTCGAGCACTTCGTTGGAGTTCAGGGTGAAGGCACGGGGTACGCCTTCGGCCAGGTTACGGCCGCGCACGTCGACTTCACGGACTTCGCCGCCTGGGTAGGCCGTACCGATTTCCTGCTTGATGCGCTCGGCGGTGGATTCGCCGATCAGGCTGCCGTAGTTGCGGCGCACGTAGGTCACGATGGCTTCGTCGAAACGGTCGCCACCGACCCGTACGGATTCGGCGTAAACCACACCATTCAACGAGATCAGGGCGATTTCGGTGGTACCGCCACCGATGTCGACGACCATCGAACCGCGCGCTTCTTCGACCGGCAGGCCGGCACCGATGGCCGCGGCCATCGGCTCTTCGATCAGGAACACTTCACGTGCACCGGCGCCCAGCGCCGATTCACGAATGGCCCGGCGCTCGACCTGGGTCGACTTGCACGGTACGCAGATCAGCACCCGTGGGCTCGGCTGCAGGAAGCTGTTTTCGTGAACCTTGTTGATGAAGTACTGCAGCATTTTTTCGCAAACGCTGAAGTCGGCGATCACGCCGTCCTTCATCGGACGAATGGCAGCAATGTTGCCGGGTGTACGACCCAGCATGCGCTTGGCTTCGGTACCGACCGCGACGACACTTTTCTGGTTGCCGTGAGTACGAATGGCCACAACGGAAGGCTCATTCAGGACGATACCGCGCTCACGCACGTAAATAAGGGTGTTGGCAGTGCCCAGGTCGATGGAAAGATCGCTGGAAAACATGCCACGCAGTTTCTTGAACATGGGAAAGTGACCCTAGGCAACGCGTGGGTAAAAAAGTGCGGCAAACTCTAACAACGGCGGGGATTTTGGGCAAGGCGCCAATATGTTAAATTGGCAGTTTTTCCGAGCAAGCCAGCACACAATCGCGGCCTTATGACCGTAGAATTGCCCGCATGTTCCTCACCGCGGACCCTTTCCGTCTTTGTTTCCTCAGGAGATCCCCATGGCGCTTGAACGCTGCGACGTGGAAAAGATCGCTCATCTGGCCCGTCTGGGCCTCAATGAAGGCGATCTGCCACGCACTACCGATGCCCTGAACAGTATTCTGGGGCTGGTCGACCAGATGCAAGCAGTCGACACCACCGGCATCGAACCGCTGGCCCACCCGCTGGAAGCCAATCAACGCCTGCGCGCCGATTTGGTAACCGAAAGTAACCACCGTGACAGCTACCAGGCCATCGCCCCGGCGACGGAAAACGGCCTGTACCTGGTTCCGAAAGTCATCGAGTAAGGGAATAGAGCCTGCCATGCATGAATTGACCCTGGCCGAGATCGCCCGCGGACTCGCCGACAAGTCGTTTTCCTCCGAAGAGCTGACCCGTAGCCTGTTGGCGCGGATCAACCAGCTCGACCCGCAACTGAACAGCTTCATCAGCGTCACCGAAGAGCTGGCCCTGAGCCAGGCCCGGGCCGCCGATGGCCGCCGCGCCAATGGCGAGAACGGCGCCCTGCTGGGCGCGCCGATCGCCCACAAGGACCTGTTCTGCACCCAGGGCATCCGCACCAGTTGCGGTTCGAAGATGCTCGACAATTTCAAGGCGCCGTACGACGCCACCGTGGTCGCCAAGCTGGCCGAAGCCGGCATGGTGACCCTGGGCAAGACCAACATGGACGAATTCGCCATGGGTTCGGCCAACGAATCCAGCCACTACGGCCCGGTGAAGAACCCGTGGAACCTGGAACACGTGCCGGGCGGCTCGTCCGGCGGTTCCGCCGCAGCCGTGGCCGCGCGCCTGCTGCCGGCCACCACCGGCACCGACACCGGCGGCTCGATCCGCCAACCGGCAGCGCTGACCAACCTCACCGGGCTGAAACCGACGTACGGTCGGGTTTCGCGCTGGGGCATGATTGCCTACGCCTCCAGCCTCGACCAGGGTGGCCCACTGGCGCGCACTGCCGAAGACTGCGCCCTGCTGCTGCAAGGCATGGCCGGCTTCGACGCCAAGGACTCCACCTGCATCGATCAGCCGGTGGACGACTACAGCGCCAACCTGAACGCTTCGCTGCAAGGCCTGCGCATCGGCCTGCCGAAGGAATACTTCGGCGCCGGCCTCGACCCGCGCATCGCCGACCTGGTCCAGGCCAGCGTCAAGGCGCTGGAAAAGCTCGGCGCGGTGGTCAAGGAAATCAGCCTGCCGAACATGCAGCACGGCATCCCGGCGTACTACGTGATCGCGCCGGCCGAGGCCTCGTCCAACCTGTCGCGTTTCGACGGCGTGCGCTTCGGCTACCGCTGCGAAAACCCGAAGGACCTCACCGACCTGTACAAGCGTTCGCGCGGTGAAGGCTTCGGTGCCGAAGTGCAGCGCCGGATCATGGTCGGTGCCTACGCCCTGTCGGCCGGTTACTACGACGCCTACTACCTGCAGGCGCAGAAGATCCGTCGATTGATCAAGAACGACTTCATGGCCGCCTTCAACGAGGTCGACGTGATCCTCGGCCCAACCACGCCGAACCCGGCCTGGAAGATCGGCGCGAAGAACAGCGACCCGGTCGCCGCCTACCTGGAAGACGTCTACACCATCACCGCCAACCTCGCCGGCCTGCCCGGCCTGTCGATGCCGGCCGGTTTCGTCGAGGGTCTGCCGGTTGGCGTGCAGTTGCTCGCCCCGTATTTCCAGGAAGGCCGCCTGCTCAACGTCGCGCATCGCTATCAGCAAGTGACTGACTGGCACACCCGCGCCCCCACCGGCTTCTGAGGAACTCACACATGCAATGGGAAGTTGTGATCGGGCTGGAGATTCATACCCAGCTCGCCACCCAGTCGAAGATTTTCTCCGGCAGCGCCACCACCTTCGGCTCCGAGCCGAACACCCAGGCCAGCCTGATCGACCTGGGCATGCCCGGCGTGCTGCCGGTGCTGAACCAGGAAGCGGTGCGCATGGCCTGCATGTTCGGCCTGGCCATCGATGCCGAGATCGGCGCGCACAACGTGTTCGCCCGCAAGAACTACTTCTACCCTGACCTGCCCAAGGGCTACCAGATCAGCCAGATGGACCTGCCGATTGTCGGCAAGGGCCACCTGGACATCGCCCTGGAAGACGGCACCGTCAAACGCATCGGGATCACCCGCGCGCACCTGGAAGAAGACGCCGGCAAGAGCCTGCACGAAGACTTCAGCGGTTCCACCGGAATCGACCTGAACCGTGCCGGCACGCCGCTGCTGGAAATCGTTTCCGAGCCGGAAATGCGCAGCGCCAAGGAGGCCGTGGCCTACGTCAAAGCGATCCATGCGCTGGTACGCTACCTGGGCATCTGCGACGGCAACATGGCCGAAGGTTCGCTGCGTTGCGACTGCAACGTGTCGATCCGGCCAAAAGGCCAGGTCGAGTTCGGCACCCGCTGCGAGATCAAGAACGTCAACTCGTTCCGCTTCATCGAGCGCGCGATCAACAGCGAAGTACAGCGCCAGATCGAGCTGATCGAAGACGGCGGCCGGGTCATCCAGGAAACCCGCCTGTACGACCCGGGCAAGGACGAAACCCGTTCCATGCGCAGCAAGGAGGAAGCCAACGACTACCGTTACTTCCCCGATCCAGACCTGCTGCCGGTAGTTATCGAGCCGGCGTTCCTCGATTCGATCCGTGCCACCCTGCCAGAGCTGCCGCCACAGAAGCGCGAGCGCTTCCAGAGCGCGTTCGGCCTGTCGGCGTACGACGCCAACGTGCTGGCTTCCAGCCGTGAACAGGCGGACTACTTCGAGGCGGTGGTGGCGGTGTGTGGCGATGCCAAACTGGCCGCCAACTGGGTCATGGTCGAGCTGGGCAGCCTGCTGAACAAGCTGGGCCTGGAGATCGACCAGTCGCCGGTCAGCGCCGCGTACCTGGGCGGCATGCTCAAGCGCATCCTCGACAACACCATCAGCGGCAAGATCGCCAAAGTGGTGTTCGAGAAGATGGCTGCCGGCGACGGCGACGCCGACCAGATCATCGAAGCCGAGGGCCTCAAGCAGGTCACCGACAGCGGTGCCATCGAAAAAGTGCTGGACGAAGTGCTGGCCGCCAACGCCGAGCAGGTCGAACAGTACCGGGCGGCAGACGAAGCCAAGCGCGGCAAGATGTTCGGCTTCTTCGTCGGTCAGGCGATGAAAGCGTCCAAGGGTAAAGCCAACCCTGGGCAGGTGAACCAATTGCTCAAGAGCAAGCTCGAAGGGTAATCGCGTCACCTGCTTATCGCGGGACGAGCCCGCTCCCACAGGGATCACTACAACCCCTATGGGAGCGGGCTCGTCCCGCGCTAGCCTCACCACGGAGCACCGGCCTCACATGTGGCGTCTACCCAGCGCACTCGCGCTACTCACCCTGCTGGCCGGCTGTGCCAGCCACAGCATCGACCCGCGCGGTTACGATCAGACCGGCACCGCCTCCTATTACGGTTCCCGCCATCACGGCAAACGCACCGCCAGTGGCGAACCCTTCAACCAACACGCCCTCACCGCCGCTCACCGCAGCCTGCCCTTCGGCACGCGGGTGCAGGTTACCAACCTGTCGAACGACCGTCGTGTCGTGGTCCGCATCAACGATCGCGGCCCGCATACCCGTGGCCGGCTGATCGACCTGTCGCGCGAGGCTGCCGAACAATTGGGCATGCTCCGTAGCGGAACGGCGCGGGTCCGGGTACAACGTCTCAGCGACTGACCCCGTTACGGAGCACGACCCATTTTCAACCTGGCCGCTTTACCCACGTTCAGCCTGCTGCAATTGAACTTCGGCCTGCTGTTGCTGGTCGGTGGTGCCGAACTGCTGGTGCGTGGCGCCCTGCGCATGGCCGTCAGCCTGAAGGTACGCCCGCTGATCATCGGCCTGAGCCTGGTGGCCTTCGGCAGCAGCGCCCCGCAACTCACCGTCAGCCTGCAGGCGGCCCTGAACGGTGCGCCCGACGTTGCCGTCGGCAGCGTGATCGGCAGCAACATCTTCAACATCCTGGTCATTCTCGGCCTCGCCGCGCTGATCATTCCGCTGCGGGTCTCGCGCCAGCTGGTACGCCTGGATATCCCACTGATGATCGGCGCCAGCCTGCTGGTCTACCTGTTGGCCCTCAATGAAACCCTCGGCCGCCTCGAAGGCGCCCTGCTGCTGTTGGCCCTGGTCGGCTACCTGGCACTGCTCTGGCACCAGTCGCGGCACTACGCACGCACCTACCCTACGCCGCGCCCGACCCGCACCCATGGCCTGCGCTTCTGGACCGGCACCATGCTGCTGATGCTCTGCGGTCTCGGCCTGCTGAGCCTGGCCGGGCACATGCTGCTGGAGGCGGCGGTGGTGGTGGCGGTCGATCTGGGCCTGTCCGAACGGATCATCGGCCTGACCGTGGTAGCCGTTTGCACCTCGCTGCCGGAGCTGGCCACCTCGCTGATCGCGGCCTTGCGCGGTGAGCGGGAAATCGCCGTGGGCAACGTGATCGGCAGCAACCTGTTCAACCTGCTGGCGGTGCTCGGCCTGACCGCGCTGGTGGCCCCCGCGCCGCTGTCGATCTCACCGAACGCGCTGGATTTCGACCTGCCGGTGATGCTCGGCGTCGCCGTACTGAGCCTGCCGGTGTTCTATTCCGGGTACCGGGTCACCCGTGCCGAAGGCCTGGTGTTCCTCTGTCTATACCTGGCCTACGGCCTGCACGTGGTGGCGTTCACCACCGGCATGCCGCTGGCCACCCGCCTGGAACAGCTGATGCTGTTCTATGTCCTGCCAGCGCTGGCGGCGGTGTTGTTGTTCAGCACCGTGCGCGCCTGGCGCCGCCAACACTAAGGAAAACAACATGGGCGATACGAAGAAAACCGGCGAACAGGTTCGCCGCCAGGTGATGGGCGACGTGTTCGTCGACCGCGCACTGGGCAACGCCACCGCGTTCAGCGCGCCGCTGCAGGAGTTCGTCAACGAGCACGCCTGGGGTGGGGTGTGGAACCGCGAGGGCCTGCCGCTGAAAACCCGCAGCCTGATCACCCTCGCCGCACTGACCGCACTCAAGTGCCCGCAAGAGCTCAAGGGCCACGTGCGTGGCGCCCTGAACAACGGCTGTACGGTCGAGGAAATCCGCGAAGCGCTGCTGCACTGCGCGGTATATGCCGGGGTTCCGGCGGCGATCGATGCGTTTCGTGCCGCCCAGGAAGTGATCGACAGCCATCAGCAACAGGGCTGAGCGCCGATCACCTCCAGCACGGGCCGTCAGTGGCTGACGACGGCGGCCTTGCTGCTTTTCTTCTTCAGCCAGAACGCCGCGCCCAGCACCGCCAGCCACACCGGAATCAGCAACACAGAGATACGGATACCCGGTGTCAGGTACATGATCACCAGAATCAGCGCGAGAAACGCCAGGCACACGTAGTTGGTGAACGGGTAGCCCCAGCTGCGGTAGAAGGTGGTTTGCCCGGCGGCCTGCTTGGCGCGACGGAACTTCAGGTGGGTGATGCTGATGATGCCCCAGTTGATCACCAGCGACGACACCACCAGCGCCATCAGCAGGCCGAAGGCTTCGCCCGGCATCAGGTAGTTGATAAGCACGCACAGGCCGGTGGCCAGGGCCGATACGCCCAGGGCTGCCAGCGGTACGCCACGGGCGTTGACCTTGAGCAGGCGCTTTGGCGCGTCACCCTGGGTGGCCAGGCCGAACAGCATGCGGCTGTTGCAGTACACGCAGCTGTTGTACACCGACAGCGCGGCGGTCAGCACCACCAGGTTCAGCACGGTGGCCACCAGGTTGCTGTCCAGTGCATGGAAAATCATCACGAACGGGCTACCGCCCTGCACCACGTTCTGCCACGGGTACAGCGACAGCAGCACGGCCAGCGCACCGATGTAGAAGATCAGGATCCGGTAGATCACCTGGTTGGTGGCACGCGGGATGCTGTGGCGCGGGTCGTCCGCTTCGGCGGCAGTGATACCGACCAGTTCCAGGCCACCGAACGAGAACATGATCACCGCCATTGCCATCAGCAGGCCGGTGGTGCCGTTAGGGAAGAAGCCACCATGCTGCCAGAGGTTGGCGATGCTGGCCTCCGGGCCACCGGTGCCGCTGATCAGCAGGTAGGCGCCGAAGCCGATCATGCTGACGATGGCCACCACCTTGATCAGGGCGAACCAGAACTCCATCTCGCCGTAGACCTTCACCTGGCTCAGGTTGATCAGGTTGATCAGCACGAAGAACACTGCGGCCGTGGCCCAGGTGGGGAAATCGGGCCACCAGTACTGGATGTAGATGCCCACCGCCGTCAGCTCGGCCATGCCCACCAGCACGTAGAGCACCCAGTAGTTCCAGCCCGACATGAACCCGGCAAACTCGCTCCAGTAGCTGTGGGCAAAGTGGCTGAAAGTGCCGGAAACCGGCTCTTCGACGACCATTTCGCCCAGCTGGCGCATGATGAAGAAGGCAATCAGGCCGGCAATCGCGTAGCCCAGCAATACCGAGGGGCCGGCCAGCTGGATGGTCTGGGCGATGCCGAGGAACAGGCCGGTGCCGATCGCCCCGCCCAGGGCGATCAACTGGATATGACGGTTCTTCAGGCCGCGATGCAAACGCTCGGGCGTGATCTGGTCTTGCATGAAGTGTCCTCGGACGTGAGAGGCAGTGTTGGTGTTGTTTTCACACAGGATCTAGATCCAGCCGCCCCACTGCAATAGGAAGATTCCGATATTCGTCGTAATTGCCGCTAACAGCGTAGTAATGACGATGATCGACGCCGCCAGCTCATGGTTGCCGTTCGAGGCACGGGCCATCACGTAGCTGGCCGCCGCCGTCGGTGCACCGATGTAGAGGAACAGGATGCCCAGCTCTGGGCCCCGAAAACCGCAGAACCAGGCGCCAAGGGTGCCGAACAGCGGCAACCAGACCATTTTCAGCGACGCCGCCTCGATCGCCAGCTTGCCGCTGGCCCGCATCGAGGTCAGCGACAGTGTGCCGCCGATACAGATCAGCGCGAGTGGCAGGGTCATCTGCGCCAGGTAATCGCTGGAGGTCAGCAGCCAGTTGGGCAACGGCACCTGACCGTAGGCCATCGGGATCGCCAGCAGCACACTAATGATCAGCGGGTTGCGCAGGATGTTCTTGCAGATGCTCCACGGGTCGGACTTGACCGTCGGGCTGTACACCGCCAGCACGATGGCTGCCAGCGAGTTGTAGAGCAGGATCACCAGCGCGGCGAGCACCGCGCCCAGCGAGATGCCCAGCTCGCCGTACAGGCTCCCGGCAAGCGCCAGGCCGATCACCGCGTTGTTGCCGCGGAACGCACCCTGGGTGTAGACCCCGCGGTCCGCGCGCGGGCAGCGCCAGATCGCCACCAGCCAGGCCACACCGAAGCCGGCCAGGGTGGCGACGGTGAAGTACAGCAATAGGCCGGGCTTTACCGCCGTGCTCAGGTCGGCGTGGTAGATGCCGAGAAACAGCAGCGCCGGCATGCACACGTTGAACACCAGGGCCGAGGCCGTCTGGATAAAGCCATCGTTGATCGCCCCGAGCCGTCGCAGGAGCACGCCCATGAACAGCATCGCGAACACCGGCGCGGTGATGTTCAGGGTCTGGAGAAAGAGCGCAAGCATGCAGGTGGTCCCGTCGGCAGTCGTTAGCGGGCTAATGATACGTCAGGGCCGTGGCTGACCGCGCCGATCACTGCCCATTCACGGTAAGAAAATTCAGCACTTGACGAAGGAATCGTTTCCGCTATTATCGAAAACAACTGTATATGCATACAGTTAACTCAAAGGAATTTCCGACATTTCAAAGGAGTTGAATATGTCTGTCATGCAAACCGGGCTGCCTGCCCACGCGGCGCAAGCCGCCCCCGTCATCGCCGAACTGGACGCCTTGTTCAGTGCCGAAGGTATTGCCATCCCGGGCGACGGTGCCCGTGTGGTGCTGGTGATCGACGGCCATCACACCATCAAGTACCACCGCCCTGGCCTGCTGCCGGCGGCGCCGGGTAAACAGCAGCCGGCCCTGCGGTTCGAGGGCGGCGAGCACACCGCCATCGGCGACAGTGCGCACCTGCGTTTCGCCAGCGATGCGCCAGCGATTGCGGCCTGGAAAGTCCCACTGCACCTGCCCAACGGGCTGAGCCTGAGCTACGGCCAGATCGTCGCGCTGGGCGGTGATTTCTACGGCGTGCCAGAGCGGCCAATTGCCGACGGCGCCACGGCCGAGGAACGGGTACAGCGCTTTGCCGCGGCCTTCGACACCCTCGCCGCCCTGCCCGCCTCACGCGAAGAAGCGACAAAAATCCTCGCGGTGATGCAGCGCGAGATCGCGGCAGCGAACCAGGCCATTCAGGACGGCCGACAGCCGCACGAGGCCTACGACCAACTGGGCGATAGCCTGTCGGAAGAATGGAACCGTATCACTGGCGGCGGCAGCGTGGTCTCTGCACTGTTCCCGCTCGGCCGCTACCTGAAACTGGCTGCCAGCAACTGGGACCACTTCGGCGAATGGGCGCTGCTGGCCTATCAGGCTGGGCACACGGCGGCGCTGCGTCAGGCGCTGAAAGCGCGCAACAGTGGCCTGGAGGGCGACCTCGAACTGGCCTACGCGATGAACGCCTTTGCCGACCACTTCCTCACCGACCTGTTCTCCTCCGGCCACGTACGGGTGCCGCGCAAGGCGATCAAGGACAACGTCACCCCGGCCGACCTCGGCTCGCTGATCTCGCGCTTCATGCACGACGAGGACAGCAAATACGGCCTGCTACTGCGCAACGCGCAGGGCGACACCTGGCGCGGCTATGGCGACAAGCGTTACTTCGACAGCGTCGATGTACGCAATCGCCAGCAGGTGGGGCTGGCGGTACAACGTTCAGTGGACGAGGTGTTCGCGGCCTTCGTCGGCGGCGTGCTGCCGGCGGCGGATCAGTATGCGGCGCTGCGGGTGGCGGCGGACCTGAACGCAGCGGTAACCGGAGCAGTGCCGGGCAACTTCGCGGCGTTGTTTGCGCTGAAGAACGGCAAGCTGATGCGTCGGGCCGACGTCAATAACCTCAACGACACAGCGCAGATCGACAACTGGTGGGGCTGGAGCACGTACCTGTTGCTCAAGGACTACACGCCCAATAAACCCGTGGGCTTCCTTGAACCGTTGCCGACAGCGCCACGGCTCAAGGCAGATGGCTGGCAGAGCCATACACCGAGCGAACCGAACTGGTTGCCGGGGCATGCGGTGCGCTACGCCGTGAGCGTGGTGAATGGCTTGAACGAATCCTACATTGGCCCGTGGAGTGCCTATGCCGAGCTGGCCGAGCAGTTCCAGCCGACGCTGGAGGTGCCGGTGGACAGTTCGGGCAAATCCGTTGCGCGCAACCTGTTCCGCCAGTTCCGCGGCGGCTCGCCAGAGCTGATTGCTTCGCTGGATCGCGACACCACTACCTATATCGATCGTCATCAGTGACAGGGAGGTCACCTATGTCCATTACATTGAATCTTGAATTGGCTTCGGGCCAGTCGCTGAAGGATGTGCCGGTGGAGTTACTGCGCGATGGCGTGGTGATTGGCCGCACCAACGTAGCGGCCAACGGCCAGGCGGTGTTCGATGCCAAGGATGGCAAAGGGCAGTTGGCGGTGCGGGTGGATCGTTCGATCCTCACTACCTAAACGCTAGCAGCTACAAGCATCGCGGGACGAGCCCGCTCCCACAAAAAGCACGCAATGCTGCTGTTGTGGGAGCGGGCTCGTCCCGCGATGGGGCCCGCAAGCCCGACGCTACCTCAGCGCCGAACCGGGCGCTTCTGCAGTTTGCGCTGCAAGGTCCGGCGGTGCATGCCCAGCGCCCGCGCCGTCGCCGAGATGTTGCCCTCATGCTCGGTCAACACCCGCTGGATGTGCTCCCACTGCAGACGGTCCACCGACATCGGGTTTTCCGGCACCAGGCTATCCAGGTCAGCATGCTCGGACAGCAACGCCGCCAGCACATCATCGGCATCCGCCGGCTTGCACAGATAATTGCAGGCTCCGCGTTTGATCGCCTCGACCGCCGTGGCAATGCTCGAGTAACCGGTGAGGATCACCACGCGCATTTCCGGGTCCAGCTCAAGCAACTTGGGCAGCAACACCAGCCCCGAGTCACCTTCCATCTTCAAGTCCAGCGTGGCGTAATCCGGCACGTCCTGCTGTGCCAGTACCAGGCCCTCTTCAGCAGAGCTGGCCGTGCTCACGCGAAAACCACGACGGCTCATGGCCCGCGCCATGACCCGGGTAAACGTGGCGTCGTCATCTACCAGCAACAGGTGCGGCAGCTCTTCGCCTTCAACCTGGGTTTCGTCAGTCATCGATTGTCTCCTCGCGCGTCACGCGGCAGGCGCAGCTCGGTGAGCGTGCCACCTTCTTCATGACTATAGAGTTTTACCGAGCCGCCAGCACGGGTGACGCTGGCCTTGCTCAGGAACAGGCCAAGGCCGAAGCCCTTGCCCTTGGTGGTGAAGAAAGGTTTGCCGATCGACTCGGCGATGGCCACCGGCACGCCGGGGCCATGGTCGCGGATGCTGATCACGATGTCCTCGGCGTCCCAGTCCAGGCGCACTTCGAGGTCGTCGGGGCAAGCATCGGCAGCGTTGTTCAACAGGTTCAGCAAGGCCTGGGTCAGGTCCGGCGGCGGCGCCAGGCGTGGCACGTTGCCCTGGCCCAGGCGCTGGAAGCGGTAGCTGGCCTCGGGGCGCATCAGGTGCCAGCGGTTGAGCGACTCGTCGAGCCAGAAGGTCACCTCCTGGTCCTCGACGGCCATGCGCCGGTTGGCCTCTGCCGCGCGCACCAGCTGCTGCAAGGTGTGCTTGCACTGCTTGACCTGCTCCTGCAGCACTTCGAGGTCTTCCTGCAGCATCGGGTCGGGATGGTCCTGGCGCATTTCCTTGAGCAGCACGCTCATGGTCGCCAACGGCGTCCCCAGCTCGTGGGCAGCGCCAGCAGCCTGGGTGGCTACGGCCAGCAATTGCTGGTCACGCAGGCCTTCTTCGCGACGCTCGGCACGCAGTTGCTCCTGGCGACGCAGTTCCTCGGCCATCTTCGCGGCGAAGAAGGTGATCACCGCCGCGGCCAGCGCAAAGCTCAGCCACATGCCATAGATCTGCATCTTTTCCCGCGCCATGGGGAAGGTTTCCAGCGGATAGAACTGCACCAGCAGCAAGGTGTAGGCCACCAGGGCGATCCCGGAAAGAATCACCGAGTACATCCACGGCAAGGTCACTGCGGCAATTGCCAGCGGCACCAGGTAATAGGAGACGAACGGGTTGGTCGAGCCACCGGAGTAGTACAGCAAGGCGCTGTGGATCAGTAGGTCGCAGGCCAGTTGCACAGCATATTCAAGCTCGGTCACCGGCAGCGAGGTACGCAGGCGCACCGCTGTCAGCAGACACAGGACCATGGAGAAACCGAGGGTGATGCTCAGCGCCAGCCACGGCAGCGGCAGCAGCTCGGTCCAGTAGGCGACACCCACGGAGCCGGCCTGGGCGGCCAGGACCAGTATGCGGATGAACGTCAGGCGCCAGAGGTTCTGGCGGGTAGCAGACAAGATTTGTACGGGGGCGAGCATGAGCTCTCCTGATGAGCGCTCCAGGCGAATCGTGCCGAGTATACCCGTGCCAGCCCCTGCACTGCAGCAATGCGGCAAAGCGCCACAGTCTCTGACGATCAATGATGGCTTTTTGAACCTGCCTATACTTTTCGCTGTCTCAGGGGCCTGCGTGGAACGGTTTTTCAGTGCCCACGCCAATCTTTCAAGGAGTTACACATGCTCAGCCCACGTCGCAGCGCCACCCTCCTCCTGGCCGCCGGCCTGCTCGCCAGCGTGCCAGCCCTGGCCTCCGAAGCGCCCCGCTACAACCAGATCTCGCTGCGTGCCGAAGTCAGCAAGGAAGTTGCCCGCGACCTCATGGTCGTGACCCTCTACACCGAATCGCAGAACGTCGATCCGGGCAAGCTCGCCAGCGAAATCACCACCACCATGAACAAGGCGCTGGACCAGGCCCGCGCGGTCAAGGAAGTGAAACTGAGCCAGGGCAGCCGGAACAGCTACCCGATCTACGACAACAAGGGTCAGAAAATCACCGGCTGGCGCGAGCGCACCGAACTGCGCCTGGAAAGCAGCGATTTCCCGGCCCTGTCCAAGCTCACCGGTGAACTGCTGCAAACCCTGAAAATGGGCAGCATGGACTTCGCCATTGCCCCGGCCACGCGCAAAACCAGCGAAGATGCCCTGCTCAAGGACGCCGTCGAAGCCTTCAAGGCGCGCGCCCAACTGGCCACCGAAGCGCTCGGCGGCAAGGGTTACAAAGTGGTCAACCTGAACCTCAACAGCAGCGGCTACCCACAGCCGTATGCGCGCGCGCCGATGATGAAAATGGCCATGGCCGATGCCGCCGAAGGGGCCGCGACGCCGACCGTCGAACCCGGCACCAGCGACGTCAGCATGAGCGCCGACGGCACCATCGAAGTGCAACTGCCGTAACAGCGGGAAACGTGGGTGGCGCAGCGACTTCTGTCGCTACGGCACCTGCTAGCGGGTAACACCAAGCGCACACTTCTGGTGCGCACCATGACTGTGCGCACAGTAATAGTTCTCAAAAAACACTATTTCCCCCCTCGCAAACGATCAACTTCGTGAAAAATTACACGAATGCGACATTCTTGTACGTTCGTACCACCCTTTTGCCCTCACCCTCTTTTTGAGTGTTGCATTGGGTATGGGGCCTGCATAAGTATCCACAGGTCGGCTCATGAGGCCGCCCTCAATTCAAAAATGACAACAATGAGGCCACCATGCTCAAACACGCGGTCATTCCGTTTCTAGTCGGTGCAGGCTTGCTTGCCAGCACCCCCTTCGCCCAGGCGGCCAGCAACCTGGTGTTCTGCTCCGAAGGGAGCCCGGCGGGTTTCGACCCGGGCCAATACACCACCGGAACCGACTTCGATGCCTCAGCCGAGACGATCTTCAACCGCCTGAGTCAGTTCGAGCGTGGAGGCACCGCGGTCATCCCGGGCCTGGCCACCCGCTGGGAGGTATCCGACGATGGCCTGACCTACACCTTCCACCTGCGCGAAGGGGTCAAGTTCCACACCACGCCGTACTTCAAGCCCACCCGCACCTTCAACGCCGACGACGTGCTGTTCACCTTCAATCGAATGCTCGACAAGGACATGCCGTTCCGCAAGGCCTACACCAGCGAGTTCCCGTACTTCACCGACATGAGCATGGACAAGAACATCGCCAAGGTCGAAAAGGTTGACGAGCACACCGTCAGGTTCACCCTCAACAGCGTCGATGCCGCGTTCATCCAGAACCTGGCGATGAGCTTCGCCTCGATCCAGTCCGCCGAATACGCCGACCAGTTGCTCAAGCAGGGCAAGCCGGCCGACATCAACCAGAAGCCGATCGGCACCGGCCCATTTGTTTTCAAGAGCTACCAGAAAGACTCGAACATTCGCTTCACCGGCAACAAGGACTACTGGAAGCCAGAAGACGTGAAGATCGACAACCTGATCTTCTCGATTACCAGCGACGCCTCGGTGCGCATGCAGAAGCTGAAGAAGAACGAGTGCCAGGTCACCCTGTTCCCGCGCCCGGCCGACATCGAGCCGCTCAAGGCCGACCCGAACCTGAAGATGCCCGACCAGGCCGGCTTCAACCTCGGCTACATCGCCTACAACGTGATGGACAAGATCAAGGGCAGCAACGCGCCGAACCCGATGGCCCAGCTCAAGGTGCGCCAGGCCTTGGACATGGCGGTGAACAAGGCGGAAATCATCAAGTCGGTGTACCAGGGCGCTGGCCAGCTGGCGGTCAACGCCATGCCGCCGACCCAGTGGTCCTACGACACCACCATCAAGGACACCCCGTTCGACCCGGAGAAGGCCAAGCAACTGCTCAAGGAAGCCGGGATCAAGGAAGGCACCGAGATCACCCTGTGGGCCATGCCCGTGCAGCGGCCGTACAACCCCAACGCCAAGCTGATGGCCGAAATGCTGCAATCGGACTGGAAGAAGATCGGCATCAACGCCAAGATCGTCAGCTACGAGTGGGGTGAATACATCAAGCGTTCCAAAGGTGGCGAGAACGGCGCCATGCTGATTGGCTGGAGCGGCGACAACGGTGACCCGGACAACTGGCTCGGCACCCTCTTCGGCTGCGATGCGGTGGCCGGCAACAACTTCTCGAAGTGGTGCGACAAGCCCTTCGACGACCTCATCAAACAGGCCAAGGCCACCTCCGACCAAGCCAAGCGCACCGAACTGTACCAACAGGCGCAACATCGCCTGAAAGACCAGGTGCCAATGACACCGATCGCCCACTCGACGGTGTATCAGCCCATGCGCACAACCGTACAGGATTTCAAGATCAGCCCGTTTGGCTTGAACTCCTTCTATGGGGTGAGCGTAAGCAAGTAGCGGCGGGGTGCCCCGGTACCGTCTAAAGGCGGCCCGGGGCATCGGCTGGCTACTGGCTCGGGCCTACGAACGTTTCCAGATCTTTCAATTCAGAAGATTCGGTGCAACGTTCGGAAACTTCCCACAGCTACCTATCCCTTTCTTACCTCCTCGGACGACCTGCACGCCCCTACCGTGTCAGGGGCGCTGCAGTAGGCGGAAGACGGCTTGCTGTGCGCCATGGATTGCTCGCACAACTCGAAAAAAAGGATTGGAATCCCATGCGTTCTACCTCTCTTTTCGCCGCCCTGCTTAGCGCAGGCTTGCTGGCACAGGCACCCTTTATCCTGGCCAAGGACAGTCTGGTGTTCTGCTCCGAGGGCAGCCCGGGCGGTTTCGATACGGCCCAGTACACCAGCGCCACCGACAACGACGCCGCCGAGCCGCTGTACAACCGGCTGGTCGAGTTCGAGCGTGGTGCCACCGGCGTCAAGCCGGCGCTGGCAACCCGTTGGGATGTATCGACCGACGGGCTGGTCTACACCTTCCACCTGCGCGAAGGCGTCACGTTCCACAGCAACAAGACCTTCACACCGAGCCGTACATTTAATGCCGACGACGTGCTGTTCACCTTCCAGCGCATGCTCGACAGCAACCACCCATTCCGCAAGGCCTACCCCACCGAGTTCCCCTACTTCACCAGCATGAGCCTGGACAAGAACATCGCCAGCATCGAAAAACTCGATGCAAACACCGTCCGCTTCACCCTCAACAGCGTCGACGCCGCCTTTATCCAGAACCTGGCCATGAGCTTCGCCGGCATTCTCTCCGCCGAGTACGCCGAGCAGCTGACTGCCTCGGGCAAGCCCAGCGACATCAACCAGAAACCGATCGGCACGGGCCCGTTCGCCTTCCAGCGCTACCAGAAGGATTCGCAGATCCGCTACCGTGCGCACAAGGGCTACTGGGACCCGGAGCAGGTCAAGGTCGAGCAACTGATCTTCTCGATCAACACCGACCCCTCGGTGCGCGTGCAGAAGCTGCGCAAGAACGAATGCCAGGTCACCCTCAACCCACGCCCGGCCGACCTTGCCGCCCTCAAGGCCGACAGTAGCCTGCAGGTGATCGAGAAGCCCGGTTTCAACCTCGGTTACATCGCCTACAACACCCGCCACAAGCCGTTCGACCAACTGGCCGTGCGCCAGGCCATGGACATGGCGGTGAACAAGGCGGCCATCGTCAAGACCGTGTTCCAGGACGCCGGCCAACTGGCGGTGGGCAGCATGCCGCCGACCCAGTGGTCGTACGACGACACCATCAAGGACGCCGGCTACGACCCGGACAAGGCGCGCGCCATGCTGCAGGCCGCCGGGGTCAAGGAAGGCAGCGAAATCACCCTCTGGGCGATGCCCGTGCAACGCCCGTACAACCCCAACGCCAAGCTGATGGCCGAAATGCTCCAACAGGACTGGGCCAAGGTCGGCCTCAAGGTTCGGATCGTCAGCTACGAGTGGGGCGAATACCTCAAGCGCACCAAGGACGGTGAACACGACACCATGCTGATTGGCTGGACCGGCGACAACGGCGACCCGGACAACTGGCTAGGTACCCTCTACAGCTGCGACGCCATCGGTAGCAACAACTACTCGATGTGGTGCGACCCGCAGTACGACAGCCTGGTCAAGCAGGCCAAGACCGTGACCGACCGCGAGCAGCGCGCCGCGCTGTACCGTCAGGCCCAGCAGCGCCTCAAACAGCAGGTGCCGATTACCCCGATTGCCCACTCCACGGTCAACCAGCCGCTCAGTGCCAAGGTCGAGGGTTTCCTGGTCAGCCCGTTCGGTCGCAACAACTTCTCCGGGGTCAGTGTCGACTGAGCACCACCTGCACACGATTGCTTTCCAGTGCAACACCCGCCAGGCCCACAAGGCCAGACGGTAAATAAAAAAGAGAAAAGGGAGCTTTATCTTGAGACGAACTACCCAAGCAGTACTGGCCATGTCCCTCACCGGACTGACCGTCATGGCCCACGCCGAATCCGCCAGCCAGGACGTTGTCCCGGTTACCGTCAAGACCACCAGCGCGCAGTCGCAGGCCAAGGGCTTCATCGATGGCCAAAGCCTGTCCGGCTCGACCCGCAACTGGTACGCCCACGAACGCGCCGCCCGCGCAGCGCTGTGGAAGTACCGCAAGAGCGATGGCACCACCCACGACACCCACAGCCGTAACAACTGGGTGCAGGGCACCATCCTCAACTACACCTCCGGCTTCACCGAAGGCACCGTCGGTTTCAGCACCGAAGTCGCCGCCTACAACGCCATTGCCCTGGAGCGGGGCCGTGCAGCAGTGGCCGGGCCGAACAACCGGACCCTGACCCACAGCGACGGCGACGTCATCGGCCAGTGGAGCAAGCTCGGCCTGGCCAACGTCAAGGCGCGGATCTCCAACACCACGCTCACCGCCGGGCGTCAGTCGATCGACACCCCGGTAATCGCCTATATCGGCAACCGTGCGCTGCCGTCGAGCTTCGAGGGGGTGAGCCTCCACAGCGAAGAGTTCGACAACCTGTCGTTCGATGCCGGCACCTTCGACCGCGTATCCACCCGTACCGAGCAAGGCACCAGCAAGTTCCGCTCCGAATACGGCAGCAGCGCCCAGGAAGCCGACCATGTGAACATAGCGGGGCTGAACTACCAGCCACTGAAAAGCCTGAAAACCAGCGTCTACGTGTCCAACGTCGAAGACCTGTGGAACCAGTACTACTTCGGCGCCACCCACAGCCTGGGCGACAACGCAGTGCTGGGCCTGACCACTGGCCTGAACTACTACAAGACCAAGGACGAAGGTAAAAGCAAACTGGGCGATATCGACAACGACACCTACAGTTTGTCGTTCGGCCTGACCCACCAGGCGCACACCCTGACCTTCTCCTATCAGCAGGTGGACGGCAACGAGTACTTCGACTACCTGCACGACACCAACGCGATCTTCCTGGCCAACTCCCTGCTCTCCGACTTCAACGGCCCGAACGAGAAGTCCCTGCAGATCAACTACGCGCTGAACATGGCGCAGTTCGGAGTACCGGGCCTGAAGTTCAGCCTGTACAACGCCCGCGGCTGGGGCATCGACGGTACCCACTACCGTGGCAACGGCTACGATGTGCGCAACATGAATGGCGAAAACCACTACGAGTGGGGCTTCGGCACCAGCTACGCGGTGCAGAGCGGCGCTCTCAAAGACACCAGCATCCGCGCCACCTACACCGCCCACCGCGCCAGCAAGAACCAGGCCGACGGTAGCCTGGACGAGTTCCGCGTGGTGACCACCATTCCGTTCAACATTCTATAAGCCCGCAGCGCCACGACCGGTTACCCGACCGGTCGTGGCGTCTACGCTGGCTAGACTGCAAGCAGGGAGGTTCCATGAAATTGTTACCCCTACAGGCTGCCCTGGCAGCCGTCCTCTTGGGCGCTGCGGCGGGCCTTTCGGCCAAGCCGCTGGTGGTGTGTACCGAAGCCAGCCCGGAAGGCTTCGACATCGTCCAATACACCACCGCAGTAACCGCCGACGCGTCGGCGGAAACCATCCTCAACCGCCTGGTCGACTTCAAGCCCGGCACCACCGAGGTGCGAGCGGCACTGGCCGAGTCGTGGGAGGTCAGCCCCGACGGCCTGACCTACACGTTCCACCTGCGCCCCGGGGTCAAGTTCCACACCACCGACTACTTCACGCCAACCCGCGAGATGAACGCCGACGACGTGCTGTGGAGTTTCCGACGACAGCTCGACCCGAATCACCCGTGGCACAACAAGACCAGCATCGGCTTCCCGTATTTCGAAAGCATGGGCTTCAAGGATCTGCTGAAAAGCGTCGAGAAAACCGACGATCGCACCGTGGTATTCAGCCTCACCCGCCCCGAAGCGCCGTTCCTGCGTGACCTGGCCATGGCCTTCAGCTCGATCTACTCCGCCGAGTATGGCGACCAGTTGCTGGCCGCCGGTAAAACCGGCGACCTCAACAACAAGCCGATCGGCACCGGCCCGTTCATCTTCCAGCGCTACAACAAGGACGCCCAGGTACGCTTCAAGGCCAACCCGGACTACTTCCGCGGCAAACCGCCCAGCGACACCCTGGTGTTCGCCATTGCCACCGACAACAACACCCGCCTGCAGAAGCTGCGCGCCAACGAGTGCCAGGTGGCCCTGTACCCCAAGCCCGACGACGTGCCCAGCGTCAAGGCCGACGCCAATCTGAAAATCGCCGAGATCGAAGCGCTGACCACCGGCTACATTTCGATGAACACCACGCACCCCTACCTCAGCGATGTCCGCGTGCGCCGGGCCATCAGCATGGCCTTCGACCGCCAGACCCACGTCGACCAGCTGTTCGGCAAGGGCAATGCACTGGTGGCGGTCAACCCCTACCCGCCGAGCATGCTCGGCTACAACACCAGCAACCAGAACCCACCCCGCGACCTCGACAAGGCCCGTGCCCTGCTCAAGGAAGCCGGCGTGCCGGAAGGTAGCGTACTGACCCTGTTTACCCGCAACGGCGGCGGCCCGACCAACCCCAACCCAAGGCTGAGTGCAGAAATGCTCCAGGCCGACCTGGCGAAGATCGGCCTCAAGGTCGACATCCGGGTCATGGAATGGGCAGAAATGCTGCGCCGGGCGAAAAAGGGCGAAGCCGACATGGTCTCCTCTGGCTGGGCCAGCGACAACGGCGACCCGGACAACTTCCTCAGCCCGCTGCTCAGCTGCGACGCGGTCAAAAGTGGGGAAAACTATGCCCGCTGGTGTAACGAGCAATTCCAGGCGTTGATCAGCAAAGCCCGCGAAGTGACCGCCACCGATGAGCGTGCAGCGCTCTATATGAAGGCTTTGGCGGTGTACGATGAGGATCAACCGTGGCTCAACATAGCGCACCCGAAAATTTTCACCGCCATGCGCGCCAATGTAGAGGGTTACCACATCAACCCTCTGACCAATAACAACTTCGCTACCACCCTGGTGAAGTAGAACAAGAAACGCCCCCAGCGCCCTACCCGGGTGCTGGTGGGCATGCCTAACCGGCTGACGAGGTACACCAGAAGATGTTTAGTTTTATTGCCCGGCGTCTGGGACTACTGATCCCGACCTTCTTCGGCATCACCTTGCTGACATTTGCGCTCATACGACTGATCCCCGGCGACCCGGTCGAGGTCATGATGGGCGAGCGCCGGGTCGACCCCGAAATGCACGCCCAGGCCATGGAGCGCCTGGGGCTGAACAAGCCACTGCCGGCGCAGTACCTCGACTATGTCGAGAAGCTCGCCCACGGCGACCTCGGCGAGTCGTTGCGCACCCGCGAAAGCGTCTGGAACGAGTTCCTCGCCCTGTTCCCCGCCACCCTGGAACTGGCCATCGCCGCGCTGTTCTTCGCCGGCATCGTTGGCCTGCTGGCCGGGGTCATTGCCGCGCTCAAACGCGGTTCGCTGTTCGATCACGGGGTCATGGGCATCTCGCTGGCCGGCTATTCGATGCCGATTTTCTGGTGGGGGCTGATCCTGATCATGTTCTTCTCCGTGAGCCTGGGCTGGACCCCGGTATCCGGACGCATCGACCTGCTCTATGACATCGAGCCGAAAACCGGCTTCATGCTTATCGACACCCTGCTTAGCGACGAAGAAGGCGCCTTCAAGGACGCGCTCATGCACCTGATCCTGCCGGCCATCGTGCTCGGCACCATTCCGCTGGCAGTGATCGCGCGGATGACCCGTTCGTCCATGCTCGAAGTGCTGCGCGAGGACTACATCCGCACCGCCCGCGCCAAAGGCCTGTCGCCGGCCCGCGTGGTCTTCGTACACGGCCTGCGCAACGCGCTGATTCCGGTACTCACGGTGTTCGGCCTGCAGGTCGGCACCTTGCTGGCCGGCGCCGTGCTCACCGAAACCATCTTTTCCTGGCCGGGCATCGGCAAATGGCTGATCGAAGCCATCGGCGCCCGTGACTACCCTGTCGTACAGAACGGCATCCTGCTGATTGCCTGCCTGGTGATTCTGGTCAACTTCGTCGTGGACATCCTCTACGGCCTGGCCAACCCACGCATCCGTCATCAGCGCTGAGGTCCGCACCCATGACTACTCCGATTGCAAAAAACGTCGCCCAGGCCGCCACCCCGGTGGATCAGAGCCTGCTGTATCCCTCGCCCTACAAAGAGTTCTGGCAGGCCTTCTCGCGCAACAAGGGCGCGGTCGCCGGCCTGGCGTTCATGAGCCTGATCGTGTTCTGCGCACTGTTCGCCCCTTGGGTAGCACCACACAACCCGAGCGAGCAATACCGTGAGTTCCTGCTCACCCCGCCGGTGTGGCTGGAAGGCGGCAACTGGGAATTCATCCTCGGCACCGACGAGCTGGGCCGCGACCTGCTCTCGCGGTTGATCCAGGGGGCGCGCCTGTCGCTGCTGATCGGCCTGTCCTCAGTGGTGATCTCGCTGATTCCAGGCGTGTTCCTCGGCCTCCTGGCCGGGTTCTTCCCGCGCATTCTCGGCCCGTCGATCATGCGCCTGATGGACGTGATGCTGGCCCTGCCGTCGCTGCTGCTGGCCGTGGCCATTGTCGCCATCCTCGGCCCTGGCCTGATCAACACCGTAATTGCCATCGCCATCGTGTCGCTACCGTCCTACGTGCGACTCACCCGCGCTGCGGTGATGGGCGAGCTGAACCGCGATTACGTAACGGCGGCACGTCTGGCCGGCGCCGGCCTGCCGCGCCTGATGTTCGTCACCGTGCTGCCCAACTGCATGGCACCGCTGATCGTACAGGCGACCCTGAGCTTCTCCTCGGCGATTCTCGACGCCGCAGCCCTGGGCTTCCTCGGCCTCGGCGTACAACCGCCAACCCCCGAGTGGGGCACCATGCTGGCCTCGGCCCGCGACTACATCGAACGCGCCTGGTGGGTCGTGAGCCTGCCCGGGCTGACCATTTTGCTCAGCGTGCTGGCAATCAACCTGATGGGCGACGGACTGCGCGATGCGCTGGACCCGAAACTCAAGAACGCCGCCTGAGGAGTTGCCCCCATGTCACTTCTGCAAATAAAAAATCTGAACGTGCGCTTTGGCGATGCCAAGGCGGTGCCGGTGGTCGACGGTCTCGACCTGACGGTAGACAAAGGTGAAGTGCTGGCCATCGTCGGCGAGTCCGGCTCCGGCAAATCGGTCACCATGATGGCCCTGATGGGCCTGATCGACGCCCCCGGGCGAGTCACCGCCGATGCCCTGACCTTCGATGGCAGCAACATGCTCAAGCTCAGCGGCCGGCAGCGGCGCAAGGTGGTCGGCAAGGACATGGCAATGGTCTTCCAAGACCCGATGACCGCGCTCAACCCCAGCTACACCGTGGGCTTCCAGATCGAAGAAGTGCTGCGCCAGCACCTCGGCCTGAAAGGCAAGGCGGCGCGCCAGCGCGCGCTGGAGCTACTGAAGAAGGTCGAGATCCCGGCCCCGGAAAGCCGTCTGGATGCCTATCCGCACCAGCTCTCCGGTGGCATGAGCCAGCGCGTGGCAATTGCCATGGCCATCGCCGGCGAGCCCAAGCTGCTGATTGCCGACGAACCGACCACCGCGCTCGACGTGACCATCCAGGCGCAGATCATGGAGCTGCTGCTGAACCTGCAAAAAGAGCAGAACATGGCGCTGATCCTGATTACCCACGACCTCGCCGTGGTCGCCGAAACCGCCAAGCGGGTCTGCGTGATGTATGCCGGCCAGGCTGTGGAAGTGGGCCAGGTGCCGGAACTGTTCAACGTGCCGGCGCACCCATACAGCGAAGCACTGCTGGCAGCTATTCCCGAGCACAGCGAGGGCGCCGAGCGTCTGGCCACCCTACCGGGGATCGTGCCCGGGCGCTACGACCGTCCTGTCGGTTGCCTGCTGTCGCCACGCTGCCCGTATGTACAGGACAGCTGCCGCGTGCAACGGCCGGCCCTCGATCCCCAGGCGCATAGCCTGGTGCGTTGTTTCTACCCGCTGAACCAGGAGGTGGCGTAATGAGCGTCGTTCTAACCGCCCGCGAACTTACCCGTCACTACGAAGTGTCTCGCGGCCTGTTCAAAGGCCACGCCCTGGTGCGTGCCCTCAATGGCGTGTCGTTCGAACTGGAGGCCGGCAAGACCCTGGCCGTGGTCGGCGAGTCCGGCTGCGGCAAATCGACCTTGGCCCGCGCCCTCACGCTGATCGAGGAGCCGTCCTCCGGCTCACTGAAAATCGCCGGGCAGGAAGTCAACGGCGCCACCAAGGATCAGCGCAAACAGCTGCGCCGCGATGTACAGATGGTCTTCCAGAGCCCGTACGCCTCGCTCAACCCGCGGCAGAAAATCGGCGACCAACTGGCCGAACCGCTGCTGATCAACACCAACCTGAGCAAGGCCGAACGGCGTGAGAAGGTCCAGTCGATGATGCAGCAGGTGGGCCTGCGTCCCGAGCATTATCAGCGTTACCCGCACATGTTCTCCGGCGGTCAGCGCCAGCGGATCGCCCTGGCCCGGGCAATGATGTTGCAACCGAAAGTGCTGGTGGCGGACGAGCCAACCTCGGCGCTGGACGTGTCGATCCAGGCCCAGGTGCTGAACCTGTTCATGGACCTGCAAAAAGAGTTCAACACCGCCTACGTGTTCATCTCGCACAACCTCGCGGTGGTGCGGCATGTGGCCGATCAGGTGCTGGTCATGTACCTCGGTCGCCCGGCGGAAATGGGCCCCAAGGAAGACATCTACGCCAAGCCGCTGCACCCTTATACCCAGGCGCTGCTGTCGGCCACCCCGACCATTCACCCGGACCCGCTCAAGCCGAAAATCAAGATTGCCGGCGAATTGCCCAACCCGCTCAATCCGCCTTCCGGTTGCGCCTTCCACAAGCGCTGCCCGCATGCGACGCAGCGTTGTGCAACTGAAGAGCCGGTGTTCCGCGCAGTGGGTAGCCGACAGGTGGCGTGTCACTACGCGGAACAATTTCTCTGATCAAGCGCCTGCCCTGAACGGGCAGGAGGCTTCACTCATTGAGGAAACGTGAACGAACCATCGGCCTGGCGCTTGCCCTGCACCTGCGAGCCGTCCTCGAAAACAAAGAGGCCATCCGGGTAGAGGATGCCGGTGCCGGGGTACTCGATGCGGCCATCGCTGTGCTGGATGCTGCCATCGGCAAAGGTCACACTGCCGTCGCTGTTCTGTCGGGCGTCGGGGTGCTGCTCCTTGATCTGTGGCCAGGCCGCCACGCCAACGCCGAACACAGTGGCAATGGCTATCGCCAGGTTGCCGAGCATTTCCATTTTCGCGCGGGAGGGCTTCAGCCCGGACTTGACCGGTGGTTTGACGCCGGGCTTGAACGATGAGGCGGGCGGTTTGATTGCCGGCTTGATGCCTGGCTTTTGCGGCTGTGCCGGTGGTTTTATGGCTGGCTTGACCGGCGGCTTTACCGGCGGTTTTACCTGTGGCTTGGGGGGCTGGATACTGGCCTTGGGCGCCAGCGGCTTGCTCAACGGCGTTTTCGGCATGCGCGGTGCGCAGCGTTTGATCGCCTGCAAATAGTCCTTCATCGGTACAACTCCTTGAGATAGTCGGTAACAACAGCACAACGCCGCCGGTTTCCGGCCCGCGGCGCCCGCTGTCGACGACACGTTACCAACCCCTGTTTTTGCTTGTACGATACATACCTACTGTGGCCAGCCCCCTCCCCGACCCGGCCCGAACAGGTAATCGACCATCAGCCCGATACCCCATCCGTTTGCCGACGGCCCCGAGCAAACCGCCGAAACCGCCGCCATCGTGCTGCGCTATCACCTGTGCTGGAAGCACCGTGATCTGGACGGGGTGATGGCGCTGTATCACCCGGCGGTGCGCTACAACGACTTCTTCCAGAACCGCGTGCTCGGCCTGGAGGAACTGCGCGCCTACGTGGCCGCGAGCATGCCGCGCGAAGCCGGCGAGGACATCGTCCACAGCGACCGCATCCGCGTCGATGGCTGCACCGCGTTCATCCAGTACGAAGTGACCTTGAGCGGTGGCGAAGGGCTGGTGGCGTTTCGCGCCAGCGAAGCAATCACCGTGCGCGACGGGCTGATCTGGCAGGTCAACGAATACGCCTCGCTGGTGCGCGAGCAAAGCGCCGGCGACAGCCGTGCCAGCCTGCGCCCGGCGGTCAGCCGCCTGGGCCTGTCGCCACGTCAGCTGAGCTTCATGGCCGAAGACCTCGAACACTACTTCCAGCGCCGCCAGCCCTACCTCAACCCAGCGCTGGACCTGCAGCAGGTGGCACGCGAGTGTGGCTACAGCCGCAACCAGATGTCCTACCTGCTCAACCAGGTGCTCGGGCAAAGCTTCTATCGCTATGTGAACCAGGCGCGCCTGCATCATCTGCTGGCGGAGCTGGAGCGGGCAGACGCACCGGTGCGCATCGACGACCTGGCGTTCGCGGCCGGTTTCAATTCGCTGTCGGCGTTCTACAAATGTTTCCGCCAGCATACCGGGCTATCGCCTAAGGCCTACGTGAAGCAGATTTCTCTGCGGACACGCACGTAAGACAACCGCGCTGTATTGCTTCTAGGATCGCCCACAGACCGTTACGAATGTGGAGCCCTACAGCATGCAGGCATGGCGCAGTATCAGCCTTTGGATGGATCAGCTCGAAGAGTCGCTGAGCCCGCGCACGGCCTTGCGCCAGGACCTCGATGTGGATGTCTGCATCATCGGCGCCGGCTATACCGGGCTGTGGACCGCCTACTACCTCAAGCGCCAGGCGCCGCACCTGAACATCGCCATCGTCGAGGGCAAGATCGCCGGCTTCGGCGCCTCCGGGCGCAACGGCGGCTGGCTGATGGGCAATATGCTCGGCGAAGACCGCCTGCTTGCCGACTGCACGGCGCCCCAGCGCCGCGCCGCCTACGACCTGCTGCACGGCATCCCCGACGAAGTGGAACGCGTGCTCGAACGCGAAGGCATCGACTGCGACTTTCGCAAGGGCGGCGTGCTGTACTGCGCAGCGCGCTACCGCGAACAGGCAGCCACCCTGCGCAGCTACCTGCAAAAACTCTACAAGCAGGGTTTGACCGAGCGCGAGTACCGCTGGCTGAGCCCGGCCGAGCTGGCCACCCAACTGCGCATTGCCACACCGTTCGGGGCAATCTTCAACCCCAACGTCGCCACCATTCAGCCAGCCAAACTGGTCCGCGCCCTGGCGCGGACGGTCGAGCGCATGGGCGTGAAAATCTACGAGAACAGCCCGGCTCGCGACTGGCGCCCAGGTGAAGTGCGCACCGCCCAGGGCACGGTCAAATGCCACTGGGTGGTGCCAGCAGTGGAAGGCTACTCGGTCGATCTACCCCCGCTGGGCAAGTACCAGATGCCGGTGCAGAGCCTGCTGGTGGCCACCGAGCCGCTGTCCGACCAGCTCTGGGACGAGATTGGCTTGAGCCGCGGTCAGGCCTTCAGCGAAAACAGCCGCCAGGTCACCTACGGCCAGCGCAGCGCCGACAACCGCCTGGTGTTCGGTGCCCGTGGCGGCTACCGCTTTGCTGGCCAGTTACGGGAAAACTTCGACCTCAGCGAGCGCGAAATCGAACTGCGCCGCTACCTGTTCAGCGAGCTGTTCCCGCAGTTGAAGAACGTCGCTATCAGCCACTCCTGGGGCGGCAACCTCGGCATGGCCCGACGCTTCCGCCCGCACATGCTCTGTGACCCGCAACACGGCGTGGCCCTGGCCGGCGGTTATGGCGGTGAAGGTGTCGGCGCCAGCAACCTCGGCGGCCGTACCCTGGCCGCGCTGATCCTCGAACAGCGCAACGAACTCACCGAGCAGCCCTGGGTCAAGCGTCCCGGCCGGGTCCAGCACCTGGCCCGCTGGGAGCCGGAGCCGTGCCGCTGGCTGGGCTACAACGCGATCATCAAGAGTTTCGTCCATGAGGACCAGACCCTCGCCAACCCGCACAGCGCCCCCTGGCGTCGGCGCCTGGCCAGCGCTGTAGCGGACTTCATGGAAGGCTTCATGCACTGACCCCTCGTTCCCCCAGCACAGGATTCACCGGTATGCGCATTACCCAGTTCAAGAACACCGACAGCGTCGCACTGGAACACTCGAACCCGGTCGCGGTGCCGCTCGGCGAGCCGCTGGCAATTGCCTCGGTCACCAGCGTCGAGCGCAGCGACGGCGTCGAAACCGGCATCTGGGAATGCACCCCGGGGCGCTGGCGGCGGCAAATCGTGCAGCAGGAGTTCTGCCATTTCATCAAGGGCCGCTGCACCTTCACCCCCGACGCTGGCGAGCCGCTGAGCATCGAAGCCGGCGATGCATTGATGTTGCCGGCCAACAGCACCGGGATCTGGGACATCCAGGAAACCGTGCGCAAGACCTACGTCCTGATCTTCTGATCATTTGATCGCCTGCCTCCTTCGACAACAACATACAAAGCAAGGATTCCAGACATGCGCCCATTGTTCTTTGCACCGCTGTTGCTGGCTGCCTCCGTCGCTCAGGCGGCGGAGTCGGTGAAGATCTACAACTGGTCCAGCTACATTGCCCCGGACACCCTGAAGAACTTCCAGCAGGCCAGCGGCATCGTCCCCACCTACGACGTGTTCGACAGCAACGAAACCCTCGACGGCAAGCTGATGACTGGCAACTCCGGCTATGACGTGGTGTTTCCGTCCAACCATTTCATGGCCCGGCAGATCCAGGGCAAGGCCTTGAAGGCACTGGACAAGCGCCAACTGCCGAACTGGAAGAACCTCAACCCGGTGTTGCTCAAGGCGCTGGAGGTGAACGACCCGGGTAACCAGTACGGCTTCCCGTACCTGTGGGGCAGCACCGGGATCGGTTACAACGTCGACAAGGTCAAGGCGGTGCTTGGCGAGAACCCGCCGGTGGATTCCTGGGACCTGATCTTCAAGCCCGAGTACATCGGCAAGTTGAAGGGCTGTGGCGTGGCGATCCTCGACAACGGCCCGGAGCTGTTGCCGATTGCGCTGAACTACCTGGGCTTGCCGCATCACAGCCAGGACCCAAAGGACTACGACAAGGCCAAGGCACTGCTGATGAAGGTGCGCCCGTACATCAGCTATTTCCACTCCTCGAAATACACCGGCGACCTGGCCAATGGCGACATCTGTGTGGTGGTGGGCTTCTCCGGCGATGTGTTGCAGGCAAAGAACCGCGCCGAGGAAGCGCAGAACGGGGTGAAGGTGGGTTACTCGATTCCGAAGGAAGGCGCGCCGATGTGGTTCGACATGGTCGCCATGCCCGCCGATGCGCCCAATGAGCAGGCGGGCTACGCCTACATGAACTACCTGCTGGAGCCGAAGGTGATGGCCACTATCAGCAACTCGGTGCAGTACGCCAACGGCAACCTGCAGGCGGATGCGCTGGTTGATCCGGCAATGAAGGCCAATACGATGATTTACCCGAGCGAGGAGATGCTCGGCAAGCTGTATGCACTGGAAGCGATGCCGGCGAAGATCGACCGGATCAGGACGCGGGTCTGGACCAGTGTGAAGGCGGGGAACTGAGGCACATTAGGGCGCGCCCCCTAACTGGACCGGGCGATCGCCGGCAAGCCAGCTCCTACAGGAGCCGGCGTTGCCGGCGATGCTGTTAGTGGTGCTCGCGGGTCGCGCGGAATTTCACGTCCGGCCAGCGCTCTTCCATCAGCGCCAGGTTCACCCGGGTCGGCGCCAGGTAGGTCAGGTGACCACCGCCGTCCACCGCCAGGTTCTCCACCGCCTTGACCTTGAATTCCTCAAGCTTCTTCTTGTCGTCGCAGCTGATCCAGCGCGCCGACCACACGGTGATTGGCTCGTAGGCACATTCCACCTTGTACTCTTCCTTCAACCGACTCGCGACCACGTCGAACTGCAGCACCCCCACGGCGCCGAGAATGATGTCGTTGCTGCGCTCCGGGAAGAACACCTGGGTAGCGCCCTCTTCCGCCAACTGCTGCAAACCCTGACGCAGCTGCTTGGACTTGAGCGGATCCTTCAGCCGCACCCGGCGGAACAGTTCCGGGGCAAAGTGCGGAATACCGGTGAAGCCCAGGCTCTCGCCCTCGGTGAAGGTATCGCCGATCTGGATGGTGCCATGGTTGTGCAAACCGATGATGTCGCCGGCAAAGGCCTCTTCCAGTTGCTCACGCTCGCTGGAGAAGAAGGTCAGCGCATCGCCGATGCGCACGTCCTTGCCGGTACGCACGTGACGCATCTTCATGCCCTTCTCGTACTTGCCCGAGCAGATCCGCATGAAGGCGATACGGTCGCGGTGTTTCGGGTCCATGTTCGCCTGGATCTTGAACACGAAACCGCTGAACTTCTCTTCCACCGGCTCCACGGTCCGCTCGTGCGCCACCCGCGCCAGCGGACGCGGCGCCCAGTCGACCACGGCGTCGAGTACATGGTCGACACCAAAGTTGCCCAGCGCCGTACCGAAGAATACCGGGGTCAGCTGACCGTTGATGAACTCGTCCTGGTTGAATTCGTGGCAGGCCCCCTGCACCAGCTCCAACTGCTCGATGAAGCGCTCGTACTCGTCACCCAGGTGGGCACGGGCTTCGTCGGAATCGAGCTTCTCGATGATCTTCACCTCGGTACGCTCGTGACCGTGGCCCGGGGTGTAGACGATGATGTAGTCGCCGGACAGGTGATAGACACCCTTGAAGTCCTTGTAGCAACCGATCGGCCAGGTGATCGGCGCGGCCTTGATCTTCAGGACCGCCTCGATTTCGTCGAGCAGCTCGATCGGGTCGCGAATGTCGCGGTCGAGTTTGTTGATGAAGCTGACGATCGGCGTGTCGCGCAACCGGCAGACGTCCATCAGGGCGATGGTCCGCGGCTCTACACCTTTACCGCCGTCGAGCACCATCAGCGCCGAGTCCACCGCGGTCAGGGTACGGTAGGTGTCTTCCGAGAAGTCTTCGTGGCCCGGAGTGTCGAGCAGGTTGATCATGTGCTCGCGATACGGGAACTGCATCACCGAGGTCGTAATGGAAATGCCGCGCTGCTTCTCCATTTCCATCCAGTCGGAGGTGGCATGGCGATCGGACTTTCGCGATTTGACCGTACCGGCCACGGCAATGGCCTTGCCCATCAGCAGGAGCTTTTCGGTGATGGTGGTCTTACCCGCATCGGGGTGGGAAATGATGGCGAAGGTGCGGCGTTTCGCGACTTCGGCGGCCTGTTGGGTCATGGGAAATCGCCTGACTGGTGATTCAAAAAAGGGCGGCGATTATAGCCCAAACTCACCCCCAAGCTGAACCACTGGGTCGATTCGGGCTGGCCAAATGCCGCTTCAGATGGGAACCTTTAACGCAATGGAGGCGTCCATTGCCCTGTTACGTCAACGGTCATGACCGTTCGTCAGGGTCGATTTCACCGGCAACACGAGCCTGACGAGGCTTCGCTTATAGCGTGTTTCGCCCCCTCTGGGTCGGCACGCTGCTTATCGCGACCACACTGCCTGCTGCCTGGAATGGCAGCCGCCACAGGCATGTGCTCGCCGACAAAAAAAGGAGTCCGCCTGTGGCTAAACGCTATGGCAAGGGGCTGATGGGATGGGCCACCGCGCTCGTCATCCTGGCCCTGCTGATCCACTGGATCGGCATCGATACCTTCGCGCGATACCGCGAAGACCTTTGGTTCTACCTGCAAGCGCACCTGATGCTGGTGCTGCTGTCGATGGTGGCGGCGCTTGCCGTGGGTATCCCCGCCGGCATTGCCTTGAGTCGACCGCACCGGGTCGACCGCGCCGAACGCTTCATGCAGTTATTCAACATAGGCAACACCGTTCCGCCCCTGGCCGTTCTGGCCATTGCCCTGAGCTTTCTGGGCATCGGCGCAGGCCCGGCGATCTTCGCCCTGTTCCTCGCCTCGCTGTTGCCAATTGTGCGCAACACCTTCGAAGGCCTGAAAAACGTCCCCTCTGCACTCAAGGAAGCCGCCACCGGCATCGGCATGACCCCGCGCCAGACGCTCTGGCGGGTCGAGTTGCCGAACGCCGTGCCGATCATCGTCGGCGGTGTGCGGGTGGCCCTGGCGATCAACGTCGGTACCGCGCCGCTGTCGTTCCTGATTGGGGCCAACAGCCTGGGCAGTCTGATTTTCCCCGGCATTGCCTTGAACAACCAGCCGCAACTGCTATTGGGCGCGGCCTGCACCGCCCTGCTCGCGCTGTTGCTCGATGCGCTGGTGGCACACGGCAGCCGCCGCTGGCTCGAACGCGGCCTGGCCCACTAACCGAAGGGAACTCCCATGAAAAGAATCGCCTTGTTACTGGGCGCGGCCCTGCTGTTCGCCGGATTTGCCCAGGCCGCGGAAAAACCGCTGATCCGCATCGGTGCGCGAGTATTCACCGAGCAGACCGTGCTCGCCGAAATCACCGCCAACTACCTGCGTGCGCATGGTTACGAGGTGCGCATTACCGGTGGCCTGGGCAGCACCCTGGCACGCAGCGCGCATGAAACCGGCCAGCTCGACCTGGTGTGGGAATACACCGGGGTTTCACTGGTGTCCTACAACCACATCGACGAACGCTTCGACAGCCCGCAAGCCACCTACGCCCGCGTCAAAGCGCTGGACGCGAAAAAAGGCCTGATCTGGCTGACCCCATCGAAATTCAGCAACACCTATGCCCTGGCCCTGCCGCGCAAGGTGGCCGAGCAGTATCCGCAGGTCAACACCATCAGCCAACTGAACCAGGTGCTGCGCGACGAAGCCGAGCAGGCCCACGTGGTGGCACTGGACACCGAGTTCGCCAACCGCCCCGACGGTCTGGTCGGCCTGAGCGAAACCTACGACCTGCAACTGAGCCGCCGCAACATTCGCCAGATGGACGCCGGCCTGGTCTACACCGCGCTGCGCAACGGCCAGGTATTCAGTGGTCTGGTCTACACCACCGACGGCCGGCTGAGCGCCTTCGACCTCAAGCTGCTGGAAGACGACAAGCACTACTTCCCCGACTACACCGCCGCACCGGTGGTGCGCCAGGCCGTGCTCGACGCCCATCCACAGCTGGCCAGCCTGCTCAAGCCGCTGGCCGAGCAACTGGATGACGACACCATGCGCCAGCTCAACGCCAAGGTCGACGTCGAGCACCAGAACCCGACCAAGGTCGCCGCCGAGTACCTGCGCCAGCATCCACCTGCGGAGGAGCGCCCATGAACCTGCTCGATACGTTCGCCCACCTCGACTGGGCCCAGGTGCTGCAACTGACCTGGGAACACATCACCCTGGTCGGCATCGCCGTGTCCCTGGCCATTCTGGTCGGCGTGCCGCTGGGCATTCTGATGACCCGCTTTCCGGCATTGGCCGGGCCACTGCAAGCCAGCGCCACAGTGTTGCTGACGGTGCCGTCGATTGCCCTGTTCGGCCTGCTGCTGCCGTTCTACTCCAAATTCGGCCAGGGCCTCGGCCCGCTGCCGGCGATCACCGCGGTGTTCCTCTATTCACTGCTGCCGATCCTGCGGAACACCTACCTGGCGCTGACCAACGTCGAGCCAGGCATTCGCGAGGCCGCGCGCGGTATCGGCATGACCTTCGGCCAGCGCCTGCGCATGGTCGAGTTGCCGATTGCGCTGCCGGTGATCATCGCCGGCGTGCGCACCGCAGTGGTGATGAACATCGGCGTCATGACCATCGCCGCCACTATCGGCGCCGGCGGCCTGGGTGTACTCATCCTGACTTCCATCAGCCGCAGCGACATGTCGATGCTACTGGTCGGCGCCGTGCTGGTGAGCCTGCTGGCCATCTTTGCCGACCTGCTGCTGCAAGCCCTGCAACGTTCGCTGACTCCAAAAGGACTGCTCAAATGATCGAACTTCAAAACCTTGGCAAAACCTTCCATAGCAACGGCAAAGCCATCAAGGCCGTCGACTCGGTAAGCCTGACGGTCAACGAAGGCGAGATCTGCGTATTCCTCGGCCCGTCCGGTTGCGGCAAGAGCACCACCCTGAAAATGATCAACCGGCTGATCGCGCCGACCGCCGGCAAGGTGCTGATCAATGGCGAGGACACCACCGGCCTGGACGCGGTAACGCTGCGCCGCAGCATCGGTTATGTGATCCAGCAGACCGGCCTGTTCCCGAACATGACCATCGAGGAAAACATCACCGTGGTGCCACGCCTGCTCGGTTGGGACAAGCAGAAGTGCCATGAACGGGCCCGCGAGCTGATGCGCATGATCAAGCTGGAGCCCAAGCAGTACCTGCATCGTTACCCGCGGGAATTGTCCGGCGGGCAGCAGCAGCGCATCGGGGTGATCCGGGCGCTGGCGGCGGATGCGCCGTTGCTGCTGATGGACGAGCCGTTCGGCGCGGTCGACCCGATCAACCGCGAAATGATCCAGAACGAGTTCTTCGAGATGCAGCGGGCGCTGAACAAGACCGTGATCATGGTCAGCCACGACATCGACGAGGCGATCAAGCTGGGCGACAAGATCGCCATCTTCCGCGCCGGCAAACTGGTGCAGATCGATCACCCGGACACGCTGCTGGCACACCCGGCGGATGACTTCGTAAGCAACTTCGTCGGCCAGGACAGTACGCTCAAGCGACTGTTGCTGGTGCGGGCCGAGGATGCGGCGGACAACGCGCCGTCGGTGAGCCCGGAAACCCCGGTGAGCGATGCGCTGGAACTGATGGACGAGCACGACCGTCGCTACGTGGTGGTGACCGATGCCGAGAACAAGGCCAAGGGCTATGTGCGTCGGCGCGATCTGCATCGCCAGCAGGGAACGTGTCAGGACTTCCTGCGTAGTTTCAATGCGACGGCGGCGCATGACGAGCACCTGCGCATCCTGTTGTCGCGGATGTACGAGTTCAACCGTGCGTGGCTGCCGGTGCTGGATGCCGAGCAGGTGTTCCTGGGCGAGGTGACGCAGGAGTCGATTGCCGCGTACCTGAGCTCGGGGCGTTCGCGGGGGGGCAAGACCAGCATTGTGTCGCCGGCTGAGGCGGTGGTCTGAGGGGCTCGTCCCGCGATAGGCCATAAAAAACCCCGCCAGGGTCAGGCCCGGGCGGGGTTTTTCATTCTGCACAGCGGCTTAGATCGCGCCACGCTTGCGCAGCAGGTCGAGTACCTGCTTGACGCCGTCTTCCAGGCTGACATGCTGGGTATCGATCACCAGATCGGCATCCAGCGGCACGTCGAACGGGAAGCTCTCGCCTGGGATGTTATCCCCACCCGCCGCATACAGCCCCTGCGGATCGCGCTCACGGCAGACCAGCGGCGAAGCCTGCACGTAGACCGTCAGCAAACGCTCCTTGCCGATCAGCGCCTTGGCCTGCTCACGCCCCTCGGCATCCGGCGCAACGAACGCCGCCAGGGTCAGCAGGCCGGCTTCGTTGAACTGACGCGCCACGTGCGCGGCACGCCGCCAGTTCTCGGTACGCCCGGCACGGTCCTGCGGCAGGCCCTTGTTCAGGTCATGGCGCAGGTTCTGCCCGTCCAGCACATACACCGCACGGCCCATGTCGAACAGCTTGCGCTCCACGGCATAGGCCAGGGTGCTCTTGCCCGCGCCGGACAGGCCGCTGAACAGCACGGTGGCCGGCTGCTGGCCGAAGCGCAGTGCGCGCTCTTCGGTGGCCACGTGGGCCAACTTGCCATGCTGCCCCACCGAACCATGCGGCACCACCGGCGGCGCGATGATCATGCCCGCACCGACAGTGCCGTTGGTCAGGCGGTCGATAACGATGAATGCACCAGTGGTGCGGTTGCTCTCGTAACCGTCGAGGGCGATCGGCGCGTCGAGGCTGACCTTGACCTGGCCGATTTCATTCAGTTGCAGGGCGCTGGCAGCGCCCTGCTCCAGGGTGTTCACATCGACCTTGTGGGCGATGCTGGCAATCGAGCCCGGCACGTAGCTGGTGGCGCGCTTGATGTCGTATTTCTTACCCGGCAGCATCGGCTCTTCGGCCATCCACACGAGCATCGCGTCGAACTGGTCGGTAACCGGCGGGACGTTATCGGCATGCACCAGCAGGTCGCCACGGGAGATGTCGATCTCGTCTTCCATGGTCAGGGTGACCGCCTGGCCAGGGCCGGCGTTCTCCAGCTCACCTTCGAAGGTGACGATGGATTTGACCCGGCTGCTCTTGCCCGACGGCAACACGACGATCTCGTCGCCCTTGTGCACCACGCCGCTCGCCAGGGTCCCGGCGAAGCCACGGAAGTTCAGGTTCGGCCGGTTGACGTACTGCACCGGGAAGCGCAGGTCGGTGAAGTTGCGGTCGGCCGCCACTTCCACGGTTTCGAGGATTTCCATCAGCGCCGGGCCGCTGTACCACGGCGAACGCTCGCTGCGGTTGACCACGTTGTCACCCTTGAGCGCCGACATCGGCACGAAGTGCAGGCTGCTCGGGTTCAGCTTGATCGCGTCGGCAAACTGCAGGTAGTCGGCCTTGATCGACTCGAACACCTGCTCGTCGAAGCCCTTGAGGTCCATCTTGTTGATGGCCACAACGATATGCTTGATGCCCAGCAGCGAGGCGATGTAGCTGTGCCGGCGGGTCTGGGTCTGCACGCCGTAGCGGGCGTCGACCAGAATGATCGCCAGGTCGCAGGTGGACGCGCCGGTGGCCATGTTACGGGTGTACTGCTCGTGGCCCGGGGTGTCGGCAATGATGAACTTGCGCTTGGCGGTGGAGAAATAGCGGTAGGCCACATCGATGGTGATGCCTTGCTCACGCTCGGCCTGCAGGCCGTCGACCAGCAGCGCCAGGTCGATGTCTTCGCCGGTGGTGCCGACTTTCTTCGAGTCGCGGGTGATCGCTTCCAGGTGATCTTCGTAGATCATCTTGGAGTCGTGCAGCAGGCGCCCGATCAGGGTGCTCTTGCCGTCGTCGACGTTACCGCAGGTCAAGAAGCGCAGCAGTTCCTTGCGTTCGTGCTGGGCCAGGTACGCGAGGATGTCCTCGCTGATCAATTCGGATTGGTGCGACATGCTCTGACCCTAACTTAGAAATAGCCTTGGCGTTTCTTGTCTTCCATGGAACCTGCGCCATCGTGGTCGATGACACGGCCCTGGCGTTCAGACGTACGCGTCAGGAGCATTTCCTGAATGATGTCCGTCAGGCTCTCGGCCTCGGACTCCACCGCGCCCGTCAACGGGTAGCAGCCAAGGGTACGGAAACGGACTTTCTTCTTGACGATGCGCGCCTTCTCCTCGTCGGAGAGGTGCTCGAGGATGCGCTCGTCGTCGATCATGATCAGCGTGCCGTTTTTCTCGATCACTTCGCGCTCGGCGGCGAAGTACAGCGGCACGATCGGGATACCTTCGAGGTAGATGTACTGCCAGATGTCCAGCTCGGTCCAGTTCGACAGCGGGAACACGCGGATCGACTCGCCCTTGTTGACCTTGCCGTTATAGACGTTCCACAGCTCGGGACGCTGGTTTTTCGGGTCCCAGCGGTGCTTGCTGTCACGGAACGAGTAGACCCGCTCCTTCGCCCGCGACTTCTCTTCGTCGCGGCGCGCGCCACCGAAGGCGGCGTCGAAACCATGTTTGTCGAGTGCCTGCTTGAGCCCCTCGGTCTTCATGATGTCGGTGTGTTTGGCACTGCCGTGGGTGAACGGGTTGATGCCCTGGGCGACGCCGTCCGGGTTCACGTGAGTGATCAGCTCCAGGCCCATCTCCGCGACCATCTTGTCACGGAAACTGTACATCTCCTGGAACTTCCACTGGGTGTCGACGTGCATCACCGGAAACGGCAGCTTGCCCGGGAAGAAGGCTTTGCGCGCAAGGTGCAGCATCACGGCCGAATCCTTGCCAATCGAGTACAGCATCACCGGGTTATCGAACTCGGCGGCCACCTCACGAATGATGTGGATGCTCTCCGCCTCCAACTGTTTCAAATGCGTCAGTTTGTCGACCATGGCTACTCACGGAAAATCGATCTTATGGACGGCCAGCGGGCCGTGTTCGAGCGAGCCACTCTATCACAACGTCCTATTCTATTTAGGCGCCCAAGTAGAACGAAACAGTATAAGAATATGCCCTCTCGTTTTAGCCTCAGATCGGGTTCGGGCAGTCGATAAACAGGTGTTCGAGGGCGAACCGCCGCGCCAGATAATCGCCCAGTGCCTGCACCCCGTAACGTTCGGTGGCGTGGTGGCCGGCGGCGATGAAACTGATGCCGTTTTCGCGGGCACTGTGGAAGGTCTGCTCGGAGGCCTCGCCGCTCAGGTACAGGTCGACCCCGGCGGCAATCGCCTGGTCGATGTAGCCCTGGCCGCCGCCCGTGCACCAGCCAACCCGGCGGATGATCTGCGCGCCTTCGATCAGCAGCGGTTCGCGGCCCATCACTTCGCTCACCCGCCGGGCGAAGTCGCGGGCCGACAGCGGCTCGGCCAGCGAGCCGACCAGGCCGACCACCCGCGGGTTGGCCGGGTCGAGCGGGCCTTCGACGGTGATGTCGAGCTGTCGCGCCAGTTGCACGTTATTGCCGACATCGGCATGCAGGTCCAACGGCAGGTGGTAGGCGAGCAGGCTGATGTCGTGCTTGAGCAGGGTTTTCAGGCGGCGCTGCTTCATGCCGGTGACGCACGGGTTCTCGCCCTTCCAGAAGTAGCCGTGGTGCACCAGCACCAGATCGGCGCCAGCCTCTACTGCGGCGTCGAGCAGTGCCTGGCTGGCGGTAACACCGCTGACGATACGCGACACCTGCGGGTTGCCTTCGACTTGCAGGCCGTTGGGGCAGTAATCCTGGATTTTGGCGCTGCCCAGGTAGCGATCGGCTTCCTCGACCAGGGTATTCAGGGCTACAGCCATGGAAAGACTCCTCAATTCAACAGTTCAGCGCGGCACAAGGCCTCGTATAATGGCCACCATTATGGGCCGTCGGCTGTTCTGGGGGAACCGACGGTGGGTGACGGGGTGGTCTGGCTTATTTAGCGGTTCCTGCACCGGCGCTGGCGCAGTATGATCGCGCGCGCTCATTACTCCCCCATGGCAAGACTGGCTCTGGCCATCTCCCCAGGATTCGTTAAATGCTCAAGGCTCTGCGTTACGTTGGCTGGCCACTGTTCACCGGCGTGCTGATCGCCCTGCTGGTTATCCAGCGGTTTCCTCACTGGGTCGGCCTGCCGAGCCAGGACGTCAACCTGCAACAGGCGCCAAAGACTTCACGGGTCATTCAGGGCCCGGTGTCGTATGCCGACGCGGTGAGCCACGCAGCCCCGGCCGTGGCCAACCTGTACACCACCAAGGTGGTCAACAAGAGCGCCCATCCGCTGTTCGAAGACCCGCAGTTCCGGCGCTTCTTCGGCGATAACCTGCCCAAGCAGCGGCGCTGGGAGTCGAGCCTGGGCTCGGCGGTGATCATGAGCCCGGAAGGCTACCTGCTGACCAACAACCACGTCACCTCTGGTGCCGACCAGATCGTGGTGGCGCTCAAGGACGGCCGCGAAACCCTGGCGCGGGTAATCGGCAGCGACCCGGAAACCGACCTGGCGGTGCTGAAGATCGACCTCAAGGACCTGCCGGCAATCACCATCGGCCGCTCCGACAACATTCATATCGGCGATGTCGCCCTGGCCATCGGCAACCCGTTCGGCGTCGGCCAGACGGTCACCATGGGCATCATCAGTGCCACCGGACGTAATCAGCTGGGGCTGAACACCTACGAGGATTTCATCCAGACCGACGCGGCGATCAACCCGGGCAACTCCGGTGGCGCACTGGTGGATGCCAACGGCAACCTGACCGGGATCAACACAGCGATCTTCTCCAAGTCGGGGGGCTCGCAGGGGATCGGTTTTGCCATTCCGACCAAGCTGGCGCTGGAGGTGATGAAGTCGATTATCGAGCATGGCCAGGTGATTCGCGGCTGGCTGGGGATCGAAGTGCAGCCGCTGAGCCAGGAGCTGGCAGAGTCGTTCGGCATGCAGGGGCGGCCAGGCATCGTGGTGGCGGGGATCTTCCGCGACGGGCCGGCGCAGAAAGCCGGGTTGCAGTTGGGTGACGTGATTCTGAGCATCAATGGCGAGCCGGCCGGCGATGGCCGGCGCTCGATGAACCAGGTGGCGCGGACCAAGCCGAACGACAAGATCGCGATTGAAGTGGTGCGTAACGGCAAGCAGTTGAAGCTGACGGCTGAAGTCGGCTTGCGGCCGCCACCGGCGCCGGTGGCCAAAGAGGAACAGTAAGGCCTCAGGGCCGCATCGCGGGACGAGTCGTCCCGCGATGCTTTTTGCCTTAGTGCAGGATCTGACTCAGGAACAACTGGGTCCGCTCGTTCTGTGGCCGGTCGAAGAAGTCGTCCGGTGCCGCCTGCTCGACGATCTCGCCCTTGTCCATGAAGATCACGCGGTTCGCCACCGTCCGTGCAAAGCCCATCTCATGGGTTACGCAGAGCATGGTCATACCGTCTTCGGCCAGGCTCACCATGGTATCCAGCACTTCCTTGACCATCTCCGGGTCGAGCGCCGAGGTCGGTTCGTCGAACAGCATGATCTTCGGTTTCATGCACAATGCCCGGGCAATCGCCACGCGCTGCTGCTGCCCCCCCGACAACTGCCCAGGGAACTTGTGCGCCTGCTCCGGGATGCGCACGCGCTCCAGGTAATGCATGGCAATTTCCTCGGCCTTGCGCTTGGGCATCTTGCGCACCCACATCGGCGCCAGCGTGCAGTTCTGCAGGATGGTCAGGTGCGGGAACAGGTTGAAGTGCTGGAACACCATGCCCACTTCGCGGCGGATCGCCTCGATCTGCTTGAGGTCGTTGGTCAGTTCCACCCCATCCACCACGATGCGCCCCTGCTGATGCTCTTCCAGCCGGTTCAGGCAACGAATGGTGGTCGACTTGCCCGAGCCCGAAGGCCCGCACAGGACGATGCGCTCGCCCTGGCGCACATTCAGGTTGATGTCCTTGAGCACGTGGAACTGGCCGTACCACTTGTTCACGCCCTGCATCTGGATAATGCCTTCAGGGCCCACAGGCTGTTTGATCGCTTCACTCATCTCGAAAAACTCCTAACGCTTGTGGCCTGTGTCCAGCTTGCGCTCCAGGTGCATGGAGTAGCGGGACATACCGAAACAGAAAATCCAGAACACCAGGGCCGCGAACACATAGCCCTCGGTCGCCATACCAAGCCAGGCCGGGTCTGCCGCCGCCTGCTTGACGCTGTTGAGCAGGTCGAACAGGCCGATGATGATCACCAGGCTGGTGTCCTTGAACAGTGCAATGAAGGTGTTGACGATGCCGGGGATCACCAGCTTCAGGGCTTGCGGCAGAATCACCAGGCCCATCGCCCGCCAGTAGCCCAGGCCCATGGCCGCAGCGGCTTCGTACTGGCCCTTGGGAATCGCCTGCAAACCGCCACGCACCACCTCGGCGATGTACGCCGACTGGAACAGGATTACCCCGATCATCGCCCGCAGCAGCTTGTCGAAGCTCATGCCCTCGGGCAGGAACAACGGCAGCATCACCGACGACATGAACAGCACGGTGATCAACGGTACGCCGCGCCAGAACTCGATGAAGGTCACGCACACCACCTTCACCGCCGGCATTTTCGAGCGCCGGCCGAGCGCCAGCAGAATGCCCAGCGGCAAGGCGCCAACGATGCCCACGGTGGCAATCACCAGGGTCAGCATCAGCCCGCCCCACTGGCTGGTCGGCACCAGGGTCAGGCCCAGGCTATCGCCGTGCAGCAGGGTGTAGGCGAGGATCGGATAGGCCACCAGGAAGCACAGCCCGTATAGCGCCTTGCGCGGGAAACGCGCAATGAACAGCGGCGCCGCGCCGATCACCGCCAGCCACACGGTGAGGTCGACCCGCCAGCGCAGCTCGCTCGGGTAGTAGCCGTACATGAACTGGCCGAAGCGCTGCTGGATGAACACCCAGCAGGCGCCCTCCTTGGTGCAGTCGGCGCGGGTGCTGCCGACCCAGTTGGCATCGAAGATCGACCACTGCAGCAGTGGCGGCACGATCAGCCACACCAGGTAGATGGCAAACAGCGTCAACAGGGTGTTCAGCCAACTGGAGAACAGGTTGGCGCGCATCCAGGCGAGCACGCCGACGGTTTTCACCGGTGGCGGCATATCGGGTTTGAAAACATGGGAAGTCATGCGCGTCTCCTTACCGCTCGATCAGCGCAATGCGCTTGTTGTACCAGTTCATCAGCAGGGAAATGCTGATGCTGATCGCCAGATAGACGCTCATGGTGATGGCAATCACCTCGATGGCCTGGCCGGTCTGGTTGAGCACGGTGCCGGCAAACAGCGAGACCATTTCCGGGTAGCCGATACCGGCCGCCAGCGAAGAGTTCTTCGCCAGGTTCAGGTACTGGCTGGTCAGCGGCGGGATGATGACCCGCAGCGCCTGGGGAATGATCACCTTGCGCAGCGTCGGCCCTTCGCGCAGGCCCAGCGAGCGCGCCGCTTCGGTCTGCCCGTAGCTGACCGAACGGATCCCGGAACGAACGATCTCGGCGATGAACGCAGCCGTGTAGATGGTCAGTGCCAGGGTCAGCGCCAGCAGCTCGGGAATCAGTACCCAGCCACCGACGAAATTGAATCCTTTCAATTGCGGCATTTCCCAGCTCAGCGGGTTGCCGAACAGCAGCACGCTCAGCGCCGGAATCACCAGCAGCAGGCCCAGTCCGGCCCAGAACTTGTGGAAGGGCTGACCGCTGGCTTCGAAGCGGCGGTTGGCCCATTTCACCATCAGCGCGATGGCGACGACGGCCAGCACCAACGACATGGCGAACGGCCAGAAACCGTCGGCCATCGAGGCACCGGGCATGTTCAGGCCACGGTTGCTGATGAAGAAGGTGTCGCTAAGGTTGATACTGCCACGCGGTCCCGGCAGGGTCAGGAACACCGCGAAGTACCAGAACAGGATCTGCAGCAGCGGCGGGATGTTACGGAAGGTCTCGACATACACCGTGGCCAGCTTGTTGATCATCCAGTTCGGTGACAGTCGCGCCACACCGATGATGAACCCCAGCAGGGTCGCCAGCACGATACCGATGAAGGTCACCAGCAAGGTGTTGAGCAAACCGATGACGAACACCCGGGCATAGCTGTCCTGCTCGGTGTAGGGAATCAGGTGCTGGGCGATGCCGAAGCCGGCACTGCGTTCGAGGAAGTCGAAGCCGGAGGTGATACCCCGGTGTTGCAGGTTGGTCTGGGTGTTGTGGAACAGGTACCAGCCCAGGCCGACCACCACGACGATGGTGAGGATCTGGAACAGCCACGCACGCACACGTGGATCGCTCAGGGATAAGCCCTTGGGTGCACCGATTTGATTTTGCATGTAATGCCCCGAAAAAGAGGAACGTTACGACGCGGGGCAGCCCCAAGGCTGCCCCGCGCCGTTACCCATCAGCGCACAGGTGGCGCGTACTGGATGCCACCGTTGTTCCACAGGGCGTTCAGGCCGCGGTCGATCTGCAGCGGGGTTTCCTTGCCCAGGTTCTTCTCGAACACTTCGCCGTAGTTACCAACTTGCTTGACGATCTGCACCACCCAGTCCTTCGGCAGTTTCAGGTCCTTGCCGTATTCGCCGTCGGCGCCGAGCATGCGAGCCACGTCGGGGTTCTTGGTGGACTTGGCTTCGGCCTCGACGTTTTTCGAAGTAACGCCCATTTCTTCGGCGTTGAGCATGGCGAACAGGGTCCACTTGACGATGCTGAACCACTCTTCGTCGCCCTTGCGCACGACCGGGCCCAGCGGCTCCTTGGAAATGGTTTCCGGGAGTACCTGGTAGTCGGCCGGTGCAGCCAGTTTGGAGCGCTGTGCGTAGAGCTGCGACTTGTCCGAGGTGAGCACGTCGCAACGGCCCGATTCCAGGGATTTGGCGCTTTCGTCGGAGGTGTCGAAGGTGATCGGGGTGTACTTCAGGCCGTTGGCGCGGAAGTAGTCGGAGACGTTCAGTTCGGTGGTGGTACCGGCCTGGATGCAGATGGTTGCACCGTCCAGCTCCTTGGCGCTGGAAACACCGAGCTTCTTGTTCACCAGGAAGCCGATGCCGTCATAGTAGGTGACGCCGGCGAACACCAGGCCCATGCCGGCATCGCGCGAGCTGGTCCAGGTGGTGTTACGCGACAGCACATCGACTTCGCCCGACTGCAGTGCGGTAAAGCGCTCCTTGGCGTTGAGCTGGCTGAACTTGACCTTCTTCGCGTCGCCGAACACTGCGGCGGCAACGGCGCGGCAGACGTCGGCGTCGATCCCGACGATAGTGCCCTTGGCGTCCGGCACCGAGAAGCCCGGCAAGCCGTCACTCACCCCGCACTGGACAAAACCTTTTTTCTGCACCGCATCGAGGGTGGCACCCGCCTGCGCGAAACTGCTGATGCCCAATGCAGCGGCTGCCGTCATGACTGCCAGGGTGGATTTCAACATCTTCATTCAAACCTCCAGTTTTGCTCTTGTTGTATGAGCCGGAATTGCACCGCACCCTTATGAGGCGCATCCGACCCGTGTTGGCTTGTTTTTGGGTCAATTGGCGCAATGCGCTGTTCTGTGACAGCCTTGGTACCGCGATCAAAGGTGTTACCGTCTCGAACGCCTAACCTCGCGTAGTAAAGTCCATAGCAAAGCGCGTACCACACTGAGCGGCTAAAGCGATTCAGTGCTCGTCAATAGGGAAACTTGCAGCGTTGCGACAGCTTTTTCCCGGATCGAACCGACGCGCCTTTTTTTCATGCACTCAATAAGAGCGCGCGCACCCCTTCGGAGCAGTCATGACCAACCCTTTGATTCTTGAACCCCAGAAACCCGCCGATGCGTGTGTGATCTGGTTGCACGGCCTGGGTGCCGATCGCTACGACTTCATGCCGGTTGCCGAGGCCTTGCAGGAAGTTTTGCTGAGCACGCGTTTCGTCATGCCACAGGCGCCGACCCGCGCTGTTACCATCAACGGCGGTTACGCGATGCCGAGCTGGTACGACATCAAGGCGATGAGCCCGGCCCGCGCCATCGACGAAAGCCAGCTGGAAGACTCCGCCGCTGAAGTGATCCGGCTGATCAAGGAACAGCAGGCCAAGGGCATCAACCTGTCGCGGATCATCCTTGCCGGCTTCTCCCAGGGTGGCGCAGTGGTGCTGCACACGGCCTATATAAAGTGGCAGGAAGCACTGGGCGGGGTGATGGCCCTGTCGACCTATGCGCCGACCTTCGCCGACAGCACCGAACTCAACGCCAGCCAGCAGCGCACCCCGGCACTGTGCCTGCACGGCGTCTATGACCCGGTGGTGGTACCGGCCATGGGCCGCACCGCGTTCGAGTACCTGAAGCAATGGGGCGTGAGCGCTACCTGGCAGGAATATTCGATGGAACATGCGGTGTTGCCGGAAGAAATCCAGGATATCGCCACCTGGCTGATCGAACGCCTGCGCTGAAAGACCGCTCGGTTGTAGTTGTCGGTGCAATCCACTACGCCGCGCCCGATTCTTGCATTACACTGCCCGGCGTACATTCCTTAACCAATTGATGAGATGACCGTGCTCAAAGCACTCAAGAAGATGTTCGGCAAAGACGAGGTTGAGCAACTCGCCGCCGAAAGCGTTGCTCCTGTGCAGCAACCGCCGGCTCCGGCCGCCGCCCCTACGCCAACGGCCCCGCTCGAGGTCGAGGTTGCTCCCGCCGCCAAGCCTGCGCGCGCCGAAAAACCGGCCGAGCTCAAGCCGCGCCGCGAGCGCAAGCCGAAACCCCAGGCGTCGACCTGGAAACTGGAAGATTTCGCGGTCGAACCGCAGGAAGGCAAGACCCGCTTCCACGACTTCAAGCTGTCGCCCGAGCTGATGCACGCCATTCATGACCTCGGTTTCCCGTACTGCACGCCGATCCAGGCGCAGGTGCTCGGTCATACCCTGCGTGGCAAAGACGCGATTGGCCGTGCCCAGACCGGCACCGGCAAGACCGCCGCCTTCCTCATTTCGATCATCACCCAGTTGCAGCAGACCCCACCGCCGAAAGAGCGCTACATGGGCGAGCCACGGGCGCTGATCATTGCCCCGACCCGCGAACTGGTGGTACAGATCGCCAAGGATGCCGCGGCGCTAACCAAGTACAGTGGCCTGAACGTGATGACGTTCGTCGGCGGCATGGACTTCGACAAACAGCTCAAGGCATTGGAAGCGCGCTTCTGCGACATTCTGGTCGCCACGCCGGGCCGACTGCTGGACTTCAACCAGCGCGGCGAGGCGCACCTGGACATGGTCGAGGTGCTGGTGCTCGATGAAGCCGACCGCATGCTCGACATGGGCTTTATCCCACAGGTACGGCAGATCATTCGTCAGACCCCACCCAAGAGCGAGCGGCAGACGCTGCTGTTCTCTGCGACGTTCACCGAAGACGTGATGAACCTGGCCAAGCAGTGGACCACCGACCCGGCCATCGTCGAGATCGAGCCGGAGAACGTGGCCAGCGAAACGGTCGAGCAGCATGTGTACGCGGTAGCCGGTAGCGACAAATACAAGTTGCTGTACAACCTGGTGACCGAGAACAAGTGGCAGCGGGTGATTGTCTTTGCCAACCGCAAGGACGAAGTGCGGCGCATCGAAGAGCGCCTGGTACGCGATGGCGTAAATGCGGCGCAGCTGTCCGGCGACGTGCCGCAGCACAAGCGCATCAAGACCCTGGAGAGTTTCCGCGAGGGGCGCATTACCGTGCTGGTAGCGACCGACGTGGCCGGGCGCGGGATTCACATCAATGGCATCAGCCATGTGATCAACTTCACCCTGCCGGAAGACCCGGACGACTACGTGCACCGGATTGGCCGTACCGGCCGGGCGGGCACCAGCGGTGTGTCGATCAGCTTTGCCGGCGAGGACGACTCCTACCAGTTGCCGGCGATCGAAACGCTGCTGGGGCGCAAGATCAGCTGCGAGATGCCGCCGACCGAACTGTTGAAGCCGGTACCGCGCAAGCATCACTGATTTGCTGTAGGCCTCACTAAAGCATCGCGGGCTCGTCCCGCGATGCTTTTTGCTTTTCATCTCCTGCATATTGCCCAAATAAACTAAAAGTCCATAATAGACAAAATAGTTTATCTGGAGCCTCGCATGTCCACGCCCGTGATTCTTGATCAACAACATGCCCGCCACCTGCTCGCCCAGGTGGACGTCCCGCAGATCCTACGCAAATTGTTCCGCGACCTTGCCGCCGGTCAGGCCGTGCAGCCGCCGCAGCAACTGGTCGAGTTCCCGGCTGGCGCTGGCGACTTCATCAATTACGGTGGCGTACTGGCCGAAGACCGCGTCTATGGCGTGAAAACCTCGCCCTACATCGTCCGCGACGACGGCCCGCTGGTCACCGCCTGGACCCTGCTGATGTCGATGGACAGCGGCCACCCCCTGCTGCTCTGCGATGCTGGCGAACTGACCACTGCGCGCACCGCCGCCACTACTGCGGTCGCCGTCGATGCCCTCGCGCCGACCACCGCCGAACGCCTGACCATCATCGGCAGCGGCCCGATTGCCCTGGCCCACCTGCATTACGCCCGCGAACTGCGCCAGTGGCTGGACATCCGCCTGTACTCGCCAGGCCTGGCCAATAAATCGCCGGCACAACGCGCCGTACTGACCGACCTCGACCCACGCCTGAGCCTGGCCGACAGCCTTGAGACGGCCCTGGAAGACGCCGACGTGATCCTGCTCTGCACCTCGTCGGCCACCCCGGTAATCGACCCGGCCCAACTGAGCAAGCCGGCCCTGATCACCTCGATCAGCACCAACGCCGTGCGCGCCCACGAAGTGCCGCCGCAGTGCCTGGCGCAGATGGATGTGTACTGCGACTACCGCGTTACCACGCCAGGCTCGGCCGGGGAAATGCGCCTGGCGGCCGAACAGCACGGCTGGCACGCAGACGCCATCGTCGGCGACCTGGCCCAAGTGCTCAGTGCCCAGGCGCCACGCCCGGACTACCAGCGCCATGCGTTCTTCCGCTCGATCGGCCTGGGCCTGGAAGACATCGCCCTGGCCAATGCCCTCTATCGCCTGCACCGCGCCAGCTGACGCCCTTCGGAGACTGACATGCAACAGGCTGACTTCATCATCATCGGCGCCGGAATTGCCGGTGCCTCTAGCGGTTTCTGGCTGGCCGCGCACGGCCGGGTGCTGGTACTCGAACGCGAAGCGCAACCCGGCTATCACTCCACTGGCCGCTCGGCAGCGCTGTACACCGCCGCCTACGGCACGCCACAAGTGCGCGCGCTGACCCTGGCCAGCCGCGCCTTCTTCGACGCGCCGCCGGCCGGTTTCGCCGAGCACCCGCTGCTGACCCCACGCGGCGAAATGACCGTCGACCTCACGGGCGACCCGGACGAACTGCAGCGCCAGTACCTCAGCGCCAAAGCCTGTGTGCCGCAGGTCGAGCTGCTCAGCGCCGAGCAGGCCTGCGCGCGCGTGCCGGTGCTGCGCCAGGACAAGGTTCACGGTGCGCTGTACGACCCGAGCGCCAGCGACATCGATACCGACGCCCTGCACCAGGGCTACCTGCGCGGGATCCGCCGCCAGGGCGGCGAGGTCCACAGCGACTGCGAGGTCCAGCGCATCGAGCGCGATGCGGCGGGTCTCTGGCACGTGCACACCGCGCGCGGCAGCTTCAGCGCGCCGGTGCTGATCAACGCCGCCGGCGCCTGGGCCGACCAGATCGGCGTGCTGGCCGGCGCCCAGCCACTGGGCCTGCAACCGAAGCGGCGCGCCGCGTTCATCTTCCCGGCGCCGGAAGGCATCGACAGCCACGCCTGGCCGATGCTGGTCAGCCTCGACGAGTCGTTCTACCTGAAGCCCGATGCCGGCGCCCTGCTCGGCTCACCCGCCAACGCCGACCCGGTCGAGCCGCACGACGTGCAGGCCGAAGAACTGGACATCGCCATGGGCATCTACCAGATCGAGGAAGCCACCACCCTGAGCATCCGCCGCCCGACGCGGACCTGGGCCGGCCTGCGCAGCTTCGTCGCCGACGGCGACCTGGTCGCCGGCTTCGACCCGCAGGTAGCTGGCCTGTTCTGGGTGGCGGCGCAAGGCGGCTATGGCATCCAGACCTCGCCAGCCATGGGCCAGGCCAGTGCTGCGCTGGTACGCGGCGAGCCGCTGCCCGCAGCGCTGCTGCCGTTCGGCCTGAGCGCCGCCATGCTCTCGCCGTCACGCCTGCAAGGGTGACGCGCCGGCCGCTTTGCGGCACACTCGCAGCGCCCTTCGTGCAAGGGCGCTGACCCCGCCTGGAGCCTGTCCCGAATGTCGACCCCCCGCCCCGACGCTGCCCTGGAAAACTACCGGGCCATCGCCGATGCCATCGCCACGCTGTTCTTCCCCCACGCCGAAGTGGTGCTGCACGACCTGCGCAGCCAGAAGATCGACTACATCGCCAACAACCTGTCGAAACGGCAGATCGGCGACGATGCGGCCCTGGAGGACATGTTCGCGGAAGGCACCGACGAGACCAACATCGGCCCGTACGAAAAGCTGAACTGGGACGGGCAAAAGATCCGCTCGCTGAGTACAGTACTGCGCGACACCGGCGGCAAGCCGCTGGCAGTGCTGTGCATCAACCTGAACATCAGCCTGTTCGAGAACGCCAAGGCGGCGCTCGACCTGTTCCTGTCGCCGAGCAAACTGATCCCGCAGCCCGACACGCTGTTCCGCGACGACTGGCAGGAGCGCATCAACACCTTCCTCAACAGCTGGCTGCGTCAGCGCCAGCTGAGCCTCGGCGTGCTCAGCCGCGAGCACAAGCGCGAGCTGGTGCTGGCCCTGCATGCCGAAGGGGCGTTCCGGGGGAAAAGTGCGGCCAACTATGTCGCCAATGTGCTGAACATGGGCCGGGCGACGGTGTACAAGCACCTGAAGGAGATCAAGGCCTGAGCACGCCCAGGCCTTGCGTGTGGGGTTGATCAGTCGCCGTAGATGTCGGACTTGAAGTACTTGGCCTGGATCTTCTGGTATTCGCCGTTGGCGCGAATCGCGTCGATGGCCTGGTTCAGTTCGCCCACCAGTTGGCTGTTGCCCTTGCGCACCGCAATACCGGCACCTTCGCCGACGTACTGCGGGTCTTTCAGCTCGGGGCCGACAAAGGCGTAACCGGCGCCTTTAGGCGTTTCCAGGAAGCCCTGCTCCAGCGGAATGGTATCGGCGAACACGCCATCGAGGCGGCCGGCGACCAGGTCCATGAAGATTTCTTCGTTACTGGTGTAGCGCACCACTTCCACGCCTTTTGGCACCAGCACGGCGGTGACGTAGCGGTCGGTGGTGGTGGCACGTTGGACGCCAATGCGCTTGCCCTTGAGGGCGGCGTACTGGTCGTCGACCTGGGTGCCTTGCTTCATCGCCAGACGAGCAGAGGTGAAGTAGTACTTGTGGGTGAAATCCACCGAGCGCTTGCGCTCTTCGGTGATGGTGATCGAGGACAGCGCAGCGTCGATCTTGTTGACCTTCAGCGACGGAATCAGGCCGTCGTATTCCTGCTCGGTCCACTGGCATTTGACCTGCATCTGCGCGCAGAGGGCATTGCCGATGTCGTAGTCGAAACCGCTGATGGTGCCTTCCGGCGTCTTGAAGGCGAACGGCGGGTAGGCCGCCTCGATGCCGATGCGCAGGGTTTTCTCGGCGGCGAACAGCGAGCTGCTGGCCAACAGGCTCAGGGCCAGGCCGGCGATCAGGGAAGGCGTTTTCATGGTGGTCTCTCTCGCTCGTTAGATGAGGTGTGTTGCAAGACAGAGAAAGGGACAGGCGCAAGGCCGCCTGGAATTATTTTGTACTTATAATTCCATACTGGACTTTTTTGTATGAAAACTCAACCTATGTGAAACCGCCGAGGGCCTCGTCCCGCGATGCTTTTACCAGCGCCCCGCCGCGTCGTGGTCGCTCTGCCGCCCTTCCACCCAGCGCGGCCCCTCGCTGGTGTTCTCTTTTTTCCAGAACGGCGCGCGGGTTTTCAGGTAGTCCATGACGAAATCACAGGCCTCGAACGCCGCCTGACGATGCGCACTGGCCACCCCGACAAACACGATCGGCTCCCCCGGTGCCAGCGCGCCCACCCGGTGCAACACCTCCAGGCGCAACAACGGCCAGCGTTGCTCGGCCTCGGCGACGATCTTACCCAGGGCCTTTTCGGTCATCCCCGGGTAGTGCTCAAGAAACATCCCGGCGACATCGCGGCCGTCGTTGAAATCGCGCACATAGCCGACAAAACCGACCACCGCACCAATTCCGACATTCGCCGCATGCAGGGCATTGAGCTCCGCCCCCGGATCGAACGCCTGCGCCTGTACCCGGATCGTCATCTCAGCCTCCGGTCACGGTGGGAAAGAAAGCCACTTCGTCGCCATCGGCCAGCGGTTCGCCGAGGGCGCAGAGTTCCTGGTTACGCGCACACATGATGTTCTGTTCGGCCAGCACCGCCCAGGCGCCCTCGCGCTGCATCAGGTGCTCACGCAGCGCGCCAATGCTGGCGAACTCGCCGGTCAGCGTCTCGCTGTCCACACCGAGGGTTTCACGGTAGCGGGCAAAGTATTGGACGTTGAGTTTCATGCGTCCTCCGCCAGGTAATGGCCGCTCTTGCCGCCGAGTTTCTCCAGCAGGCGCACACCGTCGATGGTCATGCCACGGTCGACGGCCTTGCACATGTCATAGAGGGTCAGCGCGGCAACGCTGGCGGCGGTCAGGGCTTCCATTTCTACACCGGTCTGCCCGGCCAGCTTGCAGCGGGCGACGATGTGCACGGTGTCGCTGCCTTCGGCGCTCAGCTCGACCTTGACGCTGGTGAGCATCAACGGGTGGCACAGGGGAATCAGGTCGCTGGTTTTCTTCGCCGCCTGGATACCGGCAATCCGCGCCACGGCGAACACATCGCCCTTGGGATGCTCGCCGTCGACGATCATCTGCAAGGTGTGCGGGAGCATGCGCACCCGCGCTTCGGCAACGGCCTCGCGGGCAGTCACGGCTTTTTCGGTGACGTCGACCATAGTGGCCCGACCTTGGGAATCGAGATGAGTCAGCACGGCATTACTCCTGATCAGGAGTGCCGATTGTAAACCTGGCGGTCAGTTTTTAGCACTTTAAAAGCAATCGCGGGACAAGCCCGCGATGCTGTTTGCTGCTACAGATGCGACTCGGCATACTCGGCCAGCACCGAGCGTGGGACCCCTTGCAGGGTGATGTGCACGCCGTTCGGGAAGTCCTTGAAGCGCTCGGTCAGGTAGGTGAGCCCCGAACTGGTGGCCGACAGGTACGGGGTGTCGATCTGCGCCAGGTTACCCAGGCAGATCACCTTCGAGCCGGTACCGGCACGGGTGATGATGGTTTTCATCTGGTGCGGCGTCAGGTTCTGGCATTCGTCGATCAGGATCAGGCTTTGCTGGAAACTGCGCCCGCGAATGTAGTTCAGCGATTTGAACTGCAGCGGCACCCGCTCAAGGATGTAGTCGACGCTGCCGTGGGTGTTTTCGTCATCCATGTGCAAGGCTTCGAGGTTGTCGGTAATAGCACCGAGCCATGGCTCCATTTTTTCCGCTTCGGTACCCGGCAGGAAGCCGATCTCCTGGTCCAGCCCCTGCACGCTGCGGGTGGCGATGATGCGCCGGTAGCGCTTGCTGACCATGGTCTGCTCGATTGCCGCCGCCAGGGCCAGGATGGTTTTACCGGACCCGGCAGCACCGGTCAGGTTGACCAGGTGAATGTCCGGGTCGAGCAGCGCGAACAGTGCCAGCCCCTGATGGATGTCGCGCGGTTTCAGGCCCCAGGCTTCCTGGTGCAGCAGCGGCTCCTGGTGCAGGTCGAGCAACAGCAGCTCGCTGTCGCGAATGCCCTTGATCCAGCCGACGAAACCCTGCTCGTCGATGATGAACTCGTTGATGTGCACCGCCGGCAGGTTGTCGATCAGTTGCACGCGGTGCCAGGTCCGCCCGCGCTCCTGACGGGTCTCGACCTTGGCCACGCGGTCCCAGAACGAACCGCTGACGCTGTGATAGCCCTTGGACAGCAACGACACGTCGTCGACCAGTTGGTCGGTGCTGTAGTCCTCGGCCGCGATCCCACAGGCGCGGGCCTTGAGGCGCATGTTGATGTCTTTGGTCACCAGCACCACGTCCATGTCCTTGCGCCGAGCGCGCAGTTCCAGGAGCTGGTTGATGATGATGTTGTCGTTCAGGTGCTCGGGCAGCAGCCGGTTCGGCTCGGTGCGCGGGGTCATGAGGATCGACAGGAAACCCTTGGGCCCGCTCTTGCCACGCTGGATCGGCACGCCCAGTTCAACGTCGGAAGGCGAGGCATCGCCGAGGGTCTGGTCGATCAGCCGGATGGCCTGGCGGCATTCGGCGGCAACGGTGTGTTTGCCGGTCTTGAGTTTGTCGAGCTCCTCCAGCACCGTCATCGGGATCGCGACATGGTGCTCCTCGAAGTTCAGTAACGCGTTCGGATCGTGAATCAGAACATTGGTATCGAGCACATAAAGGATTGGCTGGTTGGAAGAAGTGGTACGTCCTTGATCATCCATACTCGGTCACCTTTGTGGGAGCCAGACGACGCAATACCCAAGCGGTGCTGCGCCGCGAAGTGGCCGCCGGTCTCCCCAGGCCCGCGTCGTTACGGGGAGGGAGCTGCGCACAAAAGTGGCCTCAAGGACGCCACCTGTGTAGCAGGGTTCGGCGGTCTGTCTTCGTGATACCGCAAAACCCATGACTATAGAAAGCGTTTTTACGCATTCTTTGATTTTATTTTTCCGTTTGACGCCTGGCCCTTGGCGGCACGCTAAAGCACCGTTAAAGTCATAAATTAGGTTGTGCTGTAACCGATAAGTACAGCGCCCTTCCTCGCAGCCACCCGCCTAGTGCCGCATGCCGGCATAACCTTGGCAATCCTCCCAACCGATCCCGCTCTGCGCCGTGTGCTGCAGCAGCCAGGCCACTGCCGCCTGGGCCTTGGGCTGGTTGTCGTGGAACTGGATCACCCCGCGCCGCCACAGCAGCATCAGGCTCAGCACGCGCTGCGCCGACTGCTCGGCGCTCAGCCCACTCTGATCCTGGGCGTCGATGTCCCATAGCGATACCTGAAGCTGCTGACTGGCGAAGAAGCGCTGGCTGTCGGCGCGCCGTTGGCCATACGGAGGCCGGAACAACGGCACGTACTGCTCGGGCAGGTCGCCCCGGACCCGGGCGACGCTGCGCAGTACCGAGTCTTGCCAGTCTTTCCAATGGGCATGGGAACGGAACTCCCAGCCCTGCACCCCCACGCACTGGCCCTGGTAGAGCGCGCGCAGGTCACTGAGCGACGTGCTTTCGCGGCGGGCCTGGACGGCAGTGCCAAGCACGAAGAAGGTGGCGCCGAGTTTCTGCCGCCGCAGGTAGTCGGCCAGCGCGGCGGTGGCAGGCCCCGGACCGCCTTCGAAGGTGAGCAGGAACAGGCGGTCGTTGAGTTCGTCGCCATTGCGCTCCTGCTCGGAGAACAGTACGACTTCGCTGCTGGTTTGCGGGAACAGCGCGGCTTTGCGCAACTGCTCGTCGAGGTAGCGCTGATGGAACAGCCGCGCAGGCTCGACCCAACCGGCATAGAAGGAATCGGCTGCCACGTCGAACTTGGCCGCCTGCTGGCGCAGATCGCCGAGGTGCTCGATCACATAGCAGAACGAGGCGTCCTGCTCGCAGCTTTTTTGCGCCCGCTCGTAGTTGCGCCAGAGCTGCTGCCACAGGCGCTCGCGCAACTGGTTCACCGCCAGCAGGTTGATCTGGCGCAGCTTCAGACGCTTGGCCAGCGCCGCTTCGTCGAGCGCTTCGCTGTCGTGCAGCACCCGGGCAAAACCGAGGATCTCGGCCCGCGAGGCCACATCGAACAAGGTCGGCGTGTCGAGCTGCTCGGGCCAGTTGCCCCGGTCGAACGTCGCCACCTCCTGTGGCGCTGCCTGCACAGCAACGCTCAACAGACCTGTCAGCAAAAGAAAAGCTAATCGCACAGGCACACACTCCATTCTGGTCGCCGCGAACTATAGCGCCATGTGTCGAGAGGGTCGCGGCTATCGACGTCATAGCTGGAGATCACCGGCCCCGCCCCGTAGAATCGCTCGCACGAAAACAGGAGCCGAAACATGCTGACGGTGATTTCCCCCGCCAAGACCCTCGACTACGACACCCCGCCGGTGACCCAGCGTTTCACCTTGCCACAGTACCTGGACGACTCCCAGGAACTGATCGTACAGTTGCGCGAACTGTCGCCAGCGCAGATCAGCGAACTGATGCACCTGTCCGACAAGCTCGCCGGCCTCAACGCCGCGCGTTTCGGCAGCTGGACACCAGACTTCAACCCGCAGAACGCCAAGCAGGCGCTGCTGGCGTTCAAGGGCGACGTGTACACCGGGCTGGACGCCGAAAGCCTCAGCGACGCCGACTTCACCTATGCCCAGGAGCACCTGCGCATGCTCAGCGGCCTGTACGGCCTGCTGCGCCCGCTGGACCTGATGCAACCCTACCGGCTGGAAATGGGCACCAAGCTGGCCAACGCCCGCGGCAAGGACCTATATGCCTTCTGGGGCACGCGGATCAGCGAATGGCTGAACCAGGCGCTGGCCGAACAAGGCGACGACCTGCTGCTGAACCTGGCCAGCAACGAGTACTTCTCGGCGGTGAAACGCAGCGCGCTGAACGCGCGGGTGATCAACACCGAGTTCCGCGACTTCAAGAACGGCCAGTACAAGATCATCAGCTTCTACGCGAAGAAAGCGCGCGGCATGATGAGCCGCTTCGTGATTCAGGAAAAGATCAGCAACCCCGAGCAGCTCAAGCAGTTCGACGTGCAGGGTTACTACTACCACGCCGAGCAGTCGACGCCGGACAACCTGGTGTTCCTACGCGACCACCCGGCCGCGTAAGACGCCCTATGTGGCCGCCTGCAGCGCCGTGAGGCGCGCCCGGTAGCGACGCGCCAGGTCTTGCAGGCGGCTCTCGCCGGCCTGCTCCAGGGCTGGCGTGCTGCTGCGCAGAAAGTTCAGGTTGCCGTTGGCCAGCGCCTGCTCCAGCCACGGCAACGCCTGCTCGACTTGGCCCTGCTCGACCAACGTCGCCGCATGGCTGAACTGCCCACGAAAATCCCCCGCCTCTGCCGAACGGCGATACCAGGCCCGCGCCTGTTCCGGGTCTGCTGCACAGGCCAGGCCTTCTTCCAGATAACGCCCGAGCAGGTTCATCGACTTGGCATGCCCGGCTTCGGCCGCCTGCCGGTAGCAGGCCAGCGCCTGCTGCTGGTCCTGCGCCACACCGCGGCCGGTGGCCAACAGGTTGGCCAGGTTGTACAGGCCCCAGTCCAGGCCGGACGCGGCCGCGCGCCGGTAGTGCAGCGCCGCTGCCGGCAGATCCAGCGGGCCGCCCCAGCCATGCTCCAGACAGCGCCCGAGCATGTTATCGGCCATCGCGCTGCCCTGGCGGGCGCCAATGGCGAACCAGCGCCGGGCCAGGGCCGGGTCTTTTTCGATGCCACGGCCGTCGAGCAGGATCTGCCCGAGCAGCACCTGGGCTTCCAGCACGCCCTGCCCGGCCGCCACCAGCAAGGCTTGCGCGGCCTTGCCCGGGCTGCTTTCGAGCAGTGCGGCGAGTTGGTCGGTAGCGATCACTTCTTCACGGCGCAGGCTGAAGGTCACGGCTCAGACCTCGGCCCAGCGGCGCAACAGGTTGTGGTAGGTGCCGGTGAGCTGGATCAGCGCCGGGTGCTCGGGCACCTCGGCGGTCAGTTGCTGGATCGCCCCGTCCATCTCGAACAGCAAGGTGCGCTGGCTGTCTTCGCGCACCAGGCTCTGGGTCCAGAAGAACGCCGCGTAACGCGCGCCACGGGTGACCGGGTTGACCTTGTGCAGGCTGGTGCCGGGGTACAGCACCATATCGCCGGCGGCGAACTTCACCTGGCGGGTGCCGAAGGTGTCCTGGATGACCAGCTCGCCGCCGTCGTAATCCTCGGGGTCGCTGAAGAACAGCGTCGACGACAGGTCGGTGCGCACCCGCTCCTGGCTGCCACGTGGCTGGCGAATGGCGTTGTCGATATGGAAGTCGAAGCTGCCGCCTTCACGGTAGCAGTTGATCAACGGCGGAAACACCTTGTGCGGCAACGCCGCCGACATGAACGGCGGGTTGGCCCACAGGCGCTCGACCATCGCCACGCCGATCTCCTTGGCCAGCGGATGCCCTTCGGGCAACTGCAAGTTGTGCTTGGCCTTGGCCGACTGATAGCCCGCGGTGATCTTGCCGTCGGCCCAATCGGCCTGTTCCAGCGCTTCGCGGATGCGCAGCACTTCGTCGCGGGAGAACAGAGCGGGGATGTGTAACAGCATGGCGCAGGCACCTGCAGAGGAAAGGATGCCAATGGTATTGATTCTTATTGGCTCACTACAAGGCCCAATCGGCGGGTGAGACGGTTGAGCACGGAAAAACCGCACGGCAAATTTGTAAAGAATGTAAATTTCTCACGAATAGCAATCCTTCTCAATTGTTACTCATATTTGTTTACACTATATTTCGCCGCCTCGAAAACCTTGGGAGGGGGACCACCAATGCCGCGTCACTACGTGCCAACCGCTGTCAGCTCACCACGCTTGCTCGCATCCGCCATTGGTGTAGCAATGACCGCCACCTCGGCCGGCCACCTGGCCTTTGCCGCAGAAACAGCCCCTGCCAAGGACTCGATCTCGCTGGACGCCACCAGCATTACCGGCCAGGCCGAAGCGTCGAGCACCGACTACAAGGTCGAGAAAGCCTCCTCGCAGAAGTACACCGCACCGCTGGTGGATACACCGCGCTCGGTGACGGTGGTGCCACAACAGGTACTCAAAGATACCGGCGCCGTTTCGCTGCAGGACGCCTTGCGCACTGTGCCCGGCATCACCTTCGGCGCTGGCGAAGGCGGTAACCCGCAAGGCGACCGGCCGTTCATCCGCGGCTTCGACTCACAAAGCGACACCTTCCTCGACGGCGTGCGTGACACCGGTGCACAAACCCGCGAAATCTTTGCCATTGAATCCATCGAAGTCAGCAAAGGCCCGAACTCGTCGTTCGGCGGCCGTGGCTCGGCAGGTGGCAGCCTAAACCTGGTCAGCAAAGCGCCGAAACAGCAGGACTTCACCAACGGTGCGTTCACCTACGGCTCCGACCAGACCCGCCGCTACACCCTCGACGTAAACCGTCAGTTCCTCGACACCGCAGCATTCCGACTGAACCTGATGAGCCACGAGCAGAACGTCGCCGGCCGCGATTCGATCAATTACGATCGCTGGGGCGTGGCGCCGTCGGTGACCTTCGGCCTCGGTACGCCGACCCGCGTCAACCTGAACTACTACCACATGGAAAGCGACGACCTGCCGGACTCGGGCATTCCATACGGCTACACGTCTGCCTCGGCCACGGCTACACACGTGCACGACAAACCCACCGACGGCGGCGACAGCGACAACTTCTATGGTCTGAAAAGCCGCGACTTCCGCAAGACCCGCGCCGACATCAGCACCCTTTCCATCGAGCACGATATCAGCGACTCGATGACCATCAAGAACACCCTGCGCCACGGCAACACCGGCCAGGACTACATCCTGACCCAGCCGGACGACAGCCAGCACAACACCAATCAGTTCGGCACCGTCTGGCGCCGTGCCAACGCCCGGGTCAGCAATACCGCGACCACCACCAACCAGACCGACCTGTTTGGCGAGTTCCAGGCCCTGGGCTTCAAGCACAGCTACTCCACCGGCCTGGAATTCACCCGTGAAGAAAGCAAGGTCACCGGCTACACCTTTGCCAACCCGGCCAACAGCAACCCGGTGTGCCGCCCAGGCGTAGTTGCCGGTGGCACCTGCACCTCGCTGGGCAACCCAAACCCGAACGATGACTACACCGGCACCATCACCCGCAACTACGCTGGCACCGAGACCACCGCCAACACCCGCGCGGCCTACGTCTTCGACACCATCGAGCTCGACCCGCAATGGCTGGTGAACCTCGGCCTGCGTTACGACACCTTCGATACCAAGGCCAAGAACACCACCACCGGCAAGACCAGCAACGACAGCAACTTCTGGAACTGGCAGGCTGGCCTGGTCTGGAAGCCGGCCGAGAACGGCAGCATCTACGTTTCCTATGCCACGTCGGCAACCCCGCCTGGTGCGATGCTCAACGAAGGCACTGACGGCAATCCGTTGACGGCCGGCAACAGCACACTGCAGAGCGCCCTGGAACCGGAAACCACCAAAAACTACGAGCTGGGCACCAAGTGGGACCTGTTCCACAACCGTGTCGCGCTGACCGCAGCGATTTTCCGTACCGAAAAGGAAAACACTCGGGTCCTGGTTGCCAACAACACCTACGAAAACTCCGGCACCACCCGTGTCGACGGGATCGAACTGGGCGCCAGCGGTAAAATCACCGACCAGTGGCAGGTATTTGCCGGCTACAGCTACCTGAAGAGCGAGGCGGTGGACCCAGGTGAAGCGGGCAACCGGAATGCCCAACTGACCGGCGGCGCCAACCCGGCCAAAGGCAACGAACTGCCGAACACGCCGAAGAACAGCTTCAGCCTGTGGACCACGTATGACGTGACCGACAAGCTGACCCTGGGCGGTGGTGCGTTCTACGTCGACGATGTCTGGGGCGACCTGAACAACACGGTGTACGTACCGTCCTACGTTCGTTATGACGCCATGGCCAGCTACAAGCTGACCAAGAACGTCGACCTGCAACTGAACGTGCAGAACCTCACCAACGAGGTCTACTACGACAAGGCATACGCTGCGCACTTTGCCAACCAGGCAGCCGGGCGTACTGCCCTGCTGACCACCAGCTTCCACTTCTAAGAACCGCTGGCAGGCAAGCCCCGCTCCCCCTGGTGAGCGGGGCTTTTGTGTATCACGGCATACGGCGCGGCGCGCTCGCGTAACCGACAAGTCAAGGTGGTCGATGTGTTGAAGAAGTCGCTGTTTCAACTGCACTGGTTCTTTGGCATCACGGCCGGCCTGGTGCTCGCCCTGATGGGCGTGACCGGGGCGGTCTGGTCGTTCCAGGAAGAACTGCTGCGCGCGTTCAACCCGGACGTGCTCAAGGTCGAGGTCCGCGACAGTGGCGTGCTGCCGCCTGCCGAGCTGGTGCGCAAGGTCGAGGCCACGCAGGGCGACAAAGTCGCCATGCTCTGGGTACAGACCCAGGGCGATGCGGCTGCACGGGTGTTCTTCACCCCAGCGCCGGGCGAACGTCGCGGCCAACTGCGTTACGTCGACCCATACACCGGCGAGTTCCAGGGAGACGTCGGCGGCCAGGGCTTCTTCGACCTGATGCTGCGACTGCACCGTTTCCTCGCCATGGGCGACAGCGGCCGGCAGATCACTGGTGCCTGTACGCTGATGCTGATCTTCTTCTGCCTCTCCGGCCTGTACCTGCGCTGGCCGCGCCAAGCACTGAACTGGCGCACCTGGCTGACCTTCGACTGGGCGAAAAAAGGCCGCGCGTTCAACTGGGACCTGCATGCCGTGTTCGGTACCTGGTGCCTGCTGTTCTACCTGCTGTTTGCCCTGACCGGGTTGTTCTGGTCATACGAATGGTACCGCGACGGCCTGAACACGCTGCTGGCCGATGCGCCAGCAGCCGGCGAACAGAAGCGCAGCGAAGGCCGCGGCCAGGGTGGCCGTGGTCGTGGTGGTCCGCCACAGGCGGACAAGAACGCCGCGCCACTGGTGGTGGATTACGACGCCATCTGGACCAGCCTGAAAGCCGCAGCCGGCCCCGGCCTGAGCACCTACAACTTGCGTTTGCCGTCGGCGGGCGGGCAACCGGCGACCCTGTTCTACCTGCTTGAGGGCGCGGCGCACGAACGCGCCTTCAACACCCTGACCCTCGACCCGGCCACGGGCCAGGTGCGCAAGCACGAGGTGTACACCGACAAATCGTTCAAGGCGCAACTGCTCGGCAGCGTATACGCCCTGCACGTCGGCAGCTATTTCGGCCTGCCGGGGCGGATCATCGTTACCGTCGCCAGCCTGAGCATGCCGCTGTTCTTCGTTACTGGCTGGCTGCTGTACCTCGACCGGCGGCGCAAGAAGCGTCAGGTCAAGGCCGCACGTGGCGGGCTGACGCCGGCTGGCGAGGGCAACGGTGGCTGGCTGGTGGGCTTTGCCAGCCAGAGCGGCTTTGCCGAACAACTGGCCTGGCAGAGCGCCGGGCAACTGCAAGCGGCCGGCGTGCCGGTGCGCGTGCAGCCGCTGGCACAACTGACCGAAGCCGACCTGCGCCAAGCCGAGCGCGCGCTGTTTGTGGTGAGCACCTTCGGCGACGGCGAGGCGCCAGACAGCGCCCGCGGGTTCGAGCGCAAGGTGATGGGCCAGTCGTGGGCACTGGCTGAACTGAATTACACCCTACTCGCCCTCGGCGACCGCCAGTATCCACAGTTCTGCGGTTTTGCCCAGCGCCTGCATGCCTGGCTCGGCGAACGCGGCGCCAAGGCCAGCTTTGCCCCGATCGAAGTCGACAACGCCGACCCGGCAGCGCTACAGCGCTGGCAGCAGCAACTGGCCGAGCTGAGCGGCAGCAGCACACTGCCAGCCTGGCAAGCGCCGGACTTCGAACAGTGGACCCTGACCCGCCGCGAGCGGATGAACCTGGGTAGCCAGGGTTCGGCGGTGTACCTGCTCGGGCTCACTGCCCCTGCCGCGCAGACCTGGCAGGCCGGAGACCTGGTGGAAATCCTGCCACGCCATGGCCGCGAGGCGGTTACGCAGTTCCTCCAGGGCCTGGGCCTTTCGGCCGATGCTGAGGTGCAGGTCGATGGCTTGCGCGAGCCGCTGGCAGTGGCCCTGGCCAGCCGGCAATTGCCAAGCAGCCGCGAGCATCTGGTCGGTTTGCATGCCCAGGCGCTGATCGATGCGCTGATTCCGCTGACAGCACGGGAATACTCGATCGCCTCGATTGCCAGCGACGGCGTGCTGGAGCTGATCGTCCGCCAGGAGCGGCATGCCGATGGCACACTGGGCCTGGGTTCGGGCTGGCTGACCGAGCATCTACCCGTAGGCGATAGCGTGAGCCTGCGGTTGCGGCGCAACAGTGGCTTCCATCTGCCGGCGACTGCCGCGCCGATGCTGCTGGTGGGCAATGGCACCGGCCTGGCGGGGCTACGCAGCCTGCTCAAGGCGCGGATCGCGGCAGGCGAACAGCGCAACTGGCTGTTGTTCGGCGAGCGCAACGAGGCCTATGACTTCCTCTGCCGCGAGGAGTTGCAGGGCTGGCTGGCGAACGGCGATCTGGCGCGGCTGGACCTGGCCTTCTCACGGGACCAGGCGCACAAGGTGTATGTGCAGGATCGTCTGCGCGAGCATGCAGTGGCGCTCAAACGCTGGCTGGAGGATGGCGCATCGATCTACCTCTGCGGCAGCCTGCAAGGCATGGCCGCCGGGGTTGATGCCGTGCTGAATGAAGTGCTCGGCGCGGCAGAGGTCGAGCGCCTGACCGAGGCTGGGCGCTATCGGCGGGATGTGTACTGATCGCCTGTAGGCGCTGGCGTGCCAGCGCCTACACAGAGCGACGAATCAATGCAGCTCGAACGTATCCGCATCCAGATTGGCCGGGAACCGCGTCCGGTAGCTTGCCAGGTCGGCCGCATTCAGCACCACGGTAAACACCCCGTCCGCTTCCCCGGCACTGAGCAGGCTCTCGCCCTGGAAGTCCAGCACCTGGCTGTCGCCGGTATAGGCAAAGCCCTTGCCGTCGGTACCCACCCGGTTCACCGCCGCCACATAACACAGGTTCTCGATCCCCCGCGCCGGCAGCAACCGGTTCCAGTGCTGGCGGCGTGCGGCCGGCCAGTTCGCCGTGTACAGCAGCAGGTCAGTGTCCTGGGCGTCACGACTCCACACCGGGAAGCGCAGGTCGTAACAGATCAGCGGGCGCACCCGCCAACCCTTGAGCTCGAACTGCACCTGGCGCTCGCCCGGCGTGTAGTGCTTGTGCTCGCCAGCCATACGGAACAGGTGACGCTTGTCGTAATGCAGCAGTTCGCCATCCGGCCGCGCCCACAACAGGCGATTGCGGTGGCTACCGTCGGCCGCCTGGATGATGACGCTGCCGGTCACCACGGCATCGAGCTTCTTCGCCTGGCTCTTCAGCCATTTGTAGGTCGGGCCGTTCTCCGGCTCGGCCAGGCTTTCGGAATCCATCGAAAAACCGGTGGTGAACATTTCCGGCAAGACGATCAAGTCGGCACCGCGGGCCTGCTCCAGCAGGCCCTCGAAGTGTTCGTAGTTGGCCAGCCGGTCCTGCCAGGCCAGGGTGGTCTGGATCAGGGCGACCTTGAGGTTGGGCAGGTTGCTCAGATCGCGCATAGTTTCTCCGCTGCTTCGCGCAGCGTCTCCTCGCGTTTGGCAAAGCACAGGCGCACCAGGCGCTGCTCGGCCATGGGTTGCTGATAGAACACCGACACCGGAATGGTCGCCACGCCATGTTCGCGGGTCAACCACAGGGCCATGTCGACGTCGTTCAAGTCAGGGCGAATCTGCGAATAGTCGACCAGTTGAAAATAGGTGCCCGCCGAACGGCTGAACCGAAACCGCGATGGGCCCAGCAAATCGCAGAACAGGTCACGCTTGGCCTGGTAGAACGCCGGCAACTCCTCGACGTGCTCGGGGTGCTCGGCCATGAAATCGGCCAGCGCACATTGCAGCGGGGTCACCCCGCAGAAGTTGACGTACTGGTGCACCTTGCGCAGCTCGGCAGTCAGCGCCGGCGGGGCAATCACATAACCGGTTTTCCAGCCGGTGACGTGGTAGGTCTTGCCGAACGAACTGACCACAAAGGCACGCTGGGCCAGGGCCGGATGCGCCAGCACGCTGGCGTGGGCGACGCCGTCGAACACCAGGTGCTCATAGACTTCGTCGCTGATCAGGTAGATGTCGCGCTCGGCGATCAGTTGGGCCAGTTGGTCGAGTTCGGCGCGGCTGATCAGTGCGCCGCTGGGGTTGTGCGGCGAGTTGATGATGATCATCCGGGTACGCGGGCTCAGCGCATCGCTGAGCTTCTGCCAGTCGATGGCAAAATCGCTGGCGCCCAGTTGCACATGCACACAGCGGCCACCGGCCAGTTCCACCGCGGGTTCGTAGCTGTCGTAGCACGGGTCGAAGACAATCACTTCGTCGCCGTCGCGGATGATCGCGTGGATCGCGCAGAAAATCGCCTCGGTCGCACCCGGGGTAATGGTCACTTCGCTGTCGGCATCCACGGTCACGCCATAGCTACGAGCGACCTTCGCCGCCACCTGCTGGCGCAGGGCGGGCAGACCGGTCATCGGCGCATACTGGTTATGCCCGGCGCTGACGTGCCGGCCAACCGCGTCCAACAACGCTTGCGGGCCGTTGAAGTCGGGAAAACCCTGAGACAGGTTGATCGCGCCGGTTTGCACGGCGAGCTGGGACATGGTGGTAAAGATGGTCGTGCCGACGTTCGGCAACTTGCTGCTGATCATGGGGCCCTCTTTCCTGCTGACATCCGGCTCGAGGCGGCGCGGTTCGGCCTTCGAGCATAGCGGATTGAGTGGTCAGGAAAAAGCTGGAGGCCGCACTGCGGGACGAGCCCGCCCCCACATGGAACACTGTGGGAGCGGGCTCGGCCGGCGATGCTCTTGCTGTTAGCGCTTGTCGCGGCGCTTCTTCTCGGCCTTCTTGTGGTGCGACATCAAACGCCGCTTCTTGTTGACCTGGCGGTCGGTCAGCGTGTTCTTGTTCCCCTCGTACGGGTTGTCGCTACCCTTGTACTCGATGCGGATCGGCGTACCGACCAGCTTCAGCACGCGGCGGTAGGTGTTTTCCAGATAGCGCGAGTACGACTTCGGAACCTTCTCGACCTGGTTGCCGTGGATCACGATGATCGGCGGGTTCGCGCCACCGAGGTGGGCATAGCGCAGCTTGATCCGGCGACCGTTGACCATCGGCGGCTGGTGCTCGCTGACCGCGTCTTCGAGGATCTGCGTCAGGCGGCTGGTCGGCCAGCGGGTTACCGCCGACTTGAACGAGTTCTGCACCGACTGGTACAAGTTGCCCACGCCAGTGCCGTGCAACGCCGAAATGAAGTGGATGTCGGCGAAGTCAACGAAGAACAGCCGGCGCTCCAGCTCGGTCTTCACATAGTCGCGCTTGCTCGGCTGCATGCCATCCCACTTGTTCAGGGCGATGACGATGGCGCGGCCGGCTTCCAGGGCAAAGCCCAGCAGGTTCAGGTCATGGTCCACCACGCCTTCGCGGGCATCCATGACGAAGATCACCACGTTGGCGTCCTTGATCGCCTGCAGCGTCTTGACCACCGAGAACTTCTCGACTTCCTCGTGGATCTTGCCGCGCTTGCGCACACCGGCGGTGTCGATCAGCGTGTACTTCTCTTCGTTACGCTCGAAGGGAATGTAGATACTGTCGCGGGTGGTGCCGGGCTGGTCGTAGACGATTACCCGGTCTTCACCGAGCATGCGGTTGACCAGGGTCGACTTGCCGACGTTCGGCCGGCCAATAATGGCGATCTTGATGCCATCCTTCTCGCTCGGCCCCGGGATACGTACCGCTTCCTCGCCTTCGGCAACGTTGGTGTCGATCTCTTCCTCGTCCTTGTCACGAGGGAAATCGCTCAGCACCACTTCCAGCAGGTTGTTGATACCACGGCCTTGGGAGCCGGCCACCGGCAGGGCGTTGCCCATGCCCAGCGGCGAGAACTCGGCCACGGCGGTGTTCGGATCGATGTTGTCGATCTTGTTCGCCACCAGGAACGAGCGCTTGTTGCGCTTGCGCAGGTGCTCGGAAATCATCTGGTCGGCAGCGGTCAGGCCAGCCCGGGCGTCCACCAGGAACAGCACTACATCGGCTTCTTCGATGGCCAGCAGCGACTGCTCGGCCATTTTTTCGTCCATGCCATGCTCGTCACCGGAAATACCACCGGTGTCGACCAGGATGTAGGAACGCCCTTGCCAGCGCGCCTCACCATATTGACGATCACGAGTCAGGCCGGAAAGGTCACCGACGATGGCATCGCGGGTCCTGGTCAGGCGGTTGAACATGGTGGATTTACCGACGTTCGGTCGGCCCACCAGGGCGATTACGGGAACCATGCGGCTCTCCACTTCATAAATTCAAAAAATACAAAGGCCGCTGCAGGGCAGCGGCCGGAGTTCGGGCAGCGCCCCGAAGGCGCCGCAGCCCGAGGCCCGCAGGCCTCAAGCATAGACTCAGCGAATGGTCAGCGCCTCGAGTTTGCCGCTGTTGCCAAACACATAAATCATGTCCCCTACTACCAGCGGACGGGCGCGCAGGCCGTCGCTGTCGATCCGCTCACGGCCAACGAAACGACCATCTACCTGGCTCAGCAGGTGCAGGTAACCTTCCAGGTCACCGACCGCCACGTAGCTGGAATAGACTTCCGGCGCCGACAGCTGACGACGGGCCAGGGCATCATTGCTCCACAGCGCCGAAGACGAGCGCTCGTCGATACCTTCGACGGTGCCCGAAGCCAGGCTCACGTAGACGTTACCGAAGCCTTGGGCCACACCGGTGTAGCTGGAGGCATCGCGCTGCCACAGCACACGGCCGCTTTCCATGTCCAGGCCGGCCACCCGCCCCTGGTAACTGGCAACGTAGAGGGTACCGCCGGACAGCAGCAGGCCACCGTCGATATCGACTACGCGATCCAGCTCGGAACGACCTTGTGGAATCGCTACGCGCTGCTCCCAGACCGGCACGCCGTTCTGGGTGTCAAGGGCGATGACCTTGCCGGTCGACAGCCCGGCGATGGCCAGACGGTTGGTCACGATCGGCGCCCCGGTACCGCGCAGGGTCAGTACCGCAGGGGTGCTTTCGTAGATCCAGCGGCGGTCGCCGGTGCTGGCGTCCAGGCCGATCACGCGGTCGTCCTGGGTTTGCACAACCACTACGTCACCGTTGGTGGCTGGCGGTGCCAGGACTTCGCTGGTGACGCGCGAGCGCCACTTCTCTTCACCGGTGCTGGCATCCAGGGCAATCACTTCGCCCTTCAGGGTGCCGAGCATGACCATGCCGTAACCCACGCCAACGGCGCCGGAAACCGGCAGTTCGAGGTCCTTCTTCCAGGCCACGTCGCCGTTCAGGCGATCCAGGGCCATGACCACGCCGGTCACATCGGCGGCGTAGATACGGTCATTCTCGATGGCCGGAACCAGCATGTTGAAGGTTTCGCCCTGACCGTCACCGATCGAACGACTCCACTGCTTCTTCAGCACCACTTCCTCGGTGAACTTGGTCAGCTCGGCCGGAGGCAATTCCTTTTTGCTGTTGCTGCTGCAACCAACGGCCAGAAGGGCCACGGCCAGCACTGCTGCATGTTTCCAACCGATCACGTCACGCATCCCCTTTGGCAAGGTCGTCGAGCTTGAGTTGCAAACCACCGATCGCAGCGTCGTCAGACAGCGCGGCCTTGGCTTTTTCATAAGCGGCATGGGCGTCATCGGCACGGCCCAGCTGTACCAGCAGGTCGCCTTTGAGCTCTTCGCGGCTGGCCAGGAACGCCTTGTCGGCGTCGCCTTCGAGCAGCTTCAGCGCTTCGTCAGTTTTGTTCTGGGCGGCCAGGACACGGGCCAGACGCTGCCGGGCGATTTCGCCCAGGGTGGCGTCGGCCGGCTTGTCGAGCACGCTTTTCAGCTCGGCGGCGGCGTCATCCAGCTTGCCGCCATCGACCGCGACCTTGGCCACGAACAGACTGCCGTACTGCGCGTAGGCAGTACCGCCGAACTCGCTCTTGAGCTTGCCCGACAGCTCGGCCACCTTGGCCAGGTCAGGCGTGCCGGTTGGCGTGAGGGTGGTTTCCAGCAAGGCCTGATAGAGGTTCGAGGCGCCTTGCGACTGGTTGCCCTGGTATTTGTGCCACATGTTCCAGCCCAGCACTACCACTGCGGCCAGCAAGGCACCGGTCAGCAACGGCTTGCCATTGCGGTCCCACCAGTCCTTCACTGCGGCCAGCTGTTCATCATCGGTACTCGACACCCCAATACTCCTTTTCACCAAATCGGCTGTTGACCCGCTTCACGCCTGCGCGAACGAAGCTTCCAGGTGCTCGGCCAGAGCATCCCAGGCAATGTTTTGTTGTTCTCCCTGGCCACGCAGGGGTTTGAAACCTACCACTTGTTGCGCCAGCTCGTCGTCCCCCAGGATCAAGGCGAACAGCGCAGCACTCTTGTCGGCCTTCTTGAACTGGCTCTTGAAACTGCCACCCCCGGCGTTCACCTGCAGGCGCAGGTTCGGCAGACGGTCGCGCAGTTGCTCGCTCAGGGCCAGCCCAGCCAGTTCGGCCTGCTCGCCGAAGGCACACAGGTAGACGTCGACCTGACGGTGGATCGACTCCGGCACCTGCTCCAGGGTTTCCAGCAGCAGGATCAGCCGCTCGATGCCCATGGCGAAACCTACGCCGGTGGTCGGCTTGCCGCCCATCTGTTCGACCAGGCCGTCGTAACGGCCACCGGCACAGACAGTGCCCTGGGAACCGAGCTTGTCGGTCACCCACTCGAACACCGTCTTGCTGTAGTAATCCAGGCCGCGCACCAGTTTGGTGTTGATCACGAACGGGATGCCGGCAGCCTCCAGACGCGCCTTCAGGCCGTCGAAGTGCAGCCGCGACTCTTCGTCGAGGTAGTCTTCCAGCTTCGGCGCGCCCACCAGAACCTTCTGGGTATTGGCGTCCTTGCTGTCGAGGATGCGCAGCGGGTTGCTCTTCAGGCGCCGCTGGCTGTCTTCGTCCAGTTGCTCCAGGCGTGCCGAGAGAAACTCGACCAGCGCGTCACGGTAGCGGGCCCGCGCTTCGCTGGTGCCCAGGCTGTTCAGTTCGAGCGTGACCGCGTCGCGGATGCCCAGCAGGCCCCACAGGCGCCAGGTCAGTACGATCAGCTCGGCGTCGATATCCGGGCCGTCGAGGTTGAACACTTCGACGCCGATCTGATTGAACTGGCGATAGCGACCCTTCTGCGGGCGCTCGTGGCGGAACATCTGGCCGATGTACCAGAGCTTCTGCACCTGGCCACTGCCGGTGATGCCGTGCTCAAGCACGGCGCGCACGCAGGCGGCGGTGCCTTCAGGGCGCAGGGTCAGCGAGTCGCCGTTGCGGTCTTCGAAGGTGTACATCTCCTTCTCGACGATATCGGTCACTTCACCGATCGAACGCTTGAATAGCTCGGTGAACTCGACGATCGGCGTGCGGATCTGGCGATAGCCGTAGGTGTCCAGCAGGCCAGCTACGGTGCTTTCGAAGTAGCGCCACAGCGGCGTCTGCTCCGGCAGGATGTCGTTCATGCCACGGATGGCTTGCAGCGATTTGCTCACGGAAAATCCTTACGAATCTGAGTCGGTCAACCGCGGGCAATCACTGCCGCGTCGGCCTCGGCTTTTTCGGCCGCTTTCTGCCGGATGAGCTTTTCCAGTTCATCCACCAGGTTGTCATTGGTCAGCTTCTGCGCTGGCTTGCCGTCGATGTAGATCAGGTTCGGCGTGCCGCCGGTCAGCCCAACGTGGGCTTCCTTGGCTTCGCCCGGGCCGTTGACCACACAACCGATCACCGCCACATCGAGCGGTACCAGCAGGTCTTCCAGGCGCCCTTCCAGCTCGTTCATGGTCTTGACCACATCGAAGTTCTGCCGCGAGCAGCTCGGGCAGGCGATGAAGTTGATGCCACGCGAACGCAGGTGCAGCGACTTGAGGATGTCGTAGCCGACTTTCACTTCTTCGACCGGGTCGGCCGCCAACGAGATGCGGATAGTATCGCCAATCCCGTCGGCAAGCAGCATACCGAGGCCGACCGCGGATTTCACCGTACCCGAACGCAGGCCACCGGCTTCGGTAATGCCCAGGTGCAGCGGCTGGACGATCTGTTTGGCCAGCAGACGGTAGGCTTCGACCGCCATGAACACATCGGACGCCTTGACACTGACCTTGAAGTCCTGGAAATCCAGACGGTCGAGGTGCTCGACGTGGCGCAGTGCCGACTCGACCAGCGCTGCCGGGGTCGGTTCGCCGTATTTCTTTTGCAGGTCTTTTTCCAGGGAACCGGCGTTGACGCCGATACGGATCGGAATACCGCGGTCGCGGGCGGCATCGACCACAGCACGCACGCGGTCTTCGCGACCGATGTTGCCCGGGTTGATGCGCAGGCAGTCGACGCCCAACTCGGCGACGCGCAAGGCAATGCGGTAGTCGAAGTGGATGTCGGCGACCAGCGGTACGCTGACCAGTTTCTTGATCCGGCCGAACGCTTCGGCCGCGTCCATGTCCGGTACCGAAACGCGGACGATGTCGACACCGGCATCGACCAGGCGCTGGATCTGCGCAACGGTGGCGGCAACGTCGTTGGTGTCGGTGTTGGTCATGCTCTGGACGGCGATAGGGGCATCGCCGCCGACAGGCACATTACCGACCCAGATTTTCCGGGATTCGCGACGTTTGATCGGAGATTCGCCGTGCATGACTTATTGTCCCAACTTCAGGCGAGCAGTCTCGCCACTGGTGAACGGCGCAACGTCGACGGCCTGGCCGTTGTAGCTGACCTGCACGCCGCGGGCATAGCCCAGGCGTACCGAGAACGGCGGCTTGCCGGTCAGGTCCAGGCTGTCGCCCTTGCGCTTGATGGCGCTGAACAGCAGCTTGCCGTTGCCATCGGTGACCGAAGTCCAGCAATCGGCGTTGAATTGCATATGCAGTTGGCCGCTGCCCGCTGGCGCAGCAGCCGGGGCGCTGGCGGCTGGGGCGCTCGGGGCGACGGCCGGAACTGCGGCGGCCACGACCGGTGCACTGACAACCGGAGCCGGCGCAGTATGCACAGGCGCTAGCGCAGGGGCGACCGGGGCAGCCGGCGCGCTAACGGCAGGTGCCGCCGGCGCAGGCACGACGGCCGGCGCGGTTTCAGCGACCGGTGCGGCTTCGTTCGGCGCTGCGGCCTGGCCCTGGTCAAGGCTCAGCTCGGTGCTTTGCGGCTGCTGACCTTCGGCAACGGCCTGGTCCTCCGGCTCGTCCAGCGGATGAATCTGGGTGGTGCCGTCGGCGCTTTCGACTTCGACGTGTTCCATGGCGATACTGGCCAGGTCCTTGCCGCTCAGCTTGCTCTGGTCCTGCCACCAGAGGAAGCCACCGCCGACCACCAGTACCAACAGCACCAGGCTGACGATACGCATGATGTTGTGCGACAGGCGCACCGGCTCTTCGATCCGCCCCAGGGCATGCACGTCGCTGCCTTGGGCGTGAGTGCCAGTGCACTGGTCGAAGGCCTGCACCAGGGTCGCCTGGTCCATGTCGAGCAATTTGGCGTAAGCGCGGATATAACCACGGGCGAAGGTATGCCCCGGCAGCTTGTCGAAGGCACCGGCTTCAAGGTTGTTCAGGGAACTCACGGTGAGGTTGAGCTTGCGGGCCACTTCGGCCTGCGACCAGTCCCTGCTCTCGCGGGCCTGACGCAAGGTCTCTCCGGGATTCTCGCGAGTCGCTGCTGCTGCTTCGGGATGCGCCGCTTTCATCATTGCTCCGACAGGTATTGCTGATATTCCGGCGTACCGGGATAAAGTCGTTGTAATTGCAGGCCCAGATCGATGGCCTTGCTCCGCTCTTCAAAGACGTTTGCCAGACGACTGCCCAGCAGCAGGCTGCGGGCGTTAGCGTCGCTCAGTTGGCTGAAACGATCGTAGAAGTCACGGGCTGGCACATAATGCCTGTCTTCGTAAGACAACTCAGCCATTTCCAGCAACGCACGCGGTTGCTGCCGGTTGAGCTTCAAAGCCTTGTTCAGGTATTCACGCGCCTGGTCACGCTCGCCGAGCTTGATGGCGGTCAGGCCAAGGTTCTCGAAGACCCGTGAGCGCTCAGGATACAGGGTATCGGTGGACGCTTGGCGAAACATCTTCAGCGCGTGGGAATATCGGCCCTGCGCATAGAGAAAACTGCCGTAATTGTTACGCAGCCGCGGGTCGTCGGGGTTGGCTGCCAGAGCCTTGCGGTAGTGCGCTTCGGCCAGCGCCGGCTCGTCTTCGCGCTGGAACACCAGGGCTAGCGCCGCATTGGCCGCGGCATCGTCGGCATCCAGTTGCAGCGCCTGCTTGAGTGGCACCTTGGCGCGTTCGGTCAAGCCTTGTTGCAAGTAGCCCAGGCCCAACTGCACATAAGCCTCGCGTGCTGCATCGCGGCCCTTGTCGCTGACCAACGGGTCGGAACTGCCGCTACTGACGCAGCCGGCCAGCAGCGTCAGAATCAGCAACGACAGCGCAACGCGCAGGGACATGGCGCTTCTCGCCTTAGTTGCCCGCCACGCCGGTGACATCGGCGTCGGCGTTCAGTTGCCGCACAGCGATGTAACGCTCACTGCGACGGGTACGGTCCATGACCTGGCCGACCAGCTGACCACAGGCGGCGTCGATATCCTCGCCACGGGTGGTACGCACGGTGACGTTGAAGCCGGCGTGGTGCAGGTGATCCTGGAAACGCCTGATAGCATTGTTGCTCGGACGCTCGTAGCCGGAGTGCGGGAACGGGTTGAACGGAATCAGGTTGACCTTGCACGGGACGTTCTTCAGCAGTTCAACCATTTCCACGGCGTGCTCAGGCTTGTCGTTGACGTCCTTGAGCAGGGTGTATTCGATGGTCAGGACGCGTTTTTCGCCGAGTTCGGACATGTAGCGCTGGCACGACTCAAGCAGCATCTTGAGCGGGTATTTCTTGTTGATCGGCACCAGTTCATTGCGCAGCGCGTCGTTTGGCGCGTGCAGCGACAGGGCCAGCGACACGTCGATGTGCTTGGCCAACTGGTCGATCATCGGCACAACGCCGGACGTCGACAGGGTAACCCGGCGTTTGGAGATGCCGTAGCCCAGGTCATCCATCATGATGCGCATGGCGGCGATCACGTTGTCGAAGTTCAGCAGCGGCTCGCCCATGCCCATCATCACCACGTTGGTGATGGCACGGTCGACGGTCGCCGGAATGCTGCCGAACGATTTGTTGGCAATCCACACCTGGCCGATAACCTCGGCGGCGGTGAGGTTGCTGTTGAAACCTTGCTTGCCGGTGGAGCAGAAACTGCAGTCCAGGGCACAACCGGCCTGAGACGAGACACACAGCGTGCCACGCTTGCCCTGAGGGATGTAGACGGTCTCGACGCAGCTGCCGGACGCCACGCGCACCACCCATTTACGGGTGCCGTCGCTGGAAATGTCCTCGCTGACCACTTCGGGACCACGAATTTCGGCACAGGCCTTGAGCTTTTCGCGCAAGACCTTGCCGACGTTCGTCATGGCATCGAAATCGTCGACGCCAAAGTGGTGAATCCATTTCATAACCTGACCGGCACGGAAGCGCTTCTCCCCTATCGAGTCGAAGAACTTTTCCATTTCCGGCTGGGTCAGCCCCAACAGGTTTGTTTTGCCAGTCGATGTCGTCATGGATTCACCCTCACTCGAAAGCTTTCGCTTAGCGAGTGGTTACCTCGGTAGCTGCGAAGAAGTAAGCGATTTCGCGAGCAGCAGCGGCTTCGGAGTCCGAACCGTGAACGGCGTTGGCGTCGATGGACTCGGCGAAGTCAGCACGGATGGTGCCGGCAGCAGCTTCTTTAGGGTTGGTAGCGCCCATCAGCTCACGGTTGCGAGCGATGGCGTTTTCGCCTTCCAGGACCTGAACGACAACCGGGCCGGAAGTCATGAAGGCAACCAGGTCAGCGAAGAAGCCACGCTCAGCGTGCTCGGCGTAGAAGCCTTCAGCTTCGGCTTTGGACAGTTGCTTGATTTTCGAAGCAACGATTTTCAGGCCAGCGTCTTCGAAGCGAGTGGTGATCTTGCCGATCACGTTCTTGGCAACGGCGTCAGGCTTGATGATGGAGAAAGTACGTTGAACAGCCATGGTGTAACTCCAGAAACAGTAAGTGAAGCGAAAAATTAAACCCGCGAATTATACGCGGGTTCAGGGGGATTGCCTAACCTGCAGCGTGCGCTCAGTCAGCTTCTTCGATCCAGGCGGCCTGGATGGCTTCGAGAACCTTCTCGCCACCACGGCTCGGATCGTCGCTGAACTCCGGCAATGCCAGCACCCACTGATGCAGATCGACGAAATTCACATAACGAGGATCGACTTCCGGCTTGCTTTCGGCAAGTTGAATTGCGATCTCAAGTACATCAACCCATTTCAGACTCATGTCGGCTCCCAGAATCAGTGCGGCGCTTCGGCAGCGTGGTTGAGCGAGTATTTCGGTATTTCGATGGTCAGGTCTTCCTCGCCAACCACCACCTGGCACGACAGGCGCGACTGCGGCTCCAGGCCCCACGCCTTGTCCAGCATGTCTTCCTCGAGCTCGTCGGCCTCTTCCAGCGAGTTGAAGCCCTTGCGCACGATGCAGTGGCAGGTGGTGCAGGCACGAACGCCACCGCAAGCGCTTTCGATCTCGATGTGATGGTCGTGGGCTAGCTCAAGAACGTTAGTTCCCGGCGGCACTTCGACGGTCAACCCCTCCGGACAGAACTTCTCGTGGGGCAGAAATGTCACCTGCGGCATTAGTTATCCTCGATCTCATTCAGGTTGCGCCCGGCCAACGCGGCTTTGACCGTCGAATCAAGGCGACGGGCGGCAAAGGCATCGGTCACCTGCGACAGACGCCGGGTCTGCTGCTCGATGGCCGAACCATCGGTGCCGTTCATCAAATCACGCAAATCTTGCATCTGCTGTTCTATGGCCAGACGCTCTTCGGCGTCGAGCAGGCGCTCGCCATCGGCATCGAGGGCACCCTGCACGGCTTCGAGCAGGCGCTCGGCGTCGACCTGATGTTCGCGCAACTGACGCGCCACCTTGTCGTTGCTGGCATGCTCGAAGGAGTCCTTCAGCATCCGGGCAATTTCGCCGTCTGTCAGGCCGTAGGACGGCTTGACCTGGATGCTCGATTCGATGCCCGAACCCAGCTCGCGCGCAGACACACTGAGCAGGCCGTCGGCGTCGACCTGGAACGTGACGCGGATCTTCGCCGCACCGGCAACCATCGCTGGAATACCGCGCAGCTCGAAGCGCGCCAGGGAACGACAGTCGCTGATCAACTCGCGCTCACCCTGGAGCACGTGAATCATCATGGCCGACTGGCCGTCCTTGTAAGTGGTGAACTCCTGGGCGCGGGCGACCGGGATGGTGGTGTTGCGTGGAATCACCTTCTCCATCAGCCCGCCCATGGTTTCCAGCCCCAGGGACAACGGAATCACGTCAAGCAGCAGCAGTTCGCCACCATCGCGCTTGTTGCCGGCCAGGGTATCGGCCTGGATGGCAGCACCAATGGCGACGACCTGATCCGGGTCGATGTCGGTCAGCGGCGTGCGCCCGAACAGCGCGCCAACAGCCTCACGCACACGCGGCACGCGGGTGGAACCACCGACCATGACCACGGCCTCGACTTCGTCCAGCTCGATGCCGCTGTCGCGCACGGCGCGGCGGCAGGCCTTGAGGCTGCGGGCAACCATCGGCTCGATCAGCGCTTCAAAGGCGGCACGGCTCAAGTCGGCTTGCCAGTTACCGTAGGCGACCTTCACGCTGTCGGTTTCGGTCAGCGCTTCCTTGGCCGCGCAGGCGGCCTGGAGCAGTTGCCGCTGGGCACCCGGATCGAGGTCGGCGGACAAGCCGGCCTGCTCGACGATCCAACTGGCGATGGCATGGTCGAAGTCGTCACCGCCCAGGGCGCTGTCGCCACCGGTGGCCAGCACTTCGAACACCCCGCCGGTCAGGCGCAGGATGGAAATGTCGAAGGTACCGCCACCCAGGTCATAGATGGCCACCACGCCTTCGGCGTTCTGGTCCAGGCCATAGGCCACCGCCGCCGCAGTAGGCTCGTTGAGCAGGCGCAGCACGTTCAGCCCGGCCAGACGCGCGGCGTCCTTGGTGGCCTGGCGCTGGGCGTCGTCGAAGTAGGCCGGCACGGTGATCACGGCGCCCACCAGCTCGCCACCCAGGGTGGCTTCGGCGCGCAGGCGCAGCACCTTGAGAATGTCGGCAGACACTTCGACCGGGCTCTTCGCGCCCTGCACGGTGTCGATGAACGGCATATGCGATTCGCCACCGACGAAGCGGTATGGCAATTGCTCGCCGAGCTGCTTGACGTCTGCCAGGCCACGGCCCATCAGGCGCTTGACCGACAGTACGGTGTTCAGCGGGTCGCTCGCTGCCGCATCACGGGCGACATGCCCGACGTCGACATGGTCGGCGTGGTAGCGCACTGCGGACGGCAGGATGACCCGGCCTTCGGCATCGGGCAGCGGTTCGGAGAGGCCACTGCGCAACGCAGCGACCAGCGAATTGGTGGTGCCAAGGTCGATACCCACGGCCAGGCGACGCTGGTGGGGCTGAGGAGTCTGACCGGGTTCGGCGATCTGCAGTAGGGCCATGCTTTTCTGAATACCAAAGGCGTCGCCAACGGCGACACCGGGTTAATCGTCGAGGCGCTCTTCCAGCTGGCGCACTTCGTAGGCGAGCTTGTCGAGGAACTGCATACGGCGCATCAGGCGCTCGGCCTGTTCACGCTGCGCAGCATCGTCCCAGCAGGCGGCGAAGTCCTCGTTGAGTGCTTCCTGCGCAACTTTCAGACGGCGCTTGAAGGTGCTGACACCGTCGAGGTCGGCACTGTCCTGCAGGTCCTCGAGTTCTTCGCGCCATTGCATCTGCTGGAAGAGAAACTCGGGATCGTGGACAGTGACTTCCTGCGGCACTTCGGCACCGCTGATGGCCAACAGGTAGCGCGCCCGGCGTGGAGCGCTCTTGAGGGTCTGATAGGCTTCGTTGAGGCCCGCGGACTGTTCCAGTGCCAGGCGCTGCTCGCGCTCGGAGGCATCGGCAAAACGGTCCGGGTGCACCTCACGGGCCAACTCGCGGTAGCGAGTGGCCAGTTGCTCGAGGTTCAGACGAAAGCCCGGCTGCAGGCCGAACAAGGCGAAATGACAAGGAGTACCCACAACTCAGCCTCAGACGTTGAAGCTTTCGCCGCAGCCACATTCACCGCGCACGTTGGGGTTGTTGAACTTGAAGCCTTCGTTCAACCCTTCCTTGACGAAATCCAGTTCGGTGCCGTCGAGGTAAACCAGGCTCTTCGGGTCGATGATCACTTTCACGCCGTGACTTTCGAACACCTGGTCTTCGCTGGCTGGCTCGTCGACGAACTCCAGCACATAGGCCAGACCGGAGCAGCCGGTGGTACGAACGCCCAGGCGGATGCCGTCACCCTTGCCGCGACCTTCGAGGGAGCGCCGCACGTGGTTGGCGGCGGCTTCTGTCATGCTGATAGCCATCGAGACTCCTTACCTGTAACAGGCGACTTAGAGCAAACCTTTCTTCTGCTTGTAATCGCGAACGGCCGCCTTGATGGCGTCTTCGGCGAGAACCGAGCAGTGGATCTTGACCGGCGGCAGCGCCAGCTCTTCGGCCAGCTGGGTGTTCTTGATGGTTTCCGCTTCGTCCAGGGTCTTGCCCTTCATCCACTCGGTGGCAAGGGAGCTGGAAGCGATCGCCGAACCGCAGCCGTAGGTCTTGAACTTGGCGTCTTCGATAACGCCCTGCTCGTTGACCTTGATCTGCAGGCGCATCACGTCGCCGCACGCCGGAGCGCCGACCATGCCGGTACCTACGTCCGGATCTTCGGCGTCCATCTTGCCGACGTTACGCGGGTTTTCGTAGTGGTCGATGACCTTTTCACTGTATGCCATGGTGCAATTCCTTCCTCATCAGAGAGCCGCTCTTGCTGGCGACTACTTAGTGCGCAGCCCACTCGATCTTGGAGATGTCGACGCCGTCTTTGTACATATCCCACAGCGGCGACAATTCGCGCAGCTTGGTTACGGCCTCGCAGACTTTCTGCGCGGCGTAGTCGATTTCTTCTTCGGTGGAGAAGCGGCCGAAGGTGAAGCGGATCGAGCTGTGCGCCAGTTCGTCGTTGCGGCCCAGGGCACGCAGCACGTAGGACGGCTCGAGGGAAGCCGAAGTACAGGCGGAACCGGACGAAACGGCCAGGTCCTTGAGCGCCATGATCAGCGACTCGCCTTCGACGTAGTTGAAGCTCAGGTTCAGGTTGTGCGGAATGCGCGCGGTCATGCTGCCGTTGATGTACAGCTCTTCCAGACCTTCAACCTGCTTGTAGAAACGATCGCTCAGGGCCTTGATGCGCAGGTTCTCGCTAGCCATCAGTTCCTTGGCGATGGCGAACGCTTCGCCCATGCCGACGATCTGGTGGGTCGCCAGGGTGCCGGAACGCATGCCGCGCTCGTGACCGCCGCCGTGCATGGTGGCCTCCAGACGGACGCGTGGCTTACGGCTGACGTACAGTGCGCCGATACCTTTCGGGCCATACGTCTTGTGCGCCGAGAACGACATCAGGTCGACCTTCAGCTTTTGCAGGTCGATATCGACCTTGCCGGTGGACTGTGCAGCATCGACGTGGAACATGACGCCGCGGCTGCGGGTCAGCTCGCCGATGGCGGCGATGTCGTTGATGGTGCCGATTTCGTTGTTCACGTGCATGATCGAAACCAGCACGGTGTCGTCACGCAGCGCTGCCTCGACCATGGCCGGAGTGATCAGACCATCAGCCCCTGGCTCGATGTAGGTAACTTCGAAGCCTTCACGTTCCAGCTGGCGGGTGCTGTCCAGGACCGCTTTATGCTCGATCTTGGAGGTGATGATGTGCTTGCCCTTGGTCGAATAGAAGTGCGCGACACCTTTGATTGCCAGGTTGTCGGACTCGGTAGCACCGCTGGTCCAGACGATTTCACGCGGGTCGGCATTGACCAGGTCGGCAACCTGACGGCGGGCGTTCTCGACCGCCTCTTCGGCTTTCCAGCCAAAGACGTGGGAGCGCGAGGCCGGGTTACCGAAGTTCCCGTCGACCAGCAGGCATTCGCTCATCTTCTGGGCGACGCGTGGGTCGACCGGCGTGGTCGCGGAATAATCGAGGTAGATCGGCAACTTCATTGAATATCTCCTATCAGGCAGGCGCGTCGCTCGTTCGAAACGGTCATTCGACGGCGGACGTCTCAATCTTGTCCAGCTGCGGTTTACGGCCGGCAATGCGGCGCAGGTCCTGACGCTGGGCGACTTCTTGTACCTCACGGCGAGTCACAAGGTCGGCCAGGCTGATGCCGCTCAGGAATTCGTGGATCTGCTGGCTGAGGTCGCACCACAGGTGGTGGGTCAGGCAGGTATCGCCGGCGTGGCAGTCACCCAGGCCCTGGCAGCGGGTAGCATCGACGGATTCGTTGACCGCATCGATTACCTGCGCCACCTGAATGGTCGCCATGTCCCGCGACAGCTGATAGCCGCCGCCCGGCCCGCGCACACTGGAGACCAGGCTGCTGCGACGCAGCTTGGCGAACAGCTGCTCCAGGTAGGAAAGGGAAATACCTTGGCGTTCAGAGATGTCGGCCAGGGACACCGGCCCATTTTGCGCGTGCAAGGCCAGGTCGAGCATGGCGGTCACGGCGTATCGGCCTTTGGTAGTCAGTCGCATGGCTAGTTAGTACCACGGGAGTTACGGAATGGGTGCGAGTATGCGATTCCCGAGCATTTAAGTCAACTATAAGACCTAGTGCTTTAGTCGGGTTTGCGCCTGAATGGCGGCGCAAAGGATAGCAAAGTCGGGGCGCCAGCACACGCCCCTTCTGTCAATGCGCCGACGTGTCGCTACGCAGATCAGCCTTGACCCCGGCGAAGTCTTCATCGCGCAGCGCCGGCAGCTCCTTGGCGCAATAGTCGCTGCCCAGGTTCTTCAGGGCGCCGCACATATCCTCCAGACGCCCATCGACCGCCTGCAGGTGGTCAAGCAACTGGCCGATGGCGCGGGCCACCGGGTCGGGCATGTCTTCGCTGACGCCATAGGCATCGAAACCGATCTTCTCGGCCATGGCCTTGCGCCGGGCCTCCTGCTCGCCATCGGACTTGACGATGATTCGCCCCGGAATGCCTACCGCAGTGGCACCAGCCGGCACCGCCTTGGTGACCACGGCATTGGAACCGATCTTGGCCCCGGCGCCGACGGTAAACGGACCAAGCACCTTGGCCCCGGCACCAACCACCACGCCGTCTTCCAGGGTCGGGTGACGCTTACCTTTGTTCCAGCTGGTGCCGCCCAGGGTCACGCCCTGATAGAGGGTGACATCGTCGCCGATCTCGGCGGTCTCGCCGATGACAATGCCCATACCATGATCGATGAAAAAGCGCCGACCGACCTTGGCCCCCGGATGAATCTCGATGCCGGTCATCCAGCGCCCAAAGTTCGAGACCAGCCGGGCCAGCCATTTCCAATCCTTTTTCCACAGGCAGTGCGCCGCGCGATGCAGCCAGATCGCATGCATGCCCGGGTAGCAGGTCAGCACTTCAAAGGCATTGCGCGCCGCCGGGTCTCGGTGGAAAACGCTTTGGATATCTTCACGCAGACGCTCGAACATCATTGATCCTTCCGTTTATGCGCATCGCCCCGGGCCGCTTTCTGGGTTTCGGTGAGGATGCCACGCAAAATGCTCATTTCCGAACGATTGACCGAGCTGCGCCCATACAGGCGGCGCAGGCGCGACATCAGGTGGCGCGGGTTGGCCGGATCAAGGAAACCGATCTCGACCAGCGCCTGCTCCAGGTGCCCGTAGAACCCTTCCATTTCATCCATGGTGGCCAGCTCTTCAGTGCGCGCCGGCACGACCTCGGTTTTCTCCAACCCGGCTGACTGCTCCTGCTGCCCCAGCCAGGCCATGCGCACTTCGTAGGCCAGCACCTGCACCGCCGCACCGAGGTTCAGCGAGCTGAAGTCCGGATTCGACGGAATGTGCACATGATAATGACAGCGCTGCAACTCCTCGTTGGTCAGCCCGGAGTGCTCGCGACCGAACACCAGGGCGACCTCGCAACCCCCTGCGGCCTGCTCGACGGTCTTCGCGCCACACTCGCGCGGGTCGAGCATCGGCCACGGCAGGCGACGGTCGCGGGCACTGGTGCCGACCACCAGGGTGCAGCCAACCAGCGCCTCTTCAAGACTGGCGACTACCTGGGCGCCGGCCAGCACGTCATCGGCACCGGAGGCGCGTGCGGCAGCCTCCGGGCTCGGGAAGTGCAGTGGATCGACCAGCGCCAGGCGCGACAGCCCCATGTTCTTCATGGCGCGCGCAGCCCCACCGATATTGCCGGGATGGCTGGTGTTGACCAGGACAACACGAATATTTTGCAGCACGGCAGGCGCTCACAGACATGGAAAAAGGGGAGCAAATCTTACAGAACCGACGGACGTTACGCTACGAAAGCGAATGAGGCCCTTCTTCGCGAAAAGTTTTCTGCTAGAATGTCCGGCTTTCTTTAACGACCTAGGTGAAACGTCCATGCAGCCCATGCTGAATATCGCGCTGCGCGCCGCCCGCAGCGCCAGTGAACTGATTTTCCGCTCCATCGAGCGCCTGGATAGCATCAAGGTTGATGAAAAAGACGCCAAGGACTATGTGTCCGAAGTAGACCGTGCTGCCGAGCAGACCATCATCAATGCCCTGCGCAAAGCCTACCCGAACCATTCCATCTACGGCGAAGAAACCGGCCTGCACGCCGGCACCGGCGAGGAAGGCAAGGACTACCTGTGGATCATCGACCCACTGGATGGCACCACCAACTTCCTGCGTGGCGTTCCGCACTTCGCGGTCAGCATTGCCTGCAAATACCGTGGCCGCCTGGAACACGCCGTTGTTCTCGACCCTGTCCGCCAGGAAGAATTCACCGCCAGCCGTGGCCGTGGCGCCCAACTGAACGGTCGCCGTCTGCGCGTCAGCGCCCGCAGCAGCCTGGAAGGCGCCCTGCTGGGTACCGGCTTCCCGTTCCGCGACAACCAGATGGAAGACCTCGACAACTACCTGGGCATGTTCCGCGCCCTGGTCGGCCAGACCGCCGGCATCCGCCGCGCCGGCGCCGCCAGCCTGGACCTGGCCTACGTTGCCGCCGGTCGCTACGACGCCTTCTGGGAGTCAGGCCTGTCCGAATGGGACATGGCTGCAGGCGCCCTGCTGATCCAGGAAGCGGGCGGCCTGGTGAGCGACTTCACCGGCGGTCACGACTTCCTCGAAAAAGGCCACGTCGTAGCCGGCAACATCAAGTGCTTCAAGGCCGTACTGACCGCCATCCAGCCGCACCTGCCAGCCTCGGCCAAACGCTGAGACCCGGCGACCAGATCAGGCCCGGCGCCTGATCTGCGGGCATAAAAAAATCCGACACCCTCATGGGTTGTCGGATTTTTTTTGCGCCTGAATTACTTCACAACCTTCAGGCTCGGCCGACCGCTCGGGCGCGGCGGCTGACCACCGCTCGGCGGACCATCGTCATCCGGCTCAACGCCATCCTCTTCAAGATCGTCGTCTTCGTCGATGATCGACGGCTCGAGCTCGAACACCATGCCCTGACCATTTTCACGGGCATAGATACCGAGAATCGCGCCACACGGCACGAACAGGGTGTGCGACACCCCACCGAAGCGACCTTCGAAGCTGACCGCTTCGTTATCCATGTGCAGATGACGCACGGCGCTCGGCGACACGTTCAGGACAATCTGACCATCGCTGGCGAAACCTTGTGGCACCTGCACCGCCGGAAACTCGGCATTCACCAGGATATGCGGCGTGCAATCGTTATCCACGATCCACTCGTACAATGCACGCACCAGATAGGGGCGACTGGAGTTCATCAACAGCTCCTTAAAACCTAACGCATTTCACGTTCAGCGGAGGACAGGCTTGCCTGGAAAGCTTGGCGGGCAAACTGACGCTCCATGTAATCGAGCAGCGGCTTGGCAGGCCGCGGCAGTTCAATACCCAACACTGGCAACCGCCACAGTATGGGCAATAGACAACAATCGACCAGGCTTAGATCCTCACTGAGGAAAAACGGCTTGTCGGCAAACAGCGGCGACACCCCGGTCAGGCTTTCGCGCAATTCCTTGCGCGCCTGCACACGGGCAGCCTCCTTGCTGCGCGGATCGAGAATCAGGTCGACCAGCGCACACCAGTCACGCTGGATCCGATGGATCAGCAGCCGACTGTTGGCCCGCGCCACCGGATACACCGGCAACAAGGGCGGATGCGGGTAACGCTCATCGAGGTATTCCATTACCACCGTCGATTCATACAACGCCAGGTCACGATCAACCAGCGTCGGCAAACTGCCATACGGGTTTGCCTCAAGCAATTTGGCCGGCTGACGCCCGGCCTCCACGTCGATGATCTCTACGCTGACGCCCTTCTCGGCGAGGACGATGCGCACCCGATGAGAATAGTGGTCAGCGGGGTCGGAGTAGCAGGCTAACCGATTGGTCACGCCCATGGTGGTCCTCCTCGCTTGTTGAAATTGGGAATACACAAATGCAAACGCGCCCTGAGGGCACCCCTGTTATCCAGAGGCACCCCAGGGCGCGCGCTCAACTACCAGAAATTACTGCGTGATCAGTGCACGTCCTTCCAGTATTCGCGCTTGAGCAGGTAGGCGAATACGAAGAAGAAGGCCAGGTACAGCAGCACGTAGGTACCGATGCGTTGGCTTTCCAGTTTGACCGGGTTGGCCGAGTAGGCCAGGAAGGTCACCAGATTCTTGACCTTCTCGTCGAACTGCTCTGGCGTCAGGGTACCGGATTTCGGCACGATGGTCAGCTGATCGCATGCTTCATGCGTCAACGGGGTACCCGTCAGCGGGTCGAATTGCTTCTTGCCATCGACCACCATCTGCACCTGTTTGCACCCGACCACCTGACGACCTTGCAAGCCGACCAGCACGTTCGGCATGCCGACGTTCGGGAATACCTTGTTGTTCACCCCCCAAGGGCGCGCCGGGTCTTCATAGAAGGCGCGCAGGTAGCTGTACAGCCAGTCGGTGCCGCGCACGCGCGCCACCAGGGTCAGGTCGGGCGGCGCCGCGCCGAACCAGGTCTTGGCGTCCGCCGGCTGCATGCTGGCGTTCATGTGATCGCCGATCTTGGCGCCAGTGAACACCAGCTTCTCAAGCATCAGCTCGTGCGGGATACCCAGGTCATCGGCGACCCGCTCGTAACGCTGGAACTTGGCCCCGTGGCAACCCATGCAATAGTTGGCAAAGGTACGCGCACCGTCCTGCATGGCGGCCTTGTCGGTGAGGTCGATGTCGACCTTGTCAAGCGCCAGACCTGGCTCGGCGGCGAAGGTCAGGCTTGGCATCACAGCCAGAATCAATACTGCAAATAGCTTTTTCATCAGCCAGTCACCCTTTCCGGAACCGGTTTGGTCTTCTCAAGCCTGGTGTAGAACGGCATCAGAATGAAGTAGGCGAAATACAGGAAAGTACATACCTGCGAGAGCAGCGTGCGACCCGGGGTTGGCGCCAGTACACCGAGCACACCCAGGATCACGAAGGAAACGCAGAACACCAGCAGCCAGGCCTTGCTCATCCAGCCCTTGTAGCGCATCGACCTGACCGGGCTACGGTCGAGCCACGGCAGCACGAACAGCACCGCAATTGCCGCGCCCATGGCGATTACCCCCAGGAGCTTGTCCGGCACCGCCCGCAAGATCGCGTAGAACGGCGTGAAGTACCAGACCGGAGCAATGTGCTCAGGGGTCTTGAAGGCGTTGGCCTGTTCGAAGTTCGGTTTCTCCAGGAAGTAACCGCCCATTTCCGGGAAGAAGAACACGATCGAGCAGAACACGAAGAGGAACACCACCACACCGACGATATCTTTCACGGTGTAGTACGGGTGGAAGGCGATCCCGTCCAGCGGAATGCCGTTCTCGTCCTTGTGCTTCTTGATGTCGACGCCGTCCGGGTTGTTCGAACCGACTTCGTGCAGCGCCAGGATGTGCAGCACCACCAGGCCGAGAATCACGATCGGCAGGGCCACCACGTGCAAGGCAAAGAAGCGGTTCAGGGTGATGCCGGAGATCAGGTAGTCACCACGAATCCACTGGGTCAGGTCACCGCCGATCACCGGGATGGCACCGAACAGCGAGATGATCACCTGGGCCCCCCAGTACGACATCTGCCCCCATGGCAGCAGGTAACCCATGAACGCTTCGGCCATCAGCGCCAGGTAGATCAGCATGCCGAACAGCCAGACCAGCTCACGCGGCTTCTGGTACGAACCGTAGAGCAGGCCACGGAACATGTGCAGGTAAACCACGATGAAGAACGCCGAGGCACCGGTGGAGTGCAGGTAGCGCAGGATCCAGCCGTATTCGACATCACGCATGATGTATTCGACCGAGGCAAACGCCTCTTCGGCCGACGGCGTGAAGCTCATGGTCAGCCACACGCCGGTAACGATCTGGTTGACCAGAACCAGCAGGGCCAGGGAGCCGAAGAAGTAGAAGAAGTTGAAGTTCTTCGGCGCGTAATATTTGCTGAGGTGGTCTTCCCACATCTTGGTCGCGGGGAAGCGGGCGTCTACCCAGTCCATGAACTTGCTCATCATGCTTTCTCCTGGTCGACGCCAACGACGATGATGTCATCGGACTCGTACGAGTGCGGCGGCACGGGCAGATTGAGAGGGGCCGGCTGGGACTTGTAGACGCGACCGGCGAGGTCGTAGTGCGAACCGTGGCAAGGACAGAAATAGCCGCCCACCCATTTCGGCCCGAGGTCGACCGGAGCAACTTCAGGACGGAAGGTCGGCGAGCAACCGAGGTGCGTGCACAGGCCGACCAGCACCAGAATTTCGGGCTTGATGGCGCGGTTTTCCGGGTCGACGTAGGCCGGCTGTTCCGAAGCTTTGGATTCAGGATCGGAGAGGTCGCCCTGAATTTTTTTCAGATTGCCGAGGATCTCTTCAGTTCGCCGCACGATGAACACTGGCTGACCGCGCCATTCAGCAATCAGCTGCTGACCCGGCTCGACCTTGGCGATATTGACCTTCACCGGTGCACCAGCAGCTTTCGCCTTGGCACTGGGGAACCATGACCCTACGAACGGGACCGCAGCCCCCACCGCTCCTGCAGCACCCACCACGGACGTGGCTGCTACAAGGAAGCGACGCCGGCCTGCATTGACGCCGTCATTGCTCATTCAGTCCTCTCCCATCAGCTTTATGGCCTGTTGCAACAGGCATCTACTAAGTAATTTCTGAACTGCTTAAAATTTGCCGCATGGTAATGAAAAGACCCTGCTCTGACAAGGTGATTAGCCTGGCTAAAGGCCTGCATCCCTTGCACCTGTTGACTTGCGTCTATGCGGCAAGTTGTCACAGAGAACAATAGCCTCATTTATTCAAGACATAAAAAAAGCCCGGTTCCACTGGAACCGGGCTTTTTTTGAACGCCGAAGCGAATTAACGCTTGGAGTACTGAGGACGCTTACGTGCTTTACGCAGGCCGACTTTCTTACGCTCAACTTCACGAGCGTCACGAGTCACGAAGCCAGCTTTACGCAGGGCGCTACGCAGAGTCTCGTCGTATGCCATCAGCGCACGGGTGATACCGTGACGGATTGCACCGGCTTGACCGCTGACACCACCACCGGCAACGGTGACGTAGATGTCGAATTTCTCGGTGGTTTCAGTCAGTTCCAGCGGCTGGCGAACTACCATGCGCGCGGTTTCACGACCGAAGAACACGTCCAGAGAACGGTTGTTGATGGAGATGCTGCCAGTACCCGGACGCAGGAAAACGCGTGCGGTTGCAGTCTTGCGACGGCCAGTGCCGTAATTTTGAGTCGCCGACATAATGAACTATTCCGTTAAATCTTCAGTTCTTGGGGCTGCTGAGCAGTATGAGGGTGAGCAGCGCCCGCATAGACTTTCAGCTTACGGTACATGTCGCGACCCAGCGGGTTCTTAGGCAGCATGCCTTTTACCGCGGTCTCGATCACGCGCTCAGGGGCCTTGGCGATCAACTTCTCGAAGTTGATTTCCTTGATGCCGCCCGGGAAACCGGAGTGGGAGTAGTACATTTTGTCGGTGGTCTTGGCACCAGTGACACGTACTTGCTCGGCGTTGATGACGACGATGTAGTCGCCAGTGTCAACGTGAGGCGTGTACTCTGGCTTGTGCTTGCCACGCAGACGGCTCGCGATTTCGGTGGCCAGACGACCCAGGGTCTGACCAGCAGCGTCGACGACGAACCAGTCGCGCTTTACTGTTTCCGGTTTAGCAGTAAAAGTTTTCATTCTTTATAGCCTCAGGGGCCGCCCAGCAAAATAGACGGCGGATCTTACTGAATAGTGCGTACTTTGACAAGGTCAAAGGCAGCCGGATGCGGACGCTATCGGGGGCTCGGGTCAGCGCGTCCAGAATACGGCAAGATTCTTCGGCGAGCGGGGCATCACTTCCACTGCTGAGAGAGCCCGGGAATTATCCAGATTGCGCAAAAAATATCAACCTGCTTTTATGCTTCTTTTGCCGTGGAGAAGCACATGGACTATCGCCAGCTGGGCCGTACCGACCTCAATGTGAGCGCGCTGTGCCTGGGCACCATGACCTGGGGCGAGCAGAACGACCAGGCCGAGGCTTTCGCCCAGATCGCGCGGGCCAAGGCCGCCGGCGTCAACTTCATCGACACTGCCGAAATGTACCCGGTGCCGCCCCGCCCCGAGACCTACGCGGCCACCGAGCGCGTCATCGGCAACTGGTTCCATGCGCGCGGCGATCGCGCCGACTGGATCCTCGCCAGCAAGGTCGCCGGCCCCGGCAACGGCATCAGCCACATTCGCGACGGCCAGCTCAAGCACAACCGCCAGCACATCGTCGCGGCCCTGGACGAAAGCCTCAAGCGCCTGCGCACCGACTGGATCGACCTGTACCAGTTGCACTGGCCCGAGCGCAGCACCAACTTCTTCGGCAAGCTGGGCTACCAGCACCTGCCGCAGGATCACTTCACCCCACTGGAAGAAACCCTCGAAGTGCTCGACGAGCAGGTCAAGGCCGGCAAGATCCGTCACATCGGCCTGTCCAACGAAACGCCCTGGGGCACCATGAAGTTCCTCCAGCTGGCGGAAAGCCGCGGCTGGCCGCGGGCGGTGTCGATCCAGAACCCGTACAACCTGCTCAACCGCAGCTTCGAAGTGGGCCTGGCAGAAATCGCCATCCGCGAGCAATGTGGCCTGCTGGCCTATTCGCCGCTGGCGTTCGGCATGCTCTCGGGCAAATACGAGAACGGTGCGCGCCCGGCCAACGGCCGCCTGACCCTGTTCAGCCGCTTCGCGCGCTACTCCAACCCGCAAACCGTGGCGGCCTGCAGCCGCTACGTGCAGTTGGCCCGCGAGCACGGCCTGGACCCGGCGCAAATGGCCCTGGCGTTCGTCACCCGCCAGCCATTCGTCACCAGCAACATCATCGGCGCCACCTCGCTCGAACAGCTCGACAGCAACCTGGCCAGCATCGACCTGAAGCTTGGCGAAGAGCTGCTGGCCAGCATCGAAGCGCTTCATCAGGAGCAGCCCAACCCCGCACCCTAAGCGGCTTAAACGGTTCCTGTGTACAACACAGGAACCGAGGGTAGACACAATCGCCAAAAAATAAGACGATCCAGCCGGTGATTGACCACTCTACCCTATAAGAATAACGACAATGATGTTTACCCAACCCACCGCGTCCCTGCGGCGCGTCAGTATCCTGGCCATCGACAAGGTGTTCGCATCGACGCTGATGCAAGCCAAGGATTTCTTCCACCTGGCCAGCCTGCGCTACGGCAAACAGCTGGGCCTGGGCCTGCAACCGATGTTCGAGACTCGTCTAGTGAGTCCCGATGGTTTGCCTGTACACAGCTTCAGCGATGTGTCGGTGCCCGTGGACAGTGGCCTGGAACAGGCCGATATCATCATCCTGCCGGCGTTCTGGGATGACTTCGATGCGCTCTGCCAGCGCTACCCGCAAGTGCTGCCCTGGCTGCGCGAGCAACATGCGCGCGGCGCAGTGTTGTGCGGCGAGGCCAGCGGGGTGTTCTGGTTGGCCGAGGCAGGCTTGCTCGACGGCAAGGAGGCGACCACCTACTGGCGCTTCTTCAACCAGTTCGCCGAGCGTTTCCCCAAGGTTACGCTGAACCAGGACAAACACCTGACCGACGCCGACAACCTCTACTGCGCTGGCGGCACCACCTCGGCCTGCGACCTCTATATCTACCTGATCGAACGCTTCTGCGGGGCCAACGTGGCGCAGGCCGTGGCCCGCGACATCCTTTACGAGGTACAGCGCAACTACACACCGGGGCGCATGGGCTTTGGTGGGCAGAAATTGCACCAGGACCTGATCATCCTGCAGATCCAGCAGTGGCTGGAGGAGCACTTCGCCGACAAGTTCCGTTTCGAGGATGTCGCGCGCAACCATGGCATGAGCATTCGCAACTTCATGCGCCGCTTCCAGAGCGCCACGGGCGATAAGCCCCTGCACTACCTGCAGCGGTTGCGTATCGAGACGGCCAAGGGGTTGTTGTCGGGAACGCGCAAGAGCATCAAGACCATCAGCTATGAGGTCGGCTACGACGATGCGAGTTTCTTTGCCCGGTTGTTCCGCCAGCACACGGAGTTGTCGCCGAACCAGTATCGGCAGCAGTTCATGCAGGAGGCCTAGAGAAGCAAGCTACAAGCTACAAGAAAAGGCAGAAGCCAATCGCGACCGGCTTTGTTCTCTCTTGCAGCTTGAAGCTTAAAGCTTGCAGCTGACTTTAAGGCTTATGCGCCCGCGCCAGGAATTCGTGGGACTGCATTTCCAGCAACCGGCTGAGGGTCCGCTGGAACTCGAAGGTCAGGCGACCGCCGGTGTACAGGTCCTTCAGCTCGACTTCCGCCGAGATGATCAGCTTCACGTTGCGGTCGTAGAACTCGTCGACCATGTTGATGAAGCGCCGCGCGATATCGTCGGTGGCCACGCCCATCTGCTCGACACCGCTGAGCAGTACCGCATGGAAGATCTTGCCCAGTTCGATGTAGTCGTTCTGGCTCCGCGGGCCGTCGCACAGTTCGCGGAAATCGAACCAGGCCACGTCGTCGCAGGTGCGCAACGCACGAATCTCGCGGTTCTCGATCATCAGCACATCGTTCTCGACCGCTTGCGTGCATTCCGGGGTCAGCGCGCGGAAGCTCTGGCGCAGGCTTTCATGCGCCGCCTCGTCGAGCGGGAAGTGGAACAGCTCGGCCTGCTCCAGGTGACGCAGGCGATAGTCGACGCCGCTGTCGACGTTGACGATCTCGGTGTTCTGCTTGATCAGGGCAATCGCCGGCAGGAACCGCGCACGCTGTAGACCGTCCTTATAGAGGCCGTCCGGGACGATGTTGGAGGTGGCGACCAGGGTCACGCCGTTCTTGAACAGCTCCTCCATCAGGGTGCCGAGAATCATCGCATCGGTAATGTCGGAGACGAAGAATTCGTCGAAGCAGATTACCCGTGCCTCGTCGGAGAAACGCTTGGCAATCACGGTCAGCGGGTTCTTCTCGCCCTTGAGGGTTTTCATTTCCTCGTGGACACGCTTCATGAAGCGGTGGAAGTGCGTACGCGACTTCTGCTTGAACGGCAGCGCTTCGAAGAACGTATCGACCAGATAGGTCTTGCCGCGCCCTACCCCACCCCAGAAATACAGGCCCTTGACCGGTGCCTGGTCCTTCTTGCCGAACAACTTGCCGAACACCCCCGGCTTGTTGTTTTGCGCGGCGACCAGGTCGTCGTACAGGCGCTGCAAGTGACGCACCGCTGTTTCCTGCGCCGCGTCATGGAAGAAATCGGGACGTTTAAGATCTGCTTGATATCGTTCTAGGGGCGTCATAATTCGTTAGCAAGGCAACAAAAGCGGGCCGTCACTGTAGCGACGGCCCTGGGTAATGGCAATCAGACTTCCGATAAGCCGTTAGTCCTGCTGTGGCTGCAAGGCCGCACGCAGGTTATCGATCGCCGCGTCGCGGGCAGCTGCGTCGGCGAACTGCGGGCTGTCGGCGACACACGCGTCGTTCAACCACAAGGTGAAACCCAGGCCTTCGCTGCGCACGTCCAGCGCTTCGCCGGTTTGCAGTTGCTTGCTCACTGCGCCAGCAGCCTTGCCGTCGGCGAAGTGCCGCGACAGCAGCAGTTGCTCGCCATCGGCGGCCAGCAGGCGGAAGCGGAAGCTGCCATCGTCTTCACGGAAGCTGACAAAGCGCGCCGCCTTGGCGGCCTTCTTCTTGACCTCGGTGCCGGCCTGCACGCTGGTACGGAACGAGCGCAAGCCGACCGCTTCGCGCAGTTGTTCAAGGAACGGCGTGGCGATCTTGCGCGCCTTCTGCGCGCCAGCCAGGAGGATGTCCTCCAGATCGGCCGGGCGCGCGATCAACTGGTGATATTGCTCGCGCGGCCCTGCCAGTTGGCCATCGAGCAGTTGGAACAGGCGCTGCTTGGCTTCGCCCCAACCCAGGCCCTGCAGCAGCTCGCTGCGGAACGCGTCGGCCTGCGCCGGCGTGGCGAAGGCCTGGAACAGGGTGAACAGGTGGGCGTTGTCCGGGTCTTTCGCTTCGCCCGGCGCACGCGAGTCGGTGACGATGCGCGAGATCGCGTCTTTCATCTCTTTCGCACTGGTGAACAGCGGGATAGTGTTGTCGTAGCTCTTGGACATCTTGCGCCCGTCCAGGCCCGGCAGCGTGGCCACGCTTTCCTCGATCAGCGCCTCGGGCATGGCAAAGAACTCCTTGCCCTGGCCGAACAGGTGATTGAAGCGCTGGCCGATGTCGCGGGCCATTTCCACGTGCTGGATCTGGTCACGACCGACCGGCACCTTGTTGGCGTTGAACATCAGGATGTCCGCAGCCATCAGCACCGGGTAGCTGAACAGGCCCATGCTGACACCGGCGTCCGGGTCTTCACCGCTTTCGACGTTCTTGTCCACCGAGGCCTTGTAGGCGTGCGCGCGGTTGAGCAGGCCCTTGGCCGCCACGCAGGTCAACAGCCAGGTCAGCTCGGGAATTTCCGGGATGTCGGACTGGCGATAGAAGGTCACTCGCTCCGGGTCCAGGCCACCGGCCAGCCAGGTCGCGGCGATTTCCAGGCGCGAACGCTGGATACGCTGCGGGTCGTCGCACTTGATCAGCGCGTGGTAGTCGGCCAGGAAATAGAACGAGTCGACACCTGGCTCGCGGCTGGCGAGGATCGCCGGGCGGATCGCGCCAGCGTAGTTGCCCAGGTGGGGCGTGCCCGTGGTGGTGATACCGGTAAGGATACGAGTGGTCATGGGTTATCGCTTATCAGGCTTGAATCAGTTCGAAAGGCGCGGCAGCACCAGATCCTTAAGATCGGTGAGCTTGCCGTGGAAAAAGTGTCCGCATTCTGCCACTTTCAGCAGCTCATGGGGGCGCGCAAGTGCGTCGGACCAGGCGTAAACCAGCTGCGGGTCGATGACTTCGTCGCTGTCCGGTTGAATCACGCTGAGCGCGCAGCCTTGCGGCACGTTGTCGTGCTCGCCGAGGCGCATCACCGCCGGGGCCACCATGAACAACTGCTGGATCGCTACGCCATCCGCCTCCAGCCGGCCGCCCAGGGCCGTGGCAACAAAACCGCCGAAGGAGAAGCCCATCAGCGTCAGCGGCAGTTGCCGGTGGTGCGCCAGCAACCAGCGCGCGGCGGCCTCGGCATCGTCGACTTCACCGCTGCCCATGTCGTGGCTGCCGGCACTGGCACCCACGCCACGGTAGTTGAAACGCAAGGTCACATAACCGGCATCGCGCGCGGTGCGCTGCAGCATCGACACCACCTTGTTGGTCATGGTGCCGCCCTGAACCGGGTTGGGGTGGCACAGCAGAACCATGCCGCGGGCGTCGGCAACGTCCAGGTACAGGGCTTCCAGTTGGCCAGCCGGGCCATCGATCACTACTGGGGTTTCGCGGATAAGCAAGGAATAAACTCCGTGACCTCGGAAAGGGTCGACTCGTCTAGCTGAATGATTCTGTTCTGAGATATTTGCGATGGTTCGCGGTATACAGCGCAGGTCCGAGCCGTTAACGTAAAGCAAAGCCGTTTATAGAGGAAGGACTCGTGGAACACTCGCTCTTAGTTTGGTTGTTGCCGACCCTGGCCCTGGCAGTGGGCGTCGTCGTTGGTTTCCTGGTCGCCCGCCTCTTGCCCAATGCTGCGCCGAGCAGCACTCAGCGGCAGCTGGACGATATCCAGGAACGCTTCGACAGTTATCAGAGTGAAGTGGTGACCCACTTCAACAGCACCGCTGCGCTGGTCAAGAAACTCACGCAAAGCTACCAGGAAGTCCAGGACCACCTGGCCGATGGCGCAAACCGCCTGGCACTGGACGAAGTCACCCGCCAGCGCCTGCTGGCTGCCCTGCATTCGGAAGCGGCACAAGGCCCACGCGACCGCCTGACGCCACCGAAAGACACCGAAGTGCCACGCGACTATGCACCAAAGGCGCCGAACTCGCCGGGCATGCTGGACGAGCACTACGGGCTGAAGCGCTAAGCACAGCCTGCCAACAAAAAGCCCCGCATCTCACGATGCGGGGCTTTTTTGTCTCTGCCGGGAGCGGCGATGCGGCGAGCCGATGCGTCCCGCGATCAGCCGCTAGGCAATATCAGAGCGCAGCGTTCTGCAGACCATCCAGGTAACGCTCGGTGTCCAGTGCCGCCATGCAGCCGGCGCCGGCCGAGGTGATCGCCTGGCGGTAGACATGGTCGGCCACGTCGCCTGCGGCGAACACGCCTTCGATGTTGGTCGCGGTAGCGTTGCCGTCACGGCCGCCATTGACCACCAGGTAGCCGTCCTTCAGGGTCAACTGGCCTTCGAACAGCGAGGTGTTCGGGGTATGACCGATAGCGATGAACACACCGTCGACCTTGATTTCATCGAAGCTGCCATCGTTGTTCTTCAGGCGCGCACCGGTCACCCCCATGTCGTCGCCCAGCACTTCGTCCAGGTTGGCATTCAGCTTCAGCTCGATCTTGCCTTCGGCAACGCGGGCGTTCAGCTTGTCGACCAGGATCTTCTCGGCGCGGAAGGTTTCACGGCGGTGTACCAGGGTGACCTTGCTGGCGATGTTGGCCAGGTACAGCGCTTCCTCAACAGCGGTGTTACCACCACCGACCACCGCCACCGGCTTGTTGCGGTAGAAGAAGCCGTCACAGGTGGCGCAGGCGGAAACGCCCTTGCCCATGAACGTCTCTTCCGACGGCAGGCCCAGGTAGCGAGCGCTGGCGCCCGTGGCGATGATCAGGGCGTCGCAGGTGTACGTAGCGCTGTCGCCCTTGAGGGTGAACGGCTTGTTGCGCAGTTCCACTTCGTTGATGTGATCGAACACCACTTCAGTCTCGAAGCGCTCGGCGTGCTCCTGCATCCGCTGCATCAGCGCCGGGCCGGTCAGGCCGTGGGCGTCGCCCGGCCAGTTGTCGACTTCGGTGGTGGTGGTCAACTGGCCACCAGCCTGCATGCCGGTGATCAGCAGCGGCTTGAGGTTGGCGCGTGCAGCGTAAACGGCGGCGCTGTAACCGGCAGGGCCGGAACCCAGAATGATCACTCGCGAATGACGTACTTCAGACATGACACTCTCCTGGTGAGCGGCCGCCCGGGCGGCCAGCCTCTGGCATTAAAAGGAACCGACGAAGCCTTGGGGAAGGCCTTGAGCCGCCGGTTCAAAAGCGTTGAAAAATTGTGCGCACTGTAGCGAGGGTGCAGAGATTAAGGAAATATCCTTAGACAATCCACCTTATAGAAGCTCTCTATTCAGCCTATTGAGCTTCAGCTGTTTGCCTATGATTCCTACACCCGGACATTTGTTACAGCCCGTTGCCCGCAGCCGGCCGCGCTTTCGCCGGGCCGGCAAACTCGGTAAGGTCGGCGCGATTACCACCGCTTGGAGCCCTTTATGCAAGCCCCTGTACTTTCCGGCCCGCAATACCTGCGCGAGGGCCTGAAACTGATTCTGAGCCCAGGCCTGCGCGCGTTCGTGCTGCTGCCGCTGGCAGTCAATTTGCTGCTGTTCGTCGGCCTGATCTACCTGGCCGGCCATCAGTTCAGCCTGTGGGTCGATTCGCTGATGCCGACCCTGCCCAACTGGCTGAGCTTCCTCAGCTATATCCTCTGGCCACTGTTCGTCGCCCTGGTGGCGTTGATGGTGTTCTTCAGCTTCACCATGCTCGCCAACATCATCGCCGCGCCGTTCAACGGTTTCCTTGCGGAGAAGGTCGAAGTGGTGGTGCGTGGCAACGACGACTTCCCGGCTTTCAGCTGGGGCGAACTGCTGGCAATGGTGCCGCGCACGCTGGGCCGCGAAATGCGCAAACTGGGCTATTTCGCCCCACGCGCACTGGCGCTGTTCGTGCTGTCGCTGATTCCGGTGGTGAACATCGTTGCCGCACCGCTGTGGCTGCTGTTCGGCATCTGGATGATGGCAATCCAGTACATCGACTACCCGGCCGACAACCACAAGCTCAGTTGGCAAGACATGCTCGCCTGGCTGCGGGCCAAGCGTTGGCAGAGCCTGGGCTTTGGCGGGTCGGTGTACCTGGTGCTGCTGATCCCGTTCGTCAACATCCTGATGATGCCGGCAGCGGTCGCCGGGGCGACGCTGTTCTGGGTGCGCGAGCGCAACTGAAGTAACACGGCTGGCCGCCGCCAAAGGCAGCGGCCAGTACCATCAGTGGCCCAACTGATTGGAGAACTGCCCTACCGCACTCACCACCTTCTGCGCGCCTTCCTGAATCTCGACGATCACCGTGCCGGTTTCACCGGCCAGGCTCAGGCCCTGTTCGGCCTGACGTTTGCTGCTGTCGATGATGTCCACCGCAGCCTTGGCCAACTGTTCGTTTTGCTGCACCACACGGGCAATTTCCTCGGTGGCGCTGCTGGTGCGCGACGCCAGCTGGCGCACCTCGTCGGCGACCACCGCAAAGCCACGGCCCTGCTCGCCGGCGCGCGCCGCTTCGATGGCCGCGTTTAGCGCCAGCAGGTTGGTCTGGCCGGCGATGTCGCTGATGGTCTTGATGATCGAACCGATCACCTGCGACTGCTTGTCCAGCGCCTCGATGCCTTCGGCCGCCTGCTGCATGTAGGTTTCCAGACCGCGCATCACTTCCACGGTCTGCGTCACCACGTCGGTGGCCTTGCGCGCGCTGGTGTCGGTTTCCAGCGAGGTGGTATAGGCAATGTCCGCAGCCTGCGCCACGGCCGCTTCCTGATTCACCTGATCGGTGATCACGGTGGCGAACTTGACCACTTTGTACAGCACATCATGGGCGTCGATGATCGGGTTGTACGACGCTTCCAGCCAGATCACCCGACCGTGGGCGTCGATGCGCTTGAAGCGATCGGCGACGAACTCGCCACGGCGCAGTTTTTCCCAGAACGCATGGTAGGCCGCCGAGTTGTACTCCTCTGGTTCGCAGAACATGCGGTGATGCTTACCGCGCACCTGTTCCAGCGTGTAACCCACCGACTGCAGGAAACGATCGTTAGCGGTCAGCACTTCGCCCTGCAGGTTGAACTCGATCACTGCCGTGGAGCGCATCAGCGCCTTGATCAGGCTTTCATGCTCACGCGATGTTTCGATGGTGCGGGTCAGGTCACTGGAGTGCAGCGTAAAGTACTTGATGCGCCCTTCGCTGTCTTTCACCGGCTGCAGGATCGAGCGCAGCCAGGCCTCCTCGCCATTGTTGCGCAGCAGGCGGAAAGCGCCGTTGAGGTGCTCGCCACGGCTGATGGCCTGCTTCATGCGCTTGTAGAAATCCAGCGGTTTGACGTACGCCGGCACGATGTCATCGATGGCCCGGCCAACCAGTTGAAGGCTGTCGTAGCCCATTTCCTTTTCAAAGTTGCTGTTGACCGACTCGATGCGCCCCTGTGGGTCGAGTTGCAGCACCAGCATTTCGCTGTCGAGACTGCTTTTGACCTGTTCGATGGACATCAGGTCTTCGCGCAGCTGGAGGATTTCTTTTTTCAGTTTGCTGTTGAACATAACCGCTCTCCCGGAGCGCACACATCAGTCGAATGCATCTGCATCGGCTGCGTGACGGACATACTTGAGCGGCTTTCCGCCTTATATTTTTGCCGCCACAGATGCCAATGATCGGGCGTCATGGTTCTGTCACATTGGCGTCATGTGCGCGCAATCCGGCAGTTTGACACTGCCCTGCATGAGCACATCTTCTCTGCGCGTCACCCTCATCAGCGAAACCTTCCCACCGGAAATCAACGGCGTGGCCAATACCCTCGGCCGGCTCAGCGAAGGGCTCTGCCTGCGCGGCCATCAGGTCGAGCTGGTGCGCCCGCGCCAGGCAGGCGATGCGCCCGGCGTTGGCGGCGCGGGACTGCTGCTGTGCCGTGGCTGGCCTTTGCCCGGCTACCCCGGCTTGCAATGGGGCGAGGTGTCGATGCACAAGCTGCTGCGCCGCTGGCGCCGCGAGCGCCCGGACGTGCTCTACATCGCCACCGAAGGCCCGTTGGGGCTAAGCGCCCTGCGCGCGGCACGGCGCCTGGGGATAGCCGTGGTCAGTGGCTTTCACACCAACTTCCAGCAGTACTCGCACTTGTACGGCCTGGGCCTGCTGACGCGGCTGCTCACGCACTACCTGCGCTGGTTCCATCGCCGCACCCACACCACCCTGGTGCCCAGCGCCAGCCAGCGCGTGGAACTGGAGCGACGTGGTTTCGAACGCCTGACCCTGATGGCGCGCGGCGTCGACAGCCAACTGTTCAACCCCGCCCGCCGCAGCCAGGCGCTACGCGAACAGTGGGGCCTGGACGAAAACGACATTGCCCTGCTGCACGTCGGCCGGCTGGCCCCGGAAAAAAACCTCGGCCTGCTCGGCCAATGCCTGACGGCGCTGCGCCAGACTTATCCACAACAACGCATGCGCCTGATCGTGGTCGGCGACGGACCGCAGCGCGCAACGCTGCAACAGCAACTGCCGGATGCACTGTTCTGCGGCACGCAGCGTGGCGAAGCGCTGGCCGAGCACTATGCGAGTGGGGACATTTTCCTGTTCCCGAGCCTCACGGAAACCTTCGGCAACGTCGTGCTCGAAGCACTGGCTTCGGGGCTGGGCGTGGTGGCCTTCGACGAAGCGGCGGCGGCCCAGCATATTCGCCACGGCCATAGCGGCGCCTTGGCGATGCCAGGCGATACCGCAGCATTCATCGACGCCACCAGTTGGTTACTGGAAGACCGCGAGACCCTGCGCCGGGTACGCCTGAATGCCCGTCAGCACGCCAGCCGCCAGGGCTGGCCGGCGATCGTCGAACAATTCGAGATGCACTTGCGCGCCGCCTGTCAGCACAGCCCCGAGCCCGCCGAAGCGCGGGCTGACCAGGGCCTGCTGGTCAAACCAGGCTCGTCAGCGCCTCGCGGCTGAACGGCAGGATTTCCGCCTCGCGACCGTCGCGTACCTTGGCCGCCCATTGCGGATCGACCAACAGCGCGCGGCCGACGGCAACCAGATCGAACTCCTGGTTGTTCAAGCGCTGCAACAGGTTCTCCAGGCTGGCCGGTTGCGCCACCTTGTCGGTATCGACCATGAACTGCAGGAACTCGCCATCCAGGCCGACGCTACCGACAGTGATGGTCGGCTTGCCGGTGAGCTGGCGGGTCCAGCCGGCGAGGTTGAGCGGGCTACCGTCGAACTCCGGCTCCCAGAAGCGCCGAGTGGAGCAGTGGAAGATATCCACACCGGCATCGCTCAACGGCTGGAGGAAGGCCCGCAACGCTTCAGCGCTATGCACCAGGCGAGCACTGTAGTCCTGCTGCTTCCACTGCGAGAAACGGAAGATGATCGGGAAGTCCGGGCCGACGGCGGCGCGGACCGCCTGGATCAGTTCGATGGCGAAGCGCGAGCGGCCAGCCAGGTCGCCGCCGTACTCGTCGCTGCGCTGATTGCTGACATCCCAGAAGAACTGGTCGATCAAGTAGCCGTGCGCGCCGTGAATCTCCACGCCATCCATGCCGATGGCCTGGGCATCGCGAGCAGCCTGGGCGAAGGCAGCGATGACGTCCTGGATGTCTTGCTGGCTCATGCCGTGCACCACGACATTGCCGTCCTTGCGCTTCTCGCTCGGGCCATAACCGGGCACGCTGGCGTCCGGCTCGGTGCCGATACGGCGCACGCTACCGACGTGCCAGAGTTGCGGGACAATCTTGCCGCCTTCGGCGTGCACCGCCTCGACCACTTTCTTCCAGCCGGCCAGGGCGTCTTCGCCGTAGAAGCGCGGCACGTTCGGGTAGCCGTTGGCAGCCTGGTGGCCGACGGTGGTGCCCTCGGTAATGATCAGGCCGACGCCGGCCGCCGCGCGACGACGGTAATAATCGACCACTTTGCCATGAGGGACGCCGCCAGGGCAGAAGGTACGGGTCATCGGCGCCATCACGACGCGGCTCGGCAGCTCAAGGGCGCCCAGGTGGAAAGGTTGGAACAGTGGGTTGACCGACATGAGGCGCTCCTCAGTGAGATGAGCGACCGAGGATAGGGCTGGGCCAAGGCGGCGCCCAGTACTATTGATTTGCGTGATTAGGGGGCTGCCTTGCAGCCCATCGCGGGACGAGCCCGCTCCCACAAAGGCATTGTGCTGCCCTGTGGGAGCGGGTTTGTCCCGCGATGCTGCTGCATCAGGCCAACGCTTTTTCGACCGCCTGCACCAGCGCCGGATCATCCGGCGCGGTACGCGGCGAGAAGCGCGCCAGTACGCGCCCGTCCTTGCCCACCAGAAACTTCTCGAAGTTCCAGGTGATATCCCCAGGAAACTCCGCCCCCTCGCCCGCCAGCAGGCGATACAGCGAATGGCGCTGCGGCCCGTTGACCTCCAGCTTGCTCCCCAGCGGGAAACTCACGCCGTAGTTCAGGCTGCAGAACGCGGCAATCTCCGCCTCGCTGCCCGGCTCCTGCCCGGCAAACTGGTTGCACGGCAACCCCAGCACGCTGAACCCCTGCGCCTTGTAGCGCTGGTAGAGATTCTCGAGCGCCGCATACTGCGGCGTCAGGCCACACTTGGAGGCGACATTGACCACCAGCACCACATGGCCCTTGAACGGAGCCAATGGCAATTCCTGGCCATCGAGCGCCAGCAACTTCAGCTCATGAAATGCACTCATGACGAACTCCCCTCTCCCGTCTGCTTGCCACGACGGCCGGCGACAAGCAAATCCAGCCCACTAAAAAGGCGCCCGTCCAAGCCGTCTACCCCCTGTGGAGGGTCAGACAAACTTGCCCGAGCGCCTTCGCGACGTTTTGAGCTTAGCGCAGAAAACTTAGTGGTGATGACCACCTTCGCCATGGACGTGGCCATGCGCGATTTCTTCTTCGCTGGCGTCACGGATGTTGACGATCTTCACTTTGAAGTTCAGCTTCTGACCCGCCAGCGGGTGGTTGCCATCGACGGTGACGTCGTCGCCGTCCAGGTCACGGATGGTGACGATCTGCATCTGGCCGTCCGGTGCCGAAGCGTGGAACTGCATGCCGACTTCCAGTTCGTCGACGCCTTCGAACATGCTGCGGTTCAGGGTGCTGACCAGCTCGGCCAGGTATTCGCCATAGGCGTCTTCCGGCTCAACGGCCACTTCCAGTTCGTCACCGGCAGTTTTGCCTTCCAGGGCTTTTTCCAGGCCCGGGATGATGTTGCCTGCGCCATGCAGGTAGACCAGCGGAGCGCCGCCGGCGGAGCTGTCGATGACCTCACCAGCGTCGTTGGTCAGGGTGTAGTCGATGGAGACAGCCTTGTTGGCGGCGATCAGCATGGGGCGAGACCTTTTGCATAAGAATGTAGAGCGAACAAGTGTAACCAACGCATCGCCCGAAAGCGAACGCAACCCGGACAAACGGGATCCTGCCCACTGCGGCATTTTCCTCTGACGGGTGCGCAGCAGGGGCCGATAGCGATACCCTTGGCAATTGCTTCTTTTTGCAACAGCTCACTGTCGAGATGCTCGCATGCAGACATTTTTCATCGCGCCGACCGATTTTGGTGTCGGCCTGACCTCGATCAGCCTGGGCCTGGTGCGCACCCTTGAGCGCGCCGGGCTGAAGGTCGGCTTCTTCAAGCCGATTGCCCAGCCGCACCCTGGCGACACCGGCCCGGAACGTTCCACCGAACTGATCGCCCGCACCCACGGCCTGAAGCCGCCGCAACCGCTCAGCCTGGCGCACGTCGAGCGCATGCTTGGCGATGGCCAGCTGGACGAGCTGCTCGAAGAAATCATCACCCTGTACCAGCAGGCTTGCGTCGGCAAGGACGTGCTGGTGGTCGAGGGCATGGTCCCGACCCGTCATGCCAGCTACGCCGCGCGGGTCAACCTGCACCTGGCGAAAAGCCTGGATGCCGAGGTGATTTTGGTGTCGGCGCCGGAAAACGACGTGCTCGCCGAGCTGTCCGGGCGGGTCGAACTGCAGGCCCAACTGTTCGGCGGCCCGCGCGACCCGAAAGTGCTCGGGGTGATCCTCAACAAGGTGCGCAGCGACGAAGACATGCCGGCCTTTGCCGCGCGCCTGGCCGAGCATTCGCCACTGCTGCGCGGCGGCGATTTCCGCCTGCTCGGCTGTATCCCGTTCCAGGCCGGGCTGAACGACCCGCGTACGCGCGATGTGGCCGAGCTACTCGGGGCCCAGGTGCTCAATGCCGGCGACTACGAAAGCCGGCGGATGAACAAGATCATCCTCTGTGCGCGCACCGTGGCCAACACCGTGCCACTGCTCAAGCCGGGCACCCTGGTGGTGACGCCGGGCGACCGCGACGACATCATCCTCGCCGTCAGCCTGGCGGCGATCAACGGCGTGCCGCTGGCCGGCCTGCTGCTGACCAGCGACAGCAAGCCCGACCCGCGCATCCTCGAACTGTGCCAGGGCGCACTGCTGGCCGGCCTGCCGATCCTGTCGGTGAGTACCGGCTCGTACGACACCGCCAACCAGCTCAACGGGCTGAACAAGGAAATCCCGGTGGACGACCGCGAGCGCGCCGAGATCATCACCGACTTCGTCGCCAGCCATCTCGATGCCGACTGGCTGCACCAGCGCTGCGGCACCCCGCGGGAAATGCGCCTGTCGCCAGCAGTGTTCCGCTATCAGTTGATCCAGCGGGCGCAGCAGGCCAACAAGCGTATCGTCTTGCCGGAAGGTGCCGAGCCGATGACCGTGCAGGCAGCGGCCATCTGCCAGGCCCGCGGGATTGCCCGCTGCGTGCTGCTGGCCAAGCCCGACGACGTGCAGGCGGTGGCCCGCGCGCAAGGCATCAGCCTGCCCGAAGGCCTGGAGATTCTTGACCCGGACTTGATCCGCGAGCGCTATGTCGAGCCGATGGTCAGCCTGCGCAAGAGCAAGAGCCTGAACGCGCCGATGGCCGAGCAACAGCTGGAAGACCCGGTGGTGATCGGCACCATGATGCTGGCGCTGGACGAGGTCGACGGGCTGGTCTCCGGCCTGGTGCACTCCACCGCCAACACCATCCGCCCGGCACTTCAGTTGATCAAGACTGCGCCGGGCTGCAGCCTGGTGTCGTCGGTGTTCTTCATGCTGTTCCCCGAACAGGTGCTGGTGTACGGCGACTGTGTGATGAACCCGCACCCGAGCGCGGCGGAACTGGCGGAAATCGCCCTGCAGAGCGCCGACTCGGCGCAGGCCTTCGGCATTGCCCCGCGGGTCGCGATGATCAGCTATTCGAGCGGCGACTCGGCCAGCGGCGAAGAGGTGGAGAAAGTCCGCGAAGCCACCCTGCTCGCCCAGGAAACCCAGCGCAGCCTGCAGATCGACGGCCCGTTGCAGTACGACGCCGCCGCCAACCAGGACATCGCCCGCCAGTTGGCACCGAACAGCAAGGTGGCCGGGCGCGCCACAGTGTTCGTGTTCCCCGATTTGAACACCGGCAACACCACGCACAAGGCCGTGCAGCGCAGTGCCGACTGCGTCAGCCTGGGCCCGATGCTGCAAGGCCTGCGCAAACCGGTCAACGACCTGCCGCGCGGCGCGCAGGTCGACGATATCGTCTACACCATTGCCCTGACTGCGATTCAGGCCAACCGCTCGATGGAAAACTGATCCCATGCTCGCCTATCTGCCCGCGCCAGTGCGCGGGGTTATTGCCTCGCTGCTGCTGGGCTTGAACACGATTGTCTGCTGCACCCCGCTGTTTATCGTCAGCCTGTTCAAGCTGTGCTTGCCGTTCGCGGCGGCGCAGCGTGTCACCGACGAGCTGATGCGGCATATCCACGAAGCCTGGATCAGCAACAACAAAGGCTGGATGAACCTGCTCGGCACCACCCGCTGGCAGATCAGCGGGCTCGACGGGCTGGATTACCAGCACAGCTATCTGGTGACCAGCAACCACCAGAGCTGGGTCGACATTCTGGTCTTGCAGTACGTGCTCAATCGGCGCATCCGGCCGCTGAAGTTTTTCCTCAAGCAGGCGCTGATCTGGGTACCGGTGATCGGCCTGGCATGGTGGGCGCTGGGCTTCCCGTTCATGAAGCGCTATTCCAAGGCGTACCTGGCCAAGCACCCGGAAAAACAGGGTAAGGACCTGGAAACCACCCGGCGCACCTGCGCCAAGTTCCGTGGCAAGCCGACAGCGATTTTCAACTTTGCCGAAGGCACCCGGTTTACCCCGGGCAAGCAGCGCCAGCAGCAGTCACCGTTCCGCCACCTGCTCAAGCCGAAGGCCGGTGGCATTGCCTTTGTGCTGGATGCGATGGGCGAGCAGTTGGAGTCGATCATCAACGTCACCATCCATTATCCCCAAGGCAATCCGGGGTTCTGGGACTTGCTCTGCGGGCGGGTGACGGAGATTGTCGTGGCGTTCGAGGAACTGCAGATCCCCGAGGAATTTCTCGGGCGCAGCTACGACCAGGATGAAACCTACCGCCTGGCGTTCCAGCAGTGGATCAACCAGTTGTGGGAAGAGAAGGATGCGCGGCTGGAGCAGTTGCAGCGGCGTTGAGGCTTTCGCGGGACGAGCCCGCTCCCACAGATACGGCGTACACCGAACCAGCGTGGGAGCGGGCTCGTCCCGCGATGCTTTTTACTGGTACTGCTGACCAGGAATCGGCTTGAGGTTCACCTCGACCCGACGGTTCTGCGCCCGGCCGTTGGCGTCGGCGTTGCTGGCGATCGGCTGATCCGGGCCCATGCCCCGCACGGTGACCCGCGAGGCATCCACGCCCTGCGAGGTGAGGTAGGTGCTCACCGACTGCGCGCGACGCTGCGACAGGTCCATGTTGTGCTGGCGGCTGCCGGTGCTGTCGGTGTAGCCGACCACTTCGATGGTGTTCTGGTTGAACTGCTTGAACGAGTTCGCCAGGTTGTTCAACGGCGAGTAGAAGCTTGGGGCGATGTTGGCCGAGTCGGTGGCGAAGGTAATATTGCCCGGCATGATCAGTTTGATCTGATCGCCCTGACGCTGCACTTCGACCCCGGTATTGGCCATGCTTTCGCGCAGCGCGGCTTCCTGCTTATCGGCGTAGTAGCCGTAGCCGGCGGCAGCGGCACCCACGGCGGCGGCGCCGATCAGCGCGCCCTTGCCACGGTTGTTGTGGTCGATGGCGGCGCCGGCGATGGCCCCGGCCAATGCGCCCAGGCCGCCGTACTTGACGGTTTTGCTCATCCCGGTGGAGCCTTGCGCCTGACCCTGGCTGTCGTAAGGATTCTGACCGGCACAGCCGCTCATCAGGGCGGCGACGGTAGCGACGATAATCAAACGGCGCATGGTGAACATGGACAAGCTCCTACTGTAAGTCGAAAGTGCAGCGGATCGATTGCGGATCGATGCCAAGCTTGGAACGCAATGCCCGGGAAAAATTCCATGACATTGTTTTCATCGGGCCTGCCACGAACGATAGTCGCCTGATTGCCAGCCCACAAATCGCTGCAGCCACTTCCGAACGCTACCGCTTGCCCGAACAGAGCAGCCTCTCGCCGGCAAATGCATGCGCCCCACCTATGACTTCTGCTAGTTGTCCGCCACCGCCACTGGCGTATCTACTGCTGGATGAGCACCATCCCGGAACGCTCTCCAAGCAGGAAGCCTATGCACATGGAAATCTTGAAAAACCCTTCGTTGCCAGGTGATCGCTATGACTGCGAAGAAAAGGTATTCAGTAGCGCAGCACTGAAGTTCGATGAAAGCAACCTCCTGTTCAGGAACTACCTGACCTACAACAGCCCAGACGAGCATTACAGCAACGCTCACCGTGTCGATATGTCCCCTTTCATGAAGTACCTCCCAGGCGCCACCGCCACCACCGAATGGCCCTTTAACCTACATGACATCCCGCTATTCGGGCATCTCTATGTGCCAACACTCAAACCTGAAGCAAAGGCAAAAGAGAAAGAAGTCTATCCCCTCGCCATTTTCTGCCATGGCGATTGGGGCGTGCAGACTGATTCGGCGGCAGGCTATGCCTATCTAGGTAAGCACCTGGCAACCCACGGGGTTATCACCGCCTCCGTCACCACCATACACATCGCGAATCTCACCGAGGGGGACGATGGCAATTTGCTTCCAGACAGTGGTAAACGCCCTGTGCTGATCCTCGAATACATCAAGCAATTCAGAGCGTGGAACGAAGACCCGAGTCATCCACTGCACCAGAAAATCGACCTCAGTCGAGTCTTCCTCTGCGGTCATTCTCGCGGTGGCGAAGCGGCCGCGGATGCGGCTTACATCAATACGCTTGAGAATGTCGAAGGTCGCCCGCTGGAGCCCACCGACCCGGCCAAACCGATCTACCCGATGTTGCCTCTGCTAGGCGGTAAAAATGGCCTGGGGCCTTATGGATTTGGCCTGCGCGCGGTGCTCACCATGGCGCCCTCCGTCATTACGGACCCATTAAGAGGCGATCACAAGCCCTACGGCAACCCGGACGTCATGGACAACTACTTCCACATTGAGGGTAGCGACGACCACACCAGAGGCCATATCTTCTACGACACCGCCACGCGCAACCTGGAAGACCCGCAGGATTCGAATGGCAAGATCAAGGGAGCCTGGCGGATCTATGCCGGCAATCATAACTACTTCAACGAAGTGTGGACCAACTCCAGCGACGATCCAGTAGCAGCACAGCAACAACGAACGTTCGCGAAGCTCTACGTTTCCAGCATCGTCCAGGCGCTGCTACTGGACAGTGATGCGCACCGCGAACTCCTCAAGGACCAGCGAAACTTCGCCCCCTGGTTGCCAGCAGGCAGAATCCTGGTATCGCAATATCAGGACAGTCAACGGCTGTTTCTACAACATCTCCAGGAAAGCGAAGACACTCCCCTGCCGGTGATTTCTCAGCCCCTGAGCGGCAGCACTGACAGTAAGAACCTCACCGTACAACAGCAGCACCTGCACTTTTATGCTGACGCACACAAGGCTTCGATCCGGCGCCTGAAGTTCAAGTGGCAAGCCACCTCTGCGGCCGTCACCTATACCCTGTTGCTTGACCCTGTTCCCGAAAACGTCGCCACGGAGTCATACACCGTCCTTGCGATGGATTTCGGTCAAGCACTGGCTGAGGAAGGCGATGCAGCCAAGGACCAAGACATCACTATCGACGTGACGGATGCCGAAGGGAACCTCGCAACGTTCAAACAAGGCAGCGACCAACACCTGCTGTACCCGGACATTCTGAACAGCGTCCGGAGTGGCACCTACTACAGCGTACAAATGCAAACGATTCGGGTGCCCTTGGCCAATCTGGTTGATGGCCAGACGGGCAAGGCGTTGAACATCCGTACCTTGAAAAGTATCCAGTTCACCTTCGACAACACGGTGTCGGGCGTCCTGTACTACAGCGGTATTCAGTTGTCGCGCTAAGTCCCTTGAGCCGCCGGACGATGCCGGCGGCGGCCCGTGCTCTGCGCCGAACGCCAGAGCAGCGGGTCGATCAGAACAACGGCTATGGCAGATACAAGGTAAACATCCCACCGCCCAACGCCCCACCATTGCCGATCTCGATCCGCCCGCGCACGCCATTGCGTTCGTGCAGCGCGGCGATCCGCGACGCGAAGTACAGCCCCAACCCGGTGCTGCCCGTGTGCGGATTGATGCCCTGCACATAGTCCGCCTGCCGGTCGATCATCGCCTGTGGATAACCCGGCCCGTCGTCGTTGATGCTCAGCGCCAGTTGCTCACCGTCGTCGCTCACTGTGATCAGCAACGCGTGACCGGCATAGCGAATGGCATTGGTGAGCACATTCGACACCACCGAACTGACCAGCTCACGGTCGAAGAAGCCCAGCGGGTTGAAGGCATCGATCTGGTAGCGCGTGGTAATCCCGCGGCTGTCCAGGGCCTGTTGATGCGCGGCCAGTTGCGCTTCGACGAAATCGTCCAGCTCGTGATAGCCCGGACACATCGGCAATTGGTTGACGTTCAATTTGTACAGGCCCAACAGTTGCACCAGCATGCCATTGAGGTGGGCGAACTCATGCTCGATCACCGCCTGCTCGGCGCCCTGCCCCTGCGCTGCCGGCAACCGCGCCAGCCACTGACCGTGCGCCTGCATCAGCATGGCCAGGGAGTTCTTCATGTCATGCACGGTGGACGCGATCACCGTGGAAAATTCCAGCCCTTCGCCCTTGGCGTTCATACGCTCACCGCCCGGATCTGCAGCTTGCGATAGCGCTCGTAGCGCGGGTCGCTGTCGGGGATCCCGGCCACCTTGCCCAGGCACGTGCGGCACTCTTCCAGCAGCGCCAGCGGCGGCTTCTCGCCGCCCAGGCGCAACAGCGCCTGGGCGGTGTTCAGCGCAATGCTGATGTTCTTCGGCTGCAAGCCCAGCGCGCGGCGGAACAGGCCCAGCGCGTCGGCCAGTTGCCCCGCCTGATAGGCACGTACGCCCTGACGGTTGAGGTCGACGGCCTCGTTGCCGGCGCCGAGAATGCTCGGATCGTCGGTCAGCTTGGCGATGTTCTTCATCACCGCCGGGTCATCGCCATACACCTCGACGCAGTTCTTCAACAGGGCGCTGCCGGCCGACGCCTGGCCCAGTTGCTGCAACTGTGAGGCCACCGCCAGCGCGGTTTCGGCGGAGAAGAACTGATCCATGTTGTCGAGCCGGGCAATCGCCGCTTCGGTGAGCTTGGCCGCGGTCTCGGCATCGCCGGCCTGGGCCAGGCCGGTGGCCTTGATCAGCCGCGCCCGCACCTGCAAGCCCTGGTCGTCGGTGTACTCCTTGGCAACGTCGCCAAGCACCTGGTTGATCTCCACCCGCGTACGCGCATCCAGGCCATTGCCATGGTTCTTGCTGATCAGCGCCTGGGCCAGGCCGAGGTTGCTTTCCGGGTCCTTGAAGCGCGAGTTCTGGCCCTGGCTCACCGCCTGCCGGTACGCCTTGGAAGCACTGTCGAAGTCAGCGTTGTTCAGCGCCAGCTTGCCCAGTTGCATCTGCCGGCGCACCGCCAGCGGCGACAGGCGCACGGCCTCTTCGAGGATGCTCTGCGCGCGCTTGGTTTCGCCGGCCGAGGCCAGCACTTCGGCCAGGCCGTCATAGAGGCCGGGCATCATCGCGAAGGTCTTGATGGCCTGCTCGTAAATTTCCTTGGCCTGGCCGGCCTGGCCACGCTTGAACAGCAGCTTGCCCAGCGCCGCATAGGCCCACGGCGTCGGCCGGTTGGCCAGGATCGCCTTGAGGAAGCGCTCAAGGTCTTCATGCCGGTTCAACGCCGCCAGCGCATCGGCACGGTAGCGCAGGCACAACGGGGCGAAACGCGGGTCCTGCTTGCAGAGGTTGTCGCAGGCCAGCAGCACGTCGGCCGGGCGGCCACGGTCGAGGGCCTGCAGAATCGGCTTGAGCAGGGTCTTGCGCTGTACCAGTTTGTCCAGCCGCTGGGTCAGCCCGAGACGGTTGAACGGCTTGGTCAGGTACGCGTCAGGCTCATGTTCCAGGGCGCTGAGCACCACTGCCTGGCTGCTCTCGGCCGTGACCATGAGAAAAATCGCTTCATGGCTGATCAGCTTGTCGAGCATCAGGTCTTCGAGCACCTGCTGACCGTTCTTCTTGCCGTCGCCCATGTGGAAGTCGTGCAGGATGAAGTCATAACGCTTCTGCGCGCACATGCGCAGCGCGGTTTCGCCACTTTCGGCGACGTCGACGTCCTTGATGCCCATCTCCCGCAGCATCGAGCGGACGGAGGTGCGGAAGTCGGTGAAGTCATCGACGATCAGAAAGCTTTTTTGGCTGTACACCAGCATCCACACAACCTGCATTGGAAAATTTAAGAGGACGCAGAAACCCGGTACTGATTGTCGCCACTGCGTTTGGCTTCATACATCGCCAGGTCGGCGTGATGGATCAACGTGTCCATGCTTGCGGCGTGGTCCGGAAACACCGCCACGCCAAGGCTGCTACCCACCTGCAAGGTACCCACCGAAGACGGCATGGGCGTGGCCAGCACCGTAAGAATCCGTTTGCAGATCACCTGCAGTTCCACCGCCAGGCCATGACCAGGCGGCAGTCCTTCGAGGATCAGCACGAACTCGTCGCCACCGATCCTCGCTACGGTATCGGCCGCACGTAGCAATTGCTTAAGCCGTCCGGCGGTCGACATCAACACCTGGTCGCCGATGGCATGCCCGTGCAGGTCGTTGATCGCCTTGAAACCGTTCAGGTCGAGGAACACCAGCGCCACCCGGGCACCGCTGGCGCGGGCCTGTTCAAGGCTGTGCGAGAGGTGCCGCTCCAGGCCCAGACGGTTCGGCAGGCCGGTCAGCGCGTCGTGATGCGCCAGCTGTTGCAGTTGGCTGGCCGAGGCCTTTTCCTCGGTGATGTCGCGCACCACGCCCATCATCCGCACCGCCACGCCGTTGGCATTACGGACGATGTTGCCAGTCTCGCGCAGCCAGCGCACGCTGCCGTCGGGCCAGACCACACGGTACTCTTCGTCGTGGTTCTCGCCGGTCTGGATGCAGCGCAGCTCGCCAGCGCGCACCTGGGCGCGGTCGTCGGGGTGCACGCTGTTGCAGAAAAGTTCGTAGCTGGGGGTAATCTCACCGACCTGGTAACCGAACATGCCATAGATCGCTTCCGACCAGTACAGCTGCTCGGTGTCGATGTCCCAATCCCAGGTGCCGATCCGGGCAAAGTACTGGCTACGCTGGTAACGCTCGACATCGTCGGCGCGGCGCTCGCGGGCCAGCGTCGCCTCGGTGTCGCGCAGCCGCGCACGCAAGCGCCGCTCTCGGCGCCAGGCGCCCACGAGCAGGGTCAACAGCACAACTACGGCGCTAGCGGCAAGCCAATCGGGGATCATGGGTGAGTGGTCAATCTGCGGGGAAGGCCGTGCCACAATATCGAATTGCCACTGCCCGCGTCCATCGCCACCCGTTTAACCGGTGGTGACGCCCAGTGCTCTACGCTCACGGCTCCAGGTCAGCACGCCATGTGCGAGCAGGCCGAAGATCAGCCCCCAGAAGGCCGCGCCCAGGCCCAGGAAGCTCATGCCCGAGGCGGTGACCAGGAAGGTAATCAGGGCCGGTTCGCGCTGCTTTTCGTCCGCCATGGCGCCGGCCAGGCCGGTCATGATCGCACCAAACAGCGCCAACCCGGCGAGCGCGGCGATCAGTTCCTTGGGCAAGGCGGCGAACACCGAGGCCAGGGTGGCGCCAAAGGTACCCATGAGGATGTAGAACGCCCCGCAGGCGATCCCGGCGATGTAGCGCTTGTCCGGGTTTTCGTGGGCTTCACGGCCGGTGCAGATGGCCGCCGTGATGGCCGCCAGGTTGAAGCCGTGCGAGCCGAATGGCGCGAGCAGCACCGAGCCGATGGCGGTCACCGAGAGGATCGGCCGCGCCGGGGTCTGGTACCCGGAACTGCGCAGCACGGCCATGCCCGGCACGTACTGCCCGGTGAGCGTCACCAGCGCCAGCGGCAGGCCGATGTTGATCAGCGCGTGCCAGCTCCACTGCGGCGCGATCAGTTGCGGTTCGGCCAGGGCCAGGGTGATCTGCCCCTGATGGAGCTGGCCCAGCGAAGCGGCCACCGCGCAGCCGACGATCAGTACCGAGAGGATCGCGTAACGCGGCGACAGGCGCTTGAACACCAGGTAGCTGGCGAACATCGACAGCACCAGCCACGGCTGCAACTTGATCGAAGTGAACAGCTCGGCGCCGAAGCGGAACAGGATACCGGCCAGCATGGCTGCGGCGATGGCCTTGGGCAGGCGGCTGACCAGCTTGTCGAACGCACCGCTGAGGCCGACCACGGCAATGATCAGCGCCGACACGATGTAAGCGCCCACCGCCTCGGCCAGCGACACCTGCGGCAGCAGGCTCACCAGCAGGGCCGCACCGGGGGTCGACCAGGCAGTGATGATCGGCGCCTTCAGGCGCCAGCTGAGCAGCACCCCGGTTACCCCGCTGCCGATGGAAATCGCCCAGATCCACGACGACACCTCGGCGCTGGACATCTGCGCGGCCTGCGCCGCCTGGAACACGATGATCAGCGGGCCAGCATAGGAAATCAGCACGGCGATAAAGCCGGCGATCAACGCCGACAGCGAGAGGTCTTTTCGCAAGGTATCCATGGAGGCTCCGCGCAGGGGGTATGAATGATTGAGTCGATGCAAGTTGAATCTAATCGAAATAATTGAATCGATGCAATAACTGATTTGCCTTACGTGCGGAAGCAATTGCTTCGATGAGATGGTAGGCTCGCAACATTGTTTCTGCCTGGAAGCCCTGGCCATGTGGGTGCCACAACTCAACGACCTGAACCAGCCGATGTACCTGTCGATTGCCGACGCCCTGGCCCGCGATATCGCCAACGGCGTGCTGCGGCACGGCGACCGCCTGCCGACCCTGCGCGAGCTGGCGCAGGCGCTGGACGTCACCCCCGGCACCATTAGCCGTGCTTACAGCGAGGCGCAACGACGCGGTCTGATGCAGGGCGAGGTCGGCCGTGGCAGCTACGTGCTCGACCCGCAGGCCAAGGACCGCCTGCCGCCGCCCGCGGCTCCGGGCCCGCTGGCGCTGGGCCGGGCCGAGGTGCTGGACCTGTCGATCATCAAGCCGTCCGGCGAATCGCTGGAATACTGGCTGCGCGATGCGCTGGTGAACCTGGCGCGCAGCACCGATTTCGCCGACGCGCTGGACTACGCCCCCGACGGCGGCCACCCGGCACACCGCGAAGCGGGCGCGCAGTGGCTGCGCCGCTCGTTGCCGCACGCGCAATGGCAGCAGGTAGTGGTGACCGCCGGCGCCCAACATGGGCTGATGGTGGCCATGAGTGCATTGAGCGGCTGTGGCGACCTGGTGCTGTGCGAGGCGCTGTGCTACCCGGGCATCATCTCCCTGGCGCATGGCCTGCAGCGGCGCCTGCGCGGGGTGCCGATGGATGAGGAAGGGATCATTCCAGCGGCCCTGCGCGACATTTGCCAGCAGGAGCGCCCGGCCCTGCTGATCTGCGTGGCCACCTGCCAGAACCCGACCACGGCGAGCATGTCGCACCGGCGCCGGGCGGAGATTGCGGCAATTGCCGAAGAGTTCGACTTCCTGCTGGTGGACGACGACATCTACGGCTTCCTGGCCGCCGACCCGAGCATTGCGCCGCTGGCCGCCTATGCACCGGAGCGTTCGGTGTACCTCACCAGCCTGTCCAAGTCGGTGATGCCGGCGTTGCGCACCGGTTACCTGTACAGCCCGCCGCGCCTACTGTCGCGATTGACCTCAATGGTACGCAGCAGCGTCTGGATGCCGTCGCCGCTGACCGCGCAGCTGGCAAGCAACGTGATCACTGCGGGCCTGGACGAGCAGTTGATCCGCATGCAGCGCGATGAGGCGGCGGCGCGCCAGGCGCTGGCCGCGCAGATCTTCCGCGGGCTGGTGGTGCGCACCCAGCCGCACAGTTATCACCTCTGGCTGGAATTGCCGGAGCCGTGGAGCGCCGACGAGTTCACCCTGCTGGCGCGGGCGCAGGGGGTGCAGATTCTCAGTGGTTCGCAGTTCCAGGCGGAGCGTGGCGGTGCGCTGTCGCGCGGGGTACGAGTGGTGCTGATGTCGCCAACCAGCCGCGATGAACTGGCGTTTGCACTGACGCGGTTGGCGAGCTTGATCAGCACGCCGGATCCGCGGCGTTTCTACTGACGCCACCGCCGGCAAGGCTGGCCCACAGGTACCGCTGCAATAGGCTCAGACAGGCACCTTTGCTTTACCGTCCACCTGCAAAGTGCCATCATTGCGCCATAAGTCGCTAAAAACCAAAAAATAACAGAGGCACCTTTTCGACCGGGTCGAGGGTGCCTTTTTGTCTTGCCGAGCCTGCGGGCTCACTTGCGTGCTCCCCTGTTTACTGCCATTACAAGGAATGCACACATGCTATTGCGAAACATGAAGATCTCCCTGCGCGCCAGCCTCGGCTTCGCGCTGATAACGCTGATGGCCGTGTTGCTAGGATGCTTCTCGCTGCTGGAAATGCAGCGCATGAACCATCAATCGCGTGTGGTGGACGACAACTGGTTGCCTTCGATCCTCTCGCTCAACGATGTGGCCCTGACCGTATCGCGGGTGCGGACCATCACCCTGCGCTTGCTTACCTTGAGTAACGAGCACGACATGCAAAGCAACCTGCAGCGCCTGAGCGAGTTGAAACAGGCCCTGCAGCAAGAGCAAGCGCATTACGAAAAACTGATTACCCTGCCCGCCGAGCAGCAGGCCTACGAGCGTTTCAAGGCGGCCAAGGCGCTCTACATGGACGAGCAGGAGCGCCTGAGTTCGCTGGCCGCGCAAGGTCGACAGAACGAAGCGGTGGTGATCGCCAACGATCAGCTGTATGCGCACGCCGATGCCATGGTCAAGGAGCTGATTACCCTGGTCGACTTGAACAAAGAGGCAGCCCGCGCCGCTTCCGGGACCAGCAGCGAGGTGTTCGCCAACGCCACCACGCTGGTGCTTGGCATGATGCTGGTGACGGTGTTGCTGACTGTAGTGCTGGCGGTGGTGTTGACCCGCAGTATCGTCCGCCCGCTGCGTCAGGCGGTGGAGGTGGCGCAGGTGGTTGCCCAGGGCAACCTGTGCGCGAGCATTAGCGTTGAAGGCCGCGATGAGCCCGCGCAGTTGCTGCAGGCGCTGGCCGACATGCAGGGCAGTTTGCGTTCGACCTTGCAGCAGATCAGCGATGCCTCGAGCCAGCTAGCTTCGGCGTCCGAGGAGCTGCAAGCGGTAACCGAGGATTCGACCAAGAGCCTGCATCAGCAAAGCAACGAAGTGGAACAGGCGGCGACGGCGGTCAACGAGATGACGGCGGCAGTGGAGGAAGTGGCGCGCAATGCCGTGAGCACCTCCGAGGCGTCGAGTGCCACCGATGAAACCGCGCGGCATGGCCGGGCGCAGGTGCAGGAGACCGTGGAGTCGATTGGCTTGCTGGCCGAGGACGTGACGCGCACCTGTGGCCAGGTGGAGAACCTGGCTGGCGATGTGCGCAACATCGGTCAGGTGCTGGAGGTGATCCGTTCGATTGCCGAGCAGACCAACTTGCTCGCGCTGAACGCGGCCATCGAGGCGGCACGTGCCGGGGATGCCGGGCGCGGCTTTGCCGTGGTGGCGGATGAGGTGCGGGCGCTGGCGCATCGTACGCAGCAGTCGACCCAGGAAATCGAAGCGATGATCGGCAGCATCGAGCAGGGCACCGAAGGTGCGGTGGCGGCGATGCGCAACAGCAATGCGCGGGCGCACAGCACCTTGGAAGTGGCGCTGGCCTCGGGTCAGGCGTTGGCCGAAATTACCCAGGCGATTGCCGCGATCAACGAGCGCAACCTGGTGATTGCCAGCGCCAGCGAAGAGCAGGCCTCGGTAGCGCGGGAAGTGGATCGCAATCTGGTGAACATTCGCGACCTGTCGTTGCAGACCTCGGCGGGGGCCAACCAGAGCAATGCGGCGAGCCAGGACCTGTCGCGCCTGGCGGTGGCGCTGAATGGTTTGGTGAACCGGTTTCAGGTCTAGTCACAACCCTGTGGCTGGCCTTGCCAGCGATGGGGCCCGTACCGGCCTCATCGCCGGCAAAGCCGGCATAGGGATCGCAGGGGCGAATCACCGCACACCCTGTAGCAGCTGGCTTGCCTGCGATCGGGTGCGAAGTGCTCGTAGTATCTGAATCCGCATTCCTACTGGCACTCCCAACGGGATGGTTTTGCTGCTGCTTCGCAGCAGATTGCAGGCAAGCCAGCGCCTACAGGAATTGCCGGGCGGCGAAGAACTCAGAGCAACCCCATGCCCTTCGCCCGCGCCACCGCCTGGGTCCGCCGCTCCACCCCGAGCTTGCCGTTGATGTGGCTGGCATGGGTCTTCACCGTGTGCAGCGAGATGAACAGCTGCTCGCTGATCTCCTGGTTCGAGCAGCCCTGCGCAATCAACTTCAGCACCGCCAATTCGCGGGCACTCAGGTCGCTGGACACCGGCGGCGCGGACGGCGCTTCCTCCACCGGCAACAGCGCCAGCAAACTCAGCTGCGCCGGCCCCGCCGGTTGCTGCTGCAACTGCTCGCGCAACCACTGCGGATGCTCGTCGAGCAGATTCTGGAACGGCTGCAACGCCCCGCCCCGCGCCGCATCCAGCGCCTGCCCAAGCAGCTCGCAAGCGGCCTCGCGCTGATGCTGATCGAGCAACAAACCAATGTGCTGACACAACGCTGTCACACTCAATAACAGCCCACCGCTGGTCAACCCGCGCGCAGTCAAACCCTGCAAACGCTGCCCGGCCTGTTCCAGGCGCCCCTGCACCTGCTCCAGACGCGCCTGCTGCAATTCGATGTGCCGCGGCAGCAACGGGTGGAATTCCGGCGCAGCCGCGGCCTGCTCGCCGCCATAGGTCTGGCCCAGACGCAGCAACCACGACTCGGCCAGATCGGTACGCCCCTGGGCCAGCCAGATCTCGCATTTCACCAGGGTAATCATCGCCAGGTAGAAAATCGGCGGCACATCCCAGATGTGCATCAGCCGTTCCGCCTCGGCCAGTTCGGCGAAGGCTTCGGTAAAACGCCCCTCGCGACCGTCCAGCCGCGCCAGCGCGCAATGCCCGATCAGTACGCTGATATCACGGCAGGCGCGCGCCTCCACCAACCCCGCGCGCAGCCGGCTGCGGCCACTGTCGCATTGCAGGCGGGTCACCAGCAGGTAGCCGTCGTACAGCATCAAGCGCGCGCGCACCGCATACAGCCGCTGCCCGGACAAGCCATGCAGGCGCTGCAAGCCCTGGCGCACTTCATCCATCGAGCGCAGCACCTCGCCACGGGCATGCAGCACCCGCGCCCGGTCGTAGTGGGCCAGCGCTTCGAACAACGGGTTGCCCACCCGCTGCGCCAGCTCCAGCGCTTCGCGGTTCCAGCCCCGGGCATGCCAGAAGTCGGCATCGGCAATGGCCAGGTTGGACAACGTCGACAGGCACAGCAGCCGCTGGCCATAACGCTTCTGCGGCAGGCTCTGCAGGGCCTGCTCGCAATAGGAACGGGTGCGCGCACGATCCCCCCGGCCACGGGCGATGATGCCGCTGAGCGCCAGCCATTGCGCGAGCATGGATTTTTGCGCCGTGGCCGACGGCGCCGGCAGGAAGCGGCTCAGGTGCGCGGCCAGTTCCTCGGCCGCATCCAGCTGGCAGGCCAGGCCCAGCGCCCAGCTGTACAGCACGATCAGCCGCGGTGTGCTGATCAGCAGACTGTCGGGCAGGTCCATCTTCCAGCGCAGCAACATGCCAACGTTCTGTTCGGCCAGCAGTTGTTCTTCGGACAGGTTCTGCACCAGGTTCGCCGCCACATCGAGATGGCCGGCACGCAGGGCCTGCTCCACCGCCTCGTCGAGCAGGCCCTGGCCATGGAACCAGCGGCAGGCGCGCAGGTGCAGGCTGGCCAGCGGCAAACTGGCCTGGCGGCTGCGCAGCAGGTCGGAGAACAGATGGTGATAGCGGAACCAGTGGCCGTGCTCGTCGAGCGGCACCAGGAACACCTGATGCGCTTGCAGGTAACGGAGGATCTCGGCGCTGTCGTGGCTTTCGCGCAGGGCGTCGCACAGGTCGCTGCAGAAGCGCTCCTGACAGGCCGTGTCGTAGAGGAAGGCCTGCACATCGCCGGGCAGGCAGTCGATGACTTCCTCCAGCAGGTAATCGCGGATCAGCCCTTCGCCGCCATGCAGCGCCTGTGGCAAGGCGCTGTCGGCGCCAGCTTCGGTGGCGGCCAACTGCCAGAAACGTAGCCCGGCCACCCAGCCGTCGCTGCGCTGGATCAGGTTGTCCAGGGCCTGGCCCCGCAACACACTGGGGTGCTGGCCGAGCACGGCGAGCGATTCGTCGGGGGTCAGGCGCAGGTCCTGTTCGTTGAGTTCGAGCAGTTGCCGCGACAGGCGCAGGCGCGCCAGGTGCCAATCCGGGCGCTGACGGCTGGTGACCAGCAACAACAGGCCCGGCGGCAAGTGATTGAGGAAGAACTGCAGGCAGCGGTCGAGCACCGGCCCCTGGGCCAGGTGGTAGTCGTCGAGGATCAGCAGCAGCGGCTGTTGCGCATGCAGGTGCAGGGCGAGGTCGTCGAGCAGGCTGTCGATCCACTCCTCGAAGGCGAACGGCTGGTGACGCTGGCGCATTTTCAGCAGGCCCATGGCCTGGCTACCGAGGTTGGGGCAGTAATGCTGAAGGCCTTCGAGCAGGCGTTCGAGGAAGCGCCCAGGGTCGCTGTCGCGTCGACTCAGGCCAAACCAGAGGCTGCGCCAGTGACTGGGCAGGCTCTCGCAGAATTCCACCGCCAACGAGCTCTTGCCGAAACCGGCCGGGGCATTGACCAATAACAGACGACCGCCGAGCCCGGCATGCAGGCGCTGGCACAGACGCGTGCGCGGCACATGCCCCTCGGGCAGTGGCGGGCGAAAGAAACGTCCTTCCAGGGCGCTAATCGCCTGGCTCGCGAACCCTTGCGTACGGGACAAATCAGTCATGGCCGGCTCGTTTTAGTTGGAAGTCTTCGGCGGAGCAGATGCACCGCAGACTATCGGTTTAAACAGCACATTTGAAGATGATTGCCGCAGGAAGTGAAGAAAAGACTACAACAAAAAGCGACAGGGCTGACGCAAGTCAGGTGACACCTGTAGGTGCTGGCCTGGCGAGAGACTTTTATCCCACCGCCCTATCAGCATTCACACTTTGAACGCTAAGCTTGTTCCCATGGACGACTCAGACTACCTGCGCCTGCTCACCATTCAGGCCGAACAAGCCAATGCGTTCCTCTCCAATGCCCGCAAATGGGAGCGTGAGCGTTGGGTCTGCCAGCGCCTGCTGCAAGGCCTGAACATTCCCTACCGTAGCGAAGACTTTGCCGCCGCCGGCCAGGAACCGCCCGATGTGCTGTTTCGCGACGCCGCCTTCGAGGTGTTCTTCGTGCTCGACGAAGGCCGCCGCCTCAACGACGAATGGCGCGAAGAACTGCAACGCCGCCGCAGTGCTTTCTCCCTCAGCCAACTGGTGCGCCGCGAGGCCCGCCCGCGCCGCATCAACGCCCAGGAGCTGCTGCAACGCCTGGCGCCGACCCTGCGCAAGAAAGCCCACAATTACCAGGAACGCGGCCTGGACCTGGGCGAACTGGACATCATCGCCTTTGCCAGCCTCAAGCGCGAAGTGCTTGACCTCAACAGCCACTTCCCGCCCCCCACCGAATACCTGCGCCAGGGCTGGCGCTCGCTGTCGCTGGTGGGCCCGACGTTCGCCCGGGTGATCTTCGCCCACCCCGACGCGCCAGACTTCCTGCGCAGCAACCTGGGCCGCAGCATCGTCTTCGACGTCGGCATCAGCCTCTGATCGGCCCCCCCACCATCGCGGGATGGCAAAAAAGCGGCGCCAATGTTAAAAAGCCCGACCGATACGCTTTGAACCGTCAGGTACACACCGAGCCAGCGGCTACAGTGAACACTGTAGCTTTCCTGCAGTCTCATGCGTCTATCTGACGAGGCCACCATGACCAGCCGTCTGAACCCCGATGACCAGCAACGTGTCGATGACTACCTGCGAGCCCCCCAACACCAAGTCGAGCGCAAGCCTTTCCGGCCGTGGCTGCTCCTTGTGCTGGTGGTTGCCGTGACTATCGCGCTGGGCCTGCTCAGCCGCCTCTTGAGTTACCTGGTGCTATGAGCTGCCTTGCGCTCGCCCACATCGCCCGCCTACTGCGGCCGGCCACTCAAGACCCGAATTCCGTAAACCTTATGAGATATCCCCATGACTCACCGTATCGTGATTGTCGGCGGCGGCGCCGGCGGCCTGGAACTGGCGACCCGCCTGGGTAAAACCCTGGGCAAGCGCGGCAGCGCCAGCATCACTCTGGTCGATGCCAACCTGACCCACATCTGGAAACCGCTGCTGCACGAAGTGGCCGCCGGCTCGCTGAACTCCTCCGAAGACGAACTGAACTACGTGGCGCAAGCCAAGTGGAACCATTTCGAGTTTCAGCTCGGCCGCATGAGCGGCCTGGAGCGCGCCACCAAGCAGATCCAGCTGGCCGCCACCCTCGACGAGGATGGCCGCGAGCTGCTGCCAGCGCGCACCCTGGGCTACGACACGCTGGTGATCGCGGTCGGCAGCAACACCAACGACTTCGGCACCCTCGGCGCGGCGCAGCACTGCCTGTTCCTCGACACCCGCAAGCAGGCCGAGCGCTTCCACCAGCAACTGCTCAACCACTACCTGCGCGCCCATGCCGGCGACGTCGCCAGCTCGAAAATCAGCGTGGCCATCGTCGGTGCCGGCGCCACCGGGGTGGAACTGGCGGCCGAGCTGCATCACGCGGCGCACGAACTGGCCGCCTATGGCCTGGACCGGATCCGCCCGGAAGACATGCACATCACCCTGATCGAAGCCGGCCCACGGGTGCTTCCAGCCTTGCCGGAGCGGATCAGCGTGCCGGTGCACAAGACCCTGGAAAAACTCGGCGTCACCGTGATGACCAACGCCGCCGTCAGCGAAGTGACCGCCGACAGCCTGAAGACCAGCAATGGCAATGTGATCGAGGCCAGCCTGAAAGTCTGGGCGGCGGGTATTCGCGCGCCAGGCTTCCTCAAGGACATCGACGGTCTGGAAACCAATCGCATCAACCAGTTGGTGGTGCGCCCGACCCTGCAAACCACCCTCGACGACGACATCTTCGCCTTCGGCGATTGCGCCGCCTGCCCGCAACCGGGCAGCGAGCGCAACGTGCCGCCGCGCGCGCAAGCTGCGCACCAGCAAGCCTCGCTGCTGGCCAAAAGCCTGAAGGCGCGCCTGGAAGGCAAGGCCCTGCCCACCTACGCCTACCGCGACTACGGCTCTCTGGTGTCGCTGTCGCGCTTCTCGGCGGTCGGCAACCTGATGGGCAACCTGACCGGCAGCGTGATGCTCGAAGGCTGGCTGGCGCGGATGTTCTACGTGTCGCTGTACCGCATGCACCAGATGGCGCTGTATGGCACTTTCCGCACCCTTATGCTGATGCTCGGCAGCCGCATCGGCCGTGGCACCGAGCCGCGCCTGAAGCTGCACTGACAGGCAGCCCCCGCCCCGTGCGCAATGCCGGGGCGGGGGCTACTCCCACACGGCGGGCAGTCAGTGCTTCATCGGGCTGCCGTGAGCCGCTGAAGCACTGCCGCCAGGGCCCTCAGGCAGCGAGATCTTCACGTTCTGCATCATGCCCTGGTCCTCGTGATCGAGAATGTGGCAATGCAGCACGTACTCGCCGATGTAGCGCTGGTAGCGGGTTTTCACATACACGGTGTACACGCCTTTCTTGTTGGTCATCGGGTCGATGCCTTTACCGGCCGGCCCCTTGACGAACAGGGTGTCTTTCCAGACGCCGCTGAGGCCGGCGAACTGCGTGTCACCGTCATCATCCACGGCGTTGGGCAGGCTCAGGTCCTGGTTCTTGTCGTTGAGGATCTTCTCGATCTGGAACGGGTTGACGTGGATGTGGAACGGATGGCTGGCATACGCCGAGCTGAGTACCCAGCGCTGTGAGTCGCCCAGGGTCAACTGCCGCGGAATGTCGCCCGGCACGTAGGGCACGGCGTTCTGCGGCGTGGTGCCGACGGCGAACTTGGTGTCCTTGGTGCGGGTGTCGATAAGGAACACCAGTTGCTGCTCCTCGGCGATCAGCTCGTCGTTGCCAATGTCCTTGTGCGGAATGAAGTTGCTCAGCTTGAGGCCACTGTTCAGGTCGTTGACCACACTGCTCTTCACCGCCTCGGCGTACCCGGCACGGTTGGCGGCCGCCACCAGGACGTTCTGCAGGCTATCGCTAGAGGTCTTGCCAGGGTTGTCCTTGACCTCGACGAAGCCGAGCAACTGACGGTCGCTTTTTACCTGACTGACGTTACCCGCCGCCGTTTCGCCGCCATCGACCACGCAGTACTGCCCCTTCTCCGGGAAGGCCACCAGCAGGTCGAAGCGATAGCCCGGCTGCAGGGTGACCTGCGGCAGGTTCTGCGCAGCGCCCAGGGTCAGGCCGTCGGCGGCGATGACGTTGACGTTGACCCGCGTGCCCTTGCAGTTGCTGGCAATGAACGCATCGGCTTTGCCCGCAGCCACGCCGTTGGCGAGCGCAGCGCTGGTACTGGCGCTTTCGTCCATCTTGAGGAACTGCAGAGTGACGGTTTCCCGCACCCCGGCATGCACCAGGCGCCAGCGTTCGTATTGACCGACCGTGGCGGCGAACACCGGCTGGACCTCGCCGTTGACGCTGGTGAAGCGTCCGGAATCGGCCCAGTCGCCCGGACCGAACTGATCGTAGGACTCGACCACGCCGATCTCGTCGCCGCTGCAATTCCACTTGATGTCGCCCTTGGGCAACTTGCCGTTCTTGTCGCCACACGCATAGGGAATCTGTTGCAGCACCAGCAGGCGCTCGGCGAACGGCTGCTCCGGCGTCGGCTTGAGCAGGGTGTCGATGTCGCCGGTACTGTGCGTGGTGGGTGGGCGCTGGCCCCGGATGATCAGCGCACCGGCCATCCCGCTGCCGACCTGCAAGGCCGTGGAGCCGTGCCGGTGCGGGTGGTACCAGAAGGTCCCGGCCGGGTGATCGGCAGGAATGTTGTATTCGTACTGGAACTTAACTTTCGGGTTGATCGACAGCAGCACGTTGTCGCTGTTACCCGCAGGGCTGACCCACAGGCCGTGGGAGTGCAGGTTGGTGCCGTTGAAGCAGTGTGGCTTGTCCGGGCTGTGGTTGTCGCCGCTGCAGCTCGGGTCGGCATCAAGCTGGTTGTCGAGGTTGATCCGCACGGTGTCGCCGGGGGTTACGTCGATGGTCGGGGCCACGTAGGGGCGCTTTTCGTCGACACCGGTGCCGGTGTAGCTACGCAGGCGCACGGGTACATCCTTGCCGGTGGCCGGGTCGTAAATGGTGCTGTCGGTGTATTTGATCACCAGGTCGAGCAAACGCTCGTGACCGGCGTGCACATTGGGTTGTGGCGTGCTATCGGGTGCGGCCTGCATCAGCAGGGTGCCGCCCTTGGCCGTCTCGCGGGTCGGTTCGGCCTGGCCCAGGGCCGGCGGGTTGACGAAGGCCCGCGCTGCGCCGTCGGCCTGCGCGCCAGCGGCGGCGCAGAGCAAGGCCAGGGCGCTGAGCCCGGTCGACCAATGATGCGGCCGCTTACCGTTGTGGATAACGTTCATGCACTGCTCCTGCTTCATATCCTTGAAGTCGAATTGCACGAACGAGACCGCCCCCCATGACCGTCTCGTTCGAAATGGACGCAGGGAGGCCGCCCGCGCATGGCGGGCTGCGAAAAAGTAGCCAAGTGCTATCCCTGCCGCGCTAACGCTAGTGCGTTATGGCCGAAAAGCAATATAAAGGAGGGAAAAGCGAACAGCGGAAACGAAAAAGGGCGCCCCGAGAGGCGCCCTGATTCTGAATATGGTCGGGGTAAGGGGATTCGAACTCCTGACATCCTGCTCCCAAAGCAGGCGCGCTACCGGACTGCGCTATACCCCGGTGTAAAAAAGGCACCGTTAGGCGCCTTTTTTAGTGACCAGCTGCTAATGGCAAACTGATCGTTTAAGATCCAAGCCCAGCGAACCAGACTCGAAAATGGTGGGTCGTGTAGGATTCGAACCTACGACCAATTGGTTAAAAGCCAACTGCTCTACCAACTGAGCTAACGACCCAAAAATGGTCGGGGTAAGGGGATTCGAACTCCTGACATCCTGCTCCCAAAGCAGGCGCGCTACCGGACTGCGCTATACCCCGGTTTGAAATTTGGCTCCGTGACCAGGACTCGAACCTGGGACCCAATGATTAACAGTCATTTGCTCTACCGACTGAGCTATCACGGAACTATCAATTTCAGATGCTGCAATTTCAAAAACTGTATCGCTACCGCCTTGAACTCTTCGACCTTGTGCATCGCTGCGTTCATGTCTCTGAGGCGCGCTATTCTACAACCTTCAAAACCCTTGTCAACCCCCAAATTTGCATTCAACTGATTGATTTGCAACTTTTTTTCAGATTCCCAAAACTGCCGGTGATCTGCGAGGTGACATACAGCGGGGCGCACTTTACAAGCACTCGAAGAAAAATGCAAAGAAAAAAGGCCTCGAAATTCGAGGCCTTAACGTTACACCCTGAAAAATCAGGAGAAGACGATTTCTTCGCCGTCCACCTTCGCGGTGATCTGGCTGCCTGGCAGGAACTGACCGGACAGAATCAGTTGCGCCAGCGGGTTCTCGATCCAGCGTTGAATCGCCCGTTTCAGCGGCCGTGCGCCATACACCGGGTCGTAACCGACGGCGACCAGCTTGTCCAACGCCTCCGGGCCCAGTTCCAGGCTCAGGTCGCGTTCGGCCAGGCGGCTACGCAGCCGGCCCAACTGGATCTCGGTGATACCGGCAATCTGCTCGCGGCCCAGCGGTTCGAACACCACCACTTCGTCGATCCGGTTGACGAACTCCGGCCGGAAGTGCGCACCCACCGCATCCATCACCGCCGCCCGTTGTGCTTCGCGATCGCCGACCAGTTCCTGGATCTGCGCCGAGCCCAGGTTAGAGGTCATCACGATCACCGTATTACGGAAGTCCACGGTACGCCCATGGCTGTCGGTCAGCCGGCCGTCTTCGAGCACCTGCAACAATACGTTGAACACATCCGGATGGGCTTTCTCCACCTCGTCGAGCAGCACCACCGCGTACGGTTTGCGCCGCACCGCTTCGGTCAGGTAACCGCCCTCTTCATAACCAACGTAGCCCGGTGGCGCACCGATCAGACGCGCCACGGAATGTTTCTCCATGAACTCGGACATGTCGATCCGCACCATCGCCTCTTCGGTGTCGAAGAGGAACTCGGCCAGCGCCTTGCACAGCTCGGTCTTACCCACCCCGGTCGGGCCGAGGAAGAGGAACGAGCCGCTCGGCCGGTTGGGGTCGGACAAGCCCGCGCGGGAACGACGCACGGCGTTGGCCACGGCTGTTACGGCTTCTTCCTGGCCGATTACCCGCTCATGCAGCAGGCTTTCCATCTTCAGCAGCTTGTCACGCTCGCCTTCGAGCATTTTTGCCACCGGGATGCCGGTCCATTTCGATACCACTTCGGCGATTTCTTCTTCCGTCACCTTGTTGCGCAGCAACTGGTTCTCGGCCTTGCCATGCTGGTCGACCATCTGCAGGCTGCGCTCCAGGTCCGGGATCACCCCGTACTGCAGTTCGGCCATGCGGCTCAGGTCGCCACGCCGGCGAGCGCTTTCCAGTTCCTGACGCGACTGCTCGATTTTCTGCTGGATCTGCGCCGAGCCCTGCACTTCGGCTTTTTCCGAAGTCCAGACCTCTTCCAGATCGGCGTACTCACGCTCCAGCCGGGCAATTTCCTCGGTGAGTTTCTCAAGGCGCTTGAGTGCAGCCTCGTCTTCCTCTTTCTTCAGCGCCTGGGACTCAACCTTGAGTTGAATCAGGCGGCGCTCCAGACGGTCGAGCACTTCGGGCTTGGAGTCGATTTCCATACGAATGCGGCTGGCCGCTTCGTCGATCAGGTCGATGGCCTTGTCCGGCAACTGCCGATCGGTGATGTAGCGATGGCTGAGCTTGGCGGCGGCAATGATTGCACCGTCGGTGATCGCCACCTTGTGGTGCACTTCATAGCGCTCTTTCAGGCCACGCAGGATCGCGATGGTATCTTCCTCGCTCGGCTCTTCCACCAGCACCTTCTGGAAACGCCGCTCCAGCGCGGCGTCCTTCTCGATGTACTGGCGATACTCGTTCAGCGTGGTGGCGCCGACACAGTGCAGTTCGCCGCGCGCCAGCGCCGGCTTGAGCATGTTGCCGGCATCCATCGAGCCTTCGCCCTTACCGGCGCCGACCATGGTGTGCAGCTCGTCGATGAACAGGATGATCTGCCCTTCCTGCTTGGACAGCTCATTGAGCAGGCCTTTGAGCCGCTCTTCGAACTCACCCCGGAACTTGGCACCGGCAATCAGCGCGCCCATGTCCAACGAGAGCAGACGCTTGCCTTTGAGGCCATCCGGCACTTCGCCGTTGATGATGCGCTGGGCCAGGCCCTCGGCGATGGCGGTTTTACCGACACCAGGCTCACCGATCAGTACCGGGTTGTTCTTGGTACGGCGTTGCAGCACCTGTATGGTGCGGCGGATCTCGTCGTCACGCCCGATCACCGGGTCGAGCTTGCCTTCTTCGGCACGCTTGGTCAGGTCGACGGTGTATTTGTCCAGGGCCTGGCGCGACTCCTCGGCGTTCGGGTCGTTCACCGCTTCGCCGCCACGCAGGTTGCTGATGGCGTTTTCCAGGGCCTTCTTGGTAACGCCCTGAGCGAGCAACACCTTGCCAAGCTTGCTGTTCTCGTCCATGGCAGCGAGCAGCACCAGTTCGCTGGAGATGAACTGGTCGCCCTTCTGCTGGGCCAGACGGTCAGCCTGGTTGAGCAGACGTGCCAGGTCCTGCGACATGTTCACGTCGCCGGTCGGGTTCTGGATTTTTGGCAGTTGGTCGAGCTCTTTGCTCAGCGCCTTGCGCAGGCTATTGACGTCGAAACCGACCTGCATCAGCAGCGGACGGATCGAACCACCCTGCTGATCGATCAGGGCCTGCAACAGGTGCGCGGGCTCGATGGCGGGATGATCCATGCCAACGGCCAGGGATTGGGAGTCGGATAACGCCAGCTGTAACTTGCTGGTCAAACGGTCTATTCGCATAAGTTACCTTCCTTTATGGGCAGGCCGGAGCGATGGACACACCTGATGAAGAGAAGCCTGCCAGAGATACCCACATAGATGAGGGTGATTCTGGAGGTTTCAAGCGTAGCGGGCTTGATCCAGGTCAGCGAGACTCAAGCCAGACCAACGAGGCGAAACGCCCGGTGTTCGGGTTACGTCGGTAGGAATAGAAGCGCGGGTCGCTGACCGTGCACTGGCCGCCACCATACACCGCGGTCACGCCGCGTGCGGCCAGACGGATGCGCGCCAGGCGATAGATGTCGGCCAGGTACTTGCCGGGTTGGGCAGCAGCGACAAAGGCCGTGGCAGTTTCCGGATGAACGGTCATGAACGCTTCACGGACTTCCGCGCCCACTTCGAAAGCCTGCGGGCCGATGGCCGGGCCAAGCCAGACCAGAACGTCCTGCGCGGCGACATCGAGGCGGTCGAGGGTGGCTTCCAGCACCCCGCCGGCCAACCCGCGCCAACCGGCATGGGCTGCGGCGACCCGCGTACCGGCGCGGTCGCAGAACAGCGCAGGCAGGCAATCGGCGGTCATCACCGTGCAGGCGATGCCTGGGCGGGACGTCCAGCTGGCGTCGGCCTCGGCAATCAGCGCCGGGTCGGCGTCGGCGACCTCCCGCCCATGCACCTGCTTGAGCCAGGCAGGCTGGATGGCAAACTCGGCGGTCAATCGGCGACGGTTCTCGGCCACGGCGGCCGGGTCGTCGCCGACGTGATCGCCGAGGTTCAACGATTCGAACGGCGCCAGGCTGACGCCGCCATTACGCGTGGTGACGCACGCCCGCACCGCGGCTGGCGCAGGCCAGTCGGGGATCAGCAGGTCGGGCGTCAGAGTGCTCATCCGACGAACGCCTCGCGGTCTTGCTTGAGCAGCGACAGCAGCCAGACGAAGTCGTCCGGCAGCGCCGATTCCCAGCCCATGCGCTCGCCGGTGGTCGGGTGATCCAACTCCAGGAAGCGCGCGTGCAGGGCTTGGCGCGGGAAGGTCTTGAGGGCGTCGACCATGGTTGGGTTGGCTGCCGGCGGGATGCGGAAACGCCCGCCGTAGACCGGATCGCCGACCAACGGGAAGTTGACATGAGCCATGTGCACGCGGATCTGGTGGGTACGACCGGTTTCCAGCTTGACCCGCACGTGGGTGTGCGAGCGGAATCGCTCAAGCACCCGATAGTGGCTGACCGCGGGCTTGCCGCCTTCGGTAACCGCCATGCGCTGACGCTGGCCGCCGTGACGACCGATCGGCGCGTTGATCTTGCCGCCGGCGGTGACTACACCGATCACGATGCACTCATAGATACGGCTGACGCTGCGGCTTTGCAGCTGGGCAACCAGCTGGGTCTGCGCCTGAATGGTCTTGGCCACCACCATCAGACCGGTGGTGTCCTTGTCCAGACGGTGCACGATACCAGCGCGCGGCACGTTGATGATGTCCGGCACGTGATGCAGCAGGGCATTGAGCAGGGTGCCGTCGGCGTGCCCGGCAGCCGGGTGCACCACCAGGCCCGCAGGCTTGTTGATGACAAGGATCTGGTCGTCTTCGTAGACGATATCCAGTTCGATGTCCTGGGCCACCCACTCGCCTTGGGCTTCCTGCTCGGCGTCGAGCGCCAGCAGCGAGCCACCATGCACGATATCGCGAGGACGCAACACAGCGCCATCAACGGTCAGACGGCCCTCTTTGATCCAGGCGGACAGGCGCGAGCGCGAATGCTCGGCAAACAGTTGGGCGGCGACTTGATCGAGGCGTTGCCCGCCCAATTCGGACGGAACCTCTGCGCTAAGTTGAATATTCTCGGACATGCTCGAATCAGGCGGAGGCACAGCCTTTGGTTTCGGCTGCACGCTTGTGGTTAAATACGGCGTCTTTTGCCCCGAGGGTTCCACGGGGCGTTCATCATAACAGGACGGCCTCGCCCAAGACAGCGGCCGTCATAGGGACGCAAGCCGCCATGCAAGTGAAACACCTGCTGCTGATCGCCATCCTCGGACTCACCGCTGCTTGTTCTTCGAAGGAAGTCGTTGACGAAAACCTGAGCGAGGCAGAGCTGTACCAGCAGGCGCAGGCCGACCTGGACAACCACAGCTACACCAGTGCCACCGCCAAGCTCAAGGCGCTGGAGTCGCGCTATCCGTTCGGCCGCTACGCCGACCAGGCGCAGCTGGAGCTGATCTACGCGAACTACAAGAACGCCGAACCGGAAGCGGCCAAGTCGGCTGCCGAGCGTTTCATTCGTCTGCACCCGCAGCATCCGAACGTCGACTACGCCTACTATCTGAAGGGTCTGACCTCGTTCGACCAGGACCGCGGCCTGCTGGCGCGCTTCCTGCCACTGGACATGACCAAGCGTGACCCGGGCGCCGCGCGTGATTCGTACAACGAGTTCGCTCAGCTCACCAGCCGCTTCCCGAACAGCCGCTACTCGCCGGACGCCAAGCAGCGCATGATCTACCTGCGCAATCTGCTGGCCGCCTACGAAATCCACGTGGCCGACTACTACCTGACCCGTCAGGCCTACGTCGCTGCCGCCAACCGTGGTCGCTACGTGGTGGAAAACTTCCAGGAAACCCCATCGGTCGGCGACGGCCTGGCGGTAATGACCGAGTCCTACCAGCGTCTGCACCTGGACGAACTGGCAGCCACCAGCCTGGAAACCCTGAAGCTGAACTACCCGAACCACCCAAGCCTGGTGGACGGTCAGTTCGTGCCGCAGCAGGCTGAAACCGACAACCGTTCGTGGCTATCCAAGGCCACCCTGGGCCTGATCGAAACCGACACGCCCCTGCCGCCGGGCGAAACCCGCGCCAACCAGGACGTGATCAAGCAGTACCAGGACGCCAAAGACGCGATCCCGGAAGAGCTGCTGCCTAAAGACGCCAATGGCGACGTGATCGAAGAAGAACAACACCCAGCGGCCGGTAACAACGACGACCGCTCCTGGTTCAGCTACATGACCTTCGGCGTGTTCGACTGATCGCGATCATCCGCTGAATAAAAAGGGAGGCCCAGGCCTCCCTTTTTTATTGGCCGCGTTTCGTCCAGGGCCTAAACTGGCGGCATTTCCCTGACTAAGCTGGATGCCATGGTTCGTCTACTGTTCTGGATCGCTCTGATTGCCGCTGCTTTCTGGCTGTGGCGCAAGTTCAAGGCCAGCAATAGCGCTGACTCGTCTGCAACGCTGGACGACCCGTTGAAGATGGTGCGCTGCGCGCATTGCGGGGTGCACTTGCCAAATGACCGGGCGTTGCACCGCGGCAATCAGTGGTACTGCAGCTCGGCGCACCTGCAACAGGGGCCGAGCGACAAGCGCTAGATTTGAGGGACGGTGTGCCGGCGATCAGCCATTACCGCAAACGCCCGCCTGGCGCATAAGGCGCCGGATCGATAATCGGCTCACGCCCCAGCAACAAATCGGCAAACAACTGGCACGAAGCCGGCGCCAGCACCAGGCCATTGCGGTAATGCCCGCAGTTTAGCCACAGCCCCTGCCAGCCCGGCACCTCGCCGATGTACGGCAGCCCCTCCGGCGACCCCGGCCGCAGCCCGGCCCAGTGCCCGACCGGAGTGGCTTCAGCCAGCGCCGGCAACAACTCCACTGCCGAAGCCTTGAGGCTCTCCAGCGCATCGGCGGTCGGCGTCTTGTCGTAGCCGGTATGCTCCAGCGTACTGCCAATCAGAATGTGCCCATCGCGCCGCGGTATCGCATAACGGCCTTTGGCCAGGACCATACTCGGCAGGAAGTCCTCGGCACACTTGAACAGGATCATCTGCCCCTTCACCGGCACCACCGGCAGGGTCAGGCCCAGCGGACGCAGCAGGTCGCCGCTCCAGGCCCCCGCCGTGAGTACCACCTGGTCGGCAGCGATCCGTCCGTCGGCGGTCTCCACTCCGGTAATTCGCTCGCCTTCGCGGCTGAAACCGCTGATCGCGCAGTGCTCCCGCAAGGTGACATTCGGCAGTGCCAGCAACGCCGCCTTCAGCGACTTGACCAGCCGCGGGTTGCGCACGTTGGCCACCCCGGCCATGTAGATCGCGCGGCTGAAGCCCGCCCCCAGTACTGGCACGGCAGCATACGCCTGCTCGATCGGCACCGCGCTCAGCGGCCGCCCTTCGCGCACGGCCCAGGCCAGCGCCTCGGCTTCGTCGTCCAGGTCCAGCCAGTACAGGCCGGTGGTGTGCACTTCAGGATCGACCCCGGTGCTGGCCAATAGCCGCGCGCCGAGCTGTGGATAAAAATCCTGCGACCAGTGCGCCAGCGCCGTTACCGCCGGGCTGTAACGCCAAGGGTACAGCGGCGAGACAATGCCGCCGCCAGCCCAGGACGACTCCTGGCCAACCTCGCCCTTATCGCAAAGCACGACCTGCTCGACATCGGCCGCCAGGTTGAACGCAGTCAGCAGGCCGATCACCCCACCGCCGACAATCACTACTTGCTTGGTCATCTGTAGATCCAGTACCCGAATGAAAATCTTCAACTGCCCCAGCACTTCAGCCCGTCGCTGGCCAGCGCCTGTGGATTGCTGCGCAGGCCACGCTGGTCGAGCTCGAAATCGCCGCACGGGTCATCCGCCATCAGGCTGCTGGCGCGGCGCACGGCCGTGAGGGTGAAGCCCTCGGCGTGGCGCGCAGCCGTGAGGCTGTAATGATCGGTGCCTGGCGGTAATGGCGTCGCAACCGCCGCGCTGTCGGCATAGCTGCCGGTACGGGCGTAGTGGCGTTGCAGATGGTGCGCGCTTTCGAACAGCAACCCGGCAATTTCCGTGCGCGCGGCCTTTCGGACCTGTTCGCTGTAGCTGGGGTAGGCAATGCTCGCCAGCATGCCGACCACCGCCACGACAATCAACAGTTCAATCAGCGACATACCTTTTGGTCTAACCTGCATCGCCTGCCCTCCTAGCGAATTTGCCGCCAGGCGATACGCCGGGCCGCCAGCCCCGGCGCGTCCAGCGGCCGGGCAAAGAAACTTTCCAGCACCACCTGCGCATGGCCAGCGGTGACCCGGTACAGTGCAGCGGATACCCCATCGGGCAAACCGAGCGCCAGATCGCTCACGCCCAGGTAGTCCACGCGGAAGCCGGGCCCTGCCAGCAGCGCGCCGGCAGTGCTCGCCTCGCCCGCCAACAAGGCCGCCTCGGCGTTCTCGAAGGCCTGCAGGGCCGCCGCCTGGTTGCCGACGATTCGCGCCTGGACGGCCGCGCTGTGCATCGCCGAGAGCCCGAGCACGCCAAGGATCAGTACCAGCACCAGGCTGGCCAGCAGCACGATACCGCGTTGCCGGCCACTCACCCTGGCACCCGATTACGCAAGGTACTGCTCAGGCGATAAGTCTGCGGGCGCACCCGCTGTTGCGGATCGCTCAGCGTCAACTCAAGGTGAATGCTCGCCGGTTCGACCCGCACGGCCAGCGTATCGACATCCTCGATCAGTACCGCGCTGCTGCCGCCACTGCTGAGCAGCAGTTGGCGGTCCGCGACCCGGTAGGTCTGCCGACGTATCGCGAAGGCATACTCGCCCGGCCCGGGCACCTGTTCACCGGCATACACCCGGGCGAAGCCAAGGCAGTCGGTGACGACGGTCCATGTCGGCGCCCCGCTCGCTGCCGGCTCGCTGACCAGCAGGGACAAGCTGCGCAGGCTGCCATCGCTGCGGCTTTCAAGCCGCAGCGGCTCGCGGAAAGCCGCGGTGCTGGTCGCGTCGCTGAACTGGGTGGCCTCTGTGCGCAGGCAACCGAACATGCCACTGGCACGGATATCCCGCGAGATCCGCAGCAGCGCCAGCCGCGCATCGTCCTGCAAGCGCGCAGCCACCGTCTGCGCCTGCCAGGTTTTCACCGCCGTCACGAACAGCCGACTACCTGCCAGCAGTACAATCAGCCCCAGGCCCAGGGCGAGCAAAGCCTCGACCAGGCCAAAACCGCGCTGACCGGTCATGACGCGCGGGCCTTTTCCAGCGCCGTTTGCTGCCTGTAGATCGCCTGGCTGTCGTACAACGCCTGCTCGGTAGCCTGCAAGGCCCGCCATTGCAGCGTGGCCGAGCCGAACAGGCCCAGCGCCAGCACCACCAGCGCTACCAGTACTTCGATCAATGTCATGCCCTGCTCTGCCGTCCTGGCCATGTTCGCCTCCTGCGAAATTTCCTCTGGATCTCTCCAACCCCGCCGACTGGACAGCCATGCGCGGGGCCCTGAACCTGAAGCGAAGCACTTCCAGGGAGGGATGCACGATGAAGCAACAGGGCGTAACACTGATTCAACTGGTCGCGGCCTTGGCGCTGCTGATGCTGCTGACACAGCTCGGCCTACCGGCCTACAACGCCATGAGCCAGGACCTACTGCGTCAGGCCCTGGCCGAACAACTGGCCCAGACCCTGCGCAGCGCGCGCAGTGAGGCGTTGCTGCGCAATCAGGTGGTCAGCGTGGAGGCTCGGGCGGGTAACTGGAGCAGCGGCTGGCGCGTGCTGCTGGAAGCGCACGGCGGTGAACTGTTACACGAGGTTGCCCTGCACGGGCAGGTGCCGATTGTCGGCAATCAGCCCGTAGCGCGGCAGGTGCGCTTCAGCGGTTTGGGTGTTGCCGTGCAGGCCGGTGGGGCGTTCCAGGCCGGGACCCTGCATGTGTGCCAGGGCCCCGGTCGGAGCGTGTATCAGGTCGTGCTGGCGCGCACCGGACGCGTCAGCCTGCGCCAGGCATCAAGCGCGCAAGCACTGTGCGGCTCAGATCAGTGAACGAACCCGCAGCTCTTTGGGCATCGAGAAGGTGATGTTCTCTTCGCGCCCGTCCAGTTCTTCGGCGCCAGTTGCACCCCAGGCCTGGAGCTGCTGGATAACGCCACGCACCAGCACTTCCGGTGCCGAAGCACCGGCCGTGATACCGATGCGCTGGACACCGTCGAACCAGCTTTGCTGCAGGTCTTCGGCGCCGTCGATCAGGTAGGCCGGGGTGGCCATGCGCTCCGCCAGCTCGCGCAGGCGGTTGGAGTTGGAGCTGTTCGGGCTGCCCACCACCAGCACCACGTCGCATTCGTCGGCCAGTTGCTTGACCGCATCCTGACGGTTTTGCGTGGCGTAGCAAATGTCGTCCTTGCGCGGCCCGCCAATGCTCGGGAAACGCGAACGCAGGGCATCGATCACCCGGCTGGTATCATCCATCGACAGCGTGGTCTGGGTCACGAAGGCCAACCGCTCGGGGTTACGCACCTCGAGGTTGGCAACGTCTTCCTCATCTTCGACCAGGTAGATCGCGCCGCCATTGCCGGCATCGTACTGGCCCATGGTGCCTTCCACTTCCGGGTGACCGGCGTGCCCGATGAGGATGCACTCCTTACCGTCGCGGCTGTAGCGCGCCACTTCGATATGCACTTTGGTCACCAGCGGGCAAGTCGCGTCGAACACCTTCAGGCCGCGCCCCGCCGCTTCCTGACGCACGGCCTGGGAAACACCGTGAGCACTGAAGATGACGATGACATCGTCCGGCACCTGATCCAGCTCCTCGACGAAGATTGCCCCGCGCGCGCGCAGGTCTTCGACGACAAACTTGTTGTGCACCACTTCGTGGCGCACATAGATCGGCGGGCCGAAGACTTCCAGCGCGCGGTTGACGATTTCGATCGCCCGGTCCACACCGGCACAGAAGCCACGGGGGTTGGCGAGTTTGATCTGCATGGGAGACTCCAGGCTCACAGGGCCTTGACCGCGAGGATTTCCACCTCGAAGCTCAAGGTCTTGCCGGCCAGCGGATGGTTGAAGTCGATGGTCACCTGGGCATCGTCGAACGCTTTCACCACACCTGGCAATTCGGCGTTGGCGGCATCGTTGAAGATCACCAGCAGGCCCTCGGACAACTCCATGTCCTGGAACTGCGAACGTGGCATGACCTGCACGTTCTGCGGGTTCGGCTGACCGAAGGCGTTCTCCGGGGCCACGCTGACGGTGCGCTTGTCACCGGCCTTGAAGCCGAACAGGGCCGCTTCGAAGCCCGGCAGCAGGTTGCCGTCGCCTACCTTGAACACCGCTGGCGCCTTGTCGAAGGTACTGTCGACAGTGTCACCGTTTTCCAGGTGCAGCGCGAAGTGCAGGGTGACTTCGGTGTTCTGACCAATACGCGATTCAGTCATGGACGGGCTCTCCGGACTTTTTACTCTTGAACATGTCCAGCGCAAGCATTACCGCACCCACGCTAATGGCGCTGTCGGCCAGGTTGAAGGCCGGGAAATACCAGCGGTTCTGCCAGTGCACGAGGATGAAGTCGATCACATGGCCGAGCACGATACGGTCGTACAGGTTGCCCAGCGCGCCGCCCAGCACCAGCGCCAGCGCAACCGCCAGCCAGGTGTCGTCGCGCCCCAGGCGCTTGAGCCAGACCACCAGCACGGCACTGACCACCAGGGCGATCAGGGCGAACAACCAGCGCTGCCAGCCCCCGCTGTCGGCCAGGAAGCTGAACGCTGCGCCGGAGTTGTAGGCGAGGGTCCAGCTGAAGTAATCGGGGATCACCACGATCTGCTGGTACAGGCTCAGCGAGCCTTCGAAGTAGAACTTGCTGGCCTGGTCGAGGACCAGGACCAGCAGGCTCAACCACAGCCAGCCAAGGCGCCCGAAGCGCCCCACTGCAGGGTTAGGCATAGTGACGCACCTCGCCCTTGCCACTGATGTTGTCGGCACATCGGGCACAGATTTCCGGGTGCTCCGGGTTCGAGCCGACGTCGGCGCGGAAATGCCAGCAACGGCCGCACTTGGCGTGGCCGGACTTGACCACTTTCAACTTCAGGCCAGGCACTTCGGTTTCGACCGCATCGGCCGGGGCCGCCGCGAACGGCGCCACCGCAGCCGCAGAAGTGATCAGCACGAAGCGCAGCTCGTCGCCCAGCTTGTTCAGGTCAGCGCTCAGGGCGTCGTCGGCGAACAGGGTGACTTCGGCACTCAGGTTGCCACCGATGGCCTTGGCCGCACGCTGAATTTCCAGTTCCTTGTTGACCGCAGCTTTGGCCGCCATGACGCGTTCCCAGTACTCACGCCCCAGCTCGAAGCCTTCCGGCAGTTCGGCCAGACCTTCGTACCAGGTATTGAGCATCACCGACTCGTTGCGCTCGCCCGGCAGGTACTGCCACAGCTCATCGGCGGTGAACGCCAGGATCGGCGCGATCCAGCGCACCAGCGCCTCGCTGATGTGGTACAGCGCGGTCTGGCAGGAACGCCGGGCAACACTGTTGGTGCCGGTGGTGTACTGACGGTCCTTGATGATGTCCAGGTAGAAGCCACCCAGCTCCTGCACGCAGAAGTTGTGGATCTTCGAGTAGACGTTCCAGAAACGGTATTCGCCGTAGTGCTCTTCCAGCTCGCGCTGCAGCAGCAGGGTACGATCGACGGCCCAGCGGTCGAGTGCCAGCATGTCTTCGGCCGGCAGCAGGTCGCGCGCCGGTTCGAAGCCGGAGAGGTTCGACAGGAGGAAGCGCGCGGTGTTGCGGATACGCCGGTAGGCGTCGGCGCTGCGTTGCAGAATCTGGTCGGAAACCGCCATTTCACCGGAGTAGTCAGTGGCCGAGACCCACAGGCGCATGATGTCGGCGCCCAGGGTGTCGTTGACCTTCTGCGGCTCGATGGTGTTACCCAGCGACTTGGACATCTTGCGACCGTTCTCGTCGACAGTGAAGCCGTGGGTCAGCAGTTCGCGGTACGGCGCGTGGCCATCGATGGCGCAGCCGGTGAGCAGCGAGGAATGGAACCAGCCGCGGTGCTGGTCGGAACCTTCCAGGTACAGGTCGGCACGCGGGCCCTGCTCGTGGCCGATGTTGTGCGAACCGCGCAACACGTGCCAGTGGGTGGTACCGGAGTCGAACCAGACGTCGAGGGTGTCGGTGATCTTGTCGTACTGGCCGGCTTCGTCGCCGAGCAGTTCGGCAGCGTCCATCTTGAACCAGGCTTCGATGCCTTCCTGTTCGACGCGCTTGGCCACTGCTTCCATCAGCTCGACGGTGCGCGGGTGCAGCTCGCCGGTTTGCTTGTCGAGGAAGAACGGAATCGGCACACCCCAGTTGCGTTGACGCGAGATGCACCAGTCTGGGCGGTTGGCGATCATCGAATGCAGGCGCGCCTGGCCCCAGGCCGGCACGAACTTGGTGTCTTCGACTGCCTTGATGGCACGCTCACGCAGGGTGTCGCCGGTGTCCGGCTGCTTGTCCATGCCGACGAACCACTGCGCAGTGGCGCGGTAGATCAGCGGGGTCTTGTGGCGCCAGCAGTGCATGTAGCTGTGGTTGATGGTTTCGCTGAACATCAGCGCGCCGACTTCGGCGAGTTTCTCGACGATCAGCGGGTTGGCCTTCCAGATGAACTGGCCGCCGAAGAACTCCAGCGAATCGACGTAGACACCATTGCTCTGCACCGGCGTGAGGATGTCGTCGTTGACCATGCCGTAGCGCTTGCAGGTGACGAAGTCGTCTTCACCATAGGCCGGGGCGGAGTGAACCACACCGGTACCGGCGCCCAACTCGACATACTCGGCCAGGTAGACCGGCGACAGGCGGTCGTAGAGCGGGTGACGGAAGTTGATCAGCTCAAGCGCCGAGCCGGGTGCCGTGGCGATCACCGAACCTTCCAGCGAGAAGCGCTTCAGGCTCGACTCGACCAGTTCTTCGGCGATGACCAGCAGACGGCTGCCGACGTCGACCAGGGCGTAGGTGAACTCAGGGTGGACGTTCAGCGCCTGGTTAGCCGGAATGGTCCACGGCGTGGTGGTCCAGATCACGATGGCGGCCGGCTTGCTCAGCGCGTCCAGGCCGAAGGCGCTGGCCAGCTTGCTGTCGTCGACGATCGGGAAGGCCACGTCGATGGCCTGGGAGTCCTTGTCGGCATACTCGACTTCTGCTTCGGCCAGGGCCGAACCGCAGTTGAAGCACCAGTTGACCGGCTTCAGGCCCTTGAACACGAAACCGTGCTTGACCATCTCGGCCAGGGCGCGGATTTCGCCGGCCTCGTTGGCGAAGTTCATGGTCTTGTACGGGTTGTCCCAGTCGCCCAGTACGCCCAGACGGATGAACTCGGTCTTCTGCCCTTCGATCTGCTCGGCGGCATAGGCACGGCACAGCTCGCGGGTTTTGTCCGCGCTCAGGCCCTTGCCGTGGGTGACTTCGACCTTGTGCTCGATCGGCAGGCCGTGGCAATCCCAGCCCGGGACGTAAGGCGCGTCAAAACCGGACAGGGTCTTGGAGCGAATGATCATGTCCTTGAGAATCTTGTTGAGCGCGTGACCGATGTGGATCTTGCCGTTGGCATAGGGCGGGCCGTCGTGCAGCACGAACTTCGGACGATCCTTGCCAATTTCGCGCAGCTTCTGGTACAGGCCAATGCTGTCCCAGCGCTGCAAAATCTGCGGTTCGCGCTGTGGCAGGCCGGCCTTCATGGGGAAGGCGGTGTCCGGAAGGTTTAGCGTGGCTTTATAGTCGGTCATTTCAGGCTCTTCGTTAGCGGTTGAGCGTGCCAATGGGCACGTGCGGCGGCGATATCCGCATCGATCGCCGACTTCAGCGCCTCAAGGGAGGCGAATCGCTGCTCATCGCGCAGCTTGTGGTGGAACTCCACCGTCAGACGCCGGCCATATAAATCGCCGGCAAAATCCAGGAGATGCACTTCCAGGTGGGCACTGCCATCACCGGAAACGGTCGGCCGCACGCCAATGTTGGCGACGCCTGGCCAGGTTTTGCCATCGACTTCTACACTGACCAGGTAAACCCCGGTGAGCGGCACGCGATGGCGCTTGAGTTGTATGTTGGCCGTCGGCGTACCCAGTTGGCGGGCCAGCTTCTGCCCGTGCAGCACACGACCGCGGATGCGGAACGGACGCCCCAGCAGGCGTTCGGCCAGGGCGAAATCGGCCTTGGCCAGGGCATCGCGAACCTGGGTGCTGCTGACCCGCAGGCCATCGAGCTGGACGGTTTGCGCCGCCTCGACGCTAAAGCCCTGGCTCAACCCGGCCTGCTGAAGGAATTCAAAATCGCCAACCCGGTCGCAACCGAAGCGAAAGTCGTCACCGACTTCCAGGTGCTTCACGCCCAGGCCGTCGACCAGGATGGTGTCGACGAACTCGGCGGCACTGAGCTTGCTCAGGCGCTGGTTGAAAGCCAGGCACAGGACCCGATCGACGCCCTCGGCCGCCAGCAGGGCGACTTTGTCGCGCAGCCGGGCCAGACGTGCCGGAGCCGTTTCCGGGGCAAAGTATTCGCGCGGTTGTGGCTCGAAAATCACCACGCAGCTGGGCACGCCCAGCTCGACCGCTCGCTCACGCAAACGCGCCAGGATAGCCTGGTGTCCACGGTGAACACCGTCGAAGTTGCCGATAGTAGCAACACAGCCCCGGTGCTGGGGGCGAAGGTTGTGAAGGCCTCGAACCAGCTGCATAACGCGCTTCTTGCTCATAAAGTGGTCGATTATAACCACACCCGGGCGCCGACGACAGGCAGCAGCACGCTGCCAGGCCGTCGAAAACACAAAACCGACGCCTGGCGGGCCACTGCTGTCAGTGCAGCGCCTTGCGGGCGAAGTCCCGAGGGCGGAAACCGAAGAGGAACAGCGCCCCAAAATAGGTCACAACGCCGGCACCGATCAACAGCCCCAGACGCAGGAAACGTTCCAACATGTGACCTTGCTCCCACGCAGGCATGTAATGCATGCCTGCCAGCAGCACAGCCGACATCAACAGTACGGCCACGATCAACTTGCCAAGGAACTTGCCCCAGCCTGGTTGCGGCTCGAACAGTTGCTGTTGACGCAGCTTCCAGTACAGCAGGCCAGCGTTCAGGCAGGCACCGACGCTGATCGCCAAGGCCAGCCCGGCGTGCTGCAGGTGGCCGATGAAGGCCAGGTTGAGCAACTGCGTGGTCACCAGGGTGAAGATTGCGATCTTTACCGGGGTTCGGATGTTCTGCTGGGCATAGAAGCCCGGAGCCAGCACCTTGACCATGATGATGCCCAGCAGCCCGACCGAATAGGCGATCAACGCGCGCTGGGTCATCGCCGCGTCGAAGGCGCTGAACTTGCCGTACTGGAACAGCGCGACGGTCAATGGCTCAGCCAGGATCGCCAAGGCCAGCATGCACGGCAATACCAGCAAGAAGCACAGCCGCAGCCCCCAGTCGAGGATCCGCGAATACTCGTGGCGGTCCTTGTTGGCGTAGGTCTTGGCCAGGGTTGGCAGCAGGATAGTGCCCAAGGCCACGCCGAGCACCCCGGACGGCAGCTCCATCAGGCGGTCGGCGTAGTACATCCATGACACCGAGCCGGCCACCAGGAAGGAGGCGAAGATGGTGTTGATGATCAACGAAATCTGGCTGACCGAGACCCCGAGGATCGCCGGCAGCATCTGTTTGAGCACTCGCCACACGCCGCTGTCGCGCAGGTTCAGGCGTGGCAGCACGAGCATGCCGATCTTCTTCAGGTGCGGCAGCTGGTACAGCAACTGCAACAGGCCACCGACCAGTACGGCCCAGCCCAGGGCCATGACCGGTGGATCGAAATACGGCGTAAGGAACAGGGCGAAGAAGATCATCGCCACGTTGAGCAGTGTCGGCACGAAGGCCGGCACCGAGAAGCGGTTCCAGGTATTGAGGATGGCCCCAGCCAGCGACGACAGCGAGATCAGCAATATATAAGGAAAGGTGACGCGCAGCAGGTCGGTGGTCAGCTGGAATTTTTCCGCGCTGTCGACGAAACCTGGCGCCGTGACCCACACCACCCAAGGCGCAGCGAGGATCCCGAGCAGCGTCACGACCGCCAGCACCAGGGTCAGCAGACCGGCTACGTAGGCAACGAACGTGCGTGTGGCTTCCTCGCCCTGCTGGCTTTTGTATTCGGCCAGGATTGGCACAAATGCCTGGGAAAACGCGCCTTCGGCGAAGATCCGCCGCAGCAGGTTGGGCAATTTGAAGGCGATGAAGAAGGCGTCGGTGGCGACCCCGGCGCCGAAAATACGCGCGAGGATGGTGTCGCGGACGAAGCCCAGCACCCGCGACACCATGGTGATGGAACTGACTGCGGCCAGGGATTTTAGGAGGTTCATCGAAAGTTTTTTATGCCATATGGATGAAGGAGAGCCGAAACCCGTCCAAGTATGCGATACTCCGCCGCGCAAAACAGGCAGAGCAAAAACTCCCGAGTTTACAGGTCGTGCGTCAGAAGGGAATCACCCTGACCGAAGCAATGACCACTCAGCGGAACCGCTCAAGCACTCTTGACAACCGATGAACTCATCGGCATGATTCGCGGCCTATTTTGTTTGCTATTTACCAAGTCTTTCGAGGAGCTCGACGGTGGCCAACTCACCTTCCGCCAAAAAACGTGCAAAACAGGCTGAGAAGCGTCGCAGCCACAACGCCAGCCTGCGTTCCATGGTTCGCACCTACATCAAGAATGTAGTTAAAGCCATCGACGCAAAAGACGCCGAAAAAGCGCAAGCTGCTTACATCCTGGCTGTGCCAGTTATCGACCGTATGGCCGATAAAGGCATCATCCACAAGAACAAGGCTGCTCGCCATAAAGGCCGTCTGAATGGCCACATCAAGGCGCTGAAAGAAGCTGCCTAAGCGACACGCTTGTTAAAAGACCGACCCTAGGGTCGGTTTTTTATTGCCTGCGATTTATCGAGGTTGTAGGTGCCCGCCCTGCCGGCGATCCCCCTCACTGCTGCTATCGCCGTACAGGCCGCCTCCACAAGAGGCGACCTGTACGGTTTAACCTGTTACTTGCCGATCTGGATCTTCGGTGCCCACTGCAGCCATTCATCCTCGGCCTTGTCGAACAGGGCGAAGGTCTGCTGCGGCCGGGCCTGGTTGCCCATCTTCTCGCCGTCCGGCGTGGCAAAGGCAATGCCGCCCTCGATCAGCGTCTCAAGCGATTCGGTACGCACCGTAGCCCCCTTGAACAGACCGAAGTCGAAACCGAAGCCGCTGCTGTTCCAGAACCGGCTGCCACCACGCACCAGCGCCGCATAGCGTGGCTCGATGAGGATGTGGATAAGTACCCGATCTGCCGTCTGCCCCAGCTCGTATCCGGTCACCTTGCCCACTGCTATTTCACGGTAGGTCACCGGCACACCCGGCTTGATCGAGCCACGTCGCGCCGCACTCAGGGTCAATGCCAGGCCTTCTTCACGCTCGGCAGAATCCGGCGCTTTCGGCAGCGCGACGAAGCTGCGTTGCGGGCCGATGTTCTTGCTGGCCGGCAGCACCTCCAGGTATTGCCCGGTAACCAGGGTCTCCAGGTTGGCCGTCTTGACGATACCCAGCTCCGGCTTCACCACCCAGAACTGAGTCCCTTCGCGCGCAATACGCTCCGGCACTTCGGTGATCCGCGCCTTGAGCAGTACCGATTGCAGGTCGGCGCTCAGATCGACTGCTTCCACCTTACCGATATCCAGGCCCTTGAAGCGAATCGGCGTACCGGCCTTGAGACCATCGGCACGCTCCACCTTGATAGTGATCGGCGTACCGATCTGATTGGCCGCCTCCTGGTTCTCATGCAGACGGAAGCGCGGGATATGCCGCTTGAGCGGTACGTTAGGCCGCGGCGTATCGAAGGCGATGCCACCGGCCATCAGGCTTTGCAGCGATTCGCTCTTGATCTGGATACCCGACAAGCCACCGGTAAGGGTGATGCCGCTGGCGTTCCAGAAGCGCGTCGAACCGTTGACCAGATTCTCGTACTCCTTCTCGATGTGCACACCGATCAGCAGACGGTTCTGCTTTCTGGAGAACTGGTAGCTCTGCACCGTGCCGACTTTCACCTGGCGATAGAGAATCGGGCTGCCGACCTCCAGCGAGCCAAGGTTGTCGCTGAACAACACCAGGTGCAGACCCGGGGCTTTCAGGTCCAGTGGCGGCGCCTTGGCCCGCGCCTCGAACTCACGCTGTGGCGAAGCGCCCTTGTCGCCGGGGCGAATGGCGATGTAGTTACCTTTGACCAGCGCTTCCAGGCCCGTGATACCGGCCAGGGAAATCGACGGCTTGACCACCCAGAACTGCGTACCATCAACCAGATAGTCTTCAGCGAGCGGGTCGAGGGTCAGCTCAGCCATGGCACTGGTCAGGTCCGAATCGACCTTGAGGGTCTTCAACGAGCCGACCTGAATGCCTTTGTACATCACCGGCGTGCGCCCCGCCTGCAGACCTTCGAAGTCAGTGAGCTTGACCTTGACCTTGATCCCGGCCTGAGCCGCATCGAAGTCCTCGAACAGCCGGAACGGCAGGCTCGGGTCGGTGGGCGGACTGTCCTTGCGGTGCTCGGGTGTGGCGAAGGCGATACCGCCGGCAACGATACTGGCCAGCGACTCGCTGCGCACCTTCACGCCCGATAGGTTGGCGTCAATGCTGATACCGCTGGCGTTCCAAAAGCGCGTGTGTTTGCGCACCAGCGAGGCATAAGCCGGCGCGATGAACACCTTGATCTCGACAGTGCCCTGGTCTTCGGCCAGGCGGTAGCTTTTCACCCGACCTACCTGGATCTGCTTGTAGAACACCGGACTGTCACGGTCCAGCGAACCTAGACGGTCGGCTTTGAGGGTAAGGTGCAGACCAGGCTCGCTATCCGACAACGGCGGCGCCTCGGAGAGCGCCTTGAAGCGCTTGGTCGGCTCACCCTCCCCTGGGCTCACGGCAATGTAGTTACCGGAAACCAGCGTCTCAAGCCCGGTGATACCGGCCAGCGACACGCTCGGCTTGACCAGCCAGAAGCGCGTGCCGGTGCGCAGGTGCGAGTCGGCAGCCTGGGTCATCTCGATGGTGGCAATGACCCCGGTATTGCTGCCCTTGTCGTCGAGCACGAGGCTTTTGACCTTGCCGACCGACATACCTTTGTAGAAGACCTCGGTCTTGTTGGCGACGATACCTTCACCGCTGCTGAAGCGCACCTCGATGTTTACACCAGAATCCCGGTAAGCCTGCCATCCCAGCCAACCACCGATGATCAGGGCAATCAGGGGCAATATCCAGATCGCCGACCAATTGGAGGCTGGGCGGGTTTTAGCCGTAGGCAAATCACTCATGGTCGTCATCCGACTCCGTGTTATCCCAAATCAGTCGGGGATCAAAAGTTACTGCAGCGAGCATCGTCAGAATCACCACACTGGCGAAAGCGACGGCGCCCAGATTGGCTTCGACACTGGCAATCCGCCCGAAATTCACCACGGCCACCAGGATGGCAATAACGAAGATATCGAGCATGGACCAGCGTCCAATGAATTCGATGAAACGGTACATCAGGATTCGCTGACGCGCGGACAGCGGCTGATGACGCTGTACCGAATACAGCAGCAGGGCAATACCGACCAGCTTGAACGTCGGCACCAGGATACTGGCGATAAACACCACTGCCGCGATCGGCAGCATCCCGTGCTTCATCAGGGTGATGACGCCGGACATGATCGTGTCCGGGCTGCCCTGCCCCAGCGTACTGACCGTCATGATCGGCAGCACATTGGCGGGGATATACAGGATGGCCGACGTGAGCAACAAGGCCCAGGTGCGCATCAGGCTGTTCGGCCGCCGCGGATGCACGGCGGCGCCACAGCGCGTGCAGGTCTGCTCGCTGGCGTCCGGCTCCTGGCGATTGAGCTCATGGCACTCGCCGCAGATCATTATCCCCGCATCAATCGCCCGCATGGACGTCTTCTCCCGACAACGCCAGCCAAATCTGATGCGGCGACATCACCACCTCAAGCCAGACCTGGACCAGCAATAAACTGATGAAGCAGAGCAAACCAAGACCCAGGCTAAGGTCGGCCAGGTCGACCAATTTGACAATGGCGACCAGTACCCCCATCAGGTAGACCTCAAGCATGCCCCAGTCACGCAAGTGATGGTAAATGCGATACAGCAGCAAGCCATAGCTGCGACCGATATCCAGGCGAATACTCAGCAATACCGCCAACTGACACAGCAACTTGAGCAGCGGAATGGCCATGCTGCAGAGGAACACCACAACGGCGATACCAGCCATGCCACTGTTATACAGCCCAAGCACGCCACTCCAGACGGTATCGTTGGCATTCTGGCCCAACAGGTGGAGCTGCATGATCGGTAAGAAGTTCGCCGGCACGTAGAGCAACAACGCCGCCAGCACCAGTGCCAGGCTGCGGTCGATCACATTGTGTCGATGGGCATAGAGCTCGTAGCCACAGCGCGGGCACTGAGCCTTTTCATCACGCTTGAGCTCAGGCTTGCGCATCAGCAGGTCGCACTCGTGGCACGCTACCAACTGGTCTAACGGCAGATCCACCAGCGGGGAAGATTCGACAGGGTCGGGCATAGAGGGGTTCTGAGTTAAACGTCGGGCTCTATTCTAGTGCTCCTGCTCGAATTGTGGGAGCACAACCAAAGACAGGGCCACTGAAGATTTTCTGGCATAAAAACAAAACCCCTACCTGCTTAGCAGATAGGGGTTTCGGAATTTAATCTTGACGATGACCTACTCTCACATGGGGAAACCCCACACTACCATCGGCGATGC
>NZ_QETK01000004.1 GCF_003105155.1 Pseudomonas sp. SDI | reverse complement strand
GTTAACCCGAGGCCGAGTGGAGCCTGCGATCTGTGGGGTGAGGGCCATGGATGGCCCGAAAGCGCCGTTGGCCCATGGATGGGCCGTCGGCGCGGTCCCCGCGGATCGTAGGCGGAGGGAGGGGACCCGGAGCGCAGCGTAGGGCCGAGAGGTGGGGCGAGAATTTTTTGCTTACTTTTTTTTCGACTGAAAAAAAGTAAGCCGCCGTCAGGGCGGAAGGGGCCCGCAGCCCTACCCACAAACATGGATAAACACCCAAAAATCAAGAGCATCGCCGACAAGGCAGTCGCCCTGGATCGAGGGTCAATCCAGGTCAGCCGCCCGATGCCGCTCAGCCACCCCATCATCCCCCCACGTCCGATTCACCCGTCGCCCGCGCGCCACCGCTGGCCGCCCGGCAATTTCTGCCGCCCAGCGCTGCACGTGGGGGTAGTCCTGGACACTGAGAAACTCCCCGGCCGAATACAAATGCCCCCTCACCAGTTGCCCATACCAAGGCCACACCGCAATATCGGCGATGCTGTATGCCTCCCCCGCCAGATACCGACACTCGGCCAGCCGCCGATCCAGTACATCCAGCTGCCGCTTGGTCTCCATGGCGAAGCGATTGATCGGGTACTCGAGCTTCTCCGGCGCATACGCATAGAAATGCCCAAACCCACCCCCCAGGTACGGCGCCGAGCCCATCTGCCAGAACAGCCAGTTCATCGTCTCGGTTCGCGTCGCCAGGTCCTCGGCGAGAAACGCCCCGAACTTCTGCGCCAGGTACAGCAGAATCGACCCCGACTCGAACACCCTTAGCGCCGGTTCGACACTGCGATCAAGCAGGGCCGGGATCTTCGAATTCGGGTTCAGCTCGACAAACCCACTGGAGAACTGGTCGCCCTCGCCGATGCGGATCAGCCAGGCGTCGTACTCGGCGCCGGTATGCCCTAGCGCCAGTAGCTCCTCCAGCAGGATGGTCACCTTCACTCCATTGGGCGTGCCCAGCGAATACAACTGCAGCGGGTGTTCGCCAAGTGGCAGTGGCTGTTCGTGGGTCGGCCCGGCGACAGGCCGGTTGATGTTGGCGAATTCGCCGCCGGATGGCGCTTCATGCCGCCAGACCTGCGGCGGAACATAGGGAGCCTTGCTCATCGGGTGAACCTCCTGATCGAAAGCGACAGATGCCAATACTGAGCGCGACCGGCGTGCCAGCTCAAGCCCTCATTCCCAGGAAAGGAAATTCACCAGCTGTCGACCATGGGAACTGAGGCTCTCCCACCTGCGAAAACAGACGCGCAGCCCCAGCGTCGCCCAGCGTTCTTCCAGGGCGATGTCAGCCAGTTGCCGCAGTTGCCATCGGCCGTGTGGCTGTACGCGGGGTTGATGGCGCTGTTTTCGACGGTACTGCCGATCTATTGGGTGGCGCTGGCGATCCAGCGCATGGGGCCGACGCGGACAGCGGCGCTGGGCAACCTTGGCCCGGTGCTGTTCGGGGTCTCGCGGTTGAAGCCGCGCAAGGTGGCGGCTGAGCCTGCGGCGGCGAAGGCGCACGCTTAGCGCGTGCTGCACGGCAGCAATTCATGCAAAAAATGCAGGAATGAACTGCAAATAAACTGTCTTGTTCACTTCAGGTTAAGCTTCGATACTCCGCTCCAGTTTCCCAACGAGCAGGACTCGACCATGGTATCCGCAATCCAACTGCACGAAGTCGGCGCACCGCACGTGCTGTCCCTGACCCGTACCGATGAATCCCAACCCGGCCCTGGCGAAGTCTGGCTGGAGCACGACGCCATCGGCGTCAATTACCTCGACGTCAACCAGCGTAACGGCGCTGTGCGCATCCCGCTCCCGTCCGGCCTTGGCCTCGAAGGCGCCGGCCGGGTGAGGGCGGTGGGCGCCGGGGTCGGCAACGTCCAGGTCGGCGATCATGTGGCCTATGCCGCCGGCCCGCTGGGCGCCTATGCCTCGGCCCGGCTGTACCCGGCCGAACGGCTGGTCAAACTGCCGTCGGGATTGTCCAGCGAGGACGCCGCCGCGCTGCTGTTCAAGGGCATCACCGCGCACTATCTGCTGCACAGTACCTACCCGGTCGGCCCTGGCAGCAGCATCCTGCTTTATGGCGTCGCCGGTGGTGTCGGGGCGATCATGGCGCAATGGGCCAAGCACCTCGGGGCGCGGGTGATCGGCGTCGTGTCGCGTGCGTCCAGTGTCGAAAAAGCCCAGGCGCTGGGCTGCGACGACGTGCTGGTGTTCGACCCGCACACCCTGGCCAGCGATGTGGCCCGGCTCACCGATGGACAGAAGGTCGATGTGGTGTATGACGGCATCGGCCGGCTGTCTTTCGACGCGTCGTTGGACAGCCTGCGCCCTCGTGGCCTGCTGGTTTCGTTTGGCGCCTCGTCCGGGGTGCCGGACGCTGTCGACGTGGCCACGCTGAACAGCAAGGGTTCGCTGTTCCTCACCCGGCCGTCGCTGGCTGCGCACACCGCCAGTACGGCCGAGTACCAGGGCCGGGCACAGGCGGTGATCGCTGCGGCCCAAGCCGGTATCATCAGCCCACGGATCTGGGGCCGTTACGCGCTGGCCGATGCTGGCGCAGCGCATGCCGACCTGGAAGCGGGACGATCATCCGGAGCGATCATTCTCACACCATGAACCTCGACCTACTCGACAATCAGCACAGCGATGAAATCGCCGCCTTCCTCGCCGTTGCCGCGCAGGGTTCGTTCGTCGCGGCCGGGCGCCTGCTGCAACGCCACCCCACGGTGGTCTCCAAGCGCCTGGCGGCGATGGAAAAGCGCCTCGGCGTGCGGCTGATCGAGCGCTCCACCCGGCAGGTGCGCATCACCGAGGTCGGCGCCCAGCTCGAACAGCGCTTGCGCGTCGCCCTCGCGGCGATTGCCGAGGCGCAGCAGCAGGCCAGCGATGGCGCCGCGCAGGTGCGTGGCACCCTGCGCCTGGCGCTGCCGGCGGCGATGGGACGGTTGTGGTTCGGGCCGCTGTTGCCGGCGTTTCTGGCCTTGCACCCGCAGGTGTCGATCATCGCCGACTACAGCGAGCGTGTGGTCGACATCATCGAGGAAGGTTTCGATGTGGCCATCCGTATCGGCGAGCTGGAAGACAACCGCTTGATTGCGAAAAAGCTCTGCGAGCATCGGCGCATCCTCTGCGCGGCGCCGGACTATCTCGCTCGCCACGGGACGCCAGACACCCCGCAGGCGCTGGCCGAACACAACTGCCTGCGCTTCAGCGGGCTGGCGTCGTTCCCGTACTGGCGGCTGCAAAACGGCGAGCGCCAGCAGAGCTTGCTGCCTTCGGGCAACCTGACCGCCAACGACAGCCAGTCGCTGCTTGCCGCCGCCTGCGCCGGGCTAGGCATTCTCGGCGCCGGGGAATGGCTGATGCGCCAGGAAATCGATGCCGGCCGGCTGGTTCAAGTGCTGCCGCAGTGGCAACTCGATGGTCTCGGCGGGGTCTACCTGGTGCGGCCCTCGGCCAGGTTTCCCAGCGCGACGGTGTTGGCCTTCAAAGCCTGGATCGAGGCGCAGTTCACGCCGGCCCCGCCTTGGGCCGGCGTGCCACGCTGAAGCGCGCGAGCTAGTGCGTCGGAGCGGCTGACCAGACCGCCAGCTCGTAGCCATCCAGATCGACAAAGTGGAATCGCTGGCCACCGGGGAAGGCAAAGGTGGCGCGGCTGATGGTTGCGCCAGCAGCCTGCAGGCGTTGCTGGGTGGCGACCAGGTCATCGGCGTACAGAATGACCAGCGGGCCGCCCGGGCGAACCGGTTCGCCGGTGGTGAAGCCGCCTTTGAGGCGGCCATCGTCGAACTCGCTGTAGGTCGGCCCGTAGTCGACGAACGACCAGCCAAACGCGGCGCCGTAGAAAGCCTTGCTGCGGGCGATGTCGGCGACGTTGAATTCGATGTTGTCGATCTGGCGGTCCTGGCGGGTAGTGCTCATCAGTGCTTCCTTGACGGTATGAGGGATCGACCACGTTTTATCAGACCTTGCGCGGCTGCGCAGCCTCTTCGTGCAGGCGCTCCAGCAGCCATTGCGCGTTATCGGCGCACTGGCGATCGTTGGGGCGGTTCTCGATGCCGTCGATCACCGCCAGCAGTTGCGCACGGTTGTGCGCCAGTTGCTGCTGCAGGATGTCGATTTCGCTGACCTTGCGCTTCAGGCCATCGAGCAGCGCACCGTGTTCCCAGCTCGCTGCGCTTGCTGGCAGCAGGGTGCGGATTTCCTCCAGGGAGAACCCGGCGCTCTGCGCGCAGGCGATGATCTTCAGCATCCACAGCGCATCGCTGCCATATTCACGGTAGCCATTGGCTTTGCGCGCAATGGCACTGAGCAGCCCGCTGGCTTCGTAATAGCGGATGCGCGATGCGGCCATGCCGCTGAGTTTGGCCAGTTCGCCAATTTTCATGGGCACGCTCCTGAGGCATAAACACACACTTGACATTAAAGTTAACTTTAAACTTATCGTGCTGCCACGATCAAATCGAGGTACACCCATGAACGTGTTTGCGCCGCTGACCCTGCCCAATGGTTCGCATATCCCCAATCGCCTGGCCAAGGCGGCCATGGAAGAGAACATGGCCGACGCCGAGCAGGCGCCATCCGCGCCGCTGCTGCGCTTGTACCAGGCCTGGGCCGATGGTGGCGCGGGGCTGCTAATCAGCGGCAATGTGATGATCGACCGGCGCGCCATGACCGGCCCCGGTGGGGTCGTGCTCGAAGATGAGCGGCAGTTGGCCAAGTTTCGCCGCTGGGCGCAAACCGGGCGCTCCGGCGGTGGCCAGTTCTGGTTGCAGATCAACCATCCTGGTCGACAGATGCAGGCCAACCTCGGTCAGCCGACCTGGGCGCCGTCGGCCGTGCCACTGGCGCTGGGCAGCCTGTCGAAGCACTTCGACACGCCGCTGGAAATGAACGAAGCGATGATCGCCGAGGTGATCCGCCGCTTTGCCCGCAGTGCGCAGTTGGCCGAGCAGGCCGGCTTCAGCGGCGTGCAGATCCATGCTGCCCATGGCTACCTGCTCAGTCAGTTTCTTTCGCCCCTGAGTAACCGGCGTACGGACGCCTGGGGCGGCGCGCTGGAGAATCGCGCGCGGCTCTTGCTGGAGGTGCTCAAGGCCGTGCGGGCGGTGGTCTCGCCGGGTTTTACGGTGGCGGTCAAACTCAATTCCGCCGATTTCCAGCGCGGCGGATTCAGCGCCGAGGATGCGCGCCAGGTGGTACTTCTGCTCAACGGGCTTGAGGTCGACCTGGTGGAACTGTCGGGCGGCAGCTACGAGGCCCCGGCGATGCAGGGCGATGCCCGCGACGGTCGCACCCTGGCGCGGGAGGCCTATTTCATCGAGTTCGCCCATGAACTGCAGGCGGTGGCGCAGATGCCGCTGATGATCACCGGCGGTATCCGCCGCCTGCCGGTGGCTGAGCAGGTGGTGCAGAGCGGTGTGGCCATGGTCGGCATCGGCACGGCGCTGGCTATCGAGCCGAACCTGCCGCGCGACTGGCGCGACGGCAAACCCAGCGCGCCGCAGTTGCCGGTACTGACCTGGAAGAACAAGGCCCTGGCCTCGCTGGCGAACATGGCCACGGTGAAGTTCCAATTGCGCAAGCTTAGCCAGGGCAGGGCACCCAAGCCGGATGTGTCGCCGCTGCGTGCCCTGCTCGTGCAACAGTTTGCGACGGCCTTGCGTACCCGCCAGTACCGGCGCTGGATCGCCCGCCGCGCCAAGGCCTGAGGTTCAACCCTTCAATGCCGCCTGAATCGCCGCGATATCGATCTTGGTCATCGTCATCATCGCCTCGAACGCGCGCTTGGCGGCGGCGCGGTCGGGGCTGCTGATAGCCTCGGTCAGCACCCTGGGGATGATCTGCCAGCTCAGGCCCCATTTGTCCTTGCACCAGCCGCACACGCTGGCTTCGCCGCCGTTGTCGATGAGGGCCTGCCAAAGGCGGTCGGTTTCGGCCTGATCGTCGGTGGCCACCTGAAACGAGAAGGCCTCGCTGTGCTTGAACAGCGGCCCGCCGTTCAGGCCCAGGCAGGGGATGCCCATCACCGTGAACTCGACGGTCAGGACGTCGCCCTGCTTGCCTGATGGGTAGTCGCCGGGGGCATGGTGGACGGCCTCGACGTGGCTGTCGGGAAAGGTTCTCGCATAGAACGTTGCGGCGTCGAGCGCGTCGCCTTCGTAACAGAGGCAGAGGGTATTTTTGCGGGGCATGGGCAGCTTCTCCGGGAAAACGACTGAGCCGTGCAGTGTAGCCAGCGCCGCCGGCGGCCTTTAGCGCAACGCTGGATCAATCTTCGTGCTTTGCGGCCATGGGCTTCTAAGCGATAGTAGCGGCGTTTTGCGCGGCGCTATGGCCGCGCGCGTTGCACTTTCAAGGAGCTTGGGTGGTGTCATCGGTTCAGCAGCAGGCGTCGGGGCTTGCATGGCAAGAGGTGTGGGGCGGCTTCAAACAGCTGTTGCCCATTTCCATGTTCGTCATCGTCTTTGGGGTGGCCTTCGGCCTTGCCGCGGCCCAGACTGGTCTGGACGGGGCGTCGATCCTGCTGATGAGCTCGCTGGTGTTTGCCGGCGCCTCGCAGTTCGCCGCGCTCGACCTGTGGGGCCAGCAGGTGCCCCTGGTGCCGCTGGTGGTCACCGTGTTCGCCATCAATGCCCGTCACCTGCTGATGGGCGCGACCCTGTATCCGTGGCTGCGCGAACTGCCGCTGGCCAAGCGCTATGGGGTGATGCTGGTGGTCTCCGACGCCAACTGGGCGATGTCGATGCAGGCATTCAACAGCGGTAAGTCCGGCTTGGGCCTGTTGCTCGGCGGCGGCCTGGCGCTGTGGTCGACCTGGGCCCTGGGCAGTTGGCTGGGGCTGTATTTCGGCAGTGCGATTCACGACCCGGTGAGCCTGGGCCTGGACATGGTGATGGGCTGCTTCCTGCTGGCGATGGTGGTGGGCGGACAGAAGAACCTGCGCATGCTGGTGATCTGGACGGTGGCGGCGCTGTCGTCGCTGCTGGCCTACCTGTACCTGCCGGACAACAGCCATGTGGTGGCCGGCGCATTGGCCGGCGGGGTGCTCGGCGCTGTGTGGATGGAGAAAAAACATGAACATTGAAACGGCCGGCAGCGGCACCTTCATCATTATTCTGATCATGGCCGTGGTGACCCTGGCAACCCGCTGGGGCGGGGTATTCGTGATGTCGTTCGTGCCGATCAACTACCGCGTACAGCAGTTCATCAACGCCATGTCCGGCTCGGTGCTGGTGGCGGTGCTGACGCCGTTGGCGGTGAGTGGCGACAACGGCGCGCGGCTGGCGTTGCTGAGTACGGCTCTGGTGATGTTGTGGCTGAAGAAGCCATTGCCGGCGATTGCCGCGGGGATTGTGGTGGCGGCGCTGGTCAGGGCAATGTGAGCGTACTCACCGCGCAAACTGTTGTTCAACGATTAAGCCTGCGCCTTCAAATGCGCTGCGGAACTCAAACGGATTAGGGTAGTAGACGATTCTGTGCAACTCGTCAGCGGCGACACCGAGTAAGTGCAGGATCAACAGCAGGTACAGCTTGGACAAGGCGTTGCTGTGTTTCGACAGGTCCTGAACAAACGCCTGGTAAGTGCCAGGCTGCCGAAGTGGCCTCAAAAGGCGCAGGCCGAAGTAACATCCAGCACGCTACGGGGGGTGGCTGGGTATGCCGTTTACGCTGAGCGGATGGCGCCGCGATCATGGCTGCGCCATCAGCAACGCGCTAATCCAGCGCACCTGCCGGCCGATGTCCGCGATTTTCTGCTCGGGCACGGCCTGCCGTGCGCGGCCGAGTTGGGCCAGGGTTTTTTGCTGCTGGTGCAGTTCGCGTTGCCACTTGTCGAGAAACGCCGGGCTACGCGACTGCATCAGCAACGGCCCGAAGTACAGTTGCTCGGCACTGTAACGCAGCGGCTCGCCGCGCTCGGCGACGATGATTTCATAGTCGAAGCGGTTTTCCCGCAGCATCTCTTCATGAAGGATGCGATAGCCATTGTCCATCAGCCATTGGCGCAGTGCGGGCGCGCCGCCATTGGGCTGCAGGATCAGCCGCTCCTGGCCGCTCAGGCGCGCCTTGTCGCGTTCGAGAAGGTCGCGGATGGTTTCGCCGCCCATGCCGCAAACGCTCACCGCCGTGATGCCGTCGGTGGGCTCGATGGCTTCCAGGCCGTTGGCCAGGCGCACGCAAATATGTTCTTCCAGGCCGCTCTCGCGCACGCTGCGTTGTGCCGCGCGAAACGGCGTCACGGCCACTTCACCGGCCACCGCCGCGCTGATTGCGCCACGCCGCAGCAAGGCCACCGGCAGGTAGCCGTGGTCCGAGCCGATGTCGGCCAGTCGCGCACCGGCCGGCACCTGGGCCGCAACGCGCTCCAGGCGCATGGACAATGTCTGTTGGTTCAAGCGCCGCCCCTTGTCAAACGCAACGCCCGGCACCTGTGGCCGGGACGGGCCGCGACTCTAGCGGGCCGCGCCGCGCTTTTCAAATGCCTTCAGGTTTACCCTGCGCAGGCGCGGCAAGGAAATACGCCACCAGCGCATTGGCATGCCCATGCCCCAGACCCTTACCCGGCGTAAGGCGGGTAATCGACATAGCCCTTCGCGCCACCACCGTAGTAAGTCTCCCGATCCGGTGTGGTCAGCGGCCAGCCATGCTGCAGACGGCTGACCAGGTCCGGGTTGGCAATGAACGGCTGGCCGAATGCCGGCAGGTCGATCAAGCCCGACGCCACCAGCGCCTGCGCCCGTTCCAGGGTCAGGTCGCCGGCGAGGATCAGCACCGTCGAGCCGAGGCCTGCACGGCACTTGCGTAGCAGGTCTTGCAGCGCCTCGTCACGGGCCAGCGCGCTCTCTGCGGCGAGGAAGAAATGTGTTTGGTCCATCACGTGCACATAGGCGATGCCACGCTGGCCCAGGCCGGCGCACAGGGCGGTGTAGGTCTCGTCGATCTGCGGATACAGCGGCATGTCCATCAGTTGGCCATATGGCGAAATGCGAATGCCGACCCGCTCGGCGCCAATCCGCGCGCACACCGCATCCACCACCTCGAAGACAAAGCGCAGACGATCATCGAGGTTCTGCGCGCCGTAACGGTCGCTGCGGTCGTTGACCAATGGGTTGAGGAACTGCTCGATCAGGTAGCCATTGGCGCCATGCAACTCGACGCCGTCGAAGCCCGCCTCGATAGCGTTTGCGGCCGCCTGGGCGAAGTCGGCAACCACCCGGGCGACTTCCTCGGTGCCCAGCGCCCGTGGCTTGGAGGTTTGCACAAAGCCCGGCTCACCGCTGTCGGTGTAACCGAACGCAAAGGCACCCTCGGCAATCTTGGCGGTGGAGCTGACCGGCGCTGCGCCGTCGAGCTGGATCGAGGTGTGCGAAACCCGCCCCACGTGCCACAGCTGCGCGTAGATCTTGCCACCCACGCTGTGGACCGAGTCGGTGCTCAGGCGCCAGCCGGCAATCTGCTCGGGGCTGAAGATACCCGGATTGAACAGGTAACCCTGACCCTCGCGGGAAATCGGCGTGCCTTCGGAAACAATCAACCCGGCCGTCGCGCGCTGGGTGTAGTAGAGCGCGGTCTGCTCGGTGGCGATATCGTCGGGCGCACGCGAGCGGGTCATCGGGCCCATGACGAAGCGGTTGTTGAGCAGGGTGTTGCCCAGTTTGAAAGGGTGGAACAGGTTCAATTGGATTCTCCGACGAGTGCTTTTGGCATAGCCTATTGGAGAAATTGCCGGAGATTCAGGCAAAAAAATACCGAGTGTCATGAACTCATTTCATCAATTGGAGGGCTGGATGTTTTCTTCCGAACGCCTCAAGGGCATCGATGTGTTCGTCTCGGTGGCCGACCTGGGCAGTTTTACCGCGGCAGCCGAGCGTCTCAACCTGACCAGTTCGGCTGTCAGCAAAGGCGTGGCGCGGCTGGAGGGCCGGCTGGGTACACGCTTGTTCGAGCGCACCACCCGGCGCCTGGCGCTGACCGACGCCGGCACGGCGTTCTACCGAACCTGCACTGCCGTGTTGGCCGAGCTAGAAGAAGTCGAGCTGGCCATCGTTGCCGAAAACCGCGCGCCGCACGGCAAGGTGCGGATTGATTTGCCGGCGTCTTACGGGCGTTTGCATGTGCTGCCGCTGGTGCTGGAGTTCGTGCGCCAGTACCCGTTGCTGCAACCGCACATTTCCTTTTCCGACCGCTTTATCGATCCGGTGCAGGAAGGGGTCGATATTGTCGTGCGCATCGGCGGCCCGGATGCCTGGCCGGCCAGCCTCGGTCATCGCTATTTTGGCGCTCAGCGGCTGATTTTCTGTGCCTCGCCGGCGTACCTGCAGAGCCACGGCACACCACAGACCGCGCGCGATCTGGATGAACATCAGTGCGTTGGTTATGGGCAGCGCGATGGGCTGGTTGCGCCGTGGTATTTCAAGGGCCGGCAGCCGGGCGAGATGGAGCGGCGGGTGCTGCACACGCGGATTGCCGTCGGCGATGGCGAGGGCGAGGTGGCGGCGCTGATGGCCGGCCTGGGCATTGGCCAGCTGCCAACCTGGCTGGTACAGCGCCACCTGGACCAGGGCACGCTGGTGGAAGTGCTACCGGAGCTGGCCACCGATGGTCTGCCGATGAATCTGGTCTGGCTCAGGCGCCGCGAGGCGCTGCCGAAGGTGCGGGCGCTGCTCGATCACCTGGCCGCGCGGCTGACACCGCACGGCACGCAGTAGCCCTAGCGTTTGCTGAAGGCCAGGTGCTGAGCGGGCGGGTAACTTCTGCTGCCGGCGACCAAGGCGGCCAGGTAATCCCCCTGTGTGAGCCGTCCTTGCCGACGATGAGGCCCGGGAGGGCCTCTTAATGATTCACTAAATCCAGTTAAACAATGGAAAGGCGCCAGCGATAACCAGCAGTGCGATGAAGAATATTCCAGACCAGTGCAACATAATTAACCTGCGTCTAAGACTCGCCGGGAAGTTTTTCAGATCTTCTGAATTCGCGCCGCCCTCGCGAAGGAGAATGTTGGGGGTTATGAAGACTGATATGATCCCTCCCAGCAAAAATATTCGACTGCATGGGTCACCCTTTCTGAGCAGTACTCTAACTGTCACTGCAGGGCAGTGTTTCAGGTGCTCAAGCATCAAATCAATTTTTGCGTATGCGTAATAAAGTGAGACGCCAAGAAACACGATGCCACCGCCGAAACCGGTCAAACTAAAGCATGGAAATATTTTTCAGTGTTAGTTATGCTCATTGGGTCGCCTCGTAAATCAGTTCACCAGATAACTCGCCCAATGCGCCAGACGCGAGTGAGCCAACACCCACCACAAGGCCACAGGCAAATGCACCTGCACTAGGAATGCCCAGTGCTAAACAAATAGCGTCTGAAGTGCCATAGCTCAATGCGGCCCCCGTAAAGGCGCCACCGACCAAGCCAGCGATGAAACCACCTGCCTCGGTGTATTTCACTTTTCGACAGGTCTCAGCATCGCTACTTGCACAAACGTCCTGAGCCTTCATGTAAGCAGCCCCACCCCCTGCCGCCGTCCCCACCCACCGTACATGTGAAGAGCAAGTTAAATCAGCTCAAGCCAGACGATTGCGGCGAGTACTGCAAGTAACGAAATAGAGAACAGTCCCAGTCGATATAACAAAGCAAGTTTGCGCTTGATTTCCGGTGGAAAGTGCTTCAAGTCCTCAGGGGGCGCCGCCATCGCGTAGATAAATCCTGGGAGTGATCAAGACACCGATTACCCCACCCAACAAGAATAATCGCCCTAAAGGACCTCCATTCTTGAGCGGTATCCTTTACTCAAGGAGTCTAGGGTGGGGATCGTCCGGTATGTTGTAGGAAGCTTCGGAAAATACAGTCTTTAGATTATTCGACTTAGTTTCGTTTCAACTGCAACACCATCGCCTGAGCGTACAGACTGGAGCCTTCGCGCAATGGCGCCGTGGCACCCACTGCAACAAAACCGTTGGCGCGGTAAAGCTGAACGGCCGGCACGGCGCTGCGGGCCACTGTCAGGCATACCCGCTGTGCACCCAGGCGATGGCTTTCGTCAGCAGCGCCCGCCCAGACCTCATCCGCTCGCGCGGCTTCGCTGGCATAGGTACTGGAAAACGCGTCGGCGTGTCGCGCAGTGCTTGCAGGCGCAAGTCGCGGTAGCATGCCAGTCGTCGGCTTGGACAGGACGGATGCGGATCATGCGGGTACCTGTGCCGCGAGGCATCGACTGCTCAGGTGCTGCAGGGCGCGCTGGAACACCGGATGGCATTCGCCGAGCGGCAGGTCATCCACGGCAGCCCAGAAGAAATCGAAGGCATGGCCATGGTCGTCGAGGGTCTGGTGGGTCCACTGGGCGGGCAATGCGCAGTGGGGCTGACACAACTGAAACGACCAGATCTGCTGCTCATGCTCGGCGTTCCAGCAGCCGAGGTCGCGAATGACCGTGGCCGTGGCGATCCCGGACTCTTCGTGCAACTCGCGCAGCGCGGCCTGCGCTGGCAATTCACCGGGCTCGATGGTGCCCTTGACCAGCTGCACACCGGCCAGCGGATGGTGGAACAGCAGGAGGCGCGGGGTAGGGTGGTCGGAGAGGATGATGGGGCAGGCTTTGTTGGGGCTCACGCTGATCTCCTTATTCTGGGTGGGCCGCAGTGCATGGCTGCCGGAGCAGGCGCCGCCATGAATCGTGACCAAACGAATGGGTGGCGACAGCGGCCACCAGCCGTCGTGGGGCTGGCAGCCGCCGGTGTGACGTGGTGAATCAGTCGCGCTCGAGCGCCAAGGCAACGCCCTGACCACCGCCGATGCACAACGTGGCCAGGCCCTTGTGCGCATCGCGCTTGATCATTTCATGCAGCAAGGTCACCAGCACCCGGCAACCCGACGCGCCAATCGGGTGGCCGAGGGCAATCGCACCACCATTGACGTTGACTTTGGTCGCGTCCCAACCCAACTCCTGGCCCACCGCCAACGCCTGTGCCGCAAACGCTTCGTTGGCCTCGATCAGGTCCAACTGATCCAGGCGCCAGCCGGCCTTCTCCAGGCAACGCTGGGTTGCGCCAACCGGGCCGATGCCCATGATCGCCGGATCGACCCCGGCATTGGCGTACGCCTTGATCCGCGCCAGCACTGGCAGGCCCAACTGCTTGGCCTTGGTCGCGCTCATCAGCAGCACCGCCGCCGCGCCGTCGTTGAGCGACGAAGCATTGCCCGCCGTCACCGAACCGTCCTTCTTGAACGCCGGGCGCAACTTCGCCAGCGCTTCGGCCGTGGTGCCGGCCCGCGGCTGCTCGTCGGTGGCGAATGCCAGCGGCTCGCCCTTGCGCTGCGGAATCAGGATCGGGGTGATTTCATCGGCGAAACGCTGACCTTCAAGCGCCGCCACTGCCTTCTGCTGCGAGGCTGCGGCAAAGGCGTCCTGGGCTTCGCGGCTGATGTTGTACTTGGCCACCAGGTTCTCGGCAGTGATGCCCATGTGATAGTCGTTGAACGCATCCCACAAGCCATCGCTGATCATGCTGTCGATCATCTGCGCATGGCCCATGCGCAAGCCGGTACGTGCCTTGGGCAGTACATACGGGGCCAGGCTCATATTTTCCATGCCACCGGCAATGATCACCTCGGCATCGCCGCAACGGATCGCCTGCGCGCCCAGGTGCAGTGCCTTCAGGCCCGAGCCGCAGACCTTGTTCAGGGTCAGGGCCGGTACCGCATGCGGCAGGCCGGCGCCGATCGCCGCCTGGCGGGCGGTGTTTTGCCCGGCGCCGGCGCTCAGCACATGGCCGAGAATCACTTCATCCACCTCGGCGCCGTTCAGCCCGGTCTGCTCCAGCAGGCGGCGGATCACCGCCGCACCCAGCTCGACGGCCGGCACCTCGGCCAGCGAGCCCTGGAAGCTGCCGATGGCGGTACGGGTGGCGGCAACGATGACGACTTCTTGCATGTTCTTGTTTCCTCATGAGTGGCCAGATGGACGCCAGTGTTGCGGCTGTTCATATATTTGTTAAATTGATTTTTGATATGGATTGATCGATAAAACTCAAGAATTACCGAGGGGTAGCCAAGCGTGATGACTGTCAAGCAGGTCCGGGCATTCTGGGCCGTGGCGCAAAGCCTGAGTTTTGCCGTGGCCTGCGAGCGCCTGCACCTGTCGCAGTCGGCCCTGAGCATTACCATCAAAACCCTGGAGGAGAGCCTCGGCGGGCGCCTGTTCAGCCGCACCACGCGCAATGTCAGCCTTACCCCGGAAGGCGAGGCACTGCTGCCGTTGGCACGCCGGCTGCTGGCCGACTGGGACAATGCCGAAGACGAACTGCGCCAGCGTTTCACCTTGCAGCGCGGCCGGGTCACCCTGGCGGCGATGCCGTCGTTTGCCGGCAACTTGCTGCCACCCGTGCTGAAAGCCTTCCGCACCCGCTACCCGAACATCAATGTCACGGTCCACGATGTGATCAACGAGCAGGTGCTGGAGATGGTTCGCGAGCGCGAGGTGGAACTGGGCGTGGCGTTCGAACCGATGCAAAGTTCGTCGGTGGCGTTCACCCCGCTGTACCTGGATCGCTTTGTCGCGGTGGTGCCGGTCGATTCGGCGCTGGTCGGGCGCGCCAGCATCGACTGGTGCACGCTGCTGGAGCAGCCCTTTATCACCTTGCAGCGGCCCTCGACCGTGCGCGTTTTGCTGGAAGAACATCTGAAGGCGCGACAGTTAAGCGTGATGGTCGAATTTGAAAGCCACCAGTTGGCGACGGTGGGGCGAATGGTCGCCTGTGGGCTGGGGGTGAGTGTGGTGCCGGCGTTGTGTGCCCGGCAGATGGAAGAGTCGGGCGCGCGGTGCATTGCGCTGGAAGACCCGGTGGAGCGAGCCATCGGTGTGTTGAGCAAGCCTGGCCATGAGCTGTCTGCGGCGGCACAGGCTCTGTTCGACACGTTCCAGGCCGGTATCCGTGGTGAACTGCCGTGGCCTGCCATCAAATGCCCGGGCACGATGGATCAAGAGCGGGGTGCTCAGGGGTAAACCGAGGCACCTGGACCCGTAGCGCCTGATGTGCGAACGCTCTGTTGCTGTAGCGCAGGCTGAAAATGCATGGGGATGTAGCTAGCGGACACCTTGTTGAGGCCAATTGCCAGGGTACAAGCTCCTGTTACTCGGTCGAGCTGTTCGCCATTAAAGCCAGATTGGGTGAAAGGGCCGTTGTTTACCCGAGCATACCCGTAGGGCGTGTAGTCGCCTGACAGGGTGATTGCAGCGTCTTGCCTAAGGACAACCGACGATTGTTGATTGGTTCCGAACAGTGTCGTCGTATGGTGCTCGGCTAAAGCGATACGCGCGGCGAGCGGTTGATTGGCCAACTGAAACATTGTGCAGTTGGCCACCCCGAGGGTTTGCACGCTGAGCCGGGAGCTCTGATAGAGGCGGCGCTGAACACCCTGTTCAGGTGTCGTTATCTCCATGACCCGATCCAATGGATCGTAAAGGTACTGGCGGAGCAGAATGCGGAGCATTGCGTTCATGCGAATCTCCATGCGTGTACCGTTTACCGCAGTTCGCCGGCGAAGTTATGGTGCCGGCGAAGGGTCGGGCGTGCCTCTTATTATGGCCGAGCGGCGCGGTGTGGCCGGTATGAAATAGGCAGGTCGATAGTCGGCGGAGGGTGTCCTGATCTTGTAGATCATGGACTCGGTGATGCTGGTGAGGTTGCTGGGCGTGATGTCCTTGGTGCGCACACCGCCATGAAAGGCTTTCACCGGTAAACCGGTGCTGTCGGCCAGTAACTTGCCAAACGCCGGGAAGCCCAGCGCGTCCTGGCCGGTATCGGCGGAAAAACAGATAAGCGTCCGAATACTGCCGAACTGTTCCAGGTCGTACTGCCTGGCGAGCAGCTCCCCGAGCTCATCGCCTTCAATGACGCTGTTGTTGAACCGGATGTAGCCATTACCCTGGACAAACTTGCCGCCATGGGCGTCGACGTTCAGGCGCGGTTTATTCTTGTACATGTCGATGTAGCTGAAGAGGTTGTCGCCAAGGTGCTTCGCCTCCACCAGTGGTTTTCGCACAGCACCGGCGCGGTGTAGCACCGGAACACTTTTGTTGACCAGCTTCGAGAGCAGGGCCAACGGCGAATGGCCGCTAGGGTCGGTGCGGTTGACGGGTTCTGCGCCGCAGTAGGCGTATGCGTTGAGCCCCCCGTCGCCAAACGGGCTATGGCTATCGGGACTGTTCAGCCTCTTGAGTACGGGACTGTAGGCACGATAGCTACCCAGCAAATAGCTATCGGAACCGCTCAGGAGGGCTTCGCCCTTGAAGCCCGCGAGCAGCGTTGAGCTGTCGTGGAACGGGTAATAGCCAAACGGGCTGTAGCTCAACGTGTGAGGACCGGCAGTCGTTTGGGTGGCGAGCACCGACGCGTGCATGTCGTTAGCGAGCAACGTCACCGAGCGGTTGCTCGCGGCGCTATTCGTTTGTGCCAGCAACTGCTGGTCGTGTGCGAAGAGCATCCGGCTGGAGCGGCCTTGAATTTCGCTGATCAGCCGGGATTGCCGGAAGAACCGCTGGCGCGGCTCTTGCGCGTTGGCTGTGAGCTCGTTCAATCGATCAATCGCGTCATAGCGATAGCGGCAGACCGTGGAACAGGTGCTTTCTGGCATTCCGGCTTGCGCCTGTAACGGTGGCAGTCAGCGCAGTTTGAGGGCTTCGCAGCAGAATGTAACCTGACAAAAATACCAGGTGCCTGCAGCCGCGGCGCCCCGCCATAACAGGCTGTGGGCTTTGCCGGCGCTCAAGGCAAGCGCGCCACCCCGTTCCAGAGCGCAATTGCGCCAGCGCGGCAGCAACGCCGGCCGCACACGCCGCAGGCGCTACTGAGGCACAACCGCCTCAGGTTCGGCTTCCACCGTTATTCGCAGGCCTGGCTGTACCGGGGTGCCCAAGGCGAGCGCATCGAAATTGAGCCGCAGGGTGAACCGCCAGCCATTGCTGGGTTTGGAGCGCAGTCGGAAAAATGGCGGTTCCGGCGCCCCCTGCCTCAGGTGTTGTACTTGATCCTAGAGTCGAGCCTAAATAGGTTTTAATACACCGTCTATGGCCGCATATGCATAGCCAGAACCTAACAATGGGACAATCGATTTCAAACCTGTGTGAACGCCTTCGGCTGGGGGTTCGCCAAAGCAATTAATACTGATATTGCCAATGGCATTGTGTGCAGCATAATTTATGCTAAGGAAGTCTTTTTTATCTCGCCGTTCGGCGTCAAAAATACAATTGCTGAAAATATTGATTTTATTTTTTTTGATACCTGAAATGTTTGTCCGTCTTCATAGCTGTTGTCGAATCGAAAAGTACAGCAATCGACGTGCAACAACCTCAAGCATGAACTGCCAGCGTTGTAGTTATCAAAGTAAATGCAGTCGCAGTTATTGATGCGAACCTCTGATTTGTTGCCGGCAACCAGAAGAAAAGACGCATTACTGACAGAAGTTACCTGGAGGATGTATTGCAGCATGTCTTGAAGAGTGGAAGTGCTCCCCCAAAAACTTACCTGGGTTTTCCCTGTGGTGCTGCTGCAGTTAAGAATGCTGTACCTGACAGGTGATGAGGCTGTGTTGTTGTAAGGTATAAATCTGTACTCAAATATCAAGTTGCCATGGTTGGATGAATTAATGTTGATGTTGCTGGTGTGAATGTTTTTCGGAGCGTTAAGCTTTCTTTTTGAAGAATAAATAGAGTTGTTGTCGTTCAGCTTAATGACGTGACAGTCCTGTTTGCAGTTCACGGTTACATTCTGGATTGTAATATTTTCCGGCAGTGAATACGTATTGGGCTGGTCTCTCCTGCTGATACAGGTTTCACTCAAGTCCAGAATGCTGCAGGTTCTGCCGCTCAGTGTTAAAGAAGACATTTCCAAATGGCAGTTTTCAATAAGAATATTTCCTCTGAGTTCACCATAGTCTCCGCGCAGACCTACAGCGTTACCAAATACCGATTCAAAATAACAGTTCCGGACGGTGAGCGATGACCCTTGCGCTCCTGTACCAACCATCACGCCACCAGTGTAAATGCGACACCCCTCTAAAAGTACGTCAGCAACATTAAAATGCCCATGAAAGCCGTATAAATGTGCATTAAAAATTTTTATATCTCTAGAGCTGTTACCGTCCAAAGTTTTCCATGCGGTTGAGGAGTTGATGTTGTCAAGCTTAAGCTTGAGGGCGTTATCAAAAACAAAATCATATTTGACGTCTTGCCCTACCCCTACTTCACTATTGGTTTTTCCATAGCCGGGGAAAGTGCTATTAATGAAGTCTACGTCATAACAGCCAGAGACTCTGGTCATGGCGTAATACGAGTCAACAGGTACAGAGCCTCCGGGAATATGACTTAATGTTAGATTCTGTATCGTAACTAAATCTCTGTTTACCGAAAGCAATGGCCCCTTGTCTTTGGGGAAGTTGATGACTTCAAACGAAGGCGAAACGAAGGTGAGCCGTTTTTCAGGTATTTTTCTTAAAGTTATTGACACGCTAGGGACATCGACGTAGTTGTGATTCAGTGGATACGCCAAGCGCCCATATTTATACATAAATGTAACTGTGCTGCGCAGTTGTGGAGAACCATCACCTCTATATATGTATACCTCCGACTCCGCAGGTGCGCCCTTGGCTTGAACGTTCGTCTGGATTCTCACATAAGAATTTTCATAGTTTTCAATGATCTCATCAGGAAGGACCTCTTTTAATGATGCCTGCAATTCTGTAAGACTGCTTTTATCTTTAATGTGTATCTCATCGATCACCCGCTGATTACTTGACAGGTAATCTTTTGTGTAATTGATATTTATTGCCGCGTCATCTACTATGAAGCAGGCCTGAGAGAAGTCGCAGTCAGCAGTGACCGTCAAGTAACCTTGTATTTTGAATCTTCCGACAGCAACCACTTTTCCGCCAGTTTCAGTTGCTTTTGAGATCGCAGTATTAAAAGCAGGAGTATCATTGTGCTCTCCATTGCCTGCAGCGCCAAAATCCATAACATTTATCAAAAAATCATTCACATGATCACCCATGATTAATTGGTTAATTCGGAATAGTTTATTTTTGAAATATAGGTAGGCTGGCCGGCGTTGCTCCTGGCTGGCAGTGAAGGAAATGATTTATAGCCAATTAGGTATCTGCGAACAGCAAGCAGACTGTCAATTTTGGGGTGTTTGATCAGCGTGCCTTTATCCAGTAACTGGCCTAGATATGTATAGCCGTTGATGCCGCCTTTACCGAACGGGCTCCAGCTATCCCGGCTGACAAAGCGCATCAGGTGTGGCTGCCTGGAGTGACCATAGGCGGAATAACGATTGGGCTGAAGTGCCTCGACGCTGACGGCCGCCAACGGTTCAGGGCGTCATAGCGTAACCGCGACCCGCTCGCTAGAACCTTGCTCATAGTGACTTCGCCAGGGGTGACTGATTGTCTGAGTCACTATGAGTGAGGGCCGGGAAAAAAGAACCTGGCAGAAATATCAGGTGTAGGTCGTCGGCGGCGACTCCACCCGCTAGCCATCGGTTCAAGGCCGGCGAATGGCAGACGTTCGCGGGGTTTGCGGGTAGAACGTCAGCGCATGGTAGTTGTAGTGCGGGTTGGTCTTCACCACGCCGATCTTGGCCAGCGGCCGGCGGGTCTTTTTATTCAGATTCTGCGCCGTGACCTCCCCTGAGAATCCCTTCACGGGCAGTTGGGTTGCGTCGGCAAGTTGCTGCGCAAATGACCTGCCGCCCGAAATATTGCCCGGTGTTTCTGCCGAGTGGCAGATTAAGGTACGAATACTGCCAAAGTCATCGAGGTTGAACTGGCTTGCCAACGATCCAGCGATGGCGTCGACGGTAAAGTTTTGTGAGCCGTATTTCAGGTACAGGCTGCCATCCGGAAGAGACGCACCGTGCCCAGAGATGTTCAGGCGAAGTTTGCCTTTGTAACCATCGACAAAGATCGTCGCGTCGGCGCCGATTTGGTCGACAATCTCTGCCGGCTTGAAAAAGGTCCCAGAGTGTTTCGCCGACTGTCGGCTTTTGACCAACAGCTTGGCTAGCTGCCAAGGGCTCCGACCACTTGGGTCGGTGCGGTTCAGCGGATCCCCCAGGCAGTACGCATAGGCGTTCAGACCACCCTTACCGAATGGGCTCCAGCTGTCCGGACGCGTGAACCTCATCAGCACAGGGCTGAAAACCCGGTAGTTGCCCAATAGGTACTGTGCGCTGCTCGGCAGGGGGTGTTCACCATTGAAGGCCAGTGTTGCGGGGGCATTGCCGATGCCCGCCGCAAAGCCAAAAGGCAAGTAACTGAAACGCTGGCAACTTTCAGTATCCAGCTGCTGCAGGACGCAACACTGGAGATCATGCACCAGCAGGGTCGCTTGCGCTGTGCCGGAAACGCTGCGGCTGACCCCAAGTAACTGCCGTTCATGGCGCATAACGGTGGCGCTATGTGCCCCTTGTACCTCACTGCTCAAGCTGTTGTGCCGGTAGAACTTCAAGCGCGCAACGTGTCCCTGCTCGGTCATCAGCTGCAACCGGTCCAACGAATCATAGCGGAGCAGTTGCAGTAGCTGCCTGGGTCTGGGCATGGCTGGCCTCGTACGATCAAACAATCGGACGAGGTTCACATTAGCTCAGTTCAAATGCTGGCGAACCTGACAGAAGTGCCAGTTGCCAACACTCAGTGCCGATCCACCCACACCGTCTGCGCATTGCAGAACTCGCGCACGCCGAAGTGCGACAGTTCACGGCCGAAGCCACTTTTCTTCACCCCGCCGAAGGTTACCCGTGGGTCGCTGGCGCTGTAGCCGTTGATGAACACGCCGCCGGTTTCCAGTTCGTCGGCAAACTGCTGCGCCTGGGCGGCATTGGCGGTGTAGACAGTGGCGGTCAGGCCGAACTCGCTGTCGTTGGCCAGTGCCAGCGCATGCCGCGCATCGCGGGCGGTAATGATCGAGGCCACCGGGCCGAACAGTTCCTGTTTGAACGAGGTCATCTGCTCGGTAACGTTGCCCAGCACGGTGGCTTGGTAGTAGTTGCCGACACCCTCGCTCTTGGCGCCGCCCAGCAGCAGTGTGGCGCCTTCGGCCAGGGTGGCCTGGACTTGTTGGTCCAGCTCCTCGCGCAGATCGTAGCGGGCCATCGGGCCGATGTAGGTCTGCTCGGCCAGCGGGTCGCCGACCTGCAACTTGGCTGTGGCTTCGACGAACTTGCGGGTGAATGCGTCAACCACCCCAGCTTCGACGATCAGGCGCTTGGCTGCGGCGCAGACCTGGCCGGTGTTCTGGTAGCGGCCGATCACGGCGGCTTTCACCGCTTCGTCGAGGTCGGCGTCGTTGAGCACGATGAACGGGTCGGAACCGCCCAGTTCCAGCACACACTTTTTCAGCGCAGCCCCAGCTTGCGAGCCGATGGCGATGCCAGCACGTACGCTGCCGGTGAGGGTCACGGCGGCGATGCGCGGGTCGGCGATAGCGCTGGAGACACCGTCCGCAGTGACGTTGAGCACTTCGAACACGCCGTCGGCGAAGCCGGCCCGGCGGAACGCCTCTCGCAACAGGTAAGCGCTGCCCATCACGTTAGGGGCGTGCTTGAGCACGTAGGTGTTGCCGGCCAACAGGGCCGGGACGGCGCCGCGCAGCACTTGCCAGATCGGGAAGTTCCATGGCATGACCGCGAGAATCGGGCCGAGCGGGCGGTATTCGATACGCGCGCTGCCGTTCTGTACCAGGGTCGGCTCGGCGGCCAGCATGGCCGGGCCGTGTTCGGCGTACCATTCACACAGCAGTGCGCACTTTTCGACTTCGCCGCGTGCCTGGGCAATCGGCTTGCCCATCTCCACGGTAATCATCCGCGCGATGGCCTCGGCGTTGTCACGCAGGGCGCTGGCCAGTGCCACCATCGCCTGTGCGCGGGCCGCCAGCGGCGTGCGCTTCCAGCCGTTGAAGCCGCTGACGCTGCGCTCTAGTGCGGCGTCGAGGGCGGCGGCGTCTTCGTAGGGATAGGCGGCCACTTGCTCGCCGGTGGTCGGGTTCAGGGAGATCGCGTGGGTCTGGCTGCTGATACGGGTCATGTCCGGGGCCTGGCAATGAGGGAGTAGGGCCAGCGTAGCGGGGTGTCTGTTTTCTGAAAACTGAATAATAATGAGCGAAACATTCACGTTTGGAGAATGCCGTGGATCTGGTCCAGCTAGAAATTTTCAAAGCGGTCGCCGAGCACGGCAGCATCAGTGTGGCGGCGCAGCATATTCACCGCGTGCCGTCGAACCTGACGACGCGGATCAAGCAACTGGAGCAGGACCTCGGGGTCGAATTGTTCATCCGCGAAAAGAGCCGCTTGCGCCTGTCGCCGGCTGGCTGGAGCTTTCTCGACTATGCCCGGCGCATCCTCGACCTGGTGGCCGAGGCGCGGCTGACCGTATCCGGTGAGGAGCCGCAGGGACCGTTCGCCCTCGGCTCGCTGGAGAGTACTGCGGCGGTCCGCATTCCGGCATTGCTGGCGGCGTATAACCAGGCCTATCCAAAGGTGGAGCTGGACCTTTCCACCGGGCCCTCGGGCACCATGATCGACGGTGTGCTGGCTGGGCGGCTGGTAGCGGCGTTCGTCGATGGGCCAGTGTTGCACCCGAGCCTGGAGGGGGTGCCGGTGTTCGAGGAGGAAATGGTGATCATCGCGCCGCTGCAGCATGCGCCGATTGCGCGGGGTGCCGATGTGAACGGCGAGAACATCTATGCGTTTCGGGCCAACTGTTCGTACCGGCATCACTTTGAAAGCTGGTTCGGCAAGGATGGTGCGGTGCCGGGGAAGATCTTCGAGATGGAGTCGTACCACGGCATGCTGGCCTGCGTCAGCGCCGGGGCCGGCTTGGCGCTGATGCCACGGAGCATGCTGGAAAGCATGCCCGGTTGCAGCACGGTCAGCGTCTGGCCGTTGTCGGCGCAGTTTCGCTTTCTGCGCACCTGGCTGGTCTGGCGGCGGGGCACGGTGTCGCGCAGCCTGAGCATGTTTGTGAAGTTGCTGGAGGCGCGAGGGGATGTGCTTGAAGGCTGAACGTAGGCTTACCGCTTACCGTTGAGCGAGGCCGCATCGGCCGCGCTCTTGTCGAGCCGCCGCTGCACTGCCGCATCCAGGCTTTTTCGAAACCGTTCGAACGCTTTACGCTCGCCTGGGGCGTGGTTTTCCTGAAACTGTTGCAAGGTAGTCATGGCCTTGGCCATCGACGGGATGTTGCTGTAAAGGTTTTCCCGCGCCGCCACCCGGTACAGCAGTTGGTGGCACAAGTGCTGCCCCTGCGGCGTGTGCCCGTTGTAGCTCACGCTGCAGATATCGTTGCTTTCCGTGCGGCGGTAACTCACGTGCTCGTTATAGCGGTGGAAGCGTGGGTGATAGAAATCGCCGAACTCCGTCGCGTCCGGGTAGCGGCGGCGAGCTTTATCGATCGAGCCCCAGTCGGCGTCCTTCTTCAGCAGGTTGCAGTCGGTGCAGGCGACCGCCAGGTTCCAGAAGTCCACCGAGAAACGTGGGTATTTTTCCTTCGGCAGAATGTGTTCGATGGGCTTGGCGTGGCCACTGCTCATCAGCCAGCGGCGGCAGTAGCAGCAGCGGTTGCCCTGCAAGTCACCGACGAAACTGCGAAACGCACTCTTGATCGACGGGCCGGTAACGCCGGTATTTTCCGCTTTGCGATAGTCCGAGAGCTCCTGCCAGACGTTGATCTTCTGGCGCCGAGCCTTTACGTACAGCGTGTGCAGATAGGTGAGGGTCGCGGCGTTGTGAGTCGCGGTTTCATGCGCCAGCGCCAGATAGTCGTCGCGCTGGCGCTGCTGTTCGGCCTTGCTCAAGGGCGCGCTCATGCGTCGGCCTTGGCGAACAGCTCGTTGATCGCGGCTCTGGCGTCTTTGATTAATCGCAGGTCTTTTTTGTAGCCCGGATCTTCCGGGGCAGCGCTACTGGCCTTCAACAGGCGGCTCATCCTGGTCAACGCCGTGGTCAGTTGCTCCTGCTGCTGGGTGTCGATTTCCCCCGGCTGGTTGACCACACGAATCGCCCGGGCCACCAGCACCGCGCAGCGTTCGCTGATTTCATTGCTGTCGGGCGTGTAGGTGCCGAAGCCGTCGAGCAGGATGGCTTCGACCGAATGGCGCTGGTGCGGCAGGATCGCTGTCAGCGTCTGCTTATGGGCCAGGTAGCAGTCACTGAGGGCGTCGCGGGCGTTGGCAACGATGATCGGTGCGTGGGTGGCGACGACGAACGAGCAGCGGAACTCCTTGGCAATCAGCGAGAGCAGGGAAGGGAGCTGTTGCTGCCAGCGCACGTGCAGGCTGGTTTCCGGTTCGTCGATCAGGAAGACCATGTGCGGCCCGGCTTTGGCGCAGACTTTGATCAGTAGCGAGAGGATTTGTTGCTCGCCTGAGCTGAGTACACTGAAGGGCACGATGGGGCCGCGTTCCTGACGCTTCAGGCCGGGCTCGTAGTTGTCGTCGAGGACCAGCGGCTCTGGGTCCTCCTGAAGCTCGATAATGGCGAGCCGACGCTCCCAGTCGTCGCGGTCGTCGTCCAGGTCCACTTGCGGGCAGAGGTAATGCCGATGGCTGAAATTGATTTGCTCCAGTACCTGGGTGAAGGTCTGCAGCGTTGGCCCGTCGCTGTAGATTTCGTTCAACTGTGCGCTCAAATTGTTGAGAAACGCAGTTCGATCCGAGCTGAACAGCGAGTTGCTAGCGCCCTGATATTCGAAGCGCGGATGAGCGTCAGAGTCGACCGGGAAGCGGTCCATTGGGCTGAAGGCAATCCCGACCGAGTCCAACTTCGCCAGTGACAGCTCGTCGACTAAACCTCTGAGCAACAGGCTTTTACCTGCGCCATTATTGCCGATGATGTACGAGCACGATGGATCGTCCTCAGCCCGCAAACGCTCCAGCAATACACGGTTGTCGACACTCACCACACTGAAGTGGCCACTCTCTTTCTCAAGATGATTGCTGGCTGTCAGGCACTGAGCCTCAATCGCTTTATCGCTCGAATACTCTTTGCACAGGCCCGGCAGGTCTGTGTATTTGTCTTCGAAGTACTTCAGGAACAGGCCTTTGAGTTTGCTGTCCAGAACGTGCTTGTAGCGGCGTCGGTCGACTTTGCCCATCGGCTTGCGCCAACGCTCGATGATCGCGGCAGCAAACCAGATGGGCTCGAAGTTGCCATGCGCTACCAGCTCGGCGGCATCGATGAACAAGGTTTCGTTGCGGTTGTTGCTGTCTTTGTTGCGATTCAGTAGCCAGGCTGTGTTGATAGTGCGATTGCCGGTGCTATCGAAGCTGGGCACATCGATAACGGCCTCCAGCAGGTCGTCGCGGGCGATGCGCTCGCGTAACGCTGGGGGAATGTTGCGGCACTCCTCCGCGTTCAATATCAGCAAGGTGACATCGCCCAAGGCTTCTTTTTCAATCAGCGTGTTGAGCGTCGTAAAGGTATCGGGTGAGCCGATCACCCGATGTTGAGCACCGTCGATCAGCGTCAGGTACTGGTCATCGTGGTGCACGCGTGCCAGCTCGAAACGGTCCTCGTCCAGGCCTCGTACCATCAGCCGCAAGCGAACCAGGTCCTGATGTGCATAGGGGTAGCCGAATGTGCTCCAGAAGAAGCTTTCCTGCGGATGCTTCAGGACATTCGCGGTAATCCTGAGCGCACCGCTGTAGGGAAACGTCTCGACAAGGTTGTCATTGCGCTTGCACAAGCTCACCGCAAGCGCAGCGACGATGTGCGGGTGCAGCAGATTGATCTGATGTGTGCTCTCGAAAATACGCCGCAAGATGATGTCGAACAGCCGGCGGGCGAAGCCAGGCTGCTGGATCACGCGAGGGTCGGCACGGCTGATTTGATTCTTCAGGCGGGTAATCAACCCCAGACTCGACGTGGATTGCAGACGGGCCGCCAATTCGTCGGGGACATCGCAATACTCCATGAGTTCGATCAGCGCTCGGGGGATGGCGCCACGATCTACTGGGGCGGTGAGAATGGTCTCCTGGGTGCCGTCCGAGCTGGACCGCGGATAAAGGTATAGCGTCGCGACCAGGTACAGGATGACGCGCGGCAGCTCATCGCCGTCGAATTGTGAACGCGCCGTCAGCAGTGCGGTATACAGCTTGTTCGCGTACACATCCCGTTCATCAACCTGATCCATTTCATCCAGCATGTCGGTCCCTGGCATTTCCGCTGAGCTCGCAAAGGCAAAAGACCCACAGTTTATGTCATTTTGCCTTCACTGCTAATCACCCTCAGCCCAGCACCTCGCGCAAGCGATACCACAACATCCCCAACGCCAGCAGCGGCGAGCGCAGCGCCTTGCCGCCGGGGAAGGTCAGGTGTGGCACGGCGCTGAACACGTCCATGCCACGGCTCTGGCCCACGGCAATCGCTTCGGCGAGCAGTTTCGCCGTCCAGTGCGTGACGTTCAGGCCATGCCCGGAGTAGCCCTGGGCATAGAACACGTTCGGCTGCTGGCTCAGGCGCCCCACCTGCGGGAAGCGATTGGCGGTGATGCCGATCATCCCGCCCCATTGATAGTCGAGCTTCACCCCGGCCAACTGCGGGAACACCTTGAGCACCTTGGGCAGCATGTACGCGCCAATGTCTTGCGGATCGCGCCCGGAATAATGACAGGCGCCGCCGAACAGCAAGCGCCGGTCCGCCGTCAGCCGGTAGTAGTCCAGCCCGACTTTCTGGTCACACATCGCCATGTTCTGCGGGATCAACTGCTGCGCCAACTCCGCCGACAACGGCTCGGTCGCCACCACGTAGCTACCGGCCGGCAGCACCTTGCCGTTCAGGCGCGGCTCAAGGTCTTCCAGGTGCGCGTTGCAGCCCAGCACCAGGCTGTCGGCCTGCACCGTGCCGTGTGCGCAGCGCACCCGCACCGGTTGGCCATGGACGATCTCCAGCACCGGGCTCTGCTCGAAGATCCGTACGCCCAGCGAAGTCGCCAGTTGCGCTTCCGCCAGTACCAGGTTGAGCGGGTGCAGGTGCCCCGAGCCCATGTCGACCAGGCCACCGGCATACCGGTCGCTGGCCACCACTTCGTGCATCCGCTCGGGCGGCACCAGGCGGGTTTCGTGGGCGTAGCCAAGCTCGGCGAGGTGATGCTGTTCTTCTTCGAATGCGGCGAACTGCGCCGGGGTGTTGGCCAGCTCGCAAAAGCCCCAGCGCAGGTCGCAGTCGATGTTGTGCGTGGCGATCCGCTCGGCCACCAGCGCCACCGAGTCGATCCCGGCGCGCTCCAGGTAGCGCACGCCGTCCTGGCCGACGTAGCGGGCAAAGCCGCTGACGTCATGGCCGATGCCGCGGATCAGCTGGCCGCCGTTGCGTCCGCTGGCGCCCCAGCCAATGCGCCGGCCTTCCAGGAGGATCACCGAGAGGCCGCGCTGGGCCAGTTCGATGGCGGTGTTGACGCCGGTAAAACCACCACCGATCACGCAGACGTCGGCCTGCAGTTGGCCGTCCAGCGTCGGGTAGGGGTGTAGGCCACGGGCGCTGGCGGCGTAATAGGACGAAGTGTGCTGCTGGGCAGATGCCATGGGGCGTGCTCGGCTCATTGGTTGGACTTCACTTTGCTCCAGGAGCGGGTCATCAGGCGCATGATCGTTGGCGTCGGCGTAGTCGAGATGTACAGCTTGTCGAGCACCGCTTGCGGCGGATACACCTCGGGATTGTCGACCAGTTCCGGGTCCATGAACGGCTTGGCCGCCGGCGTCGGGTTGGCGTAGCCGACATAGGCACTGACCTTGGCGATCACCTCGGGTTCGAGCAGGTAATTGATGAAGGCGTGGGCCTGTTCCGGGTTACTCGCATCGGCGGGGATCGCCAGCAGGTCGAACCAGAGGTTGGCGCCTTCCTTGGGAATTGCGTAGGCAACCTTGACCCCGTTGCCGGCTTCCCTGGCCCGGTTGGCCGCCTGGAACACGTCGCCGGAATAACCGAAGGCTACACAGATGTCGCCGTTGGCCAGGTCCGAGACGTACTTCGAGGAGTGGAAGTAGGTGATGTACGGGCGCAGCTCCAGCAGCTTGGCTTCGGCCTTCTTGTAGTCGTCGGGCTTCTCGCTGCGCGGGTCCATGCCCAGGTAATTGAGCACCGCCGGGAACAGCTCGTCGGCCGAGTCCATGAAGGCCACGCCGCACTTGCTGAGCTTTTTCAGGTTCTGCGCCTCGAACAGCACGGCCCAGGAATCGACATGGTCGATGCCGAGCACCTGCTTGACCTTGTCGACGTTGTAGCCGATGCCGTTGGTGCCCCACAGGTAGGGCACCGAATGCAGGTTGCCGGCGTCGTTGTTCTCCAGCAGCTTGAGCAACACCGGGTCGAGGTTCTTGAAGTTCGGCAGTTCGGCGCGGTCGAGCTTGAGGAACGCCCCGGCCTTCACCTGGCGCGCCAGGAAGTGGTTGGACGGCACCACCACGTCATACCCGGTGCGCCCGGCCAGTAACTTGCCTTCCAGGGTTTCGTTGGAGTCGAACACGTCGTAGACCACCTTGATACCGGTCTTGGCCTGGAAGTCGGCGAGGGTGGTCTCGCCGATGTAGTCGGTCCAGTTGTACACGCTGACGCTGGGCTGGGCCTGCGCGGCTGCGCCGAACAACAGGGTGAATGCAGCAGGTACCACGGTTTTCCACAGACGCATGTCGACACCTCTTCGAAAGATTTTTATCGATGTTCGCAAGCTGGTACGGATCAGACGCTGAGCAGCAGGAATTCACGCTCCCAGGAACTGATCACCCGTTTGAAGTTTTCGTGCTCGGCGCGCTTGACCGCGACGTAGCCCTGGACGAACTGGCGGCCGAGGTAGCGCTCGATGGTTTCGCAGGCTTCCATGTTGGCCAGCGCATCTTCGATGGTCACCGGCAGGCGCAGGCTGCGCCGTTCATAGGCGCGGCCCTGTACCGGCGCGCTCGGCGCAATGCCTTCGGCCATGCCCAGGTAGCCGCACAGCAGGCTGGCGGCAATCGCCAGGTAGGGGTTGGCGTCGGCGCCCGGCAGGCGGTTTTCCACGCGCATCGCGTCGGGGCTGGAGGTCGGCACGCGCAGGCCGACGGTGCGGTTTTCTTCGCCCCATTCGACGTTCACCGGCGCCGATGTGTCGGGCAGGAAGCGGCGGAACGAGTTGACGTTCGGCGCAAACATCGGCAGCACCTTGGGGATGTACTTTTGCAGGCCGCCGATGTGCTGGAGGAACAGCTCGCTCATCTGTCCGTGCTCATCGACGAACACCGGCTTGCCGGTGGCGATGTCGACCACGCTCTGGTGCAGGTGCATGGCGCTGCCCGGCTCGTCGGCGATCGGCTTGGCCATGAAGGTAGCGGTCACGTTGTGCTTGAGCGCGGCTTCGCGCAGGGTGCGTTTGAATACGGTGATCTGGTCGGCCAGGTCCAGCGCGTCGCCGTGGCGGAAATTGATCTCCATCTGCGCCGGGCCGTCTTCGTGGATCAGCGTGTCGAGGTCCAGGCCCTGTGCTTCGCACCAGTCGTAGACGTCTTCGAACAGCGGGTCGAATTCGTTGGCGGCGTCGATCGAGAACGACTGCCGGCCACTCTCGGCGCGACCCGAGCGGCCCAGCGGGGCTTGCAGCGGCAGGTCGGGGTCTTCGCAGCGCTGGGTCAGGTAGAACTCCATTTCCGGCGCGACGATCGGCTGCCAGCCCTTGTCGGTGTACAGCTGCAGCACTTTCTTCAGCACGTTGCGCGGCGACAGTTCGATCGGCTTGCCCTGTTTGTCGAAGGTGTCGTGGATGACGATGGCGGTCGGCTCGATGGCCCATGGCACCACGTAGACGGCCGATGCATCGGGGCGGCAGATCATGTCGATATCGGCCGGGTCGAGCAGGTCGTAGTAGATGTCGTCGTCGACGAAGTCGCCGGTAACGGTTTGCAACAGCACGCTTTCCGGCAGGCGCATGCCGCGCTCGTGGAGGAACTTGTTGGTCGGGGCGATTTTGCCGCGGGCGATCCCGGTCAGGTCGCTGACCACACATTCGACTTCGGTAATCTGGTGTTCTTTCAGCCAGCTGTAGAGCTGATCGAAGGGGGCGTTCATACAGACCTCATTGTTGGTTTTGTCGGCGCCAGGGACTCCTGCACGGTGAGCGACTTCCCCTGTAGCGCGCTGAGGGCTATCTTGGGTGGCGCGAAGATTTCCATCTATCCACTTTCCACTGCCGCAAAATGCACCAAAAGAGTGCATATAGGACCCTTTGTGACAAGTCCCACGCCTTTGCAGGTTCATGCGTTCACCACCCACGATGTTGCCGAGCAGATCCGCGCTACGCCTGGCTGGGCGCAGCACTACCAGCAGATGTCGCCGGGGCATTTCGCCGGCCAGGTGCGGTGCCTCGACCTGCACGGGGTGGAGGTCTACGAAGAGCAGATGAACACCCGGGTCGAGCAGAATTTCAGTGCGCCGCCGGGTTCGCTGGCGTTCTGTTTCGACCGCAGCGACAACGCGCTGTACGTGCTCAACGGCGAGAGCCGGAACATCTGGATCACCCCGGAGAACTATCAGGAAGTGGCGGTGGTGTTCGGCCCGGCGTTTGTCCAGCGCCATGGGCTGGATGTGGCGCGGCTGGAGGGGTTGTTTCTGGCGCCGCTGAATTCGCAGCAGAATGCGTTGTTCAGCCGTTGGCTGAGCGGGACGTTGACGCGCTTGGCACAGAACGCCGACCCGACCAGCGAGCAGGCGCTGGCCGAACAGTTGCTGGAGGACTGCCTGTTCATCCTCGACAATGCCTGCGTGCGCCTGGATCGCGGGGCGCTGGGCCGGCGTGCCGAGGAGCGCAAGATCATGCGCCGGGTCGGCGAGTGGGCGGCGGAAGGGCCGGAAGATACCCTCAACCTGCTGGAGCTGGCGAAGGTTGCCGGGGTCTCGTTACGCCAATTGCAGCAGGCGTTCAAGGCCTACACCGGGATGCCGCCGGCGCAATGGTTGCGGCTGCGCCGGCTGAACAGCGCGCGGCGCGAGCTGCTCAGCCGCAGCGCCGCCGAGACGACGGTGGCGGAGGTGGCGATGCACTGGTCGTTCTGGCACCTGGGGCGATTTTCCAACAGCTATCGGGCGCTGTTTCGGGAGTTGCCGAGCGAGACGTTGAAGCGCGCTCGGCGCTGATGGCGCTATCGCCGGCCTTGCCGGCGAAGAGGCCCTTGCCGACCCCCCGATTACATAAACCAGCGGTACTCCCGCGCACTCACTTCCTGTTGAAACGCCAGGTGGTCCTGGCGCTTGTTCTCGCAATAGACCATCACGAACTCGCGGCCCAACCGTTCATTCACCGCCGCATGGTCACGCATCGCCGCCACCGCCGCGAGCATGTCCTTGGGGAAGTCGATGCCGCTGGCGCGATCTTCGTTCAAGGGTGCAATCGGCTCACGTTGTGCCTCCAGGCCATGTTCCATGCCACTGAGAATCGCCGCCAGCACCAGATACGGGTTGGCGTCCGCCCCCGCCAGACGGTGCTCGATGCGCAGGTTGCGCGGGTCCGATTCGGGGATGCGGATGCACGCATCGCGATCCTCGAAGCCCCAACTGGCCCGGCTTGCCGCGTTCACCATCGCCCCGTAGCGACGGAACGCATTGTGGTTGGCGGCAAAGATCGGCATGCAGTGTGGCAGCAGCTCCAGGCAACCGGCCACGGCATGGCGCAACGGCCGCTGGCCGTCCGCCGCCAGCAGGTTGTTGCCGGCGTTGTCGTACAAACTCACGTGCACATGCATGCCGCTGCCCGGCGCCTGCAGGTACGGTTTGCTCATGAAGCTGGCGCGCAGCCCGTGCTTGAGCGCCACGCCGCGAGTGCTGCGGCAGAACAGCGCCGCCCAGTCGGCCGCCTGCAAACCGTCGGCGCAATGCCCGAAGTTGATTTCGAACTGGCCAGGGCCGAGCTCGGCGGTCATCACGTTGGCGTCGATGCCCTGGGCATTGGCCGTCTCGACCATGTCGTGGAGCACCTCGCCGAAGCGTGACAGGCGTTCGATGTGCATGTTCGGTTGGTCGTCGGGGTCGCCGCTGAAGGCGTCGCGCGGGAACTGCGGCAGACCCTCCTGCAACACCCGGTCAAACAGGTAAAACTCCAGCTCGAATGCCACCACCGGCTTGATCCCGCGCCGGGCCAGGCGCTCCAGCACCCGTGCGAGCACCTCGCGCGGCTCGAACTCGATGGGCGCGGCGGTGCCGTCGGAGCTGATCAGCATCTGTCCCAGCGGTTGGCGTTCCCAGCTCACCGGCTTCAACGTGCCAGGGATCAGCCGTCGCGGTGCATCCGGGTCGCCATCGTTGAAGCAGTAATCGCCTATCGGGAACAGTCCGCCCTGTACGCCCAGCAGCACGCAGTTCTGCGGCAGCTTCAGGGCACTGCCAGCGGCGACCTTTTCGAGCATTTCCACCGGGTAACGTTTACCGTAGAAATGCCCGGGAATGTCCAGGCTGATGAGGTCGACGTAGCGTACCTCGGGATAACGCGCGCGAAAGGCGCGGACTTCACTGAGCAGATCGGGACAGCCGTTTGTGAGTGGCATGGCGTGCAATCCTTTTCAACGGAATACCCAGAGTACCCGGGTCGGTTGATCGGTGAGGTTGGCGTAGCGGAACTGGCTATTCGGCGGCAGCTGGAAGCTGTCGTTGGGGCCAAGGGTGATCGGCTCGTCGTGGCCTTCGCGCCACAGGCTCAACTGGCCTTCGAGGACGAAACCGCCTTGTTCGGAGCTGTCGTTCAGGTGCCCCTCGCCACTGCTGGCGCCGGGCGCCAGGTGGCTTTCGAGCATGGAAAAACCGCCGGTGAGCGTCGGCGACGCGAGCACATCGGTGATGCCGCCGGCGTAGTACAGCGTGCGCCGCTCGCCGGGACGGGTGACCCAGTCGAGCGCGCGTGGCTTGTTCACGTTGTAGAAATAGGTGGTTGGCACGTGCAGCGTTTCGCTGATCGCGGTCAGGTCGGCCACGGTCGGTCGCGACAGGCCGCGCTCGACCTGGGACAGAAAGCCCACCGAGCGGTCGATACGGCTGGCCAGTTCGCCCAGGGTCAACCCGCGGTGCTTGCGCAGGTCGCGGATCAGGATGGCCAGGCCTTCGATTTCTTCCTGCATGTCCATGTAAAGCAGCGCCTCAGAAGTTGTCGCGCAGTCGATACCACGCCTTGGCCGCCGCTTCCAGTGGTGCGGCGAGGCTGTCGCCGCCGGGGAAGCGAGCGTTGTCGATGCCCTGGTACAGCGCGAGCAGTTGTTCATCGCCGAGGATCGCATCGCTGACCGCGCGGGCGCCGGCCAGGGTTGGCAGCACACCATGCCCGGAGAAGCCCTGCAGCCAGTAGCGCTGGCCCTCGCGGCCGATGTCCGGGGTCCGGCGGATGCTGCAGTCGATATGGCCACCCCAGGCGTAGTCGATCTGCACCCCGCGCAGCTGCGGGAAGACCCGTTCCAGGTAGGGCCGGGTTGCGCCGGCGACATCACGCGGGATGCCGCCCAGGTAGGTGCAGCCACCGCCGAACAGCAGGCGATGGTCGGGGGTGAGGCGGAAGTAGTCGGGGACGAACTGGTTGTCGATCACGCAGCTGTTTTTCGGCAGCAGCGATGTCGCCAGCGCCGGGTCGAGCGGTGCTGTGGCGACCTGGTAGGAACCAACCGGCAGCAGGCGCTGCGAGAGCGTGCGGTCGAGGCGGTCGATGTAGGCGTTGCAGGCCAGTACCAGCACGTCGCTGCGCACCTCGCCGGTAGCGGTGCGCACGATGAAGCCGTCGCCGACGGACTGATAGTCGAGCACCTGGCTCTGCTCGAAGATCCGCCCGCCGGCGTGCTCGATGGCGCTGGCCAGGCCCAGGGCCAGCTTGAGCGGGTTGAGGTGGGCGCCCTGCGGGTCGTAGAGCGCGGCTTCGTAACGCGGGCTGTCGATCCATTCGCCGAGTTCATCGCGGTCGATCATCCGCAGCTGGTCGTAGCCCCATTTGTCGTGGGCTTCGTGCAGGGCTTCCTTGAGTTGCTTGACCCGTCGCGGGAGCACCGCAGTCCACAGGCTGCCGACCCGGTAGTCGATGTCGAAGCCGTGGCGTTCGGGGAGTTCGCGCATTTCCTTGGCGGCCCAGCACATACTGTCCCAGAGGGCGCGGGTACGTTGCTGACCGAGGGCTTTTTCCAGCGGCGGCATATCGCACGACCAGCCCAGCAGCGCCTGGCCGCCATTGCGCCCGGACGCTGCCCAGGCCACCCGGCTGGCTTCCAGCAGCACCACGCGTTTACCGGCCAGGGCCAGGCGCAGCGCGGTGTGCAGGCCACTGAAGCCAGCCCCGACGATCACAACGTCGCCGTGCAGCGACTCATGCAGGGTTGGGCGCAAGGGGATGGTGGCGGGGAACGTCTGCGCATAGTAGCTGGCAACATGCTGGGCGGATTGCTTGAACATGGCGGGCTCCGTGAAATTATCATTGTTATTTTTCATGAAAAAATAGCAGGTAAATTTCACGGTGACTAGCGGGTCACTGGCGCTCTTTCAAATGGGTGCTGTGCGCATCGCAGGACAAGCGCGCACACAGGGACCGCGTTTCTCTTGTGGAGGCGGGCTCGTCCCGCGATAGGGTGGGGCGGCACCCGCGTCGATTTCGGCGATGCTCAGCGTCGCCAGAAGTGAGTCGGCTAGTTCAGTACATGCAAAATAAAACTGCGAGCGCTATTAAAAATAGGCCGCCAGGAAAGATGGCGGGATTTCAAGTTTTTATACAGTACCTAGTATTTTTGCCAGGTGACAGGCTGTATTGCAGCGTCCTTATACTTGTCTGCCTGACAGGCGTGTTCCTGTCGCCGTAGGGAAGCTTCCATTCATTGATGAAAGGACGGTGACAATTATGAAACGATTCAAACTGGCAGCCGCTTGTTTCTTCGCAGTCTACGGCGTGATGGTAGTTGCAGCCGCGGAAGAGCCTCGGCATGGCAGCACAGAGTTCCCAATGTCTCGCCAATTAATATGCAAAGCCCAGGGCGGCTACGAGGAAAACGCAGACGGTTCGAAGATCCCTAACGCGGCTTGCAAGGCGGCCTTTCTTTATGGCGATCTGCAACCTTGGGAACGGGCACGGATGTTTAATGATTGGGCGGCTTACTCGCAGAACCTCGAAGGCGGGAAACCCGAGGCCAAGGTGCCCGACGGACAATTGTGCTCGGCTGGGGTCCCTGGGTTTCGTGGGATCAATGAACCCAGTGCGGCATGGACCGCAACGACGGTGCCTGTGACCGGGGGAGATAATGCGACCCTGAAGTTCAAGGCAAGTCAGGCGCATGAACCCAGCAGCTGGAAAGTCTATGTGTCGAAGAACAGTTACGACTCTGCTACGCAGTTGCTCACGCGCAGTGACCTCCAGGAACTACAGGTGACGAGTGTCGAACTCGTCATGGACGGGCAAGTTGTAGACGGCAAGGCTGCACTGCCTCGGGGGCCTGGGCAATATACCTTGGTTGTCAAAGTTCCTGGTGAGGCGCTGAGTGGCAAGAAAGCGGTGTTATACGTTGAGTGGCACAGGGACGAACACCCCAATGAAACCTTCTTTGCCTGCAGCGATGTCATGTTCAGTGATAAATAGCCGGTAGGCAAATGTACGTGATCTGGCAGTTAGCGACTTTCCGAGCCTGACTGTCAGATCGTTGTAAATAAACCTGGCGGGCCAACCGGTCACTGGGGCGGGTAATAAAAGGCCCCACAAGCTCACGCCAGTGGGGCAAAGAGGCCGGTCAAAAACCAACCAAAGGAGCTCGACAATCAGTGCGCTGAAGCCACGGCTTCCGGTTGCAATCCACCCCCCAGGGCCTTGTAGATCGCCACAATCCCGCGATACAGATCCACCTCGCCTTGCGCCTGGGCATCCTCGGCACTCAGTTGTTCGCGCTGGGCATCAAGCAACACCAGGTAATCCACCGTCCCCTCGCTGTAGCGAATCGCCGCCAGGTCCGCCGCCTTGCGGCTCGCCTCGCTCTGGCGCAACAACGACATCAGCCGCTGCTGCCGCTTGGCGTAATCGCTGAAGGCGTTTTCCGATTCTTCCAGTGCCAACAGCACCTGCTGCTCATAGGTGGCCAACGCCCCCTCGGCCTCGGCATTCGCGCCGCGCAAGCGGGCCCGCACGCTGCCCAGATCGAATGCCGCCCAGGTAATGCTCGGGCCCAGGGCCCAGGCCTGCGCTGCCGACGAGCCCAACTGCGAACCACGCGCCGCAGTAAAGCCGAGGAAGCCGCTCAAACTGACCCGTGGGAACAGATCGGCCGTCGCCACGCCGACGTTCGCCGTGGCCGCCGCCAACTGCCGCTCGGCGCTACGTATATCCGGCCGGCGCTTGAGCAACTCGCCCGGGTCACCCACCGGCAAGGCTTTGGCAATCGCCGGCAATTGCTTGGGCGCCAGGTCGATTGTCAACGCGTCCGGGCGCTGCCCGAGCAGGGTGGCGATACGGTTCTTCGCCCGCACCTGCTCGGCCTGCAACTGCGGCACGCTGGCCTCGACTGCCGCGAGGCGGGCATCGGCGCGCACCACGTCGAGCTCGTTGCCCACCCCGGCATCGCGCAGGGTCTCGGTGATGCCGCGCGAATCCTGCTGGGTCTTGAGGTTGGCCAGGGCAATCTTTTCGCGCAATTGCGCCCCACGCAGTTGCCCATAGGCATCGACCAGCTCGGCAATCAGGCTGACCTGCAGCTGTTGCAGGTCGGCTGCCGCCGCCGCCTCCTGCGCCTCGCTGGCCTCCAGTTGGCGCTGGATGCGCCCGAACAGGTCGAGCTCCCAGGCCATATCCAGGCCCAGGTCGTAACGTTCGCTGTTCACCCGGCGTTCGCTCTGGCCAGGGATCTGGCCCTTGCCCAGGTCGCTGCTGGCGCGGCTGGTCACCGTCGGGAAGACGTCATTGCTGACGTCCTCACGAATCGACCGGGCCGCCTTGAGCCGGGCAAACGCCACCCGCAGATCACGGTTGCCGTTCAGCGACTGGCTCACCAACTGGTCCAGCACCGGATCGTCGAACTGCCGCCACCAGGCCGATTCGAAACGGCTCCGGTCGAACGCGGCTTTCGCCTCGCTGGCCTCGGCCGCCTTCAGGTGCGCGGCGGCGGTGTCCGGCTGCTGGTAGTCCGGGCCCACCGCACAGGCCGCCAGGGCCAGCACCAGCAGGCTCGGCATAAACAGTTTCAGGTGACTCATGCTTGGCTCTCCAGCTGCAGCTGCCGGGCCGCCTTGCGGGCCTGGCCACGTTCTACATAACGGCGGATCAGTACAAAGAACACCGGGGTCAACAGCAGACCGAAAATGGTCACCCCGATCATCCCGGAGAACACCGCCACCCCCATGGCATGACGCATCTCGGCACCGGCACCGGAGGAGAACACCAGCGGTACCACACCCATGATGAAGGCGAATGAGGTCATCAGGATCGGCCGCAGACGCAGGCGGCAGGCTTCCAGTACCGCTGCCAGCGGGTCGAGGCCCTCGGCCTGTTTGTCCTTGGCGAACTCGACGATCAGAATCGCGTTCTTGCACGCCAGCCCCACCAGTACGATCAAGCCGATCTGGGTGAAGATGTTGTTGTCGCTACCGGACAGGATCACCCCGGTAATCGCCGACAGCAGGGTCATCGGCACAATCAGGATCACCGCCAGTGGCAGGCTCCAGCTCTCGTACTGCGCGGCCAGCACCAGGAACGCCAGCAACACACACAGTGGGAAGACGAACAGCGCGGTGTTGCCGGCGAGGATCTGCTGGTAGGTCAGCTCGGTCCATTCGAAGGTCATGCCATTGGGCAGTTCGTCCTTGAGCAGTTTCTCGATGGCCTTTTCGGCCTGCCCGGAGCTGTAGCCCGGCGCCGCGTTACCGTTGATCTCGGCGGTGATGAAGCCGTTGTAGTGCATGACCCGGTCCGGGCCGGAGGTGTCGCTAACCTTGATGAAGGTCGCCAGCGGGATCATTTCGCCCTGGTTGTTGCGCACCTTCAGCTGGCCGATCTGTTCGGCGTCGAGGCGGAACTGCTGCTCGGCCTGGACGTTGACCTGGTAGGTGCGGCCAAAGCGGTTGAAGTCGTTGGCATACAGCGAACCCAGGTAGATCTGCAGGGTGTCGAAGATATCGTTGATCGCCACACCGTGGGTCTTGGCCTTTTCCCGGTCGATGGCGGCATCGACCTGCGGCACGTTGACCTGGTAGCTGGTGAACAGCCCGGCCAGCTCCGGCACATTGCGGCTCTTGGCGATGACGTTCTGTACCTCTTTGTACAGCGCCTCATAACCCAGGTTGCCACGGTCTTCGACTTGCAGGCGGAAGCCACCGATAGTGCCCAGCCCCTGTACCGGCGGTGGCGGGAAGATCGCGATGTAGGCGTCTTCGATATCGGCGAACTGCGCGTTCAGCGCCGCAGCGATTGCCGCCGCCGACTGGCTCGGGTCTTTGCGCTGGTCAAACGGCTTGAGCGGGGTGAACACGATGCCGCTGTTCGGGCTGTTGGTGAAGCCGTTGATCGACAGGCCCGGGAAGGCCACCGAATCGGCCACGCCCGGTTGCTTGAGGGCGATCTCGCTCATCTTCTTGATCACCGCTTCGGTGCGGTCGAGGCTGGCCGCGTCCGGCAGTTGGGCGAAAGCCACCAGGTACTGCTTGTCCTGCGCCGGGACGAAACCGGTCGGGGTCGAGGCAAAGCCCATCCAGGTCAGCACGATCAGCCCGGCATAAATGAACAGGGCGATGCCGCTGCTGCGGATAACTCGCGCCACGGTGCCGACATAACCATGGCTGGCACGCTCGAAGAAGCGGTTGAACGGGCGGAACAACCAGCCGCCGAGCAGGCGTTCAAGCACCCGCGAGAAGCGGTCTTTTGGCGCGTGGTGGTCCTTGAGCAGCACGGCGGCCAGGGCGGGCGACAGGGTCAGCGAGTTGAACGCCGAGATCACCGTGGAAATCGCGATGGTCAGGGCGAACTGTTTGTAGAACTGCCCGGTAAGCCCGGAAATGAACGCTGCGGGCACGAACACGGCGCACAGCACCAGCGCCGTGGCGATGATCGGCCCGGTCACTTCGCTCATCGCGCGCTTGGTCGCTTCCATGGGCGTGAGGCCCAGGCCGATGTTGCGCTCGACGTTCTCCACCACCACGATGGCATCGTCGACCACGATACCGATGGCCAATACCAGGCCGAACAGCGACAGGGCGTTGAGCGAGAAACCAAACAGGTGCATCACCGCAAAGGTACCGATCAACGATACCGGCACGGCCACCAGCGGAATGATCGAGGCCCGCCAGGTTTGCAGGAACAGGATCACCACCAGCACCACCAGCACCAGCGCTTCGAACAGCGTGTGCACTACCGCCTCGATCGAGCCGCGAACGAACACGGTCGGGTCGTAGACGATGCTGTAGTCCATGCCTTCAGGGAAGTCCTTCTTCAGCTCGGCCATCTTCGCCCGTACTTCGTCGGAGATCTCGATGGCGTTCGAACCTGGGCGCTGGAAGATCGGGATCGCCACCGCCGGCTGGTTGTTCAGCAGCGAGCGCAGGGCGTACTGGCTGGAACCGAGCTCGACCCGGGCGATGTCTTTCAGACGCGTGATTTCGCCGTTGGCGCCGGCGCGGATGATGATGTTCTCGAACTCTTCCTCGCTGACCAGACGGCCCTGGGTGTTGACCGATAGCTGGAAGCTGGTGGCGCTGGGGGCGGGCGGCGCGCCGAGTTGGCCGGCGGCGACCTGGCGGTTCTGCTCGCGGATGGCAGTGACCACGTCGCTGGCGGTGAGGTTGCGCGATGCGGTCTTGTTCGGGTCGAGCCAGACCCGCAGCGAGTAGTCGCCCATGCCGAACAGCTGCACATCGCCGACACCGCCCAGACGGGCCAGCTCGTCCTTGATATTGAGGATCGCGTAGTTCGACAGGTAGAGCATGTCGTAGCGGTTATCCGGCGAGGTCAGGTGCACGACCATGGTCAGGTCGGGCGAGGCCTTGTCGACGGTAATGCCGATCCGCGTCACTTCTTCCGGCAGCTTGGGCTGGGTCCGGGTGACGCGGTTCTGCACCTGCACCTGGGCGTTGTCCAGGTCGGTGCCGAGGGCGAAGGTGATGGTCAGGGTGATCTTGCCGTCGGCAGTCGACTGCGAGGACATGTACAACATGTTCTCGACGCCGGTGATCGCCTGCTCCAGCGGTGCGGCGACGGTTTCGCCGATCACTTTCGGGTTGGCCCCGGGGAAGTTGGCCCGCACCACCACGGTGGGCGGGACCACTTCCGGGTATTCACTGATCGGTAGCTGGAACAGCGAGATGCTGCCGGCAATCAGGATCAGTAGCGACAGCACCGCGGCGAAGATCGGCCGGGTAATAAAGAACTGGGAGAAATTCATCGGACGGATCCCTTAACCGCGTGGAGTCGTGGCACTGGCGAGCTTGACCGTGGGGTTGACCACGGGTTTGCCCGGCAGGCTGGCTTCAAGTGCCTGGCGTTGTTGGGCGAGGGCGGCGAGGGTGGCTTCGCTGGCCATCGGCGTGTCCTGCGGGGTAACCGGCGAGCCGGGGCGTACCCGTTGCAGGCCCTTGACCACGATGCGGTCGTCCTTGCTCAGGCCGTTGCGCACGATGCGCAGGCCTTCGAGTTTTGGTCCCAGTTCGACGGCGCGGTAATCGGCCTTGTTGTCCTTGTCCATGACCAGCACGAACTTTTTCCCCAGGTCGGTGCCGACCGCTTCGTCGTTGATCAGCACGGCCGCGTAGGTGGCGCTGCCGACCAGTTTCAGGCGGGCATAGAGGCCGGGGGTGAATTCGCCGTTGCGGTTGTCGAACACTGCGCGGCCACGGATGGTGCCGGTTTTCGGGTTGACCTGGTTGTCGACGAAGTTCATCTGGCCCAGGTGCGGGTTGCCGGTTTCGTTGGACAGGCCCAGGTACACCGGGGTGCTCTGGCCGCGCTGGCCGTCGCGCGCCAACTGGGTGTACTTGAGGTACACGCGCTCGTCGGCGTCGAAGTAGGCGTACACCTTGTCGGTGGAGACCACGCTGGTGAGCGGGGTGACATCGGCGCTGACGATGTTGCCAGCGGTGAATTGGGCGCGGCTGACCCGGCCGGTAATCGGCGCGGTGACGCGGGTGAAGCTCAGGTTCAGGCGGGCCAGGTCCAGTTGCGCCTGGATCGCGGTAACCCCGGCGCGGGCTTCGGCGGCGGCGCTGGTGCGCGATTCGGCCAGCTCGGCGGAAATCGCATTGCTGCTGCGCAGGCGTTCGCCGCGCTGGGCTTCGTTGGCGCTGCGGATGGCGCTGGCGCGGGCTTGTTGCAGTTGCGCTTCGAGGCGGCGAACCTCGGCCTGGAACGGCCGCGGATCGATCTGGAACAGCAGGTCGCCTTTTTTCACCTGGGCGCCTTCGGTGAAGGCCACCTGGTCGATCTGGCCGGAAACCCGTGGACGCACCTCGACGGTTTCCGGCGCTTCCAGGCGGCCGGTGAACTCGTCCCATTCGTTGATGGGTTGTTCGATGACCTTGGCCACACTGACCTTGGGCGCGGCGGGCGCCTGTACCGCTTCCGGGGTGCGACCGCAGGCACTCATCACCAGCAGTGCCAGCGCGGCAAGTGGGTAGCGCAAGGGTTTGAGTGACTGTTCCATGGAGAACTCCGCCAAAATAGTGATAGTGGGCGGATTCTGCGAGTTGCCACTATCAACCACGAATCGAACGGGGCGAAGGTAACTATCATTCGGAATGATGGGCGGCGCGTTTGTGCCCGTTGGGCGTCGAACCTGACGTTTCCGATAGGTTTGGCCCGACCTGATAGTTTTGTCAGGTTTCAGCACTGGAATTCAGGTATTTAATCGGCGCTTCGTACAGAGGAACTTCGGGCGTCAGTTCGCGACCTTCTCGCTCGACTGTCGCCACTTGGAGATTGATGCCGATGACCCGCAAACGTCCTACATCTTCACGTGCCTATATTTACGATCAGCTCGACCGCCTGGTCGAACATCCCAGCGGAAAGTGCTTCTACCAGCAGGGGCGGCTGGTCACTGAACGCGACGGCACCTCGACGCGCAGCATGCTGCGTATCGACGATCAGCCCCTGGCGGTGCAGTCGTCGCAAGCGCTGCAGCTACTGGCTAGCGACCAGCCAGGTTCGGTGTTACGGGCACTCGGCGCCGAGCAGTCGAGCGGTTTCGCCTATACGCCGTATGGTTACTCTGCTGCCAGCAGCACTGAGCTGTGTCTGCTGGGCTTCAATGGCGAACGGCTCGAGCCGTTGACCACACATTACCTGGTGGGCAGCTACCGACTATTCAACACGCAGATCATGCGTTGCAACAGCCCAGACAACTTGAGTCCGTTCGGTCGCGGTGGGCTGAATGCCTACGCCTCGTACCTGAATAACCCGATCCGTTATGTGGACCGTGATGGGCATTCGGTTTTTAGCGGCTTGGCAAGGCTCCTGGGTTTTTCCGGTAGGACCGTGGGCGGCAAGGCTGCGACAAAGGTGCCTGAACTGTTCAAGCAGGGGGCATCTACCAGCAAGCTGGGAAAAATCTCTAAGGCAACCAGAGTCGATATCGATCAGGTGTTGAGCCAGCGTATAAGCGCGATGGGCGGTCTGAGCCAAGGTCCGGCTACATCTAATCTGAACAGGGCTTGGCTGAAACAGATGACGAACGTCAATGGGCCGACAGAGTCGGTAAAGGACGCATTGGGTAAAATACAGAGCGCCCAGGCCTATTTGGCCAACCCACCGACGTCGGCAAAGAATCTGATCAGCCATGAGTCGAAAACGGCCTTCCGCCAAGAGGCCAGTGCATTCCGGTTGAAACAGGCACAAAAGCAGGATCAAGCGATGGCCGACCTCAGAAACAGAATACGGGGTGGACGGAACAGAATGTTCATCGACCCCAGGAATGATCGCGACAGATTTCGCTACCACGACGACGGCCAGTTATAGACAGCCAAGGCAGCGTGTTACCGCCGGATCGTGACACGCTTGCGAAACGCTCACCGCCAGGGTCTCACTGGTTTGCTCCATGCGGTGTCTGCGCCATCTCTGTTCGTGCAGAACCTGGTATTTCTGTCAGGTTTCACAGCCAGGAAAGTAGCGTTAAATCGGTAGCAACGCAGGGGTGTCGGGCTTTGCCCAGTGGCCTCTTGCTCTGTGCCCGATCACGATCAGAGACCCGCCAATGAACTGTAAACGTGCAACGACTTTATCCTTACATCGCTATGACCCCCTGGACCGCATTGCCGCGCAGACAGTCAACGGCGCGTCGGTTCAACGCTTCTATCAGCAGGGGCGACTCGTCACCGAGACCGACAGCGCCGAGCAACGCAGTGTGCTGCGGGTTGACGACCAGCCGCTGGCCGTACAGACGCCAGAGCAGCGGCGGCTGCTGGTCACCGACCAGCCGGGCACGGTATTGCAGGCGCTCGGTGCCGAACAGTCGAGTGCCGTCGCTTACACGCCCTATGGCTTCTGTGTAGCCAGCAGCGGCGTGCAGAGTATGTTGGGTTTCAATGGCGAACGGCCCGACCCGATTACCGGACACTATCTGCTGGGTAATGGTTATCGGGCCTTCAATCCGGTCACCCTGCGCTGCAACAGTGCCGACAGTTTGAGCCCGTTCGACCGTGGTGGTTTAAATGCCTACGCCGCGTATATGAACAACCCGATCAGTTATGTGGATCGCGATGGGCATTCAGTATTCAGCGCGTTTCGCGCGTTGTTCGGGATCAAGTCGGGCTTGACTGTCGCCAGTAAACAGGCCGACCAGCTACCCACGCTGTTCAAGGCATCGAAGTCGGGCAAGTCCACGCTGTACGCCGCCACCGAAGCCGACAAGCGCAATCTGAGTATCGTGATCTCAGCAAGGGCCAAAGACACGACAGTCAAAATTAGCGACGAGCTGATAACACTGCGGGGCACCCCCAACCTCCTGCAGGCTAAAAAAGCCCGGGCGCTGGGAAGTCAGGTGTATGCAGCCTTCGGTAGTAAGCGCGCCAGTAGCGCAACCCTCAATCGTCAAGCACAGGAGGCGCAAGCCTATGTGGACGCTTTAGAAAATGGTCAAGAACTGATGTTGACCCGCTTGAGCAAGAAGCGGCTTTCCAACGAAGCTACGCTTTATGTGAGATTTTACCGAGACCAGAGAGCCATTCGAAGACTGCAAGATATGAGCCCTATAAGCAAGCGTAAGGCCCCCAAGGGCCAGCGCTATCAGTGGGAGCAGTAGCTCCCTGGGCGTGTTGCCATCACTCCGGGCGTTTCAAGCAACCACGAATCGAACCGGCGAAGGTAACTATCAATCGGAATGATGGGCGGCTCTGTACCTGACATGTTTACCCGGTGCGTACGGGGCCGAACCGTCCAACATTCCCCGGAACGGGTCGAACACGAATGTGCGGCGTTCCGATCCAGGCACCGGAGTCAACGCAGCGAGCCGCGCAGCGTCATCCGGCAACCGTCCGATCGGACCACAGGCCTGACCGGCATTCCACAGAACGTTGTCGTCAGTGACGAGGAGCAGATGGCCGCTGTGGTGTCTGGCGAAAAAGGCACGAACGGATACATCTTGCATGCCGTTTTGGCTAACGTATCCGGGCACTACCGGCCGACCGTCGTTCACCTTGCGTCGGCAGCGACAGGTTTGCGCCAGCTGGGTTTCGAACCTGACGTTACCGATAGGTTTGGCCCGACCTGATATTTTTGTCAGGTGTCAGCACTGGAGTAAGGGTGTTAAATCGGTGAAGCGTGAGCGGCGCTTTGCCGGTCGTTGGAAGCAGGGCTGGCCGCTATCAAGGCTATGTCACTGTTATCTTTTTGAAGAGGGTAAGTCATGGCAAGTTCTTTAGAGACCACTCTTTGCCAGGCCAAAATGGCTGAGCAGGCAGAGCGCTATGATGAAATGCTGGATATGCTTGTCGACGCGGCGATTGCTCCAGAGGATATGACGTTAAAAATAATGAATTTGCTCGTTGTGGCTGCCCAGAACAGTGTTGGCGCCAGGAGGCACTCAGTAGCTGTTATTGCGGCGCTGGAAGCAAGGGCAGAATCATATAATGATTCTGGTAGGGTCGAGTTGATAAGGGCGTATCGGCGCAAAGTCTATGCTGAAATGGAGCTAATTGTTACGGGTAAGGTTCTCCCCGTCATTGTGATGTATAAGAAAGCAACGGCTGTCGAGGTTGCTGTGCTTGCATGGAGGATGGAGGGTGATTATTACAGATATCTGCATGAATTCCAGACGGGTGTTGAACGGGACGTGTATGCCGAAAAAGCTTCGTCTGCCTATGTCAAAGCCATGGAGGTGGCCGGCAAGAACCTTGGTTCAATGAATTCAATAAGATTGGGCGTGGTGCTGAATTACTCTGCGTATTTGTATGAGGGGCTACAAAAGTTCAACGATGCAACCGCTTTGGCTACGGCTGCTTTTGAACTGGCAATGAAAGAATTAGAGGCCTCCGCTGGAGGGGGCGATGAGTGCAACGATGCAGTAGTGATGTTGCAATTGCTCCGGGACAATGTAACCCGCTGGCATGAATGTGCTTAGCAGGATGAAGCAGGCCGCTAGTTAAGGGCGTGATACAAGTACTGACGCACTGTCACTCATTGCACATCACTCCGGCATGTTAAATGAACACTGCGCATGTATTTTCAGTAAGGCTTGATCACGCCACAGGCCGCATACCCCACCCGTGGCACGCCTTTCAGGCGCTGTTCCAGCAGCGCCTGCAACGACTCGCCGCTGGCCAGGTAGGCATCGCCGAAGTCATGGCTGCCCAGTGCGCTTGGGTGGGCGACGATTTCCAGCACACCGTGCGCCGGTGCCAGGCCGTCGCGCAGGTCCACCGGGGTGCAGACAAAATCGGCGGTTACTCCGGCCAGCTGGCGCAAGCGCCGATTGAACAGGGTCTTGAACAGCCGTTTGGCCGGATTGAGGTTGCGCCCAAGGTTGCGCGCCAGGCGCACTGGCACGCCTTCACGAGCGGCAAAGCGCGCGACGATCTCGCCAATCGGCCAGATGTTGTGCACGTGCTGGTGGGAGTCCAGGTGGCTGGGCATCAGGCCCTGGTCCAGGCACTGCTGCCATTGCGCGATCAGTTCCTGTTCCACCGCCAGTCGTGCTTTGCGGCTCAGGTGCAAGCACGTGCGCGACAGGCCAAGGTTGAACTCGCCGCCCGGGCTGCAGAATTGCGCCAGCTCGCGGATCGGCGCACTCAGCGGCCGGCCATAGGTGAGGTTGAAATGCAGACCGATCCGCCCGCGCAGCGCCGGCTGCTGGGCCAGCGCGCAGGCGGCCTTGAACGCCGGCATGTTGGCCATGGCTGTGGCCGAACTGATCAGCCCACTGTGAAAGGCCCGCAGGATCACGGCGTTGGTGTGCTCGCTGAGGCCGAAATCGTCAGCGTTGACTATGACCCGGGATGGCATCCTGGCGCTCCTGTACGGATGGGGGAGGCAAATGTGTAGTTGCCGGCGCTGGCAGCGCCGCACGTTGCCGGGCCTTGAGCCACGGCTTCAACGGCTGCCACAGGCGCAGGGCCAGGCCCAGACACAGCCCCTGCGGGCGCCAGCTGTAGAAGCTGCACCGCAGGTGCTCGACCTGAGCGGTCATGCGTTCGTGCAGTTGATGGCTGGAATTCTCCAGGCTGACCCGCGACGCATCGATCCACTGCCAGCCATCGTCCAGGCCCCAGTCGATCCATTCCTGCAACAGCACGCGGCCACTACCGAGGTCGGCGTAGTGCGGCATGAAGGCCAGGTTGTAGTCATACAGCCGGCCACGCTCAAGCAGCCCGAGGCGGTAGCTGATGCAACGGCCATCGAGCTCCAGCACGACCAGGCGCAAGCGGCCCTCGCCGGCCAGCGCAGTGAAGGCCTGGAACACCCACTGGCGCTGCGGCTCGGCGCTGAAAATGCCGACGCCGTCGTCGCCTTTCCAGCTCACCGCTTCCACGGCGCTGACCGCTTGCAGCCAGTGTGCCGCGCTGTCGGCATCCGGGGTCACGCGGCGCACCTGGGCGCCGGCTGCGGCGATCCGTTTGCGTGCGCGGCGCAGCTTGTAGCGCGGGTCGCCACTGACTTCCTGGCGGTCGGCCGGGCTCAGTTGGTGCACGGGCACGCGGCAGGCGGTGCGCTGCTCATGGGTGGAACTGCGCGCCGCCCACTGCTGCAGCCAGGGCGAGTTGCCGGTAACTTCGTTGAGCTGCAGCAGCGCGTGCGGCAGCCGTCGACGGATCTCCCTGAGCACCTGCACGGCAGCGCCTGGTGGCGCGTCGATCAGCAGGCCGATGCGGTCGCTGAGCGGATAACCGAGGTGGCGTACCACGGCGAAACGCAACGGCCCATGCCGTTCGCTGCTGCGAATCAGCGGCAGGCACAGGCACAAATGCTCACCGTCGAAGCCGAGCAACACCTGCAAATGCTGTTCGCCCGACAACGCCCGCTCGGCCGCACGCAACCAGCCCAGGCTATTGAATGGCGTGCTGTCGGCGACGCGCTGGCGCAGTTGTTCGTAGGCGGTGGCGGGGAAACTGTCGGCGCACAGCGAAGTGCACCAGCTCAGGCGCAAACCCATGCTTCAGACCGCCGCTGCCGGGGCTTGCGCTGCGCGCGGCTTGCGCAGGGCATCCAGGCGCGAGCCGCTGTAGCGGGTTTCGCGGAAGAACTTCCAGCGCCGGAACAGGCAGTACACGTGGGTGATCCGCCCCTGCTCCTGATAGCCCATGCGCAGGTGCAGCTTCAGCGCCGGCACGTTGTGGGTTTCGCACACGTCCACGACCTTGTTGCAGCCCTGCGCGGCCATGGCCTTCCACAGGTCCAGTTGCAGGTCGACCGACAGCGTGGTGCCCCAGTAGGCGCGGCTCAGTTCGCCGCCGAATTCGAAGAACTCGCCCGGTTCCACCGGGAACCAGCAGCCATAATAGTGGCGGTCGTGGTAGTGGCGCAGGCTGCCCCAGATAAAGGCCACGACGTTGCCATCGCCGTCCAGGTGCATGACCCCGGTATGGCCCTCGGCGGCCAGCTCGCGCATGGTTTCGATGCGATCGCCGAAGTGCTTCGCAAAGGCCTGCACGTTATGCACGGTAATCGCCGTGCTGTGTGTCGGCGGGTAGGGCTTGAGTGTGTGCGGCGGAACCGGGCTGACCAGGTCGCGCTCCATCCACAGCAGCTCCCAGTGGTAGAACACGTAGTGTTTGAACGCGCTGTGCAGGCTGGCGCGCAGGCCTTTCTGCTGAATGCGTTGCTTGAACTCGCTCAAGGACTTCATGGCGCCTCCTGAAGTGGGCAACAAATACCAATGAACAGATCGGTTTTCATGGTGCGGTCCAACGCAGGGCAAACAGCGTCTGCCCGGGAACGTCGAACTGGTAGTGGCCCTGTTTGCAGTCGTACCTGGCGCTGCGGGGCTGGTTGTCCGGGCCAAACAGGGTCAAGGCCTGCGCGTCCTGTGGGCAGGTCAGGGTCGGGGTGGCGAGGCTTACTCGTTGCAGCCGCTCACCCTTGTTCACCCCAAGCAGGCTGCGTTGCCGGTCGCGGGCCATGGCCAGGGCGTCGACTTCGAAGGCGTCGTTGTCCAGTTGCAGCACCTGGTCGAGCCAGTGCTGCTGGATGAACTGCTGCGCCAGGCCCACCGGCTTGAGTTCGAAACGCTCGCCGCCGTCGAGTACGCGCAGCATGCCCTTGGGGTAGTTGGGTTCGTCGGCGATGTGGAACCAGTTGAGCATGTCGAGCAGGCCGTCCTGCGAGGCGTTGATCGCTACCGACGCCCACCACAGCGCGGCGTACTGGCTGTTCTGTTCGTACAGGCTGAGGCTGGAGCCGCTGGACAGGTTGGTCTGGTCGATCAGCAGGGCCTTGCGCGGCCGGCCCTGGGCATCGCGCCCGACCAGCTCGGCGGCCTGGCGCACGGCGTCGCGGTAGCTGCGGGTGGCAAGCAGGTCGCGGACCATCCATTCGTGCCAGGCCAAGGCATCGACCTCGGCGCCGAATTCGCCCAGCAGGTGCCGCGCCCAGTCGAGGCCGCGCAGGCTGTCGCTGTTGCCAGTCAGCGGACCGTTGACGAAGCGTGAGCTGGCCGGCAGGGCAATGCGCACGCCGGCTGCGCGGGCGCCGGGGTAATCGCGGACCTGCGCGAGCATCTGCGCGAAGAACTGCTGGAAGCTGGCGTAGTCGCGGTAGTTGAGGTTCGGCTCGTCGGCGAAGGCCAGGTAGTGCACGCCCTTGCCGCCCAGCCGCACGGTGGCGTCGAGCCAGGCGGCCAGCGCCTCGTGGCTGCTGGTGTCGGCGCGCAGATCGGCGCGCCGGCCGGTGGCGGCGAGCAGGGTGATGTCGTGGCGGATGCCGAAGCGTTCCTGGTACAGCGAGCGGAAGGCGTCCTCGTACTGCGGCTTGCGCGCCAGCACGTCGGTGAAACTGTAATAACCGGCCGCCTGCGGCTTGAGCGCATCGAGTACGGCAAAACTCGATGCAGGCGGCGTTAGGTACGGCAGGTTGGTGCCCAGCCGCGCCGTCGGCCCGAGCACCTTGCTGCCGCTACGCAGTTGCACCGTGCCGGGTTCCTGGCGCAGCGGGGCGAGGTCCTCTGGGCGCTGGGCGAACAGGTTGGCGCTGCCGTCGAGCCAGAACGCTGCCTTGCCGCGCCCGTGCAGATCGAGTTGCCAGATCTGGTCGCGCGGGCTGATCGGCAGGGCGACCTGCTCGAATTTCCAGTAGGCCGGGTTCTCTGCCAGGGTCAGGCGTACTTCGCTGCCGTCTTCCAGGCGCCGCGCGTGCAAGCCATCGACGCCACCGTGGTTCTTGCCGGCCAGGACCGCCTGCTCGCCGGCCGCAACGCGGAAGTACAACTGCGTGCCGGCGCCGACCTCCAGGCTGAAATGCACCTTGGCCGGGGCGAACAGGGCGTGGGTGCTGTCGCTGTAGTCGAGCTGGTAGCGGCGGAAGCTGTAGCCGGGAATTTCCACCCGGTAGTTGGCCGTGCTCGGCGCCAGCGGCCAGGCCAGCTGGCCGCGTACCTCGCGGGCGGCGATCAGGCGCTGGGCTTGCAGGCGGCCCTGGCCATCGAGGAGGAACACCTGTTCCTGATTGGCCTCGGCCTGCCAGGCCGGGACCCAGCTCAGTTGCAGGCTGTCGGCGCGCGGCGCGCTCAGGTACAGGCTGCCGTCGCGAATCCCCGGCCAGCTCCGGCTGCCGGCCTCGGCCGCCGTGGCCAACAGCAGGCCGCACAGCAGCGTCACCAGAGGGTTCATGCCGTTCTCCCGCGCAGCATCTGGCGCAGCGGCAGCAGGTCGCTGGGCAGGATGAACAGGGTGCGCAGCAGCGCCACGCCGCTGAGCTTGCAGTACAGCAACAACATCGCCACGGTTACCCCGAGGTAGGCGATGGACGAGGCTGCCGCCGCGCCGACGATGCCAAACGGTGGGATCAGCAGCACGTTGAGCAACAGGTTCAGCGCGGCGCCCACGCCCATCATCAGCGACACACTGCCGGGGCGGTTCTTGCCCAGCAGGTCCAGGCGCAGGATGCTCGCATAGCACAGCCCGAACAGCCCTGGCAGCAGCGCCAGCAGGGCTGGGTAGGCCGGCTGGTAGGCAGCGCCGAACAGGCTGACGATCAGCCATTCGCCGATCAGCGCCATGCTCAGGCAGGCGCCGAGCATCACCGTGGCGGTCAGGCGCAGGGCGAACGGGGTCAGCCGGTCCATGCCGGCGTCCTGTTGCAGCAGGCGCTTCATCAGCGGCGTGGTCACCGCCTCGGGGACGATCAGCAGCAGTTCGGCGGCAGCGCTGGCCATGGCGTAGTGGCCGAGCGCCGCGCTGCCGAGGAAGGCGCTGATAAACAGGTAGTCCGAGCGCAGGATCACCTGCTGGAACAGCAGGTCGGGGTGGCTCTTGGCGCTGTAGGCGAGCAGTTCGCGCTGACCGCTGCGGTCCCAGCACAGGCCGATCGGGTGATTGTGCCGCAACCAGAGCAGGCCGCCGAGCACCACGATGCCGATGCCCAGTAGCCAGCTGATCAGCGCCGCTTCCAGGGCCGCGTCCTTCCACATCCAGAACAGCGCGACGAACAGCAGCAGCGGTGCCAGCGATTCGCACAGGCGCAAGGCGTTGAAGGCGCCGACGCCGCCACTGGCGTTGTGCAGGGTCAGCAGGCCGCTCTTGAGCACGGTCAGCGGCACCGCCAGCAACAGCAGCCAGGCCAGCAGGCCGAGTTGCACGGTGACTTCGAGCGCGCTGCCGAACTCGCGCATCAGGCTCACGCAGATCAGGGTCAGGGCGGCGGCGGTCAGGCAACCGAAGATCAGCACCTGGCTCAGCAGCAGGCCCATCGCGCGCTGTTGTGCCGCCTGATAGCCGACCGCGCTGTTCAGCCCGCCGCTGGTGGCGGCGCTGATCAGCTCGGGCAGGGTGCTGAGCAGGGCGAACAGGCCGCGCTCGCTGGGCCCGAGAATGCGCGCCAGCAGCACGTTGCGCAGCAGGCGCAGGGCAATCATCGCCAGCCGCGTGCCCATGCTCAGCAGCAGGTGGCGCATATAGTGGCTGCGGCTCATGCGCGGCCCCCACGGCTGATGCGCCAGGCCAGCAACGACGGCCGGCACGCATTGCGCTGGCTGACGCCGATGCGCGGCAAGGCCAGCGGGTCGTCGCTGCCCTGGCAGATGCCGGCACGGGTGCTCAGGGCGAAGGGGTAGTGGTGCGCGGTCAGGCGCTGGCGCACGCGCAGGTCATGGTCGCCGTTGGGGTAGCAGTACACCGGCAGTGGATTGCGGCAGCCTTCCTGCAAGGCGTAATGGCTGCGGCTCAGTTCCTCCTCCAGGCGCCGCTCGTCGAGCCCCGGCAGTAGCGCGTGGCTGGCGCCATGCGGGCCGAAGCGGATCAGACCGGACGCTTCCAGCCAACGCACCTGCTGCCAGTCCAGCGCCTGCGGCAGGGAGTCGGCCGGGCAGGCGTCGGTGAGCATGTGCAGGGCCTGCGGGCTGAGGCTTTTCAGGCTTTGCAGGTAGCGCCCGAGGGCGTAGCTGCGGGCGTGTGGACGCTCGTTCATGAAGTACGCGGCCGGCAGCGGCCGCCCGGCCAGGCGCAGGGTTTCGATGATCTGCCGGCGTGCCGGCTCGCCGTGGCTGCCCCAGAGGGTTTCGCCGAGGCTTTCCCACCAGAAGCGCTGGCGGCTACCGATGTAGTCGGTAGAGAGGAAGATGCTCGCCGGCACCTGGTATTTCTGCAGCAAGGGGAAGGCGTTCAGGGCGTTGTCGCGCCAGCCGTCGTCGAAGGTCAGCGCCACCCGTGGTTTATCGCTGTCCTGGGCCTGGCCGTTGCCCTGCAGCAGCTCCATCAACGGCAGACAGTGGAAATGCCGTTGCAGCCAGCGCAGCAGCTTTTCGAACGCCTGCGGCCCAACGCACAGCTCGTTGCGATGTGGCAGCTCGGCACTGTGGTCGTCGGCCAGCACCCGGTGCAGCATCAGGATCAGCCCGGCGCCGCGCAGTTGCTGTCGGCCCATCGGCGAGTTGAGGTAGAGCCACCCGCTGGCCCGCTTGATACTGGTCTTGATCGGCATGGGCAGGTACTCAGCGGTTCTGGTCCGGGTTCCATTGGCTGTAACTGTGCCCGCGCAGGAACTGCCACAGGCCGACGCTCATGCCGGCCAGGGTCACCAGCACGAACGCCGCCAGGCGAAAGGGTTTGGGCAGCCGATGGCGCACATCGAGCAGGCCGGCAATGGCAATGCCGTAGCCGAGCAGTTGAGCGGCCAGGGTCAGCCGGTAGAAACCATGGACGTCAAGCAGCCACAGGTTGCTCAGCAGCAGCGGCAGCAACAGCACCGGCGCCAGCCGGCGGATCAGCTTGTGGCTGATCAGGGCAATCGCGTACAGGCCGTGACGCAACGGGTTGAGCAGTTCGCGCCGTGCGGCCAGGCTTTGCAGGCCGCCGACGGTCACCCGCTGGCGGCGGCGGAACTGCTTGTCGGCCGCGTCGACGCCCTGGTCGAGCACCTGTGCCGCTTCGACGTAGACAATCCGCTTGCCGGCGGCCGGCGCGCAGGTGCTGATAAAGAAGTCGTCGTTGACGTGTGCGGGGATCTTCTCGAACAGCTCGCGGCGTAGCGCCAGTAATGCCCCGTCGGCCGAGACCATGCAGCCGATGCGGTTCTCGACTCGCCGTACCCAGGCTTCATAGTGCCGGTAGAGGCTGTCGCCGAGGCTCAGGCCCTTGCCCGGGTTGGGAATGATCATGTGCCCGGCGCAGCCGCCCACCTCGCTGTCGGCCAGCGGCGCCAGCAGCAGGCGCAAGGTGTCGTCGGCCCATTGGTTGTCGGCGTCGGTGAATACCAGGACGTCGCCAGTGCACTGGCTGACCGCCGTGTTCAGCGCCGCCGCCTTGCCGATCCGTGGCAAGTCGAGCAGCTGGATGCGTGGGTCGGCGACGCGGCGTGCGCAGGCCACGGTCTGGTCGCTGGAGCCGTCGCTGGCCAGCACCAGCTGCAGGCTGCGGGCGTGGTAGTCCTGGCCGAGCACGCTGTGCAGTTTCTGTTCGATATGCCGTTGTTCGTTGTGCGCGGCGATCACCACGCTGACCGCCAGCGGCACCTGGGGGGGCACACGGCGGCGCGGAAACAGCGGCGCGGCCAGGCTCAGCAGCAGCGGGTAACCCAGCCAGGCGTAAAGCGGCAGCAGCAGGCACAGCCAGAAGATGAGCTCAGCCACGGGCGGGCCTCCTTGCGTTCCAGTTGAACAGGCTCAGGGCAAACGCCGCGCCGGCCAGGTGCAGGCGGATCCAGTGCAGGCCCCAGAGTTGCAGGGCGAACAGCAGGTCGCGGTGGCTCAGGCTCTGGCGCAGGCTCAGGGCCAGCGCCGGCAGGCTGGTGATGAACAGCATCAGCAGGGCGTGATGCGGGTAGCCGTCAAACAGTGCCGACAGCGCCAGCGCATCGAGCACCCAGGCCACCAGCGATAGCAGCGGAAAACGCAGCAGGCGCAGGCTCACGCCGTTGCTGCGCAGCAGTTGCAGGTGGCTGCCCTGGCGCCACATTTCCTTGCCCAGCCATTCGCCCCAGCTGCCCTCGAAGCCCCAGTGCAGCGCCACCGGCTCGCGCAGGGCCAGCAGACGGGCGCCGGCGGCCCCCAGGCGCAGGGTGAAGTCCTTGTCTTCGCCGGTGCGCAGGTGCTCGTTGAAGCCGCCGACCTGTTCGAACCAGCGGCGCTCCAGCAGCAGGTTGGGGCTCGGCAGCCACTGCATGGCATGCAGCGTCGGCTGTCCGGCGCGCAGCGTGCGGCGTTGCCAGGCATAGGCGAACCAGGGCGCCTGACGTGGGGTGTCGCAGTCCAGCGCAAAGACGTCGCCGCGACCTGCTTCATGCAATTGCAGCAGCAGGCTCAGCCAGTTTTCCGGGACCTCGATATCGGCATCCAGAAACGCCAGCCAGCGTCCGCTGCTGGCCCGTGCGCCGGCGTTGCGCAACGCGCCGATGGTCAGGCCCGGACGGCTCAGCACCTCGGCGCCGAGGCTGCGGGCCAGTTGCGGGCCGTCGTCGCGCGAGCCGTTGTCGACCACGATCAGTTGGCATTCAAGCCCGGCGCGTTGCGCGGCCTGGCGCGCGGCTGCCAGGGTGCGGCCGATATGCCGGGCCTCGTTGAACATCGGGATGACGATGCTCACCGCGCTCATGGCTGTACCTGTGCGGGCCGGGCCTGCTCGGCCTGCAGGCGCAGCACGCTGCTCAGGGCAAGCATGATCCACAGGTATTTGTGGTTGGGGGCGCTGAGGAACATCAGGAACAGGCCGATCGACAGCATGCTCATGCTCAGGTGGGTGAGCAGGTCGGCCTGCTCCCCTGCATGCTTCTGCAACCACAGCTGGCGCGCGGCCCAGAGGTTGCGCAGGGCCAGGGCAATCATCCCGACGAACAGCAGGCCGCCGGGAATGCCGATTTCGCTGAACAGTTCCAGGTAGGTGTTGTGCGCACGCCGATAGAGATCGGTGATCTTGCGGTTGGCCGAGAACGCCTTGGCGTAGCCGGTGGTGGCGTAATGCAGGGGGAAGGTGCCGGGGCCGGAGCCGAGCAGTGGGTTCTCCTTGATCATGGCGCTACCGACCACGATGTACGAGGCGCGCCGGCCCAGCGAGTCGTCTTCGTGGGCGTTTACCCCGGACTTGAGCACGCTCAGCGACTGGATCCGCTCGACGTAGCCCGCCGGCATCAGCGCCACGGCCACGGGCAGGAATAGCGCCAGGCCGAGCATGGCGAAGCCCAGGTGCCGTGGGCGGAAGCGGCCGAGCTGGCCACGGTAGTGATAGAGGCCGATGCCCAGGCTGGTGAGCAGCACCACCAGGCCCGAGCGCGATTCGGTCTTGGTCATCCCGGCCAGCAGCAGGAAGCTGATCGCCAGCCAGAACAGCCGCTGGCGCAGGTTCGGGCTCTTGATCAGCAGCCACATCGCCAATGGCACGGCAAAGGCGATCAACATGGCGAACACGTTGGGGTCGTCGAGCAGGCCGGAGGCGCGGCCCTGGTCCTGGTATTTGCTCGAGAACATCGCCAGCGCGCAGGTGGTCGCCACGCTCAGCGAGACCAGTCGGGCGAGGATCGGCAGGTTGATCTCGCGGCCGACCAGCAGGGTGATGACGAACAGCAGCCAGCCGATCAGCAGCTCGCGCAGGTGCCCGGCAGACATCTCCAGGTTCTCGCTGGCCCAGAAGCTCAGCAGGTACAGCGCGACAAACGGGATCAGCAAGCGCCAGAGGTTGCTGCGCAGGCGCTCGGCGGGCAGCGCGCCGACCGCCAGTTGCAAGGCCAGGATCACCAGCAGCGAGGCGCCCAGCAGCTTGGCGGCGGAAAGGTCGCTGTCTTTGAAGAAGCCTTCGAACGGCACCAGCGCGATGATCGCGATCAGGCCCCAGGCCGGGCGCCGGTACAGCAGCAGGAAGCCGCCCAGGCCGATCACCGCGCCGGGCGCCAGGTATGGCCAGGGGCTGGCCAGCAGGCCAAGGCAGAGCAGGGCAACCAGGCTCACCAGCGATACGGGCACGATCATGCGCAAGCCTCCGAGGTCGCGCCCAGGTAAACCTTGGACCAGCGCTGGGCGAGGGTGGGCAGGTGGTAGCGTTCACGTTGCGTACGGCGCGCCTGGGCGACCAGTTCGGCGGCCTGGGCCGGGTCCCGGTACAGCGCTTCCAGCTGGCTGGCCAAGTGTTCGACCGCCAGCGGCCGGGCGAGCAAGCCGCTGCGCCCGTCTTCGATGACATCGGGGATGCCGCCGACGGCGAAAGCCACCACCGGCACGCCGTCCTGCATGGCTTCGAGCAGGATCATCGGCGTACCTTCGGTGCGCGAGCTGATCACCAGCGCATCGAGGCGTGCCATCCAGCTGCGCATATCGTGCTGAAACCCCGGCAAGCTGATCCGCGCCTGCAAACCGGCGGCGTCGATCCGCGCCTGCAGGCTGGCGCGTTCCGGGCCGTCGCCGAGCATCACCGCATTCAACTGCGGGTGCTGTTGGCACAGCGGAATCAGGGTGTCGAGAAACAGGTCCGGGCCTTTCTCGCTGCTCAGCCGGCCGACATAACCGGCCAGCCAGGCCCCGCCCGGATGCCCCCGCGCCGGCAGCGCGGTGCCTTCGGGCAGGCCATTGGGGATCACGTTGAGCTTGGCGTTGGCGACGCCGGCCTGGCGGTGCAGGTTGGCGATACTTTCGGCCACGCAGACCACCTGAGCGACACGCGGCGTGCGGCACAGCTGCAGGCTCAGCCAGGTGTAGAAGCGCTGTTTGCGGCTGCGCGGGGTAAACCCGTGCTGGGTAATCACCAGCGGCAGGCGCAACAGGCCCGCCGCCAGCCAGCCAAACAACAGGCCCTTGAAGTTGTGCGTATTGATCAGTGGCCGCTCGCCACGGCGCCGGCGCAGGTGCGCCAGCAGTGCGGGCAGCCCGTTGCAACCCTGGCCGTCGACCCCGGCGGCGCGAAAGCGCGCCACCAGTTCGGCCGGGGCATCGAGGAACAGCACCTGGTGCTGCCCCGGGGTGACCAGGCAGTGGTCGAGCAGCATGCGCTCGGCGCCGTAGAAACCGCCACTGCTGAGCAGGTGGACGATGGGCGGCCCGGGCGGTTGTGCGCTGTTCAATTGCGCACCCAGTGCAACAGCCGTGGCAGCGACCAGCCGCTATACGGGTTGGGCTGTTCCGGGGTCTGGTCGTTGATCACCAGCAGCACCGGCAGGCCGAGCTGATGGCTGAGCTGCGCCGGATGCTTGAAGCGATGGTCGAAGAACTCGCGCACATAGACCAGGGCAATCGCCAGCAGCAGGCCAGTGAGCAGTCCGAACGGGATGATCAGCAGCGGTTTCGGGAACGCCGGATCGCTCGGTTCGTACGGTGCGCTGAGGATCCGCGCGTTCGACAGGTTGTCTAGTTGGCCCTGGCTGCGGCTTTCTTCGTAGCGCTGGGTGTAGGTGAAGAAGGCCTTGTGCAGCGCGTCGATCTCGGTGTCGAGCTGGCGTGCCTTACTCTGGGTTTCCTGCAACTGGTGCACGCGGTCCTTGTAGTCGGCGATGCGCTGGGTTTTCTGCGCGATCACCTCCTGCACCACGCCGAGGTCACGTTCGCGTTCCTGGATACGGTTGTCGACGATCTTCAGGAACTGCTGGCGGGTCCGGGCGATCTGCTCGCGCTGCAGCAGCATCGGCTCGCTGCCCGGCTGAAACACCGCTAGGTCGCTGCCGTAGCGCGACACCTGGGTGGTCAACTGCTCGCCGAGTTGCTTGATCTCGCGGTCCTCGAAGGCCACGTTGTCGACGGTGGTGGTGAAGGTGTAGGGGAAGGTGTAGTCGTTGAGCTTGTTGCTGCTGGCCGCGGCCCGGCTGGTCTTGAGGTAGTCGAGCCAGTTCTGGCTTTGCAGCAGGCGGTCGCGGAACAGGTTGAGCGCCTGTTCTTCGGTGTTGATCGCGTTCAGGCGGAAGGTGATCTCTTCTTTCGGATCGGACGACGCCACGCTTTCCAGCAGGCCCAGGCGCTTGCTTTCCAGATCGTCCATGCGCGTCTGGTATTGCAGTTTTTTCTGCTCGTAGAAGGTTTCCGGCAACTCGTTGGATTGCAGGTCCTGGCGGTTTTTCAGAAAGTTGTCGAGCAGGCGCTTGACGAACAGCGTGCCCACCGCCGGGTCGGGGAAGCTGTAGGTGACCGAAATCACGTTGGAGCCGGGCAGGGTTTCCACCTTCAGGCTTTTCACCGCCTGCTCGGTCAGTGCGTCGAGCTGGGTGTCCCGCACCGGATCCACCTCAAGCCCGAGCAGGTGCCGCGCCGGGTTGATCAGGTACTCGCGCAACGGGTTGACCACAAAGCGCCGCAGCGGCCCGAACAGCAGGCTTTCCATAACCCCGGGGCTGGTCTGGTAGGTGCCTTCGGCGCGCAGCTGGTTGATCGTCTGGCGAATCAGCGTCGGCGAACGGAGGATGTTGCTCTCGGTTTCCATGTCCGCCAGCGACGGCGGGATGAACTTGTCGGTTTCCTGCTGCAGGGTGGTGTTGGTGTCGCTTTGCGAGAGCTTCTTCGACTGCACGATCACCTCGGCGGTGATATCGAAGCTCTGTTTCAGGAACAGCGGCAGCAACAGCGTCAGCACCGCGAACACCAGGAACACACGCTTCACCAGTTGCCGGTTGGCGAAGAAGATCCGGAAGAATTCGTGCAGGTAGTTCTCTTTGGGATTCATGCTCGGGTACCCGCCTGATTAGTTGTTGCTGCCTTTGTTGTCGACGCGATAGGCGAAGCTGAAGCCGACACCCTGGAACAGCACCACATCGGCCAGTTGCCGGGCCAGTTCGCCGGCGCTGGCCAGGCGGGTCTTGGGCACGTAGAGCATGTCGTCCGGTTGCAGGTAGGCGACTTGCGCGGCGTTGGCGTCGAGGGCCTCCTCGACGTTGTAGGGCACCGCCTGCACCTGGTTGCCGGTACGCCGCATGATCACCACCGAATCGAGCCGCGCCTTGATGCTCGGGCCGCGCGCCAGGGTCAGCGCTTCGAGCACCGACACCGGCCGGCGGATCGGGTAGCTGCCGGGCTGGCCGACTTCGCCGAGCACGTAGATCTCGTTGACTGCGGTGGACTTGAGCAGCACGTCGACGGTCATCCGCCCCGGCAGGTCGGCATAGCGCTTGTTCAGGTAGGTTTCCAACTGGTTGACGGTCATGCCTTGCAGCGCAATCGAGCCGATTTCCGGGAAGCTGGCGTGGCCGTCGGTGCCCACGGTGATTTCCCGGCTCATGCCGGTGCCGGGGTGGTTCAGCGCGCTTTTCAGGTTCTGTTCGTTGGTCAGCGGGCTGATCACCTGCACGGTGAGCTGGTCGCGGTTGCGCTGGAACAGGCTCTTGTTGCGGTAGGCCTGCTGGATCGCCGCGCGGGCCTGATCCGGGGTCAGCCCGGCGACTTTCACCGAGGTATTGGCGCTGGGCAGTTCGATGCTGCCATCGGGCAGCACCAGCTGGTTGCCGTTGAGCGAGCTGGCGGCCATGAAGCTCAAGCCGACGGTGTCGCCGGACTGGATGCGGTACACGTCCGAGCCGCTGGTGCTGATATGGAAGATCACATCGAGCACGTCCTGCGGCCGCAGCACCTGTTCGCTGCGCGGCAGCTCGGTGTCCTGGGCGTTGGCCGGCGCGGCGGTGAGGATCTGCACCGGCATCTGTCTGGCTTCCTGGGTGGTGCATGCCGCCAGGGGCAGCAGCGCAAGCAGGGAAAACAAGGTTCTTGCGTTCATGTCGTCGTCCTGTGCGGGGCTGCTCAGAGGTTGTTGTAAAGCCACTTGGGCATGTAGTACTTGCGCTTGTTGAACACGCTGCCGATCAGCTTGGCGCCGGCCTGGCTGAGGCGCTGGGCGGCGGCCTGGGCCACTTCCCAACGGGTGTCCTCGGCCTTGACCACCAGGATCACGCCATCGACCAGGGTGCCGATCACCAGGCTGTCGGGGCTGGCGTAGATCGCTTCGCCATCGATCACCACGAAACGGTACTGATCGCTCAGATGGCGCAGCAGGACCCGCAGCAGGTCGGGGTTGAGGCGTTCCTTGCCGCGTTTGTGGATGCCGGCCGGGAGGATGTCGAATGGCTGGTCGGACAGGCGCACGATGCAGTCCTGCAGCAGGGGCGGGGTGTCCATGTCGAACATCAGGTCGCTGAAGCCACGCTGTTTCTCCAGTTTCAGCTGCTGGCTGAGGCTGTTGCCCGAAGGGCTGCCGTCCACCAGCAACACCGAAGCGCCGCTCATCAGCGCCAGCTGGCTGGCGAAGGCCAGGGTGCTGGTGCTGGTGCCGCTGCCGGTGTTGGCCGCCGTCAGGAGCAGCGTGCGCTGGTCCTCGTCGAGCACGGTGGAGGTCAGGTTGGTTTCGCTTGGCGTAGCGATGGTCAAACTTCTCGAAGTAGAACCGTCCATCTCAACTTGCTCCGTGGCCGCTGAAAACCTTGAAGGGGGTCTTGAGGAGGATTTTCAGGTCCAGGCTCAAGCTCTGTTCGGCGATGTAGCTCAAGTCCAGCTCGACTCGTTGATCGAAGTCGATGTCGCTGCGCCCGGAGATCTGCCAGAGGCCGGTCATGCCGGGGTAAATGCTCAGCCGCGCGAGGTGGTTGTCCTTGTAGCGGTAGGCGTTGAACGAGGTCGGGCGCGGGCCGACCAGACGCATGTCGCCACGGATCACGTTGAACAGGTTGGGCAGTTCGTCGAGGCTGCTGCGGCGCAGCCAGCGGCCTATCGTGGTCACCCGCGGGTCCTTGTCGATCTTGAAGTCGATGGACTCGGCACCGTGCTTGTTCAGGTGGCGCAGCGACTCTTTCAAGGCCTCGGCATTGGCCACCATGGTGCGGAACTTGAACATGCCGAAGGTGCGCCCGCGGTAACCGGTGCGTTTCTGCACGAAGAGCACCGGGCCGGGGCTGCTGAACTTGACCAGCGCGGCCAGCCCGAGCATCAGCGGCGAGATCAGCGTGAGGATCAGCAGGGCGCCGAAGCAGGCGACCACCCGGTTGGTCCGCGACAGGGTCCAGGGCCGCCCGCCAGGCCGCCCAGTGAGCCAGCCACGGCCTTGCATGTGCACCGCCGCGTCGATGCGCATGCGGTGCGCCGGGTCCATGCGTTTGTCCTCGCGCAGGGCCTGGATCTGCGCGCTTTTGGGTTGTCCGGTCATACCACCCTCCGATGCTGCCCAGGCGCCGTTGCCGGTGCCAGTCCGTTCACCCGGGCGCTGCACTCGGCGGCTGTCGGGTAGTGCTGAGAAAACCAGGCGACGAAGCGCCCGAGCCCTTCATCCAGGGAAATGCTTGGGGTAAAGCCGGTGGCCTCGGCCAGCGCGCCGGCCTCGGCGCAGGTGTCGATGACGTCGCCCGGTTGCAGCGGTAGCAGCTCGATCTCGGCCTTGCGCTGCAGGTGTTTTTCCAGCAATGCGACGTAGTCGCGCAGCGCCACCGGGCGTTGCCCGCCGATGTTGTACAGCCGCCACGGTGCATGGCTGCTGGCTGGGTCCGGGTGCTCGCGGTCCCAGTCCGGTTCGGCCTTGGGCGCCAGGGGGATCAGGCGCACCAGGCTTTCGACGATGTCGTCGACGTAGGTGAAGTCGCGCTGGTGCTGGCCATGGTTGAACAGCTTGATCGGTTGGCCCTGGCTGATCGCCGTGGCGAACTGCATCGGCGACATGTCCGGGCGGCCCCAGGGGCCGTATACGGTGAAGAAGCGCAGGCCGGTGCAGGGCAAGCCGAACAGGTGGCTGTAGCTGTGGGCCATCAGCTCGTTGGCTTTCTTGCTGGCGGCGTACAGCGACAGCGGATGATCGACCGCGTCCTGTACCGAATAGGGGATGTGCTGGTTGCTGCCATACACCGAGCTGGACGAGGCGTACAGCAGGTGCTGCGGTGGGTGACGGCGGCAGCTTTCGAGGATGTTGAGAAAACCCACCAGGTTGCTGTCGATGTAGCTGCGCGGGTTTTCCAGCGAATAGCGCACGCCGGCCTGGGCGGCCAGGTGGATGACCACCTCGGGGCGTTCGCTGGCGAACAGTGCGTCGATCCCGCTGCTATCGCCGAGGTCGATGCGGTGCAGGGCGAAGGGGCCGGCCTCGGCCTCGACCCAGCGCACCCGTGCTTCCTTCAGGGCCGGGTCGTAATAGTCGTTGAAGTTGTCCAGGCCGATCAGCGTATGGCCGTCGCGCAGCAACCGCAAGGTGCAGTGAGCGCCGATGAAGCCGGCGGCGCCGGTCACGAGGATCTTCATGGCCCCGGCACCTCGGGCTGAACGTGGCGCAGGCCGATGCCGCTGTAGGTCAGGCCATGCTGGGCAACCTGGTCGGGGTTGTACAGGTTGCGCCCGTCGATGATCAGCCGGGCCCGCAGCTTTTTCGCCAGCAGGGCGAAATCGACCACCCTGAAGTTCTTCCACTCGGTGCAGATCACCAGCGCATCGGTGTCTTCCAGGGTGTCGTCGCGGGTGGCGCACAGTTGCAGGTCGTCGCGGTAGCCGTAGAGGCGCCGGCATTCGGCCATGGCTTCCGGGTCGAAGGCGCGCACGGTGGCGCCTTCGGCCCACAGCGCCTCCATCAGGTAACGGCTGGGGGCTTCGCGCATGTCGTCGGTGTTCGGCTTGAAGGCCAGGCCCCAGAGCGCGATGGACTTGCCGAGGAGGCTGCCGGGAAAGCGCGCCTTGAGCTTGCGAAAGAGGATCTGCCGTTGCGCATCGTTGACCTCGCTGACGCTTTGCAACAGGCGCAGCGGCATGCCGTTGTGCTCGGCGGTGTGCAGCAGGGCACGCAGGTCCTTGGGGAAACACGAGCCACCAAAGCCGCAGCCCGGATAGATGAAGTGGTAGCCGATACGCGGATCGGAGCCGATGCCCTTGCGCACCGACTCGATATCGGCACCCAGGTGTTCGCTGAGGTTGGCCAGCTCGTTCATGAAGCTGATGCGCGTGGCGAGCATGGCGTTGGCGGCGTACTTGGTCAGTTCGGCACTGCGGTTGTCCATGAACATCAGCTTTTCATGGTTGCGACAGAACGGCGCGTACAGCTCGGCCAACTGGTCGTGGGCCTGCTCGTCGCCAGTGCCGACAATGATTCGGTCGGGGCGCATGCAGTCGGCGAGGGCACTGCCTTCCTTGAGGAACTCTGGGTTGGACACCACGCGCACCGTGAGGGTGGTCTTTTCCAGGCGGTCGAGTTCGCTACGGGCCAGTGCGGCGACCTTGTCGGCAGTGCCGACCGGGACGGTGGACTTGATGATCAGGGTTTTATCGGTGTCCATCAGCGCAGTGATCTGTGCGGTCACGCCGAGGACATGCGAGAGGTCGGCCGAGCCGTCCTCGTCGGGCGGGGTGCCGACGGCGATGAAGATCAGTTCGGCGTGGCTGACGGCGTCGCTGGCCTGGGTGCTGAACAGCAGGCGGCCTTCCTTGATGTTTTCCTCGAGCATGCTCGACAGGCCGGGTTCGCTGATTGGCGGGACCGCCTGGCGTAATTGACTGATCTTGTGCGTGTCGATATCCACGCACAACACCCGGTGCCCCACGTCTGCCAGGGCAGCCGCTTGTACAAGACCGACATAGCCAGTGCCAAATACGCTCACGTCCATGTCGGCGTGCCTCGTATGGAGTAAAGGAGATGAAACAACGGCGTGATTTCTGTATAGCGCAGCCCTCGAAGTTTGTGTCAAATCGATGGCATGTTTCGTTGGAGTTACACGCGCCAGCTTATGCAGCGATTTGCCATCAACCTGTGTTTAATCCGTACCTTAGCGCGCAAAAGCACTGGCAGTTGCTCGCACCGTCAAGCGATGAACGGTCGTAAGTCACGGAAAACAAGGCGTTTAAAGCGGGGGGCTGTTTTTCCGTCGTATCGATTTCACATTCTCGAATTGTCAAAAACAGGCGTTGTAAGTTCGTCATAATTTTGACGATTACCGATTTGCGCTTTGTTTCCCGGCTGCTACGGTGTGGAAGAACCTTGGCGTTGCCGAGGGGTTTTCTGGCGAGGGCGCGATGCGCGGAATCATCAAGGGCGTGCTGCTGGTCAGCTACCTGGCGAGCTTCTACGGCTACTACCTGGAACGTGTGCAGGCGCTCGGCGTTAGCACCGCGATCGTGCTCTATGCCGGCATGTTCGCTGTTCTGGTGCTGGCGTTGTGGCTAGCGGCGAACATCCGTCAGGGCGGGTTGCGCTGGCCGGTGGCACTGGTATTTTTCGCCAGTGCGGTGTTCTTCGATGCCTACACGCAGATTACCGCCGACTACCTGACCTACAGCGCCTTCGTCTCGATGGTGTATTCCGGCGGCTTTATCGGCGAGGCGTTCGACCAGTATCACCGCGTGATACTGGCGGCGCTGGCCAAGGCCTTGCTGTTGTTGCTCGGGCTCGGCCTCAAGCCGGGGGCTGCGCCACGCCTGCCGCGGGGGCTGCCGTGGGCCGCGCCATTGCTGGCGCTGGCGCTGCTGACCGGGGTGCTGTTCGTGCGCGCCGGCGAAGGCGCCCGCGGCCTGCCGGTAATGTATACGCCGCTGGCCTACCTCAATCTGTTTACCTACGAGACCCTGCGCAATAGCGTCGGCCCGCGCGAACCGGTGACCCTGGCCCGGCGTGGGCCGGCACTGGCGCAGGACATCGTGCTGATCATCGACGAGAGTGTCTCCGGCAATTACCTGGACCTGAACACCCCGAACGGCGTGCACAGCAACCTGAACCAGGCGCAGCCGGGGCTGGCGTTGTTCAACTTCGGTTACGCCGCCTCGATTGCCAATTGCAGCGCCGACACCAACGTCACCCTGCGCTTTGGTGGCACCCGCGAGGATTACCTGCGGATCAACTCGACCCTGCCGTCGATCTGGCAGTATGCCAAGGCGGCCGGGCTCGGCACGGTGTACATCGATGCCCAGCGCACCGCTGGCAACCTGCAGAACCTGATGAACGAAAGCGAAAAACGCGATATCGACCAGTTCGTGCAGTTCGATGCGACCCCAGTGGTCGAGCGCGACATGGCGGCGCTGAGCACGTTGGTCGCGCTGCTGGCGGATGGCAAGCCGCAGTTGATCGTGATCAATAAGGTCGGCGTGCATTTCCCGGTGCACGACAAGTACCCGGATGGGTTCATGGCCTACCGCCCGGCGCTGCCGCGCGGGCAGTACACCGAGGTTACCGACACCGGGCAGCGCGAGGGTTTCGGCGGCCAGCCGGACGACTGGGTGTTGTACCGTAATTCCTACAAGAACAGCCTGCTGTGGAATGTCGGTGAATTCTTCAAGCGGCTGTTCGCCCAGGGCGACTTGAGCCAGGCAGTGGTGATCTATACCTCGGACCACGGCCAGGACCTGCACGAGCGTGGCAACCCTGGTTTGAACACCCACTGCGACAGCGATCCGGTCGAGGAGGAGGGCCTGGTACCGTTGGTGGTGATCCAGGGCGCCGGCTTGAAGACCCTGGATTGGCAGGGGCCGTTGGCGGCCAACAAGGACCGCTCCAGCCACTACAACATCTTCCCGACCCTGCTGCAGTTGCTCGGTTATGAGCCGGCGGCGGTGCAGGCGATCTATGGCCGCGCGCTGGATGTGCCGACCGAAGACCCGTTCAGCTTCAACACGCGCTTCAATGCGCGGCTGGGGGCCAAGCCACTGTTCAAGCATATCGATTTGAGTGAAGTGGTGACGCCGTCTGCGGATGCGCAAGCGGTAAGCCGGACGGAATAATGGCCGTGCCGGCCTCTGTTGCGCAGCGCCAGCCAACTGCCTCAGGCAGGCTGCACGCTAGCCGAGGCGCCATGCAGGGCGCGAAACACCTGCGCCTCTTCCACCAGCCAGTCATGCACCGCGCGCGCACTCGGGTGGGCCAGGGTGCCCGCTGAATACAGCAGCACATAGCGCTTGTGATTGGCGATCGGCAAACCGAACGGCACGATCAGGGTGCCGCGCTCCAGCTCGTCGTTGAGCAGCGTGCGCCGGGCAATCGCCACGCCAATCCCGGCAATGGCCGCCTCGATGGTCAGGTGGTTGCGGTTGAAGGTATGCCCACGGCGCACGTCCAGCCCGCTGGCACCGATGGCCTCCAGGTAGAACTCCCACTCGGCATACTCGGAGCTGCCGCGCCAGGCCGTGATGTCATGCAGCAGTGGGTAATGCGCGAGGTCTGCCGGCCCGTGCAGCGGTGGCCGCCCACGCAGCAGTGCCGGCGAGCAGACCGGAAAGATTTCCTCGTCCAGCAACGGTGTCGAATGCATGCCCGGATAACTGCCGTCGTTCAGGTCGATGGCCAGGTCGAAGTCGCCCTCGTGCAGGGCCTGGTTGCTGTCCTCGGCCACCAGCCGCAACTGGATGTCCGGGAAGCGCTGCTGCAATCGCGGCAGGCGCGGGGTTAGCCATTTGGCCAGGAACGAGGGGATCGAGCGCAGACGCAAGGTGCCGCGGATCTCCCCGGCGTCGAGGCGCAACAATTCCGCCTCGATACTGCCGTACGCCTCGTTGACCGTCACCGCCAGGCGCTGGCCTTCGGCGGTCAGCTCCACACCACGGGCACGGCGCAGGAACAGGCGAAAGCCCAGGCGCTCCTCCAACTGACGAATCTGCTGGCTGACCGCGCCGGGGGTGATGTGCAGCTCCTCGGCGCAGCGGGTGAAGGAAAGGTGCCGCGCGGCACAGGCAAACACGTTCAACCAGACATACATCTGGCCATTCATCAGGCGTTTCATGGTTTAGCCCTGCTAAAGCCTTGCTTAGGAATTTTCGTTGGTCATTGTCGGACGAGCGCGGCAGTATCGCGCAACTTCGCGACACCCTTCAATTTTTACCCAACGCCGCAGGGTGACATCCGTCGCCTGAGTGTGCAGGCATTAGTATGGCTATCAGTGTTTTCGACCTTTTCAAAATTGGTATCGGGCCGTCCAGCTCGCATACCGTCGGCCCGATGCGGGCGGCTGCCAGCTTTGTCGCGAATCTGCGGCAACAGGGGCTGCTGACCCAGACCGGGCGGGTCGAGGTGCGGCTGTATGGCTCGCTATCGGCCACCGGGGTCGGCCACGCCACCGACCGCGCCTGCCTGCTCGGGCTGATGGGCGAATGGCCGGATCGTATCGATCCACATAGCATCGAACCGCGGATCCAGCAGTTGCAGGACAGCGGTGTGCTGATGCTCGACGGCAGCCAGCCGATCCCGTTCGACTGCCAGCACGACCTGTTGCTGCTCGACGAGAGCCTGCCCTACCACCCCAACGCCATGACCCTGGAAGCCAGCGGCGCCGGCGGTTTGCTGTTGCAGCAGACCTACTACTCGGTGGGTGGCGGTTTCATCGTCGAAGCCAGTGAAATCGGCGCGACCGACACGGCCGCCGGGCAGGTCTCGCTGCCGTATGACTTCGACAGCGCCGAGCAACTGCTGGCCCTGTGCAAGCAGCACAAGCTACGTGTCAGCCAGTTGATGATGGCCAACGAACTGGCCTGGCGCGAGGAAGCCGAGGTCCGCCGCGGCCTGCTGCAACTGTGGGCGGCGATGCGCGAGTGCGTCGACAACGGCCTGCGCAACGAGGGCATCCTGCCTGGCGGGCTGAAGGTCAAGCGGCGGGCCGCCAAGCTGCATCGCAGCCTGCTCGAACTGGGCAAGCCGAACGTGATCGGCTCGACCCTGAGCGCCATGGAGTGGGTGAACCTGTTCGCCCTGGCGGTGAACGAGGAGAACGCCGCCGGCGGGCGCATGGTGACCGCCCCGACCAATGGCGCCGCGGGGATCATCCCGGCGGTGCTGCATTACTTCATGAAGTTCCAGCCCGAGGCCAGCGACGACAACGTGGTCGATTTCCTCCTCAGCGCGGCGGCGGTGGGCATTCTGTGCAAGAAGAACGCCTCGATTTCCGGAGCCGAGGTCGGCTGCCAGGGCGAGGTCGGTTCGGCCTGTTCGATGGCCGCAGCGGGCCTGGCGGAGGTGCTCGGGGCTACCCCGGAGCAACTGGAGAACGCGGCGGAGATTGCCCTGGAGCACAACCTCGGGCTGACCTGCGACCCGGTCGGCGGGCTGGTTCAGGTGCCGTGCATCGAGCGCAACGCGATTGCTGCGGTGAAGGCGATCAATGCCGTGCAGATGGCCCTGCGCGGCGACGGCGAGCATTTCATTTCCCTCGACCGAGTGATCCGCACCATGCGCGATACCGGCGCCGACATGCACGAAAACTACAAGGAGACATCCCGCGGCGGGCTGGCGGTCAGCTACGTCGAGTGTTGAGTAGATAGCTGGCGATACCAATCGCCAGCCAGCAAGTTGTTCATAGGCAACAAAAACAATTACAAGGCGAAATCGATGACTGATGTAAACAGCACCACGAACTTGCGTGGGGGCGCTGCTGCGCCTGCGCAAAGCAGCACTGGCTGGACCCGCAACGACACCACCTGGGCCTTGGGCCTGTACGGCACCGCCATCGGCGCCGGTACCCTGTTCCTGCCGATCAACGCCGGGGTCGGGGGCTTCTGGCCGCTGCTCGCGCTGGCCTTGCTGGCCTTCCCGATGACCTTCTTCGCTCACCGCGGGCTGACTCGCTTCGTGCTCTCCGGGCGCAAGAGCGGCAATGAAGACATCACCGAAGTGGTCGAAGAACACTTCGGCGTCGGTGCCGGCAAACTGATCACCTTGCTCTACTTCTTCGCCATCTTCCCGATCCTGCTGGTGTACAGCGTCGCCCTTACCAACACCCTGACCAGCTTCATGGAACACCAGCTGCAGATGACTGCGCCACCGCGGGCGCTGCTGGCGTTGCTGCTGATCTGCGGGTTGATGATCGTGGTGCGCAGTGGCCAGGGCCTGATCGTCAAGGTGATGAGCCTGCTGGTCTACCCGTTCGTCGCTGCGTTGCTGTTGCTGGCCGTGAGCCTGATCCCCAACTGGAACGGCGCCTTCTTCGCCCAGGCCGCCGAGGGCATGGCCCCGGGGCTGTTCTTCAAGACCCTGTGGCTGGCGATTCCGGTGATGGTGTTCTCGTTCAACCACTCGCCGATCATCTCGGCCTTCGCCGTCGACCAGAAACACCGCTATGGCGAGCGCGCCGACGAGAAAAGCGGTCGCACCCTGGCCGTGGCCCACGTGATGATGGTGCTGACGGTCATGTTCTTCTGCTTCAGTTGCGTGCTGGCGCTGTCGCCGGCCGACCTGGCTGCGGCCAAGGCACAGAACATCTCGATCCTGTCGTACCTGGCCAACCACTTCCAGACGCCGATGATCGCCTTCGTCGCGCCACTGATCGCCCTGGTGGCTATCACCAAGTCGTTCCTCGGGCACTACATCGGCGCCAGCGAAGGCTTCCAGGGCCTGATCGTGAAAAGTCTGCGTGGGCGTGGCAAGTCACTCTCGGCCAAGCGCCTGGAGCAACTGACCGCACTGTTCATGGTGCTGACCTGCTGGGCGGTAGCGACCCTCAACCCGAGCATCCTCGGCATGATCGAAGCCATCGGCGGGCCGATCATCGCCTGCCTGCTGTTCCTGATGCCGATGTATGCCATCCACAAGGTGCCGTCGCTGCGCAAGTATTCGGGCAAGGCGTCGAACCTGTTCGTGGTACTGATCGGTCTGATCACCCTGTCGGCGATCCTCTTCTCGTTCGTGGCCTAAGCCACGGCAGGGCAGCCTGGGTCTCCAGGCTGCCCTGTGCCTTCAGCGCTTAGGCGCTTTCCAACTGACTGATGGCCGCATGCACACGGCTGCGGGTACGTTCGCTGGCCTCTTTTTGTGTTTGTGCGGTTTCAGTCGGGGCGGGGCGCACGTGGGCGTGCGCGACTTCCTGCCACTGGCCGTTGACCGCGTAGCGGTAGCTGGCGGTGCCGCTGGCCCAGTCGCCGGCCAGGATGCCGTCCAGATGGAAGGTCTGCGCGATCTGGCTGAGCGGGCCGCTCGGGCTGCCGGTCAGGTCCAGCACGATGTGCGCCTCGCCCTTGGCCCCGAGCGTGAGCTCCGAATAGTCCCCCCACACCTGCGCCTTGAAGTTCAGCGGCGGGTTGGTGCTCTGGAAAATCCGGGCAATGCCCGAGACCCGCTTCTGTGGTGTGTTGACCACCAGGTCGAGGGTCAGTACCGGCGCGCCGAGCAGGCCGCTACTGACAGTGAGACGGGTATGGAACAGTCCGATTGCTGGCATGGTTTGACTCCTTGTCTGGTCAGGCGCGGCTGGACTTGCCGGCTTTGCCGGAAGCGGTTTTGGTCGAATCGATGGCATTGCTCAGTGCCTGTCCGGCGTCGCCGCCGGCCAGTGCCCTGAGCGCTACCAGGTTGCCGCCGGCGATTGCTGCCTCCTGGGTCGCGGCATGCAGGCGTGCCTGCTTGTCGACCGTGCCGGCCTCCTGGATGCGCGAGCTGTCGAGCTTGGCCGGCACCTGGTTGACCGACACCCATTGGCCATTGTTCAGGTACTGATAACTGGCAACGCCGGTTTTCCAGTCGTTGTCGACCACTAGGTGCAGCTTGAACGCGACGATCGAGTTGGCAGTGGGGCCGCCGTGGTTGCCCTGTGCGGTGATCAGGATCTTGCCCTGGCTGACCGGCACTACGGTCAGGTAGCTGTAGCTGCCCCAGGCGCTCAACTGCAAGTCCAGCGGTGGGTTGATCGCCTGGGTAATGTGCGCATGACCGTTGACGGTGCGCTCGGGGGTGTAGACCAGCAGGTCGAGCAGCAGGCGTTGGGCGCCGGCTGCGTCGGTGCCGATGACGTAGGACAGCGGGAACAGTCCTACGGGTGCTTGTACTGAGTCAGTCATGGTGCCTCCATTGCAAACAATGAGTGGAAACAAGCGTTTGGGCTGTTTCTGGCGGGCGACTTCCTGTGACGTCTGGGGGGGTATTCACGCGCTGCGTTGCCACCTGCGCATCACCGTCACGCGCAGATTGCCTGCTGCGAAGACGGTGCGTTCCGGCTCGGCCCCGAGCATAAGACTCAGGGGTTGCCGAGGTGCAACGTGGTCGATCACCCTCCCTGGGCGCTGAGCTGCCTGCCTGGCAGCTCCGTCAGTTAAGCAGGGACGGCGCCGAGCGCCAGGGCGGTGATAGCACAGTTATGGCATGTCCGACGAGCGGTGGCCGAGCGCGACCGCCGCCGCTACTTGAACAGCACCCGCCGCTTGCTCAGTTCGCCGTCCGCGCCATTGGACCAATGCAGTTCCACCAGCACTCCGGTATGGCTGTTGTCCAGGCTCGGGCGCACGGTGAACAGGGCGAAGTTGTTGAACCCGGTCATGGCGTACCCGCGCTCGAAATGCACCTTGGGCATACCGGCCATTTGCACGCTGCGCGGGGGCTGGCGCCGACAATCGCGGCGCTGGCGAGCTAGGGGTACGTGCTCTCGTTGGCGGTTGGGTCGGGCAGTTGCGGCATTGGCAAGATGTCCTTATCGAATCAATAGTCACTCTCCGGAGGGTAGTCCCAGCGCTCGAATTTTCCGAATCTAATTCTTGAAGCGTCTTTTACTGCGTCGTCCTCCAGGATCTTGAACTGCTTCGTTGGGGCTTTTAAAACGCCAGGCCGGAAGGCGGTGGCGTCGAAGCGACGGTGAGGGGGAGCGGGGCGGTGACGCAGTATGATGCTCGTACCAAAGACTCTCCTCGGTATGGCGGCGACCATGGCCGCTTCGTAGATGGGGTATTGTGCGCCGCCGGACGCCTGTGAAAACGGGAAATGTGGATGGAACCGCGCATGCCTCGGCAGCGCCGGCAGCGGCCCGGGGCGACCTTGTGGGCGGAACCGGGGGCTTTGGACCAGTTGCTTGAGCTGCTTGTGTGGGACCTCACCCAGGCCAGTACCTTCAGCGACGAACTGTTTCGCCCTTCTGCCAAGCCCGGGCCTCCAGAACAACTTCGCTATCGCGCGTAGGGCAAAGCGTCCGCTAGGGTCGGTGTGGTTAATCGGGTCGCCTAGTACGTAAGCAAAACTGTTCAGCCCGCCCTGGCCGAACGGGCTGGCGCTGTCCGGACGGGTAAAACGCATCATCGCACTGCTGTAGGCCCGGTAACCCTTGCCCAACAGGTAATGCCCGGTTTCCCGCTCGATGGGCTCACCATTAAAACCCGCCAGGCTGTCGTTATCGAGGGGGCTGTGGCCATACGGCGAGTAGGCGCGTGATCGCAACTGACCGGCGTCAAGGCCGATGAGGGATGAAGCGTGTGAGTCCAAGGCCAGCAGTCGAGTGCTTTCGGTTTCGTGCAGGGCGAGTACCTGGTTACCCTGTCTGAAGTAGCTCGTGCCTCGCATCGCACGCGTTTCCGTTCGTAGGTACTGGTCGTCGTAGAAGCGCTGAACCAGCGCGGAACCTGAGATGGCAAGCGTGCTGATGCGGTCCAGTGCATCGTGCTGGTAGAGCAGCAGGCTGGACGCAGGCCAACTGAGTTTTAGCATTGCACTTCTCCGGCAGGTGGGCCATTCGCACCAAGTGATCCTAAACCGGGTGTCCCTGCCTGCCTACTGGCAGAAATATCAGGTCCTGGCGCTACGCTGCAGCATTCCCTGCAAGGCGGCTTTGGCCTCGGAGTGGGGCGAAGAGGAGCTGGACAAGCTGCTCTGGGCCGCTGGAGGACATGCTGCGGCCGATCCTGCGCGGTACGCTGGCGTACGTCGGTTTCGAGGTACTGGAGCCGTTTGTAGCCTGGCATGTGCCGTATATAAGCGATGAGGCGCGGCAGGTATTTCTGCGCAGCTATCGGCAGCGGCTGGAGCATCTGTCGGATGACCTGCCGCTGAGCTTTCCGCGCCTGGCGCAGCTCAAGGCGCTTGCGGCCAGCGCGGGGCGGACCTGGCTAGGGCGCCGAGGTGCTGTTCTGCTTGGCAAAGGCGATGGCCGTGTCGATGGCTGCGCGGGCTTGCGGGCTATTTTTCCAGCAGGTGGAGCCGACCAGCGCGGAGGCCTGCGCGAGGATGTCGTTGGTGGCGGCCTGGGCCAGATCGGCCAGGGAGGAAATGCCCAGTTGTTCGAGGCGGGCGATGACGGTGGGGCCAACGCCTTTGAGGGTGAGGAGGGCAGCGTGTTCTGTTGCTGGGAATGGCATCGGTGAAGTCCTTTCACTAGGGAATTAGCTGCCGTAGAGTGTGCCTGAAAACAGCGCCTACAAAAGCGCCGCGTTTCTAAAGCCCATCCCGCCGCACATGCTTCACCAGCAATTTCTCCAGCTTCTCCCACAACGCCGGCTCGGTACTGAATGCCACGTTGAAGCGCATCCAGCCGGTCGCCTGGGCATCCACCATGAACAGCTGCCCAGGGCCGAGCATGATGCCCTGCTCCAGCGCATCGTCGATCAACGCCGCGCTGTCCGGAATCGCCGGGTGGCGGGTCCACAGGTACATGCCTTCATCGCCCTCGATGAACCGCTCGAAACCCAGCCGGGTCAACTGCGCGGCCACCTCCTGCTGGGCCTCGGCCAAGCGCTGACGCAGGCGCTTGAGGTGCTTGCGCCAGCGGCCATCGGTGATCGCCGCATACACCACCCGTTCCATCACCTGCGAAGTGGTCAGCCCCGAACGCATCTTCAATTGCAGTAACTGCTGCATCAACTGCGGGTTGGCCAGCATGAAACCGACCCGCACGTTGGGCGAAATACTCTTCGAGTAGCTTCCCACATACACCACCTGCTGCCGATGATCGAGGCTGGTCAGGCACGGCAGCGGCTCGGCGATCATGTCGGCGTACAGGTTGTTTTCCACCAGCCGCAAGCCATGCTGCGCCGCTAGCTGCAATAACCGATGCAACTGCGCCAGCGGCGTGCGCGAACTGGTCGGGCTGTGCAGGTGCGGCTGGGTGAAGAACACCGTCGGTCGATGATGCTCCAGCAACCGCTCAAGGTGATCCAGGTCGTAGCCGTTGGGCGTGCGTGGCACCCCCAGCAAGGTCGCGCCCTGAAAACGCAGGATGCTCATCAAGTTGGGGTAGCCCGGGTCGTCCACCAGCACGACATCGCCAGGCCGCACCAGCGTGCGTACGGCCAGGTCGAGCGCCTGGCTGGCGCCGTGGGTGAGCATCAACTGCGCCGGATTGGCGACGATGCGCAAGTCCTGCTGCAGGTTCTGCGCGGTCAACGTGCGCAGTTCCATCAGGCCCATCGGGTCGCCGTAGCCGCTGAGCTCCAGCACGCTGCTGGCCACCTGGCGCATGCCACGGCGCAGGCCATCCTCGAACATCCAGTCGTTGGGCAACCAGCCGCAACCGGGCTTGAACGCCAATTGCCGGCTTTCGAAGATCTGTTGCAGGTACCACTCGGAATTGAACTCCGGCTTGCCCGGCAGCGGCTCGCTGGCCTGGCTCTCGATCAGTTCCACCGCCGAGCGGTTGACGAAGAACCCGGCATTGCCACGGCTGACGAGCAAACCCTGAGCCACCAGCCGGTCATAGGCCTCCACCACGGTAAAGGTGCTCACCGAATAGGTAGCCGCAAATGCCCGGATCGACGGCACTTTGGCCCCGGGTTTGAGGGTTTGGTTCTCGATCAGGTCGCGCAGCCCGTTGATGATCTGGTTGACCAGCGGCGGCGAGGCGTCGGGGTGTAATTCAAGCATGGGCAAACGAAGCCTTCAGGTGTGCGTAACGCCGGGCGCCTGTAGGGAAACACGGTGTATTGCATGGGCGGCCTGTACAGTGCAGTGGATATTTCCTCGCGCTGTGCATGGCTCAAAGTGTCATACATTTTTACATTAGGGGCCTGTAATCGCTAGCTAAAGCACGCCTTGCCAGCGGTTTCACGAGTTTCCTTGCATAAAAAGAACACGAGGTAGCTATTCGATGGACGCAACATCCACAACCACTTCCACAGCGAAGGTGGAGCACGAGAGCAAGCTCAGCGCTTCGCTCAAATCGCGCCACCTGACGATGATGTCGATTGCCGGGGTTATCGGCGGCGCCTTGTTCGTCGGCTCCGGCAGCGTGATCCATAGCGCCGGCCCGGCCGCCATCCTGGCCTATCTGGCAGGCGGCATCCTGGTGGTGCTGATCATGCGCATGCTCGGCGAAATGGCGACTTCGTCGCCCGACACCGGCTCTTTCTCCACCTATGCCGAGCGCGCCATCGGCCGCTGGGCCGGCTTCACCATCGGCTGGCTGTACTGGTGGTTCTGGGTGATCCTGATGGCTTGGGAAGCCTATGTCGCCGGCAAGATCCTGCACGGTTGGTTCCCGTCGATTAGCGTCAACGTGTTCGTGCTGGCGACCACCTTGGTGCTGATCAGCGTCAACTTCTTCAACGTCAAGCACTACGGCGAGTTCGAATTCTGGTTCGCCCTGATAAAGGTGGTGGCGATCATATGCTTCCTGGTGGTGTGTGGCATGGCGGTGGTGAACCTCTGGCCGGCCGGGGAGGTGAGTGGTTTCAGCAACCTCACGGCGCAGGGCTTCATGCCCAACGGCATGGAGTCGGTGGTAGTGGCCATGCTCGGGGTGATGTTCGCCTTCCTCGGCGCGGAAATCGTCACTATCGCTGCCGCTGAATCGAAAAACCCTTCCGAGCAGATCGTCAAGGCAACCAACTCGGTGGTCTGGCGGGTGTGCCTGTTCTACGTCGGCTCGATCTTCCTGATCGTCGCCCTGGTACCGTGGAACGACCCGTTGATGGGCCAGTCGGGCTATGGCTCGTACCGCCGCACCCTGGAACTGCTGGGTATTCCGGGCGCCGAGCTGGTGATGAATTTCGTCGTACTGACCTCGGTCAGCAGCTGCCTGATCTCGGCGCACTACACCGCGTCGCGGATGCTCTTCTCGCTGTCGACCCGTGGCGATGCGCCGTCGTTCTTCAAGATCACCCGTGCCGGTACCGGCGTGCCGGTGTTCGCCATCATTGGTTCGTGCTCGGTGGCGGTATTCGTCGCCCTGATCAACTTCAGCGAAACCTTGCGTCCGAAAGACGTACTCGACGTGCTGATGAACACCACTGGCATGATTGCGCTGCTGGTGTACCTGGTGATCGCCTTCTCGCAACTGAAAATGCGCCGCAAGCTGCAAGCCGAAGGCAAGGAAATCCGCTTGAAGATGTGGCTGTTCCCGTGGCTGACCTACCTGGTGATCGTGTTCATCGTCGGCTGCCTGGTGAGCATGGCCTTCGTGCCTGACTATCAGGTGCTGGTGTTCTCCACTGGCGCGGCGGCGATTGTCGTGGCGCTGATGGGCGCGTTTGTGCATATGCGTGCGGCGAAAAAGATCGCGCGCTAACGCGACAGTATCCACTCGTCGAGGCCCCTGTGCGTACCCGGCACAGGGGCCTCGCTCGTTTATGACGGCCACGATGGCATAGGTGAGCCAAGTTCGTGTGTTTCGGTTGGGCTTGGCGGCGGGTAATATTGTTCACGTTGCCTGAACAGCCCCGGTGACAGCCTCTCTTTGGGGATGTTCCCCCAGTACCTCCTTTGACCGTTTGAGTCGATACCATGAACCGCCGTAAAAAAATCAATCAGTTGTTGAAGGCCAACGCCAAGAAAGCCAGCGCCAAACTGGCGCCGAAAAGTAGCAAGCCCAAATACATCAGCAAGGCTGATCGGGTGAAACTGGAGGAACAGGCCAGCGCCGAATCGCAAATGCCTAGCGAGTGCTGAGAGCACTCATTTCCAGCCGGATCAAATCCGGTTGCCCTTGGACAGGTTGCAGGGCTCGCAGAGCAATTGCAGGTTCCTCACGCTGTTACTGCCTCCCAGCGAAAACGGCACGATGTGGTCGAAGCACAACAGCTTTTTCGAGTTGCACTGCACGCACGTGCCACCATCGCGCTGCCAGACTTCCCGCTGCACCGCTCTTGGGATGGCTTTCCGGCGCGGCGCCGGCGGTTTGGCAATCGGCATGGCATTGATATCCACCAGCACTGGCCCGCTGTCGGCGTCGGGCGCGCTTGACCTGATCGGCGGTGGGGTAGTGTTCAGCACCGGCAACGGGGACTTGCCGGCAAGTGCCTTGATGTACGCCACGACATCGTTGAGCTCGGCAGCGGACCTGAGGATCAGCTTCAGCGCCGGCAGCCCCTGGGCCAGGCCCGCGGACGCATGGGTGCCGCTATGGCGCCCGGAATCGCCGGCATATTCCAGGGCAATTTCCGGCACCGGCTGATCGTCTGGCGGGTAGGGTAGCCACACGTATGCGGCATCTTCGCGATTGGGTTGGTCGATCTGAACCACGATGCCCAGCCCCGCTGCCTTGAACGCGGTGACCTTCGCGGTGCTTCGTTCAGGGGGGCCGAACTCCCGATGAAACCGCTCGATGACCTGGTCTTTGAGCACGCGACTGTTCCTTTTGTCAGTGAATTCCGAGTTTGTCTGCAGCCTGTCGAAACTATAGCTGCTGTGGTCGAGCCTTTCCCGATGGAGTAATCTGGCACGATGCCACTATGCGAAACGACTTGCTGCCGAGGAGTCAAGGACCGATGAGCAACCCTGAACAACTCCACCGTGACGGCTTCGTGCTGCTGCGTCAGGCGATTCCGGCTGATTGGCTGGATGAGCTTCGTACGGTCTTCGATGCAGGGGTAAAACCTTCGGCGCAATGGCCGGTACCACGCGGTCTGGATTGGCGGCACGCGCAGTTGGACACACAGGCGAAGGTTCAGGCGGTATGCCGCTTGCCGGCGCTGCTGGCGGCGGTCGGTGAGTTGAACGGCGAGCGTTTCTTCCTTGCGCAGGTGGAGGGCCGCGAGCCGCTGGCCGGCGGCGGGCACCAGCGACTGCATCGCGATCTCTCGGCGCAACGGCCAGGCGACATGATCGGCGCATTGGCGTATCTGGATGACTACGGCCCGGCCAACGGCGCGACCCGCATCGTCCCCGGCAGCCATCGCCCGGCGCCCGGCGCGCCGCCGTTCGACTTCAACGATGAGTCTCACGCGGTGCAACTGGCCGGCTGTGCAGGCGACATCCTGGTGTTCGACTACGATCTGGTCCACGCCAGTAGCCTGAACGTGCACGGCGGCCGCCGTCGTACACTGTTGATCAGCTATTTTGCCGAGGTGCTGTACGCCTCTCACCTGGAAACAGCCAGCCTGCGCCACGTGCAGATGGACACCTGCGAGTGTTTCGAGCCGCGCTGACCTACGGTTGCAACGTGCCACCTGCGACGGTATAGCTCGCAGGTGGCGTGTGTGACCGGCACCTAGATGCTGTAGGGGCGCCGTGGGTGGACTTTCTGGTGGGTCGCATGCATCGCAACGAACATCTCTGTCCAGCCGCCCATGCGCACGCGCAGGAGATCGTATGATTCCGGCGACCTGGCGGCCGCGAGGAAGGTCTCCTGGTCGGCCACCGTTACCGTCAGAACGTTCGAGCCCGCGCCCGCGACAAAGGCATCGAGAATCTCCACCAGCCGCTTCACCGGCATCGTTTCCGCGATGTTCAGGTCGATCGGTGCACCATTGGTATAGCCGAACGCGTCATTCGAACGCAGACCGACCAGCACCGATACACCATCGGCAAGCTGCTGTGAGGCTGCCGTGGCCGGCAAGTCGAGGGGGGAGGGTGAGGGCGACATGTCAGTCGCCAGCGGTTGCGCCGAAAGGCGCCCATCCGCTGAAGCAGCGCAGCTCAGACCTTGCTCTACGTAGCTTGCAAAGGTACCGACGCCCGGCTGCATCGAGAATCCCCCGAATGGATGCTGTGGCGATCCAAAGCGTGCGGCAACTTGCTCGTAGAGTGCCGCCAACGCCGGACGCGGCTTGGTCATGACATTGACCGCCATCGCCGCCACGCGGGCGGCGATGGCATTGCCGAATGGATCGATTTCAGGATGACCACGCCCCCATTGCGGTAGCGAAAGTGCGATTGAGCGCAGGTGCCGGAAGTGCCGCACCGCTTCGGCGGAGCGTGTGGCATCGGCGGTCAGCACCGTCGAGTGAACCAGTGGATCAATGACGTTTTCGCCCCAGTTGCACAACAGGGCCTGCACCAGTTCAGCGAGTGAGGTGACCGCCGTTTCGTTGTCGAAACACATGACACGGATCGCCCACAAGGCGTTGATCGTATTGGCCAGCGAGGTAAAGCAGGGCCCGAACACGTTGTATCGCGCGCCACCGCCATAGAGATCCTGTCCTTTGTCCAGGCAGTCATTGATAAACAAATTGAGTAGCGGTGATGGGCAGACTTGCTCCATACGGCCGAAGTCGGCGACCGTGCCCTCCATCGAGCGCGCATACGACCACTCCAGATGCTTGAAGAACAGTGCTTCAAGTTCCTGGTAAGAGGTGATCTCGCTGGCCGGCGGAGAGCGGAACGACATGTTTTTGCCGAACAGGTCAACCGGGCCGGCCGATTGAATCTGCCGCCCCTGGTTAAGCGCATATTCCAGCGGTTGCAGCAGGATTGCGCCGCCGAGATGGAACCAGTTGGCACCGACGAACTGTGGCTCATAGCAACCATCGGCGGCATAGTCGTAGGCGTCTTCGCGGCGCACCTTCGAGTTCCACAGGGGCGCGTTCGGCGAATCTGCCGGCGGCCCAATATCGTCGCCCGAGGCAGCGAGGGCCGGAATGATCTTGTCGTCGTTCATCAATATCGGGCTGGCCCCCCCGCTCAGTTGCCCCTGAGCTGCCTCGCGCAACAGGCGACGTCGCCATTCATCTGGCATGTCCTTGGAGACACGCAGTGAAAGCACAGGCGCATTGAAGGGAAGGTGCGAGGAGGCTCGCAGGCATGCCAACGTGACATCGGAATATTCCCACGTACCATCGGCGTTACGGCCGCCGACGGTCAGTTGCTGAATCCATTGGTTGACGCTTTGGCCTTTGGGGTACGGGCCTGCGCGATTGCCCATGGCCATGTTGCCCAACTGCTGACGGTCGTCGATAAAAATGCGATTGAGCAGAACCTTCTCGGCCAGTTTCAGCCAGAAGCAGTCGATCGCATCCTGCAATTCTTCTTCACCCAGGCCGTCGCGCTCCTGGAAAGGACGCAGTAGCCTGTCCAGCCGTCCGACCGCAACAGGTTCTCCGCAGAGGTGCAACGTCGTGTGTGCGGCGAAAATCAGTTGCAGGGCTTCCAGCAACGTCCGTGGACGGTTGCCTCCTGCCAGCCAGCGCAGGCGCACCTCCAGTGCGGCGAGGTTGTCGTACTCGATGGTTTGCCCCGGAGCCAGTTCGATGCGCTTCGCCTTTACCGTCTCGGCGAGCCCAGCAAGGTATTCGGCCAAGCCCTTGGCAGCCAAGCGTGCACTTTGGTAGAAGAGGGCGGATTTTGCCCCGCGATCGGGGTCGGTAGCGCTCAATGAGGCTTCGGCCTGATCGATTTTTGCGTATACACCCGAGATGCCTTCGGCCAGCAATTGCTCGTAGCCAGGCACGACGTGGCCGACGCCGGAATTCGGCCCCAGCCCCAGGCCAAACCAGCGATAGCGTTCCTGTTCTTCGTCGTCGTCACGGACGTAGTCGATGAAATAGCGCCCCTGCGCCAGCGACTGCGCAGGCATCGAGCCGGCCAGCAGGTCGAGCGGGTGGATGTCGCAGGTGTCCATGCCGCCGTTGCCGCGCTGGCCTACGCCGTCGAGCCGAGCGGCCAGGTTGCACAACAGTCGGATAGCCCAGCCAGCGCGAAGGGCGACGGGTGCCTGCATGATCACGTCGGCAGCCTGTGTCGCATCACCCGTCGCAGAGCCACCCAGCAGTGCGTTGCGCTCGGCGGCATGGCGCGGATCGGCAAAGAATTTTTCCAGCTGCGGGCGCAGCGGTTCAAGTTCGGCTGGCTTCTGCGCCCTGAACCAGGTGTCATCCCATTTGGCGAACATCTGCTCGAGCAGGAACTGCACGCGCAGCGATGGTGGCGTCGGCCGCTCCGGCGTGTCGTCGGTGCGGGTACCCATCGAGTACAGGTAATCCTGATGGTTGTAGAACATCCAGCCATTGCTCGACCGCTTGTCGTAGTGGCGGTTGAACCGTGACCAGTCGACGCCGGGGAAGCGCTGCCAATCATTGAAGGCCTTGCCTTGTTTCTGTCTGGCATCCTCGACAAATGCCGCAGCGCCCAGCTCACGCAAACTTGGGGCATAGAAGAAGCCCCCAAGATCGGACCGCGCGACAGCGCCAGAAAGCAGCCGGTCGCGGGTAAACTCACCGCTGTCGTGGGCGCCGAACTGCGACCGCAGGATTGTCTCGATGCGCGAGGCAGCCCGCGCCATGCCAATAAAGTAGATGCCTGCCTCGTCGCCCAGCGAACTGGCGCCGGCATTCTGGATCAGCGGGGTGCCGTTGTCTTCGCGGCCACGCTTGCCAAAGGGCAATCCAATGCGCAGCAACTTGATGGTATTGCCGCTGGCATCGTAGGTATGCGCCGAGCGGATGTGTGAGCGTGCGTCGAAGGAGGGGACAAACTCATCGGTGAACTGGCGGCGGCCAACCACCGCTTCCATCTCGCTCGCCGTCTTCGAGTGCAACTCCGCCCAGTTCAGCTGAAAGCGCTGGGCAAAGAGGAACGAACCACCTGCGCAATCGGGGTCTTCGCCGCCCACCAGCACGTGATTGAGTATTTCCACGGGCGACGCCGGGTTACGCAGGTTCTCCTTGAATCGTCCACCGAGCACGCGCCCGCCCGTGCCGCTGGTCGGGAGTGTCGGATTGGTGCGGCTGTGCATCGGAACGCGATACACCGACTGGCTTGCAATGCCGATATCGGCCAACTGCGCGACAATGAAGTCCGCCAGCGCGGTAACGGGCGCTTCCTCGTCGGCTTTGACAATGAACCAGGCACCGGCGCCACTGTCCTGCAACACGCCGCCGGAGCGTTCCAGTACACGCGGTACAAAGACATTGTTGCCGGGCTCCTCGAATGCCATGCCGCGCGGAACCGGGCGACCGTCTTCGCGACAGAAGCGTGCCCAGACCTGTGGGGAAAAGGCAACGCAGGCGCTTGCATGAAGGTCACCGAGGTCTTGGTGAATCTTGCGTCGGGCATTGGACAGGATGTCGGCAAAAGCCGCACGCCCAAGCGACTCCGGCACGTCGAACACTGACAGTGCACATTGCCAGGGGGCTGGATAGACCAGACCTGGTTGCATCCAGCTGAGCGTTTCGTTGCCCCGCTGGCGTAGCAATTGTTCGACCGAAGATCTGCCGCACAGATTCTCTTCACCTACGCCGGCATCAAAGTAATCGGTCGCCGGTAGTGCAAATGCAGATTCCTTGCTTTCATCGATGCTCATGATGTTCGCTCCTTCGATTGCTGAAAAACGTGGCGCTGCTCGTTGCCTCCCCGGCCGCTATAGCGCTACGCGAAAACCGATATTTGCCGCTGACTGTTGTTCGCTACCGTGCCGCCGTTTGGCAACCCTCAGGTAAGGCAGCTCCCAGTCGAAACCACCGCCGCGGTGCACCCGCTCGCTGCCTGTCGCCGCACCCTGTGGGTCGAGTTCCGGCCCGCTTACATAGGTGTCGGCGGCGTAGCGATCGGCACACCACTCCCAGACATTTCCGGTCATGTCAAACAGGCCAAAGTCATTGGCGACAAAACTTCCAACCGGGGCGGTGTGGACGTAATGGTCGTTGACTGTCTTGAACACGGGGTATTTCCACAACGGATAGGCATTGCTGAAGCTCAGATCGGCAATATTCCCCTCCCTGGCGCTGCTCGGCTGCTGTTCTCCCCAGCTGTAGCGGGTATGTTGCGAGCCGCCGGCGGCATACTCCCACTCGGCTTCAGTGGGTAACCGGAACGGTCGGCCGGTCTTGTCACGCAACCACTGGACAAAGGCCTGCGCATCGGCCCAGCTGATATGCACCACGGGGTGTTGGTCGGTTGCTGTCCAGCCAGGACTTCGCCAGGTGAGATTCGCCCCGACCGCCCATTGGCCACTCTGCACGCCCTGTGCATCGGTAGAAACTGCATAGACCCCGAGGCTCTGGCCACTGCGTTCTGCGGAGGTCACATAGCCGGTCTCGTCGACAAAACGGCTGAACGCGGCGATGGTGGTTTCGGTGCTGGCCAACCAGAACTCACGGCTGAGGGTAACGCGGTGCGGGGGCGCCTCATCGATAAACCATTGCTGATCTGCGGCGGGCTGCGTTTGAGCGAACGTGCTGCCCATGGTGAAACTGCCCGCCGGAACCCGCACAAAGCGCAGTCCGCTCGCGGGCTCAATAAAACTGCGTGGCTGGTTGGCGCCTACCTGGATGTCGGTTTGCGCCGGAACCGGCAGTGGTGCGGTCAGCAAGGCCAGCAGCCCGGCGACCATGAGGGGGGGGACTGATCGCATCAGCATGCTCCTAGAACACGATCGTCCACCCTGGGTGGCGGGCCTGCTCACGTGTGTAGGACACACCATGGACCTTGAGCCCGTTCTCCTCCAGCAGCGTGATGACGCCACCTCGATTGGACAGCGCTGCCGGCGGCACGATCGTAACCACCAGGCTTGCGCCGGCAGGGAGCGTTCCGGTCAGTGGCGTCTTGATTTTTGCGCTATCGGCGATTGTCCAGCCGTCCAGCGCAATGGCATGGGCTGAGGTATTGATCAGCGTGACCGTTTCGACCTCCGGTGACTGGGTGCTGTTCACCAGCGCGGCAATGATGCGCACCAGCCCTTCGGGTTCATCGCTATCGGGAAGCTCGATGTGGGTTGGCGCAGCCGGCGGGAAGTGCTTGCTGGCGAGATCCTCCGGCTGGCCGCTAAGTGAGGCGACCAGGCGGTGGCCTGTGGAGTCGTCGGTGTGCCAGGCCTGCGACTGGAACTTCAGGAAAATGCCTACCCAGGTATTCTGGGCTGGGAAGTGAACCAGCATCCCGCCATCCTGCCAGACCCCGTCATCCTTGACGTAATCACCGACGTTGCCTTGATTCATGTGAATATCGTGGATGCCGTTGCCGGGCGAGAAGCCGAAGAACTTGTCTTTCTTGTTCTGTTCAGGCCCCCAACGTTCGCCGAACGCATAGACCATTGCGTTTTCATCGGCCATCGCGCGCTGCATGATGCTGTTGATCTTTTCGTTGAGGTCGTTGTCGACGCCAGGTACGTCGAAGGGTAGCGGCCGCATCCCGGAACGATCAAACAGGTTTCCGCGGATGTAATCCAGGGCTCCGCTGGTTGGCGCACGGGTCAACTCGGTGAAACCGGCAGGAAGGTCGACAACCCGGCTGGTCACTGGGTGCCTGAAGTTCTCTACAACGATGTACTCGACCTCGGAGGGTGCGACGGCAGATTGGACGTTGATTGCGATGCGATAGTCGACCGTGTCGTCGATCAGCTTGACTTGATAGTGGGCGTTGCCGCTTGTCCCTAACCGTACCTCAATGGGGCGGCCCTTGAGCACGCCATACTTTTTGAGAGGCATGTTTTTTCCTCATGTGTCCGTTTTGAGAAAATGTTCTGGCATGCGCTACGAACAGGCTCAGCCCCGCCGCGGGCAGTGGCGCCACGGCTGCTGGAAACGTCCTGAAGGGAGGCCGCAGGTAAACCCTAGCGCAGCGTCTGATTCGGTCAAGGAAACTCCGCAATATGCAGTATCTGTAATACGCTTGCCGACCGCCGGCAGCTGCGACGGCATCCGAACAGAGACAGAACTATGCACATCAGAAGCGAGCGCGCCGCGACGGCGTGCGGGTTGTTGGCGATCGTTTTATGGAGCACCGCCACCGGCCTGATCAGGAGCGTGAGTGCTTATTTCGGTGCGTTGGGCGGTGCGGCACTGATCTATACGCTGGGCGCGTTGATGCTGATAGTGCTGCTCGGCCGTCCACGTCTGCGCAGTGTGCCCAAGGCGTACCTGGTGCTCGGCAGTGCGCTGTTTGTGGCCTATGAGGTGTGCCTGTCGCTGTCGCTGGGCTTTGCCATCAGCAACACCCAAGCCATTGAAGTGGTCATGGTCAACTATCTCTGGCCGTGCCTTACGGTGCTGCTGGCGATTGTCATGAATGGCCAGCGGGCGCGCTGGCTGATTGTGCCGGGGTCGGCACTGGCGGTATTCGGGCTGGCCTGGGTGGTGAGCGGTGACGGTTTGTCGGTGGCAGGGATCGTCGCCAATGTGCAGTCCAATCCACTGAGTTACGGCTTGGCGCTCGGCTGCGCAATAACCTTTGCGCTGTATTGCAATGTGACCCGGCGGTATGCCGGCGGGCAGAACCTGGTGCAGATGTTCTTCGCGCTGACGGCGCTGGCGCTGTGGCTCAAACTGCTGGTCGCTGGCCTGGCACTGCCGGCGTTTACTTTGCGCAGCAGTGTGGAGTTGCTGGCAGCGGCAGGCGCGATGGCGGGCGGTTATGCGTTGTGGAACCTGGGTATTCTGCGCGGCAACCTGACGTTGCTGGCCACTGCATCGTATTTTGCCCCGGTGTTGTCGTCGGCGTTTGCGGCGGCCTGGCTGAGTGCGCCGTTGACGCTGCAGTTCTGGCAAGGGGCGCTGCTGGTGACGCTGGGTTCGCTGATCTGCTGGCAGGCGACCCGCGAGCGCTGCGGGCCGGGCTAAGCCCAAAGGACCTTCAGGACCTTTGGGGGGCATTGCCTTGTCCTGCCTAGCTGCGAATAGCCGACGGGTCGGATTTCAATAGCCACTGGCTGCGCTGCGACTGCAATTGCGCTTCCAGAATCGACAAGCCACGCTCTTTCAGGGAAATCCGCTCACGCTGGAAAACGTCGTTGAGCAGGCCAAGTAGATTGCGCGATTCGGACACCGACTTCGGTGTGCTGACATCACTGTTCAGCTCACCATTGACGTAGGTGCGAATCCGTTCGTTCTGACTGGCCTGCTGGGTAGCGCTGGCATCGACCAGGCGGGTCTTGTCGTAGGCGAGGCGGGTGCTGCTGCTCGCCTGGTCGTTGATCTCGTGGTAGCGGTAGTTCTGCGACTGTGGGTCGTGATCCAGCTTCAGCGCCACCTGCGGGTTGAGACTGGCGTGGTAGGCCGCGCTCAGGCGCGCCTGCTGGTCCTGCTGCACCGAGCGGGTCGACTGCGCCGTACCGCGCACCGTGGTCGTCTGCGAGACCTTGTAGTCGAAGCGGTCGACTTCGCCCGGCTGCAGTGGGTTGATCTGTTGACGGTGCTGACTGATCGAGGCGCTGAAGTCGGCCAGGCCGCTGAGCAGTACGCGGTCTTTGGCTGCCAGCACCGGGTTGTTCACGCTCGAGGCACGGCCACTGTCGTCGGCACTGTTGAGCTGGACGAAGGCGTCCTTGAACAGGCTCACCAGGTTCTCGTCGCCCTTGCCGCGGCGCTGGGCGGCGTCGAACTGACTGAGGTAGTTGCTGATCGCGGCCTGACGCTGGCTGCTGCTGCCCAGCAGAGTGGTGTCGCGGGTGTCGAGGTTCAGTTGCACGTTGCCATTCGGGCCTTGCAGGCTGAGGGTGCGGGCGCTGTCGTTCAGGTTGAGGTCGAACAGTTGCTGCTCGCCGCTTGGCGTGTCGAGCCTGGCATTCATCTTGAGCGAGGTGAACAGCGCCGGGTCGAGCTTGGCCAGTGCACCGAGTTGCAACTTCGGCGGTTCCTGGGTGAGGCCGTTGATTGCCGACTCGAAGCTGTCGGTCAGCGCCGCCAGGCCGTTGAGTTCGTCGGCGCTGAGCTGGCCACCCTGGACCTCGGCGCTGACTGCCAAGCCTTTCTCACCACTGGCCAGCGCCAGGGTGACGGTGGCCCCGGAGGCGGTGGTCAGGCTCAGGTTGACGGCGTTGGTGGGCTCTTCGCGCAGTTGGTTGCCTTGCAGACGCAGCACTTCGGCGCTGGGCTGGGCACCGTCGGCGTAGCTCAGCACCGCTTGTGAAATCGACTGCCCGCCGTTGGCCACCAACTGTTCGAGCAGGGCCGCGCCCAGGCCCTGGAAGCGTGAGCCGATGGCGGCCGACTGGGCACCGCTCATCAGGCGGAAGCTGAGTTTATCCAGGCTGTCCTGTTCCAGTACATAGCGCACCTGTGTCGGGCCGAGGGCACCGCGCGGGGTGTAGGTACGGGCATCGTTGCCGCTGGTGCTGGTTTGGCCAAGGCTCACGGTGGTGCTGGGGATGACCTTGGCCGGCTCGGCCTGGCTGCTGGCGGTAGTGCTGGCAGCCGCGGGCTGGGGGGCGATGTAAGGCGGGACGATTCGCAATCCGGCGATGGTAGGGCTCATGCTGGGGTACCCGTAGTTTCCATTCTTGTACAGGGTATGTCGGCGGTCAGGCGGGGAACTTTAACCTGATTCGCCGGCAAGGCCGGCTCCCGCAACGGCCGGTGCTATGGGCTCACAGCGAACGCCAGCCGATGGTGTTTTGCCCTCCTTGGAAATAATCCGCTGCGAGGAGCTATAACCGCTAGTGGCGGCACGGCGCCGATGATTGCGACCACGTGTTTTATTGGCGCGTGATTGCACTTTGGGTGAGACAGGCGGTATAGCTATGCCCACAACGAGAAGACACGAGCATTACCGATGACGAAACGCTACCGGTCGATTTTCATGCTCCCCCTGATGGTGTGGCTGCCCACGTCTGCCATGGCTGTGGAACCGTGCACGCACCTGAGTGCGACGGGCAATCCCGATTATCCGCCGTTCCTGTGGCGCAACCCGGACAATCCCGGGCAATTGATCGGAGCGAACGCCGATGTGCTCAAATATGTAGCCCAGCAACTGGGTCTGCAGGTCGACGTGGTCCATGTCGGGCCCTGGCCGCGTGCCCAGGAAGAAGTGCGCACCGGGCGCATCGACATCCTTGCGGGCTACTTCATCACCCAGGGCCGCACGCGAGAGGTGGACTTTGTCAGCCCGCCGTTCCTGTCCACGCCCAGCGTGGTCTGGGTGCGCAAGGATGCGGCCTTCCCCTACGGGCAATGGTCCGACCTGCAAGGTCGCAGCGGCGGCACGTTGGTCAACAACAGCTATGGCCAGCACTTCGACGATTTCGCTCGTGCCCACCTTGCCCTGGAAGCCGTGCCCACGGCGAAGCAGGCGTTCCAGAAATTGTTGCTCAAACGCAACGACTACGTGATCTACGAGCACTATCCCGGCCTCGCGCTGGCCCGAACACTGGGTATGGAACACGACCTGCTGGTGTTGCAACCGGCCGTTTCCAGCGAGGGGCTGCATGTGGCGCTGTCGCGCAAGTCGGCCTGCAATCAGGAACTGTTGCGGGCGCAACTGGCGGAAAAAATGGTGGAACTGGTGAAGACGCCACTGCCCGAGCAGTTCCTGCGGCAGAATCTGGCCCTGTGGGACCGTCAGCACTTGCCGTAACGACTGCCCGGCGGCGCCACCCCCGGTGCTCGCGCAGGATGATGAGGCTGCCATGATTGCGCTGCCGTTGGCGCGGATTAGCCTGGATTTCGAGGCCGCTTGGTCTGGAACTGGGGTAGAGTGCTGCATCACTTGCCCATCGTTACCTGAAGAATGAATCGAGCGCTGTTTATTTCGCTGGACGGGCCCAAGGGCACCGGTAAAACCACGCTGTTGGAGGCTGTTACCGCCGCATTGAGGCGCGACCAGCAAAAGGTGATCCGGCTTTGCGAGAAAAAAAGCGATCCCTTCAGGGGGGAAACAATGGCCCTGGTCAACACGCTCGTCAGAAACCCCTCGCGGGAATTGGAGTTGGCGGTTTGCCGGCGCCTGGCGGACAGCCGCGCCTGGATTACCGAGCATGTGCTGCCTCGACAACCGGCAGACAGCATCATTCTGATTGACCGCTGGTACCCCTCGGATGCCGCGTTTCGCCGGATAGTCCCGTTTGCAGAAATTCTGCAGTTGAACTGCGCGCGTAACGTGCGCGTGCCAGACCTGCATGTTGGGGTGGTCACCGCTGCGCAGGTTTCATGGGCGAGGGCAGCGGCGCGCTCGCGGGGGTTGGGCAGTACGCTGATGCACACGCTGGAGGAGCAGGTGGCCTGTACCCAGGCCTTTGAACGCGCAGTTGCCGCGCATGGCTGGGTCTTGTGCCGGAATGAAGGGACGGTTGAAGAGGCGACGCAGCAGGTGGTTTCGCGGATCCATGAGGTGCTTGGCGTGGGCTCTTCCTGAGGCTATGCCTTCACACCCTTCAGATTTCCTTAAGCTTTGGCTGGCAACGTGCTTCGGTCCGTTGCCGAGCTTTGCGTGGTTATCGCGCTGGCCGGCAGTGACGATCTCTCCTGTTGCTTGAGGCCTTGGCAATGCAGCGCACTTCGAACTCAGAGCGTTATGGGCAACTTTCGATCATCATGCACTGGGGCATGGTTATTTTGTTTATCGGCGTCTATGCCGGCGTCGAGCTACGTTCGGCCTTGCCCAAGGGGCATTTTCTGAAAGGGCCGCTATTGGGCGTGCACGCGTTGATGGGCATTGCCATCTTTGCCCTGGTATGGGTTCGGCTGCTGGGCCGCCTCAGCCCCCGCCCAGCGATCATGCCCCCGCCATCGGCCTGGCAGACCGCGATGGCCGGCATGCTGCACATCGCCCTGTATGGTTTGATGATTCTCACGCCGCTGCTGGCGTGGCTGATGCTCGGCGCTGCCGGCAAGCCGCTGCCTTACTGGGACGTGACGCTACCCTCACCGATGCCCCTCGACCCGGCCCTGGCCAGGACACTCAAGGGCTGGCACGAGTGGCTGGGAAATGCCGGGTACTGGCTGATAGGGCTGCATGCCTGTGCGGGCCTGGCCCATCACTACTGGCTAAAGGACAACACCCTCAGGCGCATGCTGCCAGGACGGCGCGCCGCACAATGCCCCGATTTGAAATTGAAATAAGTCGGCGGCGCTGTCACCAATCGCGCAACGCGTTGCGCCAGGTCAAGTCAATACCGGGCTTATCCGGGGACGCTACAGGGCATGCACTGGGCCGCGAGCTACAGGGTGTTGGGGTGTCGTGGGCAACTATAAAACAGGCTGCCAACCTCGCGAGCGCTGATGGGCGGAGCGGGGCCGTGCAGGCCATTCAACCGTGTCGAATTTAATCAGGAATTGACCATGTGGCTCAGACAGCTGCGCATAGGATTGCGTTCTACCCTTGCATTTTCATCTTTGGGGCTAGTGCTGCTGTTGTTGGGGGGCATCTCCCTGGACCAGATGAACCGAATGGATGATCGCAGCGATGAAGTGAACCGTAACTGGCTGCCGTCCATACTCGCAGTGAACGACATGAGCGCCGCCAGCATGCGTATTCGGGCAATGACCCTGCGCTATGCGCTGGTTGAAGGCACAGCCCGCGAGAGCACGCTGGCCAGCCTGCGGGAGGCGCAAAAGCACCTGGAGGCCGACGAGCTGCGCTACGAGCAGTTGATCTCCTCGGCCGAGGAGCGTACCCAGTATGAGGCCTACAAAACCGCCAAAGCACGCTACATGGAGCAGTCTGCGCTGACCCTCTCGTTGAGTCAGGCCGGGGATCTGAGTGGCGTGCGCCACGTGGTCGAGCAGAAGCTGGGCGACTACGCCGAGAATGTCGCCAAGGCGCTCGGCGAGCTCACCCGGCTCAACAGTGAAGGTGCCCAGCGGGCCTCGGCCGCTAGCGATGCGACGTTTTCCACGGCACTGAAGATCGTCATCGGCTTGCTCGCCGCGGCTGTGGCGTTGACGGCTGCCCTCGCCGTGCTGTTTACCCGCAGTCTGGTCATGCCACTGGCGCAAGCCGTCGAACTGACCCGCGTCGTTGCATCGGGTAATCTCACCCGCCGTATCGATGTTCAGGGCCATGACGAACCGGCCCAGTTGCTGCACGCACTGCAGGACATGCAGAGCAGCCTGCGCGGCACCATCCAGCAGATTGCCGACTCCGCCAATCAATTGGCCTCAGCCTCCGAGCAACTGCATGCGGTGACCGAGGGCTCGACACGCGGCTTGCACCAGCAGAATGCCGAGATCGAGCAGGCTGCCACTGCGGTCAACGAGATGACCAGCGCGGTGGAAGAGGTGGCGCGCAACGCCGTCAGCACATCCGAGGCCTCCAGCCAGGCAGACCAGACGTCGCGCAATGGCCGGGAACAGGTTGGTCAGACGGTTGGCGCCATCGCACAACTGGCCGATGAGGTCAGCCGCAGTTCCGGCAACGTCGAGGAGTTGGCCAATCATGTCCGCGACATCAGCCAGGTATTGTCGGTGATCCGCTCGATTGCAGAGCAGACCAACCTGCTGGCCCTGAATGCTGCCATCGAGGCTGCGCGGGCCGGCGAACAAGGGCGCGGATTCGCCGTGGTGGCAGACGAAGTGCGGGCGCTGGCGCATCGCACCCAGCAATCGACCCAGGAAATCGAGCAGATGATCAGCGCGATCGACCAGGGCACGAGCCAGGCGGTGGCGTCGATGCGCAGCAGTTGCGAGCGGGTCGACGCCACCCTTGAGGTGGCACGTGCGGCGGGTGCGGCACTCGAGGAAATCGCGTTGGCGATTTCCGCGATCAACGAGCGCAATCTGGTTATCGCCAGTGCCTCGGAAGAGCAGGCGCATGTCGCCCGTGAAGTGGACCGTAACCTGCTCAACATTCGCGACCTGTCGCTGCAGAGCTCAGCTGGGGCCGACCAGACCAGCGCCGCCAGTCAGGAGCTTTCGCGCCTGGCCATTGAGCTGAACGGGGTGGTGCAGCGTTTTCAGCTGTGATTCCGCTCGGCCAGGGCTGCGTGGCGGCGCAGCCGTTGAGCGGTTACCTTCCGGGCCACTTTCACTGGCGCTTCGACCTGCCGGCGCAGCGCTGAATCACCAGGCAACCGGTGTGCCGTCCCACGCCCAGAACGTCCCGGTCTGCGCCGGGCCGTGACGGCCGACCAGCGTGAGAATGCAGGTTGCGGTGAACGCCGGGGAGAAGAGTTTGCCCGCCGGCACATTGCCCTGGAACGGTCGGGAAAGCTGGGTGTCGGTGGTGCCTGGATGCAGGGCGAGGACCGTGGAGGCAGGGTTGAGCCGTTTAAGTTCGATGCTTGCGGTGCGCAGCAACTGATTGAGCGCGGCCTTGCTGGCACGGTAGCTGTACCAGCCGCCGAGATGGTTGTCGCCAATCGATCCGACCCGTGCCGACAAGGCGGCGAAGGTCATGGGGTGCTGGCGCAGCAGGGGCAGCAGGTGCTTGAGCAGCAGGATAGGGGCGAAACAGTTGCTTGTGAAACTGCTGTGCAAACCGGCGATATCCAGCTGGGCCAACGATTTTTCGGCGCGCGCCGGTGGCTCCTGGAGCACGCCCAACGTGCAGAGCACCAGGTTCAGCTGGTTACAGCTGGCGCTCACCTGGTCGGCCAGCATGTGCAGTGCCTGTTCGTCACGGGCGTCGCAGTCGAGACGAACCAGCCGCTGCCCATGTTCCCGGGCCAGGGCTTCCAGCGCGGGGCTGCGGGTAGCGTTGCGGGAAACGGCGAACAACAGCCCGATGTCGTCACGCGCCAGCAACTGCGTGCACAAGGCAAGACCGATCCCTTGGCTGGCGCCGCAGACCAGCACGTTGGCGGGGGTGTGAAGGGTGGTGATCAGGCTCATTTAACATTCCCCTGGGTGCTGGACAATGGTGATTGCACGCTCGCGCCTCGTCCAGTTGAGGCTGCCGAGGGTTTTGCCTGTTCTCAGACAGCCTCGCGCACCTGTTCGGCGACGGTCACTCGGTTACGGCCCGACGCTTTGGCGCGGTACATAGCCTTGTCGGCGCTGCTGAGCAATGTATCGAGATCGCTGTCGGCGGCGGTTGCACAGCTCAGGCCAATGCTTGCCGTGACGGGGTACTCGCTGCTCAGTTGCGCGATCAGTGCTCTGAGGCGCTCGGCGATAGCGCAGGCCGTGGCCTGGGATGTATCGGGCAGCAGGACGGCAAACTCCTCGCCACCGAGCCTGCCGGCAATATCGTCATCGCGCAGGCACGTGCTGATCACCGCGCCTATGTGCTGTAGCACCTGGTCACCCGCCGCATGCCCGAACGTGTCGTTGATCTGTTTGAAATGGTCGATGTCCAGCATCAGCACCGCGATCTCCTCGCAGCCCTGCTGGCACTGGGCATGCTGTGCCAGCGCATGGTCGAAGAACGCACGCCGATTGTTCAGGCCCGTCAGCGCGTCGGTGCACGAGGCGACCACGGCCAAGCGGTGCGCGAGCTCCATCTCATGCTTCAGCCGCCACGCCGTCTCCAGGGCTGAGGACAGATTGCGCGTAGCGCTGACCACGAACGATGCGAACACCAGCACCGCCAGGGCGATGCCCCGTTGCAGCGCGGTGGGTTGCAACAGCAACCAGACGGTGCAAGGCAGCAGCACCAGGCTGATGGATGCCAGCGTCATATGGCGGTAAGAGGAGTAGCACGAGACTGCGCTGACGGACATGCCGACGGCAAACAGCATGATCACCGTCTGCCCCACCAGGTCGTCGCTGGGCATTACCGCGAGCGCGCCCAGGCCCCAGATGCCTGCCGACAACGTCAGCGTCAGCCAATAGCGCCACTCCCAGTGCTCGGGCGTGCGCCGGTTGGGCGGCGTTCGCCGATAGGCGACGAACATCATCGCGCGCAAGGCCGTGGACAGGCTCAGTAGGGTGATCCAGGCAGTCGCCCTTTGCTGATCGAAACGCTCCCAACCCAACCAGCACAGCATCGCTGCGGCCAGGTAACTACCTAGTACGGCGGGGGCCGACTGAACGAACAGCTGTTTCAGCCGATCCGTCCTTACGTACTTCGCTATTTCATCTGGAGGACCGAGGTCGTTCATGGCTACCGCCGCAGCTCGAAATACGATGGGCTATTGTGGCACTCTGCCAGCTTCGCCGAAAGCACTCTGCGCGGCAAACGCCAGGGGCTCGATAAGGCTCAGAGCAGGATGTAATCACTGTACTGCCGAATACCGTCATGGCGGCCCTCGACCAGATGCACATAGCGACCGCCGACGAGATCCACCGGCAAGCAGTCGTCGACGTCAAGCACGGCATCGGTGTGGGGCTTCAGCCAGTCCGCCTGCAAGCGTTGCTTGCCCAACTGCCTGGCCTGGGCCTTGTCGTTGGCCACCAGCAACAGGTAGCGATGGGCCTCGCCGAATACCTGCCGCTCATAGCCGCCCAGGTTGATGAAGAACAGCCTCGGTGTGCCCGGTCCCGGGGCGAGCGGGCCAAGTTCAACACGGTACGCGTCGATACCGTCGACCTCCAGCCAGGAATCGATGTGCAGGCCCGCATGGCTGCCGAACCAGGCCTGGCGCAACTGTGGGTAGGCCTGGTCCAGTGAGTCTGCCTGGGCGAACACCACATCGTGGACCTCGATGCTGGCGCGCGGGTGACGGCCACCGAGCATGACAACGTACAGCATGAGCAAGCCCCTCAAACGCCAGAAAGCGTTGCATTCTGCGCGCCGCCGCAGACGCTGCCAACCGCTGTCCTGACGGCGATGGTAGTTCAATGAATAAAAAATTGTACAGGATCTGAAAAAACCTATACATGAGTCTATAGTTGTATAGAATTTATCGTGATGCTTGAGGTCAGCATGGCACACCCTTCTCGTTGGACCTGCCTGTGTCTGTTACTGACAGCCCTGTCGTCGGTGGCAGCAGACTGGCGAGCCGAGCTGCCAACGGCACAGCGGCTGGGTGTGGGTGATTTCACCTGGTTTGGCCTGCACCTGTATACCGCCCGGCTGTGGACTGTCGGCCCCGTTCAGGACTGGAGTCAGCCTTTTGCCCTTGAGCTGATCTATCACCGATCACTGTCTAAAGCCACGCTGGTAAAGGCCAGCCTTGAGGAAATGCAGCGTCTGAGCGGCGGTAGCGTGACGCCGCAGCAACGCGCGACGTGGACCAAGGCGATTGAACAGGCATTCGTTGATGTGCGCCCCGGCATGCGCATTACCGGCTTGTACCTGCCAGGGCGTGGGTGCCGCTTCTATGTCGATGGCCAACTCAGCGGTGAAATCGCCGACCCGCGCTTTGCCCGGGCTTTCTTCGCCATCTGGCTCGATCCGCGTGCCAGAGACCCACAACTGCGTCAGCGCCTGCTCGGGCTGGCCGGTAACGACTGAGGCACGTAAACATGCACATGTATAAAGCGCTGTTGTTGGCAGCCTGCCTGCTTCTGGGCAGTTGTGGCAATGTCGGTGTCGAGCACTATGCCGGCGAGCAACCGAAGCTGGACCTGGCGACGTTCTTCTCGCGTCCCGTACAGGCCTGGGGGATGTTTCAGAAGCGTTCGGGCGAGGTAGTAAAGCGCTTCCAGGTGCGTATCGACAGCCGCCGTGAAGGTGACCGGCTGATCCTCGACGAGCATTTTCTGTATAGCGACGGGACGCGTCAGCAACGTACCTGGACACTGGTGCCGGATGGCCCTGGTCGCTGGCGCGGCACCGCAGGGGACGTGATCGGTGAGGCCCGTGGCGAAGTGGCGGGCAATGCCTTGCGTTGGCGATACCAGCTGGATCTGCCCGTCGATGGGCGGCACTGGCAGGTGGACCTGGATGACTGGATGTACCTGATAGATGACGACACCCTGATCAACCGCTCGAGCATGAGCAAACTGGGCGTGGAGATCGGGCAGATCACCCTGTTCTTCCGCCGCCTGCCGGAGGCCACACCATGAACCTTAACGCGCTCACTCAGCTGGTCACGGCCGGCGCAGTCGAAGAACTTGAAGTCCTGTCACTGGAGGGCGGCTTCTACGTCCTGCGTGCACTCACCGGCACCGGTCCGGTGACGCTGAGCGATACCCTCGGCCAACCGGTTCGTGTGCGTTCCATCACGGAACTGCGCCAACTGCTGATCGACCTGCCGGCGGTGCCGTGCATGCTGGTGCAGCAGGTGGTGCACGATGAGATGTGCGGTCAACGTGACGGCCCGGTCGCGCCGATGCGGGTGCCGGTGACGCTGACCAGCCAGTGGTAGCCCGAACGATGCGCCTGGGTCTGATACTGGGTGACCAATTGTCGTTCGAGCTGGCAAGCCTGGGCGCGCTGGACCCGGCTCGCGATGCGCTACTGATGGCAGAAGTGATGGGCGAGGCGCGCTATGTGCCGCATCATCCGCAGAAGATCGTACTCATTTTCAGCGCCATGCGGCATTTCGCCCAGGCCCTGCGTGAGCGGGGCTGGCAGGTGCATTACGTGGCGCTGAATGCGGACGGCAACAGCGGCAGCATTGCCGGCGAACTGCAGCGCTGGCAACAGGCGTTGGGCGCTGCGGAAATCCACCTCACCGAGTGTGGTGAGTGGCGCCTGGAGCAGGCTTTGCGCGACGCCGGGCTGCCGCTCGTGTGGCATCGCGACAATCGTTTCCTGTGCTCGCGCGAAGCGTTCGCGCGCTGGGCCCAAGGGCGAACGCAATTGCGCATGGAGCACTTCTACCGTGGCATGCGCAAACGTTGCGGGCTGCTGATGGAGCCCGACGGCCAGCCGGCCGGTGGTGCCTGGAATTTTGATGGTGACAATCGCAAGGCATTACCACGTGGGCTGCATGGGCCGTTCGCTGCACAGTTCGAGCAGGACGCTATCACCCAGGCTGTGGTGACCCTGGTGCGCCAACGCTTCAGCGACCATTACGGGGCACTGGACGGGTTCGACTACCCGGTGACCCATGGCGAAGCACAGCAGCTCTGGCAGCATTTTCTCGACTTCAGTCTGGCCGCCTTCGGCGACTATCAGGACGCCATGGCCGAAGACGAACCCTACCTGTTCCATGCGCGCATCAGCGCGGCACTCAATATCGGGCTTCTCGATGTACGGCGCCTGTGCGAGGACGTCGAAACGGCCTGGCGCGAGGGGCGCGTGCCGCTCAATGCGGCCGAAGGCTTCATCCGTCAACTGATCGGCTGGCGCGAGTATGTGCGCGGCATCTATTGGCTGCGCATGCCTGAGTACGCCGGGCTCAATCATCTGGGCAACGACCGGCCGCTGCCGGCGTTCTACTGGACCGGACGCACCCGCATGCGCTGCATGGAACAAGCCATCGGGCAGACCTTGCAGTTGGGCTACGCCCACCACATCCAGCGGCTGATGGTCACCGGCAACTTTGCCCTGCTGGCCGGCATCGTCCCGGCCGCGATTTGTGAGTGGTACCTGGCCATGTACATGGATGCCTTCGACTGGGTCGAACTGCCCAACACGCTTGGCATGGTGATGCACGCCGATGGCGGCTACCTGGGGTCGAAGCCATATTGCGCCAGTGGCCGTTACATCCAACGGATGTCCGATCACTGCAAGGCTTGCAGTTACAAGGTCGAGCAGGTCATAGAGGAAGATGGCTGCCCGTTCAATGCGCTGTACTGGCACTTTCTTATGCGCCATCGCCCCCAGTTATCGGCTAATCCGCGCCTGGCGCTGATCTATCGCAGCCTCGACGGCATGACTGCCAGCCGGCGTGATGCCGTGTGGCAGCGTGGTCAGTCACTGCTGGCACGGCTCGATGCCGCTGAGGCCCTGTGAAGAAGGGCCTCCTGCCGAGCAAGGTCTGCGTGGTGTGCGGCCGGCCCTTCAACTGGCGCAAACGCTGGGCTCGCTGCTGGGAGCAAGTACGCTACTGCTCGGAGCGCTGCCGCCGCTCCGCCCGGCGCAGCGGCGCGCCCTAGCAATGCCAGGGCCAGGTTTCAATCACGGCGCGGACAAAGGCGCGCGTCGCGCCTGGGGAGCCGCCCACAGCAGTTGCGCTACACCAATGGCGCGCTCCTCGAAACCACCCTGGCAATAACACAGGTAGAACGCCCACAAACGCTGGAACATCTCGTCGTAGCCGAGGGCCGTCAGCGTGGTGCGTGCCTGGCCCAGGTTGTCGTACCAATGGCGCAGGGTACGCGCGTAGTCCTGGCCGAAATCCTCCAGGTGCACGAGGTTCAGTTCGGTTTGCCGGCTGGCGGTGTCCAGCAGCACGCTCAGCGAGGGCAGGGCGCCCCCGGGGAAGATGTAGCGCTGGATGAAGTCCACCGCGCGGCGTGCCCGGGCATAGCGCTGGTCGCGGATGGTGATCGCCTGCAACAGCATCAGGCCGTCGGGTTTGAGGAGTGACGCACACTGGCGGAAATACACCGGCAGGTATCGATGGCCAACCGCCTCGATCATCTCGATCGAGACCAGCTTGTCGAACCTGCCTTTCAGGTCACGGTAGTCTTCACGCAGCACCGTCACCTGTGCCTCCAGCCCCAGAGCACGGACGCGCTGGAGGGTATGCGTGTACTGCGCCTCGGAGAGTGTCGTGGTGGTGACCCGACAGCCGTACTGGGTCGCAGCGTGGATCGCCAGGCTGCCCCAACCGCAACCAATCTCCAGCAGATGATCGCCGGCGTGCAGTTCGAGCTTCTCGCAGATGCGCTTCAGCTTGTGCAATTGGGCCTGTTCCAGCGTTTGCTCCGGGTGCTCGAACTGGGCGGCCGAATACATCATGGTCGGGTCCAGCAACTGCTCGAACAAGGCGTTACCCAGGTCGTAGTGGGCCAAAATGTTGCGTCGGGCGCCGCGCTTGCTGTTTCGGTTCAACCGGTGCAGCAGCCGTAGGGCAGGGCGTCCGAAGCGGGCCAGGCCGCCCTCCAAGGCATCGAGCACGTCGAGGTTGGCGACGAACAGGCGGGTCACCCGCGCCAGGTCGGGGCTTCGCCAATAGCCATGGATATATGCTTCGCCGGCACCGATCGAGCCATTGCCGGCGATCAGGCTCCAGGTTGCATCGTCGAGGATCTCCACTTCGGCTTGCAGCGGGCTGTCGGCATTGCCGAAACTCCACTGTTGCCCGTGGCTGAGCAGGCGCAGGTGACCGTGGCGCAGCTTGCCCAGCTGGGCGAGTACGGCGTTGCGTGCCAGCCCGCCGAGTAATGGCGCAAGACCGGCAGACTTGCTAACGCTCAGGGTGGGATTGGACATACTTAGGGTCCTCACAAGATTGGCCAAGCCCCAGGTGAGCCCGGCTGGCAGTGTGTTCATGGATGGGGGGACGCTTGCACAAGCGGCACAGCGCGTGCCGAGGCCGGGCCTGCGCGGGCAGGTGCCCGCCGCTGTTCACCAGTGTTCTCCAAAGTGCCTGGCCACCTGCAGCGCGCTGACCACCCCGTCTTCGTGGAAGCCATTGCCCCAGTAGGCGCCGCAAAAGTAGCTGTGCTGATGCCCCTGCAATTGCGCTTGGCGAGCCTGCGCAGCGGACGCCGCGAGGCTGTACTGCGGGTGGGCGTAGCTGAAACGGGCGATGATCTGTGACGGGTCGATGAGCGCGGTCTGGTTCAGGCTCACGCAGAAGGTCACCGGCGCCTCGATCCCTTGCAGGATGTTCATGTTGTAGGTCAGCGCGGCCGGGGCCTGTTCAGTGCCACCAAGGCGGTAGTTCCAGCTGGCCCAGGCTTTCCGGCGGCGGGGCAGCAGGCGGGTGTCGGTGTGCAGCACGACATCGTTGTCGGCGTAGCGGATAGCACCCAGCACGGCATGCTCCTGTACGCTCGGGGCTTCCAGCAGCGCCAGGGCCTGGTCGCTATGACACGCGAACACCACATTGTCGAAGCGTTCTGTGCCGGCGGCGCTGACGAGGGTGACACCGCCGCTGTCGCGGCCGACCCGGTGGACCTTGCAGCCAAGGCGGATCCGCTCCGCAAATGGTCGGCAAAGCGGGGCGACATAACTGCGCGAGCCGCCCTGGATCACACGCCACTGCGGGCGCTGGTTCACCGACAGCAAGCCGTGGTTGCGACAGAAACGCACGAAGAACTGCAGCGGGAAGCCGAGCATGTCCGCGCGCGACATCGACCAGATCGCCGACCCCATGGGCACGATGTAGTGCTCGATGAAGCGCTGGCCGTAGCCCTGGGCCTGGAGATAGGCGCCAAGGGTGGTGCTGGCATCGATACGCCGGTCGTCCAGGTCGGCGAGTACCTCCCGGTTGAAGCGCAGGATATCGCGCAGCATCCCCCAGAAACCTGGCGACAATACGTTGCGGCGCTGTGCGAACAGCGTGTTCAGGTTGTGGCCGTTGTACTCCAGTCCACTGAGCGGGTCATGTACGGAGAAACTCATCTCGGTCGGTCGGGAAGCGACGTTGAGCTGGTCGAGCAAGCGGATGAAGTTGGGGTAGGTCCAGTCGTTGAAGACGATGAAGCCGGTATCGATGGCGTAGTGTTTGCCGCACCACGTCACGTCGACAGTGTGGGTATGGCCGCCGATCCACTCGGCGGCCTCGAATACGGTCACCTCGTGCCGACGAGAGAGCAGGTGGGCGCAGGTCAGGCCAGCGATGCCACTGCCAATAATTGCTATACGCATGGCGATATAATCCGCTGGCCGCGTACCTTGCAGTGGGTAGGCGGTCCAGGCCTCACCGCGTCGGCACAGGTGAGGTTGTTGCTGTACAGCTTTTCAGGGGCAGCGAGGCGCTGCCCGTCGAGGCCGGCCAAACGCTCGGCAAATGGCTGTAGGTACGCTGACATGCGGGGCTCCAGGCAATCCTGTACAACAGGGAATTGTTGTATAGGTATACCTGAATCCTAAGGATAAAACTGTACAAGTCAACGAGCTTGTATAGATTTTTAGGTTACGCCTTGGCCTCGGCCAATTGCCGGCGCAATTCAGCGACTTCGGCTTCCAGCTCGCGAACCCGCTCTTCGGCTAACATCTGCGCGGTCACATCGCGCTGGATACCGATGTAGTAGGTCAGTTGGTCTGCCTCGTTGCGCACGGGGGTGATCGACAATTCGTTCCAGAACAGGCTGCCATCCTTGCGGTAGTTGCGTAGCACCTGGCAGCAGGGCTCGCCTTTGCTGATCGCCTCGCGGATGGTTGCGATACCGGCCTGCTCATGATCCTCGCCCTGAAGAAAGCGGCAGTCCTGGAAGAGGATGTCGTCGGCGCAGTAGCCGGTCAGGCGCTCGAAGGCGGGGTTGGTGTAGATAAGGATGCTGTCACTGCCCTCCTGCTCGGCGACAACGATGCCATCGTTGGACTGTTCGACCATCAGTTGCAGGAGTTTTGCGTTGATCATAGGTCCCACCTACAGAAATTTCGTATGCGATATGCGCAGCGTAGCCCTGTGCGAATAGCTTCGGCGCGGTTTGCTGCATGATGACCTAAGGCGGCTCGCCGCAGAAGGTGTGTATAGGTTTAGAATGTGTCACCGCCCGGAAGATCCTCGCCATGACAGATGTTACCCCACACGATTTGTTGCCGATGCGCGATGTGGTCAGCCTGACCGGCATCAATCCGGTGACCTTGCGCGCCTGGGAGCGGCGCCATGGGCTGATCCGCCCACAGCGTACCGAGGGTGGCCATCGCCTGTACAAGGCCGGAGATGTCCAGCGCATACGCGATATCCTGCACTGGACCGCCCATGGCGTACCCATCAGCAAAGTCGGCGAGATGCTCGCAGGCCAGCGTGAAGCGTCCGCGCCAAAGGCCACGGCCTTTCACGATTGGCGTGCCGCCGTGACGCGTGCAACGAGAGCATTCGATGCCCAGGCGCTGGAAGGTATTCATGGCCAGTTGTTCACACTCTTCCCCAAAGCCACCGTACTGCGCGACGTGTTGATGCCGGTCTGGCATGACCTGGCTTCAGGCACTGCGTTCGGTGAGCGCAGCCAATGGCTGTTCCTCGATACATTCCTGCGCGCCCGCCTGCTGCTGCGCCTGCAGATGAACCAGGCCGATGCGCCGCGCGTGCTGGTGGCCGGCACCGAGGGGCAAGCCGAACTGCAGTTGCTGTGCGCCGGGCTGCTATTGACCGGCGAGCAGCAACGCATCGAGGTGCTTGGCTACGGGCAGCCGCTGGAAGAGCTGCCCTTGCTGTGCGCAGCGATCCAGCCAGCGGCACTGGTGATCGCGTTGTCAGCGCCGGTACGCCCCGAGCTGGCCAAGCGGCTGCGTTCGTTGCAGATGGACATTGCCTGTCCGCTGGCCCTCACCGGTGAAGGGTTGGCCGCTTCGCAGGCTGCCTTGCGGGGCATTCCACTGCGCCTGCTGGATACTCAGGACGCTGACGTTGCGGCAATGCTCCACGCCTTGCTCAGCGGTGCCCTCGATCTTTGACCGTCGCTGGCGCCGTATCGCCTGCCACCGCCTGAGCCTCCTGCCAATGTGAAGTGGCCGGTCGGCGCTCAGATTTGCTCAGAAACCCAATGCTGACAAAAAGCCATCTCGCTGCCTATTTTGGCTGCCGCTTGGGGGATTGCCCCCCGACCAAGGAGATGGCAATGAAGCACCTGCATTTCGACCTGCGGCATGTCGAGCGTACGCAAGCGCTAGAGGTTCGTGTTGGCAGCGCGCGCTATCCGCTCAGTGCCCATAGCGACCAGAGTCTTGCATCCGCTGGGTCGACTCATGGCGCGCTGGCGCTGTTGTCGAGTGAGCATCAGCAGCGCTTCAGCCACTTCGCGGTGGTCGACAAGACGCACTTCAGCGACGCCGATTCGCGCTACTTGCAGGTGGTCATCCCCGAGCGTGAGGGCGTGCATTTGCCGCAGGTGGTGGCGATGTGCGTGCTCATTCCCGAGGATCATCTGCGGGTGTTCTGGCAAGAGCGCCTGGAGCGCTATCAGAATCCCCTGAAGCAGTTGCGAGCGTTCCATCGGCATACCATTGCGCGCAAGCCCAAGGTTCACTGTGCGCGCCTGGCCCACCTAGGGCTCCGCGCGCTGCCCGACGGGCAATCGGCGCGCCTGGATGCCCTGGTTCAGGCCCAGACCCTGGTCACGCCCCTGGATACCGCAGCCGCACTGGTGTCGCATCACCCTGGTCTGGCCAGTATTCAGTCCAGCACCCGCGTGATCGTACTTAACGACCATATCCTGCCCAGCCCGGAGGTCGATCCAGAGCAATACAACCGCATGCAATTGCTGGCGACGCAGATTGGTCGCCTTGGTCAGGACTGGTCGCCAATCGTGCCGTGCCAGGATGCCGATGGCAATGTGCTGGTGGCCGAGTACGATCTCCCCGGCCAGATCGACGCCGGGCAGCCTCTGTACACCTATGGCGTGCATGAGGACCTTGAAGGGCATCTGGGCGCCAGCGTGGCAGGGGCCAACCGTTCGGCGGCAAACGATGTGCGCCTGATGGACAAGACCTGGACGGCGAGCAGCGGCACGACCTGCGCCGTCAGCGAACGCGCGGCGGGTGAAGCCGTGGTGCACCTTGAAACGGCGGGTGGCGGTGAGACCCGCTACAAATGGACCGTCAACGAACGCACGGTGCACCACGGCATCCAGGTCGACGCGGGGTCGATCGATATCGACCGTGACAGCCTGTTGTCGATCGATGTCAGCAACACCTACCTGCGCACCCTGATCGCCGGCTACCAGTTGCTCGATGCTTGCGGTCAACCCCTCGGCGGCAAGGTGCGCCTGCATTCGGTATCGGCGACCAACTCGATCCTGGGCATTCCATACGATACGCAGCCGAGCACGCTGAACATTGCCATGGGCAATGCCTCCGCCGTGCGCCTGTATTTCGCCAGCCTCGGTGTCAGCGATTGGGACGATGACTTCAGTACCAGTGGCGCCTTGCTGACCGGTCTCTGGCAATACGGTGTGCCGACGGTGTTGATGGCATGCGGCAGCTACATTACCGGGCATCGGGAATTCAACCGGATCGTCAACGACCGGCAGCTCACCGCGGCCGCCCTCGCCATTGGCCTGCCGATGCTCGGCGGTGGCCTTGCCACCGCGTCCGCCGTGCGCAGTACACGCTGGGTGATGGATAAATGCGCCAATATGATCGTCGGCCTGATTCTGCGCAAAGGTATGGAGGCCCTCGGCAAGTGGTTGGCCGGGCGCTGCGCGACAGGCGTGCTCGGTTCGTGCCTGGGACCGGTGGGCTGGGTGTTCCGCACCGCCGCGACCCTGATGAGCATCGAGGAAATGGCGGTGACCACAGGGCAAGTACTGTCATCACCATCCTGCGTCAAGGTGATGGTCTCCCGGGCGATCGACGTGAGCCTGAGCCTGCACCCGGACCCAGCCCATGGCGAGGCCGGCAATCCGCAAACCGCAGTATGGCCAGCGGTGGCCAGCAACTATGTCGCCTATCTCGAATACCAGGGCGGTACCAATCACAAGCTGACCGGCCGCATGCCGCGGGTCACCAGTAACACCCCACTGGCGCTGCGTTTCGACGATGTGCCGGCGGGCGGCCAGTTCCGTGTGTTGTGTGGACTGTACAGCGACAACGGCTGGCTGGCCGGCTCGTGGCAGAGCGACTGGATGACTGCCGAGGCCAACCAGGGCACCACGCTGGAGCTGGGTGCGCGCACCATCGTCGAGCAGTTGGTACCACTGAGCCCGGACACCCAGTACGTGTTCAAGGAGCGCATCGCCGTCGAGCGCGGGCGCTATGTCTGGCAGGCGGGTGCGCCACCGCAAGCCACCCATGCTTCGCTGGCCTGCGGCAAAGACGGCACGCTCTGCGAGTTGGTGGATATCACCCTGAACAACAGCGCCTATCAGATTGGCTATGCCTGGCGTGCCTCGGGCCAGCAACTGCCGACGGATTCGGCCGCTGCGCCGACGTCCGATGCGCAGCAGTACGTGTTACAGAACCTGTCGGTGCTAGCCGACCCGCAATCACGCCTGATGGTTTCCGATGTCGGCCTGAGCAATCGGCCCGGTATCGCCTGGTCGCAGGCAAGCAACCAAGACAAGCGGATCGAGCAGGACAACTTCATTCTCGACCCGCGCGGCAGCGCCATGCACCTGCGCAAGGTGATATTGGGCGACGGTGCGCCGAGCTTCGGCCTGGGTGCGCGCGACCTGCAAAGTTGGGGACAGTTTCCGCTGAACAACATCGACGCGCTGGCCATCCACCCCGACGGTATCGTTCTGGCCGCGTCGTGGAAGGACAGCAAGCTGATGTTCCTGCCCTTACCGGCGCAAGGTTCGCCTGACAGCGAGGCACCGATGGCGATGATGGTGGCCGGGGAGGGTATCCGCCAGGGCCTGTTACGCGGTCCGAAAGCCATCTCGGTGATGCCGGACGGACGGATCCTGGTGCTGGAAAGCAAGAACCATCGGGTCCAGGCGTTTGACACCAAAGCCAATGCGGTACCGGGTTTCACCCCGTTCAAGCCATTGCTCTCGATCGACAACGAAGCCATTGCTGCGGCACTCAACGACGGCGTCGTGCCGGAGGCTTTCATCCAGGCGCTGCTCGACCAGGAGCAAGGTTATCTGTTTGCCCTTTCGACCAGTTTCGTGAAGCAGTTGGACGACGCCTCGTTCGCTGCCGAGAACGATCCGCTGCTCAAGGCCTTGAACCTGCATGGCCTGGTGCTCGCCTACGACCCGCAAGCGATGGGCGATACCTCGGCCAGCGCGCAGATCCATGTGGTCGAGGCGGGCCATGAATGGACCCTCGACGATCCACGCGGATCGAGCTGGCAAGTGCGCTTGCGCCATGGCGTGCTGGCGGTGTACCAGCGGCCGTGCCGTGCCCAGGTCGAGGTCATCGCCCCGGGCAGTGAATGGCACATCCTCGACGGTACTACCAGTCAGGCCTGGCGGATCCGGCCAGCCACGGCCCAGCCCCGGCAATCGCTGGTGTACTGGTCGCTGTCCTATTTCCCGTTGCAGAACGTTCGCGGCCAGGACGTGACCTACCTGGACATGGCGGTAGAGGCGCGCGGCTACATCTACGTGTTGTCGTACACCGGCGATGGCAGCCGGGCCAGTGACTACCTGCTGGACATCTATGCCCCGGACGGCAGTTTCCTGTCGCGCTCGCCGGACCCGTCGCTGACCCGCACGCCGCACAACGTGGTCGCCGGCAAGCTGGCCGTGGACCTGTGGCGCAATGTCTACGGGCTGATGTTCGAGACCCTGAAGTCGCCGTCCGGGAGCCCCCAGCCGGGCATCGGCCACTGGATGCCAACGCCGCCACTGTTCGACATGCCGGTCAGCCAGCAGCCGCGACTTAACGAACACAACATCGGCGAAGTGAAGCTCCAGTTCGACGAGCACGGGATCGACCTGACGCCCAATGCGTTTATCGACGTCATCGATCCAAACGGTGCCTGGAGCGTCAAGGACGTCGCAGCGACTTACCACATCTATCGCGTCGCCAACAGCATCCATGTCTACGCGGTCAAAGCCTGAATTCACGGAGGATTCATCATGCAGACACTCACCATCGCCATCGGCCAGGCCGGTATCGATTTCTTTTGCCGACAATTCCTGTCCCCTCGCTTGCAGGACCTGATCCGCTCGATGCCGGTTCCGGACCGACTGATCGATGTCGGCAGCTTCACCGGCTCCGGTTCGGGCATGGGCACCGACTACTCGAATGTCAAAGTGGCGCTGAGTTCGGGCTACCTGCAGGGGTTCAGCCCGGCGTATCGTTCGGTCACCCAGCTGGCCTCCGGCAACCCGACGGGCAGTGAATTCAAGCTCGAGTTCGTCGCTTCCGGATTCTCCGCGCAATACCAGTGGCACGAGACCGGAAAGTCCAAGGAGTGCACCCAGGACATCAGGGGGATGGTGGTTTGCAAGTCCCACGACATCGATCACAGGTTTAACTATGCGCCGGGCTTTTCCAGTTTGCAGATACACGTCACTGCTGCCTTCGAATTCAATACCGCGAGCAGTACCTATGAAGTGGTCGAGCACCGCTGTGTGGCGGATCCGGGAGAGGTCAGCGCGAATATTCCGTCGGGCAGCATCGTGCGCAACGAGATCCAGGGCTGCACGACGACCGAGGTCAGCGCCACCACCCGTGAAGCGGTATCCACGCTCGACTTCTCTGCCCTGATCAATCAGATCATGCCGGCGTCGCTGCGCAGCATTCCGTCCAGTGGCAACTTGGGGCACGACATTCTGTTCGAGTTCGGCCTCGGCGAATCCGGCCTGGGCTTTGACTCGACCGAGGGGCGCAACGGTTTGCGGATCGGTGTGACCGGCGGGGTCCGTTACAAGGGTGAGGCCTATCCGGCGCCTGCGCCCGAGCCGCTGGGCCTCCCACCGATTCCGGCGGCGAGCGATCCGAATTATCTGCAGACCTACGTGTCGAGCTACAGCATCAACGGGCTGCAATGGGCCTGTTTCAAGGCCGGATTGCTGCATACCAGCGCAACCACCGGCAACATCCCCAATCCAGATGCCTTGCGTTGCGCCACCTATGTCCCAGTTGTCGAGGCCCTGAGCGAGTACGAAGACAACGATCTGTATGCTGAAATTGTCTCGACTGAGGCGCCCACGACAGAATTCCAGAGCGTCTGGGAAATGACCGATGCGACGTTGGCGCGAGTCGCGAATATCCCTGGCATTACTGCCGAAATGCCCGCGGTGATGAAGTTGCGCGGCCACTCCTATATTGAGCAGAGGGATCTGGAAAACGCACTGGCAAAATGGAAAGTCAGCGCGCCACTGATCACCGATATTGTCAATTATGCCAGGCAAAGCGGCATGGTCATGCGCCAGAACCTGAAGTTCACGGTGTTCATCGATACCGGCGAACAGACACCGCCCAAGCTTGAGTTCACGGTCAGCCGTATCGATCTCCTGACCAACCTGCGCCTGGGCCTCGCCCCGACTTCGATAGCGCAGACACTGAAGTTCGACTACCAGAAGAACAGCGCGAAAACCACGTTCCTCAGCACCACCATCCCGGGCGTTGCCGAGGACCTTGGCACGCCGTTCGGCAACATGCTCTGGACGGTGGTGGAGAGTAAATACGATGACTGTCTGCAAAGGATGGGGGCGGAAGGCGTACCGCTGCCGATGATGGAGATGTTCCACTTCGTTTTCGAGCAGGCGGAACTCAGCGTTCAGCAGGGCTTCGTCTCGATCAAGGCCAAGGTGCATCTGTGAAGACGCAAGCGCTGGGCGAGTTCATGGGGAAGCTTACCTTCCATGCAGGGGCAACCTGCCTGGCAACCCTTGAGCTTCAGGATGGCGACCAGGGCTATCGCTGGTTCCCGGCGATGATCGCGCGCGACGCCATCGAGCAGCCTGGGCTTGCCAGCGCCTACCGCTTGCCCGACGGCAGTTTTCGCCTGCGCCTCGACGAGCGCTGGATTGGGTTTTCCAGCACGGCGGGCTGCCTGACCCTGAACAGTGACGTAGCGGACGCCGCGACGCTGCGCCTGGCGAGTGAACCCTTGGGGCAGTGCTGGGAAGTGCAGGTCGGGGATACCTGGAAAAGCGTGGTGTTCTACCCGCAAACGGCCCAGGCGATTCTCACGACTAACGGTGGCAAGACCGCCGTATCGCGCTTCGAGCCGGTTATCGTCACGCCCTCGTTGGCAGCGCTGGTGGCCAGCGGCCAGGGCCGTGGCGTAGACCTGACCGACGTCGTGCTCGATGGCGCGATCGCCATGGGGGTGGACTTCACCGGTGCGCGCTTTGCCGGCGCCAGCCTGCAGGGCGCAGACTTTTCCAACTGCCTGCTGGGCGAGGCCGATCTGCGCGGTGCCCGGCTGAACGGGGTGTTTTTCGACGGCGCGCTGCTGGATCGTGCCAACTTGTCCGGTGCAACCCTTGGCGCCCCGGGCTGGGGGGCGCCGCGCAGTGCCCGGGAGATCGACCTGAGTCAGTGCCAGGCCAGGGGCGCTATCCTCGGCAGTCCGTCGCGCAACCTCGACTGCAGCCACGCCAACCTCGGCGCTGGCGATTTCAGCGAAGCCGACCTGAGCGGCCTGCAACTCAGCGGGGCCCGGCTGACCGATGCCCGTCTGGAGAGCTGCCGACTGGACGGCGCGGTGCTGGACGGCGCTGACCTGAGGAATGTCTTCGCCCTGCGGGCGAGCCTGCGCAAGTGCTCGCTGAAAAATATCCTGGGGAGTAATGCCAACTTCACTGCGGCGGACTTTTCTGCTGCCGACCTGAGCCAGGCGCGCCTGGATGCCAAGGTTCATCAGGTCGGTTCGGTGGCAGGCCTTGCCGACCGCGATGAGCTCGCCGATCTGCCGTGGCGTCCGGCGGTCCTGCACCGGGCCATCTGCATCGATACCCGGGCGTCTGGCGCCCATCTGGCCGGCGCCGACCTGCGTGGTGTGCAGTGGTGTGGCGCCAAGGCCAGCCTCGATCACGCCGATCTGGAGGGCGCAGTGCTCGCCGGTAGTCTGTTGGTGTCGCTGGACCTGTCCCAGGCTTTTCTGAGCGGTGCCGACCTGAGTAATAGCGTGCTGGTGAATGCACGGATTGCCGGTTGTACGGTACTGGCGGACTGTGCGGCGCGACGTCTGTCCCTGGAGGGCGCGCAGATCCAGGGCGTCGATTTCAGCGATAGCGTCCTCGACGGAGCCCTGCTGCTCGGTGCCGGTGTTGCGCTGGAGCAGGGGGTGCCCTTGTTCAGCTTGCCGGTATCGGTATGGGATGAGCTCGGTTCCGAAGATCTTGCCGGGCTCGCCCCCGTGTTCGCCCAGGCCGGTTATCCACTGGGCTCCGCACCCACCCTGGACCTGGACCGGCAGTGGCAAATAGACAATCGCAGCGACCTTGATCCGAGTCATCCCCGGGCGTATTCGCTGCGCTGGGTTCGCGGGCAGTTGGAGGTGTTCGATGCGGCTGGGGCGCTGGGGCACCTGTTCAGCCTGCCCGAGTGGGCGTCCTTCAGCCTGGACGAAAAGCACCCCGATGGCTTGCTGCTATCCGCGTTCGAGATGGCCGGCTACGGGCTCGGTGCCGCCGCGAGCATCACGCAGACCGAGGACCCGCGACTGCAGCCGGCGGCGGATGCGGGTATTGTCGGTGCGTTCGGCTACGCCTCGTTTCGCCTTGCCCGGCGCGGGCAGGGCGTGCAGGTATTCGGTATGCCGCCGTTGCTGATGCGCGATTGGCCAACCTATCCGGTTGGCGTGGCGTTCAAGGCGACCGCCAACCTGGCCGCAGCTATGTCGTCGGATAGCCTTGGCCCGGCGGGTTATCCTCGGCGCGGGCTGAGCGCTGACGGGTCGGATGTCGAAGGCTTCTTTACGGCGATGAAGCGTTTGACCTGAGGTTGCTGTCGGCCGGTTGCGGCAGCTCCAGACAGAAACAGATCGGGCGCTGCTGCCCCCGGCTTTCCAGCACCAGGCTGCCACCATGCAGTTCGGCGATGCGCTTGACCAGGTAAAGGCCCAGCCCGGTACCCGACGTGTGCTGGGCCTGGGTGCCACGAACGTACTTATGGAAGAGCAGCGGGGCCTGCTCTGCGGGAATCTCCGCGCCTTCGTTGGTGACCCGGATCCGTAGGCCGCCAGTACCGTCCTCCACCCTGAGCAGCACAATGCTGCTGGCCGGGGCATGGCGGTCGGCGTTGGCCAGCAGGTTGCGCAGGGCCACGCGCAGCAGTCCGAAATCGCACTCAAGCTGTGTGCGAACACTGCGCCGGTCGAGCTCGATACGGCCGGGTGGAAAGTCATCGAGGCAGCCCTCGAACAATGCATCCAGGTCATGGACGGCACAGCGTGGCTCGCTCGCCCGTGCCGCAACGCGGTCATGCTCAAGGTAGTCATCCACCAGGCACAGCAGGCGCCTGGAGGCCTGGTGGATGTTGTGGCAGCGCTGCTCGTTGCGTTGGGGCGCCTGCATCAGGTTGCGCCTTATCTGTTGGGCCGAGGTAGCGATGATTGCCAGCGGCGTGCGGAATTCGTGAGACACCATGGCCACGAAATCGCGCTGCTCCTCGCGCATCCGCTGCTCCTGATGCAGTGCCTGGCGCAACTCGCGGGTGCGGGCATCGATTTCCTCCTCCAACCTGGCGTTCTGGCTGCGGATCAGGGCATTGACGGCGTCCTCGGCGCGGCGGGTCTGGGCTTTTAGGCAGCGGTAGTGCCGGATGATCCGCTGACTCATCAGCAGCATATGCAGGAGCGCGCCGAGGGCCACGGCGTTGTCGGTGAAAAAGCTCGCCGGCAGCAGACCGAGGTTGCGCAGGAAGCTGATGCCAATCCCCAGGTAATAGAGTCCGAACAGCAGCAGGAAGTAGCGCGCGGGACGATGGCCCTGATACATCAGCCAGAGCGCCAGGCCAATGAAGCATCCAATGCTTGCCAGCACGGTGACCTGATGCAGCGGGGCGCCGACCTGGTAATGCCCGGCAAGCACCGTCAGTGCGGCGGTCGTGCCGATGATCAGGCTGGCGGCGATCAGCCACCGTTGCAGTCGCGGATAAGCCGATGCCTGCAATTGGCGCAGGGTGAAAATCACCCCTACCGGCAGGCTCAGGCCGAGGGCGCAACCGAGCAGGGTGTCGCTGAACGTCATCGGCAGGGCGAGCATCTGCTGGGGCAGGCCCAGGGTCAGCAGCTCGATCAGTACGGCAAAGCTGACGTAGGCCAGGTACCAGCCGCTCTCCGGGGCCTGGGTCATGCGCCAGAAGGCAGAATGGAACAGGATCAGCACGAGGCAGATGCCAAAGTACAGGCCATATCCAAGGTATTCCATGGACAGGTCCCAAGCGAACCGCTCGGCGGAGATAAGGCGCAGGCTGACCGACATCGCGTTCTTGCTTTCCAGGCGTAGCAACAGCACCCGCGGTTGTCCGGAATCCAGGTCCAGGGCGAACGCCGGTGAGCGATAGTTGATGGCCCAGTGCTGACGGCCCACGGCTTCACCGCTAAGGATCGGGTGGGAGATGTCGCGGGCATCGAATAGGGTGGCCCCGTCAAGCAGGGCATTGCTCAGCATCAGCATCCACTGGCGTGGCGCCCCGGTGCCGGTTTGCACCTGCAGGCGCAACCAGATCGCACCGGGTACGAAGCCGGCGCTCAGGGAACCGGGCAGTGGCCGCCAGTCGCGCGACGCCAGCGCGGCGTTGGCATCCAGGCGCGCCTCGTGGTCATCCAGGCGTTCGACCACAAGGCTGGCGTCTGTGGGCAGCAGCGTCGCCGCCGGGGCATGCAAGGTGAAAAGGAGCAGGCAGAACAGCCAGGGCAGTGATCGACACATGGGGTAGCCATCAGCAGGGAAGGGCGCGCGCAATCTTGCTTGCAGCAGCGAGCTCAGTCGTTGATCCAGGCCGACGTGTAGAAGCAGTAGCCGTTGTTGCGCAAGGTTTTCAGCGGCAGTTCCAGGCCGGTCGCGTCCTGCACATTGCGGCGCAGGCGGCGGATCTGGGTGTCCAGGCGCCGCTGATCATAGCTGAGCCAATCTTCGCCCAGCGCCTCGACGATCTGGCGGCGGCCGACGTCGGCGCCGGCACTTGCCATCAGGCGCTGGAGTACCAGGCTGTCCTGATGCGACAGGCGCGCGACCTGGTGGTTGGGCGCGCGCAGCACGCGAGCGCGGCTGTCCAGATGCCAGGTTGCAGGCCTGGGCGCCAGGTTCAGGCGGCGCGCCAATGCTTGCAGGGCAGCAGCAAGCTCTTCCAGGTCACAGCCTTTGGTGAGGTAATGGTCAGCCCCTAGGCGAAAACCTTCTACCTTCTGCACGGTAGCGCCGCGAGCGGTAAAGGCGACGATGCCGAGGTGGCTGCCTTGCTCGCGCAGGGCCCGGATCAGTTCCAGTCCGTCGCCGTCCGGCAAACCCAGGTCGAGTACTGCGAGGTGGTGGCGCTCCGGTTCGAAGGCCCGCGCGAAACCGGCCAGGTCATGCACCAGCGTCACGTTGTAACCGTAGTCAGCGAGGAATTCATGGAGTTCTTCGGCCAGTACCGGTTCGTCTTCAAGGAGAATCAAGTCAGGCATTTCGGGGCGGTACCAGCGGTTCCGGGCAGGCGCCGAGTCTAGTGCGGAGTCGCACAAATAGCGATGACAATGTCGGTGGGGTTGGGGAGGGCACCCGCTAGACCACTGCGCCAAACAAGCGCCCCACCAGTGCGGTAATGCCCATGGCCAACGCCCCCCAGAAGGTCACCCGCCAGGCGCCGGTCATGACATTGGCCCCGCCAGCCTTGGCGGCAATGGCGCCCAATGTCCCGAGAAACACCAATGACATGCCCGATATCCAGGGCACCACCCTGTGCTCAGGCGCGACAAACGTCACCGCCAGAGGCAAGGCAGCACCCACCACGAAACTGGCGGCGGAGGCCAAGGCGGCCTGCAAGGGTTTGGCGGTGAGCGTGGCGCTGATGCCCAGTTCGTCCCGGGCGTGGGAGCCCAATGCGTCATGGGCCATCAATTGATCGGCCACTTGATGTGCCAGTCCGGGTGATACCCCGCGATGCATGTAGATGTTGGCGAGTTCGATGTGTTCGGCTTTCGGGTCGCTGGCCAGTTCTGCCCGTTCGCGGGACAGGTCCGCCCGCTCGGTATCGGCCTGGGAATGTACGGAAATGTACTCGCCAGCGGCCATGGACATGGCCCCGGCCATCAGCCCCGCGACGCCGGTGACCAACAACGTGGCATGGTTGGCGTTGGCGGCCGCGACGCCGGTCAACAGGCTGGCGGTAGAGACAATTCCGTCATTGGCACCCAGGACCGCGGCGCGCAGCCAGCCGATACGATCACTTCGGTGTGCCTCGGTGTGCCTGTGCATGAATTTCATTGTTAAACGGGACTCCCTGCCATTAGAAGGTTGATCTCGGACGGCTTCCGAGCGGGCTGGCAATCGGCCTCAACGGGTTTCAATCAGCGCCTGCAACTGTCCGCCGACAATCGATATTTCTTTGAATTGTTCACCGTCGCGCAGCACGAACAACGCGTCCATCCCGCGCTCCTGAGCCAGACGTGGGCCCTCGGTCTCGCCCAGGACCATCAGCGCCGTGGCCCATGCATCGGCGAGCATGCACGAGGCTGCCACCACGGTGACGGCGGCGAGCATGTTGCACAGCGGCGCGCCGGTGGCCGGGTTCATGGTGTGAGCATAGGACTGATCGGCCACCTCGACCCAGTGCCGATAGTCCCCGGAGGTCGCGATTGAGGCATCGCTGAGATCCATTACACCCATGACTTCACGTACGCCCCGGTTGGGTTTTTCCAGGGCCACGACCCAGCACTGTCCGTCAGCTTTGACGCCTCGGGCGCGCATCTCGCCATCGATACCGACCAGGTAGCGAGTGATACCCAAACCGTCCAGGCAACGGGCCAGTTCATCCACCCCAAAACCTTTGGCGATGCCACTCAGATCAAGGCTCAGCGGCACGCGTTTGCGCACCCGATTGCGTTGTGGTTCAACCACCAATGCGGCGCTGGCTAACGGCCGGGCGCGCGGCGCAGTCGTGCCGATCGCCTGCGCGGTGACCTGATGAACGCTTGGGCCGAAGCCCCAGGCGTTCACCAGGTCACCGACAGCGATGTCGAATGCGCCGCCGGATTGCTGACTGACGCGCAATGCAGCAGACAGCACCGTGGCCAGTTCCTTGGGGACCGACACCCATTCCTGCTCGGGGGCGGCATTGAGGCGGTTGAGGTCCGAGTCGGGTTTCCAGGTGGACATTTGCTGGTCTACCCGGGCCACGGCGCGGGCCAGGCGCTGGCCAACTTCGTCGCTATCGATCCCGGCGCCAGCATAAAACAGGGCAGTGTAGCGGGTGCCCATGGTTTCGCCGTTCAGGCTATAGCGGTGCAACTCAGTAGACATCTTCACGGTAGCGTCCTTGTGCCTTGAGGGTGAGCACGCTGAGATTGAGAGGTGCCAATACTTCATCGAGGGCCTGCATCACGCCTTTGGCCATTTCGCGACTGCCACACACCAGCACTTGGGCCCCTTTTTCAATCAGCCGGCGCAAGGCCTGGGCATCGCTGATTAGCCGGTCTTGCACGTAGCTGCGGTCCGGAACCTGAGAAAAGGCGGCGCGCAATGCCGTGAGGCGGTGGTCCGACAAGTATTGGTTGAGCTCCGGTTCGTAGAGAAAGTCCGAGGCCGGGTTACGCCCGCCCCAGTACAGGTGCATCGGGTGTCGGGCCTTGTTGTTGCGGATAAAGCCGGCCAGAGGACCGATACCGGTACCGGTGCCGATCAGGATTACCGGATGCGTGCCCGATGCCGGACGAAACTGTGGGTTGGGCTGGATGAAGGCGTTGATCTGCGCGCCGATGTCCAGGCCATGAAGAAATTCCGAGCACATGCCACCGTTGTGTTTACGCACACAGATCTCCAGCACGCCGTCTTGGGAACCGCTGGCCAGCGAGTAGAAACGCGGGATCGGGCTGCCCGGGGGCAGAATCCCGAGCAGGTCGCCGGCCAGAAAGCCCGGCAGTTCGCCGCAAGCGTTGAAGCGCAGGACGTGGGTCGGTGCGTTCACGTGCTCGCCATAGGCAATCCGCGCTGTCAGCGCCAATGGATGGGTACGCGGCTGCTGCGGGGTGTGAATCAGTGTCAGCGCCTGCCCCAACACGTCGCTCAACGCGTGGCCCCAGCGCGCAAACTCCTGAGGGGACTGGCGGTTGATGGTTTCCAGCCCCAGCAATGGCGAGCCACCGGCTTGCACCAGTGCGTCCTGCACGTGATGAGCGTACTGACAGAACTGCGCAAACTGACGGTCGCCCAGGCCCAGCACCGCAAAGGGCTGGCCGGGCTTGAGGCCGGTTTTGGCAAGCCGCGCCAGGAACTGCGAAGCCGAGGCCGGCGCATTGCCGTCACCGTGGGTCGCGGTGAGGATGAACAGCCGTTGGGCATTGCGGTAATCGCCGCTCCATTCATTCATTGCCGCGCTGTGCACCTGATGGCCACTCTGCTGCAACGCCTCGTGCAAGGTTTTGGCAAAACCCCAGGTGCTGTTGTTTTCACTGCCCACCAGAATCACGCTGTCGGCGGAATGAGCAGGGCTGTTGTGGCGGATGTTCGGGCCCGCCTTGCGGCGGCGCCACCATGACAGAATACCGGTCACGCTCATCAACGGCACGCAGAGGGCGCAGAGCCCGAGCGACAGGCCCAGCCACCAGAGGCCTTCGCCAGTGTGCAACTGGTAGATCAACGCATAGAGGTTGTGCATCGTGTCGTGGGCTTGATAGGACAGCAAGGCGCCGCTGGCCTGATCCACGTAGCCGTCGCCCTGGGCCGTGCGCAGTGAAAACACATCGCGGGGGTTGCCGGGGCTCGGGTAGACCAGCTCGCGCAGGTCGTTCAAGTCGGTGGCCTGCAAGGCCTGCAGCTTCGCCACTGGCAAGGCCGGGCCAGCGCTGACGTGGGCGGGGAAGGCGGGTTCAGGTTGACTGCCGTCGGCGATAAAACCAAACGTGGTGGCAGACATGTAGAGCCCGCTCAATGCCGACAGCAGCAGCCCGAGCAAGGCCAGTCGCCCGACTTCAGCATGCCAGCGCTGGCTGAACGTGCCCCGCAGCGGCCGCAGCAGGTTGTGCCAGCCACCCAGGCGCCGGGCCAGCAGTAGCGCGCCGGACACTGACAGCGTCAGCATGAACAGGGCACCAGCACCCGACACCCCATGGCCCGGCGTGCCAAGCAACAGTGAGCGGTGCAGGTCTTTTACCCAGCGGGAGAACGCGGATGGCTCGTAAGGGGCAAGGCCTTGGCCAGTCAGTGGGTCGACCTTTTCCGCCCCGGCCTGACCGTTTTGGTTGTAGTAGACGATCACCGTGCCGGACGCCGAGCGCTGGATCTGCTCCACGCCGGTAAAGTGGCTGGCAACGCGCCCGGCCAGTTGGCCGACGTTGAGTTGTCCGGCAGACGTGGATGTGCTGTGCAGGCGTTCCAGCGCCGGCTCGACAGACAGGATCGCGCCGCTGATGGCCAACACCATGACCAACAGGGCGGCGATCAGGCCAGGAAGGGAGTGGAACTGACGAAGCATGTTCAGCCTCCAGAGGTGGCGGGTGCTACAGATCGTAAGTAAAGGCGGCAACGTAGCCACTGCCGGTCGCGGGCTTGCCTGAGCCCTTGGACGTCAGGGGTACGCTGACATCGCCGCGGGCGTCACGTTTGTCCTCGACGGCGCTGTCGATGCGGATCTGATACCCGGCATCAATCAGGGTGTCTGCGAGTTCTACGCTGACGTTGAGCGTGCGCCCACTGCCGACACTGGCGCCGCTGAGCCCATCAAACTCGCTCGGGTTCATCCCGCTGCCACGGGCCCAGTCGCCCAGGTGTTTGTAATATTTGGCCTTCTTGCCGGCCACCCAGAGGGTTTTCTGATATTGGCCATTGGCGTCGGTGACGTAGATCGCCAGGTAGGCATCATTGCCGCTGTAGTCCTTGAGCTGCGTGGTCAGGGTCACTTCACGGGCCTGGGCCAGCGCCGGCAGGGCCATGGCAACGACGAGACAGGTTGCTGCGATAGTTTTTTTCATGACAGTGTCCTTTTGATCGTTAGGTCGAGAGCCTGGACCTGCTTGCTGACAGCAAGCTGAAACGCAGGAAGACTCATCGACAGGTGAGACGTCATTCGGCGAGCGGCCTGCCGAGGTAATCCCTGGCATCGCCGTCGTCACGGAAATGGATCTCGAGTGTGTGCAGGCGCAGCGATGCCGGTGAGTAGCTGGCTTCGATGTCGTTGCCTTTGCGGTCAAGGCCCTTGAGTTCGTAACAACCGTCGTCGACCTTGATGCGCTGCACGCTCCAGCCGTATTGCCGCTCTACCTGCTGACGCAAGGTTTCGCGCGGTTGCCAGTCGCTCACCGGGTCGCTGCAGTCGTCACTGGCCATGGCGTAACCGCTGAGCAGCAGGCTCAACAGCGTGGCATGGGCAATAAAACCTGATTTCATGATCTGTCTCCTGCCGGGGGCGGCGTCTGTGGCATACCCTAAGGGGCATTCCTGACAACCAGCTGAATCTTCAGATTCACGTCAGGTAAGGCGGTTAAGGTGCCGTACGACATTCATCACAGGAGGTGTCAGATGCGGGTTTTATTAGTCGAGGACGCTCCCGGCTTGGGCGACGCGGTGCGCGAGCAGATTGCCGATGACGGTCACGCCGTCGATTGGGTACAGCGCCTGGACCACGCGCGCAATAGCGTGCGCACCACGCCGTACGATCTGATTCTGCTGGACCTGATGCTTCCAGACGGGCGCGGGCTGGACTTTTTGCGTCAACAACGTTCGGCAGGGGACGTGACCCCGGTGATTATCCTGACTGCCCAGGATCAGATATCCGATCGTATCGCTGGCCTCAATGCTGGCGCCGATGACTACCTGGTTAAGCCTTTCGACCTGTTTGAGCTCTCGGCCCGTGTGGCGGCGGTGGCCCGGCGTTATAGCGGCAACCCCAATCCACAGATCAAACTCGGTGATTTGCAGCTCGATATGAGTGCCCGTACGGTGCAGCGGGGCGGTGCGACGGTGTACCTCACGGCGCGCGAGTGGGCGCTGTTCGAGGCGTTTGTGCAGCGTCCCAGCGCGCTGCTGTCCAAGTCGCAGCTTGAAGAGCGGCTGTATGCCTTCGGCGCGGAAATCGAGAGCAATACCATTGAGGTCTACATCAGTCGCCTACGTAAAAAACTCGGGCGCGACCTGATTGAAACCGTGCGGGGCATGGGCTACCGGTTAATGCCCGCATGAAGCCGTCTTCGAGCCTGCAAATACGTCTTGGTCTAGGGCTGACGTTGGGTATGACGTTACTCTGGTTGGTGGCGACAGTTGGCGCCTGGCTGGTGGTGCAACATGAGTTGAACGAAGCGTTCGACAGCGCGCTGGAAGAGACGGCACAACGCATCCTGCCCTTGGCCGTGCTGGAAATCAGCAACCGCGACGAACCACGGACGGCGCAACACGTCGCAACCCTGAAAATGCACAAGGAATACCTGACGTACCTGGTGCGCGATGCCCAGGGCAAGATTCTGATGCAATCTCACGACGCCAACCCGAAGATTTTCAATCGACAACCGACGGAAGGTTTTTCCACTTCTGACAAGTACCGATTGTATGGCGCCAGTGCTTTGAGCCAGACGCTGTTCATCGAGATCGCCGAACCGCTTGGCCATCGTCGTGAAGCAGCGCGGGAGGCCTTGTTGGCTTTGTTGTTACCTTTATTGGTGTTGATTCCGATCAGCCTGTTGGGCACCTGGTTATTGGTGCGTTTCAGCTTGCGCAGCGTGCTGGCTTACCGTCGTGCTATTGAAACGCGCGGTGTGGGTGATCTGTCGCCGATCAAGGTGGCGCACCTGCCGGCAGAAATCGATCCGTTGGCTGAGGCGGTCAATCACCTGTTGGAGCGCTTACGCAACGCGCTTGAGGCCGAGCGCAGCTTTACCGCCAACAGCGCCCACGAACTACGCACACCGTTGGCCTCGACCCTGGCGCAGATCCAGCGGTTACACCAGGAAGCGCCCGACGGTCCGTTGCGAATGCGTGCACAGAAGATCGAGAACGCGTTGCGCGAGCTTTCACGGCTTTCAGAAAAACTCATGCAGCTGGCCAAAGCCGAGGGCGGCGGACTGTTGTCCGAAACGCCACAAGACCTCATTCCGTTGCTTGCCCACGGCGTGGACGAGTGGAACCAACGCAGCGGGCAGCGCATTGAGTTGCAGTTGCCAAGCCAGGCCAGCGTGTACGCGATCATTGATCCGGACGCCTTTGGCATCCTGCTGCGCAACCTGATTGAGAATGCGCTGAAGTATGGTGCAACCAACCAACCGGTTGAAGTCAGTCTCACCGAGCAGGCGCAGCTACGGGTTATCAACAGCGGTCCGGCGGTGCCGCAGCCTATATTGGAGCGCCTGACCGAGCGTTTTGTGCGCGGTCACAGTGAGATCAGCGGTTCAGGCCTGGGCTTGGCGATTGCCAAAACGATCGTGCAGGGGGTAAACGCCAGAATGAAATTGCTCTCGCCGGCAACCGGTCGACAAGATGGGTTCGAAGTCTGTATCTGGTTGCCGCTTGCCCCCTCATAAAAGCCTGCATCCCTCGGCTTGATGTGCTCGAACAGGCGCCATTGTGCCCAGCGTTGGGTATCGTCGTGCAAGCGGGGGGCAGTGGAGCACGCAGATCATCTGCAGCAATCGCGATTTAAGTGGAAAGCCCCAAAGCCCCGTATTTCCTAGCCCGAGCCCTAGACCCGAGCCAAGGCCTGAGCCAGATCCGCACGCAGATCCTCAACGTCCTCCACCCCAACCGACAGCCGAATCAGCGCATCGCCGATCCCCAACTCCGCCCGTGTCGCTGGTGGAATAGTCGCATGGGTCATGATTGCCGGATGTTCGATCAGGCTCTCGACCCCGCCCAAGCTCTCGGCCAGGGCAAATACCTGCACGTTCTCCAGGAAGCGCCGCGCCCCGGCCAGGTCAGTTTTCAGGTCCAGCGAAATCATCCCGCCAAACCCGCGCATCTGTTGTTTGGCCAGTGCGTGATGCGGGTGCGACGGCAACCCGGGGTAATACACCCGTGCCACCTGCGGCTGGCGCTCCAGCCACTGCGCCAGCGCCAGTGCGTTCTGGCAATGGCGTTCCATGCGCAACGCCAGGGTCTTCACCCCGCGCAAGGTCAGAAACGCATCGAACGGCCCGGCAATCGCCCCCACCGCGTTCTGCAGAAAGCCCAGGCGCTCGGCCAGTTCGGGGTTCTGCCCGACCACGGCGATGCCACCGATCACATCCGAGTGGCCATTGAGGTACTTGGTGGTCGAGTGCACCACGATGTCGAACCCCAGCTCCAGTGGCCGCTGAATCCACGGGCTGGCAAAGGTGTTATCGGCCACACAGAGAATCCCCCGGCTGCGGCAGATCCGCGCCACGGCGGCCAGGTCGGTCAGGCGCAGCAGCGGGTTGCTCGGGGTTTCGATGCAGACCATCCTGGTGTCGTCCTGCAGCGCCGCCTCGAACGCATTGAGGTCGGTCAGGTCGACAAAACTGAAGCGATGCCCGGCACTGCGCCGCCGCACCCGCTCGAACAGGCGGAAAGTGCCGCCGTACAGGTCGTTGCCGGAAACGATATGCGAGCCGGCGTCGAGCAACTCCAGCACCGCCGAAATCGCCGCCAGCCCGGAGGCAAAGGCAAACGCCTGGCTACCGCTCTCCAGGTCTGCCACGCAACGCTCCAGCGCCCAGCGTGTCGGGTTGTGCGAGCGCCCGTAATCGAGGCCCTTGTGCACGCCGGGGCTCTCTTGCAGGTAGGTGGAGTTGGCGTAGATCGGCGGCATCAGCGCCCCGGTGGACGGGTCCGGGGCTTGCCCGGCGTGAATCACCCGGGTGGCGAAGGCCGGTTTGTCGTGCTGGCTCATGGCAGGGATCTCCTTAAGTGATTGAGCAGGTCGAATCGGGTAATCAGACCGTGGAAGCCCGCGGCGTCGGCAATGATCGCCACTAGCCCGCTGTCCAGCTCGGCCTGCAACTGGGCCAGGCTGGCGCCGGGGGCCAGGGTCTCCACTTGGCGGGTCATGGCGCTGGCCACGCTCAGGCTGAAATGCGTGGCGTCCTGGTGCACACCGAGGAGAATGTCGGATTCGTCGATCACCCCGACCAACTGCTTGCCCTTGAGCACCGGCAGTTGCGACACATCGGCCAGGCGCATGCGCTGGAACGCGGTGAGCAGGGTGTCGTCGGGGCCGACGCTGATCACCCGGCCGTCTTCGAAGCGCCGTGCGATCAGGTCGCGCAGGTCGCCATAGCGCTTGCGCGCCAGTAGGCCCTGGTCGGTCATCCACTGGTCGTTGTAGACCTTGGACAGGTAGCGGGTACCGGTGTCGCAGACAAAGCTCACCACCCGTTTCGGCGTGGTCTGCTCGCGGCAGTAGCGCAGCGCGGCGGCGAGCAGGGTGCCGGTGGACGAACCGCCGAGGATGCCCTCGGCGCGCAGCAACTGACGGGCGTGATCGAAGCTTTCTTCGTCGCTGATCGAGTAAGCCTGGCGCACGCTGGAGAGGTCGGCAAACGACGGGATGAAATCCTCGCCGATCCCTTCCACCGCCCACGAGCCGGCTGTGCCGAGGGTGCCGCTGCGGCTGTATTCGGCCACCACCGAGCCGAGCGGATCGGCCAGCACCATGGCCAGCGCCGGCTGCACTCGGCGGAAGAACCGGCTCAGGCCGGTGAGGGTGCCGGCCGAGCCGACCCCGACCACAATGGCGTCGACGTCGTGCTGGGTTTGTGCCCAGATTTCCGGGGCGGTGCTGCATTCATGGGCCAGCGGGTTGGCCGGGTTGTTGAACTGGTCGGCGAAGAACGCTTCGGGAATCTCCTGCGCCAGGCGCGCGGCGACATCCTGGTAATACGCGGGATGACCCTTGCCGACATCGGAGCGGGTGATGTGCACTTCGGCACCCATGGCCTTGAGGTGCAGCACTTTCTCGCTGGACATCTTGTCCGGTACCACCAGCACCACCCGATAACCCTTGGCCCGGCCGACCAGGGCCAGGCCCAGGCCGGTGTTGCCAGCGGTGGCCTCGACGATGGTGCCCCCCGGTTTCAGGCGGCCGTCGCGCTCGGCGGCATCGATCATTGCCAGGCCGATGCGGTCCTTGATCGAGCCGCCGGGGTTCTGCGATTCGAGTTTGAGAAACAGCGTGCAGGGGCCGGTGTCGAAGCGGCTCACCTGCACCAGCGGGGTATTGCCGATCAGGGCCAGTACCGCCGGCCCGGAATGGTTGGACATGGGGCGACCTCGCTATTTCGGCTGCGCGACCGTGCGCAGGTAAGGCTTCACGCGGGTAAAGCGTTTGCCGGCACTGCGTGTGCGCGTGTTCGCCTGGCCGGGGTTGAATAGACAGGTTGGCGCGTTCGCCACGCCTGGCGAGAGAGTCAGTATAGGAGGCCTCCCGGCCTTGTGTGGCTCACGTCACGGCCCGATCCGCACCCTCTGACTATCGCGGTTTCAGCGCGGTCGGTACGATGCTGTGCATAACCAGAACAATCAAGCGAGGCCAGCGTTGAGCGAAAGACGGCAATTCAGCGAGTTGATGAAGGGCAAGAACCTGCGCTACCTGGACGAGCGCGGCCAGCCGGCCCGGCAGAGCCGCGTCGGTTTCCTGTTGCTGGAGCATTTTTCCCTGCCAGCCTTCACCCAGGCGCTGGACACCCTGGTCACCGCCAACCTGCTGCGCCCAGCGCTGTTCGCCCCGCGCACGTTCGGCCAGGGCGACGCCGACGTGGTCAGCGACCTCGGCCTGGTGATCCGCCCGGATGCGCGGCTGGAGCTGGCGGCGTTGGCCGAGCTCGACCTGTTGGTGATCTGTGGCGGTTATCGCACCGAACTCAAGGCCAGCGACGAACTCAAGGCCTTGCTGCGTGCCGCCGCCGAGCAGGGCATCGGCCTGGCCGGGCTGTGGAATGGCGCCTGGTTTCTCGGCCTGGCCGGGCTGCTCGATGGCTACCGCTGTGCGATTCACCCCGAGCACCGTCCGGCGCTGGCGGAAATTGCCAGGGGCGCGCAGGTGACCAGCGAAGCCTTTGTGGTCGATCGCGACCGGCTCACCGCGTCGAGCCCGGCCGGGGCCTTCCAGATGGCCCTGGCGTGGATCAAGACGCTGCACGACAAGGCGCTGGTCGAGGGTATCGAGGACATCCTGTCGTTCGAGGCGTCGCGTTATCGGCGGATCAAGCCGGCCCTGCATGCCTCGGTCAGCGCGCCGCTGCGCGAAGTGGTCAAGCTGATGGATGCCAACCTCGAAGAACCGCTGGGGCTGGAGCAACTGGCGGTGTACGCCGGGCGCTCGCGGCGTCAGCTCGAACGGCTGTTCAAGGAACAACTGGGCACCACCCCGCAGCGCTATTACATGGAGCTGCGCATCACCGAGGCGCGACGCCTGTTGCAGCACACCGAGCTGTCGCAGGTGGAGGTGTCGGTGGCCTGCGGCTTTGTTTCGCCGAGCCATTTCAGCAAGTGCTATAGCGCCTACTTCGGCTACACGCCGTCGCGGGAAACCCGGCGGGTGAAATAGCCCGTCGGTCGCTCAGAGAGCGCGGCTATCGTACAGATGGGCAAAAGCGATTTGAAGGAATCGCCAGGCGAATCCAAGCTGATGCTCGTGTTAGCCATCTAACAAGAGTGAGGAGCGCGCCATGTCCACCGAAGCCCAGTGCCCGTTTTCGGGTCACGCCGGTAAACCACGGGCCACCCGCAACGCCGATTGGTGGCCCAATCAGCTCAACCTGAAGATCCTCCAGCAGCATTCGCCGCAGTCCAACCCCATGGACCCCGCCTTCAACTACGCCGACGCATTCCGCAGCCTCGACCTCGATGCGGTGATCAAGGACCTGCAGGCGCTGATGACCGATTCGCAGCCCTGGTGGCCGGCCGACTACGGCCATTACGGGCCGCTGTTCATCCGCATGGCCTGGCATGCCGCCGGCACCTACCGCATCGCCGATGGCCGCGGCGGCGCCGGCAGCGGGGCGCAGCGTTTCGCCCCGCTGAACAGCTGGCCTGACAACGGCAACCTCGACAAGGCGCGGCGGCTGCTCTGGCCAATCAAGCAGAAATACGGGCGCAAGCTGTCCTGGGCCGACCTCATCGTGCTCACTGGCAACGTCGCGCTGGAGTCGATGGGCTTCAAGACCTTCGGCTTCGCCGGCGGGCGCCCGGACACCTGGGAACCGGATGAGGCGATCAACTGGGGCAGCGAGACCACCTGGCTGGGCGATGAGCGCTATAGCGGCGACCGCCAGTTGGCGAACCCGCTGGCTGCGGTACAGATGGGCCTGATCTACGTCAACCCGGAAGGCCCGAACGGCAACCCGGACCCACTCGGTTCGGCGCGCGATATCCGTGAAACCTTCGCCCGCATGGCGATGAACGACGAGGAAACCGTGGCCCTGACGGCCGGTGGCCACACCTTCGGCAAGTGCCACGGCGCCGGTGACCCGGCGTACGTCGGCGCCGAGCCGGAAGGCGCCGACATCGAGGCCCAGGGCCTGGGCTGGGCTAACCAGTTCGCCAGCGGTGTGGGCACCGACGCTACCACCAGCGGCCTGGAAGGCGCCTGGACCGACCAGCCGACGCGCTGGGACGACGGCTATTTCCGCAACCTGTTCGGCTATGAGTGGGAGCTCACCCGCAGCCCGGCCGGCGCCCAGCAATGGCGGCCGAAAGACCCGGCCGCCGCCAGCACGGTGCCCGATGCCCAGGACCCGGGCAAACGCCACGCCCCGATGATGACCACGGCCGATATGGCCATGCGCATGGACCCGGCCTACGAAAAGATCTCCCGGCGCTACATGGCCAACCCGGCCGAATTCGCCGATGCCTTTGCTCGCGCCTGGTTCAAACTCACCCACCGCGACATGGGCCCGCGCTCGCGTTACCTGGGCCCGCTGGTGCCGAAGGAAGCACTGCTTTGGCAAGACCCGCTGCCGGCGGTCGAGCATCCGCTGATCGACGCCCAGGACATTGCCGCACTCAAGGCCAGCGTCCTGGCATCCGGCCTGTCGATTGCCCAACTGGTGAGTACCGCCTGGGCCTCGGCGTCGACCTTCCGTGGCAGCGACAAGCGCGGCGGGGCTAACGGTGCACGGATTCGCCTGGCGCCGCAGAAGGACTGGGCGGTGAACCAACCGGCGCAACTGGCGCAGGTGCTGCAGCGACTGGAGGCGATCCAGCAGGCGTTCAATGGTGGGCAGGGCAATGGCAAGCAGGTGTCGTTGGCCGACCTGATCGTACTCGGCGGTTGTGCCGCCGTGGAGGCCGCGGCGAAAACCGCCGGGGTCGAGGTCAGTGTACCGTTCGCCCCGGGCCGTAGCGATGCGTCCCAGGCGCAGACCGACGTCGAAGCCTTTGCCGTGCTGGAACCGAAGGTCGATGGCTTCCGCAACTACGTTGCCGAGGGTGTGGACGCCAGCGCGCTGGCCGAGCAGTTGCTCGACAAGGCCAACCTGCTGACCCTGACGGCGCCGGAGATGACCGTGCTGGTCGGTGGCCTACGGGTGCTGGGTGCAAATGTCGGGCAGACCCCACACGGGGTGTTCACCCAGCGCCCGCAGACCTTGAGCAACGACTTCTTTGTCAACCTGCTGGACATGCGTACGCGCTGGCAGAAGTCGGCGAGCAACCCGGCGCTGCTGGAGGGGCGCGAGCGCAGCAGTGGTGACCTGAAGTGGACGGGCAGCGTGGTCGACCTGGTGTTCGGTTCCAACTCGCAACTACGGGCGCTGGCCGAGACCTATGCCTGTGCCGATTCGCTGGCGGTCTTCGTGCGCGACTTCGTCAAGGCCTGGAGCAAGGTGATGAACCTGGATCGTTACGATCTGAAGGAGCGGGAAGGGCGCTTGTAAGCCTCTGCTGATGCTGTGTCGGCCCTGGTCGCCGACAAGGCGGGCCCCACAGGACCGGCTTCCACCTTGAATGGAAGCCGGTCCTGTGGGCGCTGGCCTAGCCAGCGATAGGTTTCCCGTCGATTGTCCTGCTGGTAGAACACACCAATCAAAATTCCCTCTCTACCGCAAAGTCGGTATCACCCGTATGGTGATTGCTACACGAGCAAGAGGTCTCCCATGAAAACCATTCAAGGCATCTACCGCAGCCCGGCGCCCCATTGGGTGGGCGACGGTTTCCCGGTACGCAGCCTGTTTACCTACGACAACCTGGCCCAGCAGCTCAGCCCGTTCCTGCTGCTGGACTACGCCGGTCCGCACGTTTTCAGCCCCACCGCCAGTCGCCGGGGTGTCGGCCAGCACCCGCATCGCGGCTTCGAGACGGTGACCATCGTCTACCAGGGCGCACTGGAGCACCGCGACTCTACCGGCGCCGGCGGCCTGATCGGGCCGGGCGACGTGCAATGGATGACCGCTGCCGGCGGCATCCTCCACGAAGAGTTCCATGCGCCGTCGTTCGCCCGCAGCGGCGGGACGCTGGAGATGGTCCAGCTCTGGGTCAACCTGCCGGCCCGCGACAAGTCTGCCGCTGCCGGTTACCAAACCCTGTTGGCCAACGACATCCCTCGGGTCGAACTGGCCAACGCGGCCGGCAGCCTGCGGGTGATCGCCGGTGAGTACCTGGGCCATCGGGGCCCGGCGCGTACCTTCACACCGATGGCTGTGTGGGACCTGCACCTGCGAACCGGCGCCACGCTGCGCCTGCCGAGCAAGGCCGGCAACACTGCCGCGCTGGTGGTGCTACATGGCCAGGTGCAGGTCAACGCCGCTGAAACCGTCGGCCCGGCGCAACTGGTGGTGTTCGCCCAGGATGGCGACGAGGTGCTGCTGGAGGCCACGGGCGATGCGGTGCTGCTGTGGCTCAGTGGTGAGCCGCTGAATGAGCCGATTGTTGGCTATGGGCCGTTCGTGATGAACAGCGAGGCCGAAATCGTCGAGGCATTCGACGACTTTCACGCCGGGCGCTTTGGGCAGATGGCCGGCTAATCAATGCCGATGCGTTTCCATTGGGCGATGTTGCCCTGGTCAAAGCCCTGCGCCTGCTGGAAGGCCGTGACGCGCAACTGGCCGAGCGCGCCTAGGCCTGGCGTCCCTGGCGGGCGTACGCCGCACAGCATCTGTGGACCTCGCTCAGTTGGACTGGCGCCACGTCACCTCGGTGATGCCGTAGCGTTCGGCCAACGGCTTGCTGATCTTCTTCACCTTCTCCCGGCCATAGCGGCCGATCCGGCCGACTCCGGCATCGCAGCTCGCCCAGTGCCAGGCCTCGGCGTTGTCCATGGCCGCGGCGCGGATCACGAAGGATTTGTGCTCACCGTGCAGGTTGTAGGCGATGACGTAGAGTTTTGCGTTAATCATGGTTCGTCGTGTGTCCCTTCAACGTATTTAACTGTGTCCCCGCCACAGCGAAATAATTCACTCGGATTGTCCGACACTTAGCCCTCAGAGCCGACACTCAGGTGCACGGCATCCTCGGCGAACACCACCTGCTCCAGCCGATGGGCAATGCCATAGGCCAGCGAGTCGTAGGCCGGGATGACCTTCTCCTCGGTCGACAGGCAGTGAATGATGTCCAGCTTGCGTTCCGCATGGGCGGTTTCCAGGTCGTAGATCCGCGCATAACGGTCGAGGTCGTTGTTCAGGCTTGACAGGTACTCGCGCAGGCGCGAGTGATCCACCGCGCGCTGACTGAAATGCCAGGTCATCGGGTGAATCAGAAAGCGCGAGTGCGGTGCGGCAATCCGTTCGCCGGCCGCCAGGTACATGACGATACCCATTGATTCGATGTTGCCGGCATTCACCGCGCACAATGGCACCGGCAGCGATTTCAGAAAGCTGTCTGCAAGCACCGGTCACGGAAGCGCTCGGTGCTGGCCTGATCGATCGGGCGTCCATGATGCAGTGCCTCTTGGCGTGAAAGGCGCGGGCCCGATAAGGCTCACATAAGGGTGGAGGCGGCAGCGCCGGTAAAGTTTGAAAAAACTGCACGGGCAAAGGACGAACGGTCAGCACCTGCCGTTCATCCGACACTGGCAGCTTGATGCGGAACTCCGTCGGGTCGGCGCTCTCCCTAGCACAGGGACGACCATACTGGGTGGACCTCCACCATCTGCCGAGGGCTGGACCATGCCAATGAACGGAGTGTGCGACCTTGAGCTTCGACAACTGATCGAAGGTGCGTTTCTGCCTGCCCGCTGTGAAGTGAGCTGTAGCGATGGCCTATCGCTGACGCTGCATTTCGCCCAGGACGCCGAGCATGACGAGATGACCATCACCGGCATTCGCCTCAGTGCGTTACCCAACACCCGCGCAATGGCCGATCTGGTGGCGCAGGTGCGCGAAGAACGGGAGTCCCTCGCGCGCTCGAAAACGCTGTGCGCACGCGCATTAACGTCGACAGGCCGCTGACCAGCAGGAAGGTCGCGTAGAGCCCGGCCAGACCAAACGCCTCACCGGCCGCTCCGGCTATGACCTGGTGATGCTCAATGCCTCGCTGCTGCCGCCGCTGATCAAGGCCAAGGTCTTCCAGCCGCTGGACAAGACCCAGCTGCCCAGCTGGGCCATCGACCCACAGGTGCTGCCGAACCGGCAAGGCTACGACCCCGGCATTATCTACTCGGCGGCCTACACCTGGGGCAGTTCGGGCATCAGCTACAACGTCGACAAGATCAAGGCGCGCATGCCGATGCGCCCATCGATTCCCCAGGAGACTGCAGATGAAACCCTCAGTTGGCACTGTGGCTGAAACCTCGGAAACGCCCGAAGATGTCGATCACCTGCGATTTTTGCGCGGCCATGACCATCTCAGCCAGACCTTCGGCAACGACGCCTTTGCCAAGCGTGCCGAAGCCTTCGCGCGGTTTTTCGGCACGCCGGTGTTTCTCGGGGCGCAGACGCTGGTAGTGATCGTCTGGATGAGCATCAGCCTGTCCGGCATGTCGGCGTTTGACCCGTACCCGTTCATCCTGCTCAACCTTGCCTTCAGCTTGCAGGCCGCCTATGCCGCGCCATTGATCCTGCTGGCGCAGACCCGTCAGGCGGCGCGCGACAAGGCCAACGCCGAGGCCGACGCGCGCCACCGCGAAGCGATCGCCGTGGCCAACCAGCGCCGGCAGCGTGATGCCGAGTTGCACAGCAAGCAACTGATGGGGTTGCTGGAGCAGAACACTCAGTTGACGGTCATGACCAAGGAACTGACCGAACGCATCGAAAAACTGACGCTTCAGGTGCATTCGCATTTCCTCAACCCCGGACAGAGCCCGCGAGGGCAGGGCTAGTGGCGGCACCCCGCTATTCATCGGCCAGGCTGTGCCCGTCTGCGGCGCAGTCGCGAGTCGAGCCGCGGCAGGCGCAGTGCCTGCGGCTTTTCCATCGTCTGCCGGTGCAATAAGCGCCTGGGCTCTACTACAATGGCGCCCCGTTTTCCTGATCGAGATTCACCCCATGACCGACGTCACGCTCGAGCTGGTTGCTACCGGCCCGGAAGAGATCGAGCTGATCCGCAACCTTTACCAGTTCTATGCCTATGAGACATCGGACTGGGAGCAGGAGGATGTCGAGGTGGATGGGCGTTTCTATATCCACGACGAGCATTTGCGCCGCTATTGGGACACGCCGCAGTGGAGCGCCAACCTGGTGCTGGTAGACGGTTTCATCGCCGGCTTCATGCTGATCGAGCGCAGTGAGTTGCCGGGGATCGAGGCGCAGGAGCTGGCAGACCTGTTCATTCTCAAGCGCTACCGGCGGCGCGGTTTCGGCCGGTTACTGGCGCGTGAGGTGCTGATGAATGCCGAGCATGCCTGGCTGGTGCGGTTTTACGAGCAGGACGAGGCCGCCGCGGCGTTTTGGCATTCGGTGCTGGAGGGCTTACCGCGCACGGTCAAGCCGATCAGCCTGGACGATGAGCCGGAGCTGGTGAATTACCTGTTGCCGCGAGTGATGCACTGAGGCTGTCCTTGGCGCCCGTCAGAGGGCTGTCGGGCAATTGCCCGCGTTGCTGTTAGCCGCTGCGGCGATCAGCGCGGCCAGGCGCTTGACGTTGTTTTGCTGCGCCGTCACCAGTTCGTCGATGCTTGCGCCGGAGGCGGTCTGCAACGTGCTGCGGCAGATCAGCGGGTTGCGTAGATCGGCCGCACGCAGGCGCCAAGTGGCGTCGAGCAAGGCGTACTGGCCGGGGACGTTGTCGAAGCGCAGCACGTCCACGCGCAAGCCCTGGGTTTTGCTGCCGCTGCGGGCATTACTCAACTGATCGACCAGTGCGCTGCGCAGCTCATCGACGAGGCTGGCCCCCCACCATTGGGTTTCGAGCACCGCCAGGGCATTGTTGCCCTGGCGGATGACGATCTGCTGCCGGTCCACCTGCGGCGGTACGCTGATACGTTCGATCTGGATGTTGCCCGCGCTGCGTGCCTGGGGCGCCGGTTGTGCCGGGGTCAGGGTGTAAAAACTGATCGGGTCACTGCGGCAGGCCGCCAGCACCAACAGGGTCGCGAGCACGGTGATCTTCGATGCGATGGGCATGGCGGGGATCCTGTTCATTGGCGTGCCGGGGCTGGCGGGCTCGGCGCAGCGTTGGCCGGGCGGCCGCGAATCAGCGATTCGGGGTGGCGTCCGAGGTAGTCCGACAACTCGCGCAGCGAGCGCGACATGCGCCCGAGCTCATCCAGGGTCTGGCTCAGTTTTTCGCGCTGTGGCGAGTCTTCCGCGAGGGTCGTGCTGGCCGACTGCAGGGTGTTGCTGACGTCTGTCAGGGTGCTCTGCACGCCCGGCAGGGTCTTGCTGTTGAACTGCGCCAGGCCTTTGCGCAGTTCCACCAGGTTGGCATCCAGGTTGCCGGCGATGCGCTCCACCGGCAGCCGGTTGATCTTGTCGACCATGGCCTGCAATTGCTCCTGCAGCAGTTCCAGGCTGCCCGGTACGGTCGGGATTGCCATCGGCCGCGCGGTTTCGTCGAACGCCACTTTTGGCGCCTTGGGGAAGAAGTCCAGGGCGATGAACAACTGCCCGGTGAGCAGGTTGCCGCTGCGGGCCTGGGCGCGCAGGCCATTGGCGACGAAGCTGCCCATCAGCTTGCCGGCCGCCGCTTCGTCCTCAGGGTTGTGTTTGAGCGCCTTGAGCATCTTGGTGTGCGCCCGACCAAGGCGCTGCGGGTAGATGACTACCCCGACATTGACCGGAAAGCTGCGCAGTTGCTCGTCGAAATCGAGATTGATCGACACCACCCGGCCGACTTCCATGCCGAGGAACTCGACCGGGGCATCGACCTTGAGCCCGCGTAGCGCCTGGTCGAAGCGCAGGGTCAGGTACTGCGCCTTGCCGGCGGGCGGGGCGAGGGCGCTTTGTTGATCGGCGAACAGGTCGAAGCGATGGTTTTCCGCCGCAGCGGTGTCGTCGGGGTTGTAGTCCGGGGCACGGAAGGCGATCCCGCCGACCAGCAGCGCCGACAACGACTCGGTCTTCAGCGAAAAGCCATTGGCGCCGACATTCAGGTCGATCCCGCTGGCGTTCCAGAAACGCGAGTTCTCGGTGACGAACGCATCGTTCGGCGCGTGCACGAACACCTCGATATTCACCCCTTTGCCGTCGGCATCCAGGGCATAGGCCACCACTTGGCCAACCGGGATCTTGCGGTAATAGACCGGCGAGCCGATATCCAGCGAACCAAGATCCTGGGTGTGCAGGGTGTAATGTTTGCCTGGCTCGCCGTAGGTAATCGCTGGCGGGTTCTCAAGGCCGGTAAAGTGCTTGGCACGGCGGCTGGCCTGGCCGATGTCAGCGCCGATATAGTCGCCCGACAGCAGCGTATCGATGCCGGACACCCCCCCCGCGCCGATGCGCGGGCGCACCACCCAGAACGTGGAGTCTTCGCGGGTGAAGCCTTCGGCGTGCTTGTCCAGCTTGACCGTGGCGTTGACCCTGCGCTGGTCATCGCTCAGGCCGACGTCGGTGACATGGCCGATGACTACATTGCGGTAGCGCACCTCGGTCTTGTTCGCGGTCAGGCCCGCGCCGGTCTTGAACGTGAGGGTGATGCTCGGGCCTTCCTGCAGCAGGTTGTGCACCACCAGCGACAGCCCCACCAGCACCGCGACGATGGGCACGATCCACACCAGCGAAATGCTGAATCGACGGCTCCTGACCGGCGCCGGCCCCGGTGTTGAGGGCGCATCAGTGGCTGACGGGTTCATCCAGGCTCTCCTGTGGGGTGGCGCTGTCCCAGATCATCCGGGGGTCGAAGCTCATGGCCGCGAGCATGGTGAACACCACCACCAGGCCGAAAAACAGAATGCCTGGGCGCGGCTCGATATCGCCCAGGGCCTGGAACTTCACCAGCGCCGCTACCAGGGCGACCACGACCACGTCGAGCATCGACCAGTAGCCGATCAGTTCGACGAAGCGAAACAGTTTCGAGCGTTCTCGACGCGCCCAGGCGCTGTTGCGCTGCACGCTGACCAGCAGCAGGCTGAGCACAACGAACTTGATCCCCGGCACGGCGATGCTGGCGATGAAGATGATCAGGGCGATGTCCCAGGCGCCGTGTTGCCAGAATTCCAGCACGCCGCTCATGATCGTGCTGTCGGCACCGGCGCCGAGCAGCTTGGTGTTCATCACCGGCAGCAGGTTGGCGGGTACATAGAAGGCCAGGGCGGCGAGCATGAACGCCCAGGTGCGGTTCAGCGCGTCGGGTTTGCGGCGGTGCAGCGGTGCGTCGCAACGCGGGCAAGTGTGCGGCTCATCCTGCATGTCACAGGCCAGCCCGCAACTGTGGCACAGGCACAGGCCCAGCTCGCTGGCCAGCGGCGGGCGCTTCACAGGGTGTCCCAGAGGTCGCGGATGTCGCGCCCGGCGATGCGAATGATCAGCAGGCTGAGTACGGCCAGGGCGAACAGGCCGATGCCGGGCAGCACATCGAGCATCCCGGCCAGCTTGAACACCGCGACCATGGCCCCGAGCAGGCCGACTTCGAGCATGCTCCATGGGCGCAGCGACTCCAGCCCGCGCATGCACAGTTTGAACGCCGGCGCACGGCGGGCGCCGAGGGCAAAGCTGAGCACCCAGGTCAGCAACAGCAGTTGGAAGATCGGCGCGAGGATGATGGAAATCGCCGCGACCAGGGCAATGAAGGTGATTGGCCCCAGGCTCAGGGCCAGCACCGAGTCCCACAGCGTGGCACTGTTGTGCAGGCCCTGCAGGCTGATGCTCATGACCGGGTAGAAATTGGCGAACAGCCAGAGCATGGCGGCCGTCAGCGTCAGGGCCAGGCGTTGTTCCACCGTCAGACCGTTGTAGCGCTGCAGCGGCGCACCGCAACGCAGGCAGAGGGTCTTCTGGTGTTTGGCGAGCGACACCTTTTCGTACACGCAGTCACAGTGCTCGCAGATGATCAACGGGGCGGTCGTGGCCATGGATCGCGCTCATGCGAAGCCGGCGGGGGTATCAGTCAATATAGAAGTGCGTTGGCATTAGGCAAATCTGTGCGCCCGCTCCCACAAGGGGTATGCGCTACATGGCGAGGCCGGCACAAATCCACTTTGGGGGGCTTGCCAGCGATCTGGCGCACAGCGCCAGCCAAAAAAAATGCGCCCCGAAGGGCGCATTCTTGTACCGCTGGCAACTAACCCGGGATCAGTTCCACGGACGGTCGCCGTGCTCGTCTTTGACCCGAGTCGGCAGGCCCATCACGTCCAGCGCCTTGAGGAACGGCTCTGCCGGCAGTTCCTCGACGTTGACCATGCGCTGCACGTCCCACTCGCCACGGGCAACCAGCAGGGCCGCCGCCACCGGGGGGACGCCGGCGGTGTAGGAAATGCCCTGGCTGTCGGTTTCGGCATAGGCTTCTTCGTGGTCAGCCACGTTGTAGATGAACACTTCGCGCGGTTGACCGTCCTTGGTGCCCTTGACCAGGTCGCCAATGCAGGTTTTGCCGGTGTAGCCAGGTGCCAGCGAGGCTGGGTCCGGGAGTACGGCCTTGACCACTTTCAGTGGCACCACTTCCAGGCCTTCAGCGGTCTTCACCGGCTGCTCGGAGAGCAGGCCAAGGTTTTTCAGCACGGTGAACACGTTGATGTAGTGCTCGCCGAAGCTCATCCAGAAGCGCACGTTCGGCACGTCGAGGTTCTTCGACAGCGAGTGCACTTCATCGTGGCCGGTCAGGTAGAGGTTCTGCGAACCGACCACTGGCAGGTCGTCGGTACGTTTGACTTCGAACATGGTGTTGCTGGTCCACTGGCTGTTCTGCCAGCTCCACACCTGCCCGGTGAACTCACGGAAATTGATTTCCGGGTCGAAATTGGTGGCGAAATATTTGCCATGGGAACCGGCATTGACATCGAGAATGTCGATCGAATCAATGCTGTCGAAATACTGTTGTTTTGCCAGGGCTGCATAGGCGTTGACCACGCCCGGATCGAAGCCCACGCCAAGAATGGCGGTTACGTTCTTCTGTTGGCACTCTTCGAGATGCTTCCACTCGTAGTTGCCGTACCACGGTGGGGTCTCGCAGATCTTGCCGGGTTCTTCGTGAATTGCGGTGTCCAGGTACGCCACACCGGTATCGATACAGGCACGCAGTACCGACATGTTGAGGAAGGCGGAGCCGACGTTGATCACGATCTGCGATTCGGTCTCGCGGATCAGTGCCTTGGTCGCTTCGACATCCAGTGCGTTGAGTGCATAGGCGCCGATTTCAGCGGGCTGTTTGAGGCTGCCCTTGGCCTTGACGCTGTCGATGATGGCCTGGCATTTGGAGATGTTGCGCGACGCGATAGCAATACGACCGAGTTCGTCGTTGTGCTGTGCGCACTTGTGGGCCACCACCTTGGCGACACCTCCTGCACCAATGATAAGAACGTTCTTCTTCAATTTCTCTATCTCTCCTTTAACTGCCAGCTCAGGAAAGGCTGGACAGGTAGTCTTCGAAGCCAAACTCACGAACCAGCTCGACGCTACCATCGAGTTGTTTCACTACGATTGACGGCATTTTCAGGCCGTTGAACCAGTTTTTCTTGACCATGGTGTAACCCGCGGCGTCGACGAACGACAGGCGGTCGCCGATAGCCAGCGGACGCTCGAATTGATACTCGCCGAAGATGTCGCCGGCCAGGCACGATTTGCCGCAGACCATGTAGGTGTGCTCACCGCTGCTGGGTGCCAGCTTGGCGTTCAGGCGGTAGATCAGCAGGTCGAGCATGTGTGCTTCGATCGAGCTGTCGACCACGGCCAGGTGCTTGCCGTTGTACAGGGTGTCGAGCACGGTGACTTCCAGCGAGGCGCTCTGGGTGATCGCCGCTTCACCCGGCTCCAGGTAAACCTGCACGCCGTACTTCTGCGCGAACGCCTTCAGGCGGGCGCAGAATTCGTCCAGCGCATAGCCTTCGCCGGTGAAGTGGATACCGCCGCCCAGGCTGACCCACTCGACCTTGTGCAGCAGGTGGCCGAAACGCTCTTCGATGGTATTGAGCATCTGGTCGAACAGGCCGAAATCGCCGTTCTCGCAGTTGTTGTGGAACATGAAGCCGGAGATCTGCTCGATTACTGCCTCGATCTTCACCGGGTCCCACTCACCGAGACGGCTGAACGGGCGCGCCGGGTCGGCCAGCAGGTAGTCCGAGCTGCTCACCTGCGGGTTCACGCGCAGGCCGCGCACGGTGCCTTCGGTCTGCTCGGCAAAACGCTGCAGTTGGCCGATGGAGTTGAAGATGATCTTGTCGCAGTTCTCGACCATCTCGCCGATTTCGTCGTCGGCCCAGGCCACGCTGTAGGCGTGGGTTTCACCGGCAAACTTCTGGCGGCCGAGCTTGAGCTCGTAGAGCGACGACGAGGTGGTGCCGTCCATGTACTGCTGCATCAGGTCGAACACCGACCAGGTGGCGAAGCACTTGAGCGCGAGCAGGGCCTTGGCGCCCGATTGCTCGCGCACGTAGGCGATCTTCTCCATGTTCTTCAGCAGTTTCTGTTTGTCGATCAGGTAGTACGGCGTATTGATCATTTCGAGGCCTCCGGCACGGCCAGCCAAAAAAGGATGCGCATTGTGCCTTCACTTGCAGCGATGGGGAAGGGCGAGGGCAAGCGCGGCACTCGGGCCGCGCTTGGCGTCAACTCAGTGGGGCGCGCGCGGGATGGTTTTCAGCAGGTCTTCCGGGCTGATATGCCCAACTACCTGCTGCACCACGCTACCCGGTTGCGGCAGATCGAGGATATGCCCCTTCATCTTGCCGATGACGTGCATCTCGCACGGTTTGCAGTCGAATTTCAGGGTCAGCACTTCGTCGCCCTGAATCAATTGCATCGGCGCCACCTTGGTGCGCACGCCAGTGACACCCTTGGCCTGTTTCGGGCACAGGTTGAAGGAGAAGCGCAGGCAGTGCTTGGTGATCATCACCGGCACCTCGCCGGTTTCTTCGTGGGCCTCGTAGGCCGCATCGATCAGCTTGACCCCATGGCGGTGGTAGAAGTCGCGGGCCTTCTGGTTGTAGACGTTGGCCAGGAACGACAGGTGCGCTTCCGGATACACCGGCGGTGGCGTGCTTTCAGCCTTGCGTCCGCCGCGCGGGTGGGCAGCGACGCGGGCAGCGGTCAGCGCTTCGATCACGTCGCGGCGCAACGCCTTGAGCTGCGAGTTGGGGATGAAGAACGCCTGCGGCGCGTCGAGCTGGATACGCGTGGCGTGGTACTGGGTGGTGCCCAGTTGGCCGAGCAGGTCGTGTACTTGCTCCAGCGCCTGTTCTGGCTTGTTGGCCACACCGAACGGGCCATCCAGGGCAACGCTGGCACTGATGCCTTCTTCGCTGGTGGCGGTCAGTTGCAGGCGCTCTTCACGCAACTGCGCGACCCACGACAGGCCGATACGGCGCTCCGCCGAGACCTTCTGCAGGGCCTGTTGCCAGTTGTGGTCGAGGTTGCGGTTGAGCGGGTGGTGCGGGCGCAACTGGTGCAGGCCCTTGGGCATCTCGTTGGGCTCGACGCGGTAGCGGTAGTGCCGCTTGCCATCTTCCTCGAACTCGCCCTTGGCTTCGGCGATGTTGGCGCGGAACCCTATCACTTCACGCTTGACCAGCACGTTGAGTCCATCACCGTTGGACAGCGGCTCCTGGGTGATCACCTGCAGATCGTGCTTGCCGACCTTTTCCACGGTGCCCACCGGCAGGCCGGTGAAGGTTGGCGAGTCAAAGGCGCCGATGTCGATCTTGCGGTCGCTGACGAAATAGTCGGTGCTGCCACGGTGGAAGGTTTTTTCCGGGTCCGGGACGAAGAAGTGCGCGGTACGCCCGCTGGAGGCGCGCTCGAGGTCCGGGCGGCCTTCGAGGATCTCGTCAAGGCGCTGGCGGTAGTAGGCGGTGATGTTCTTCACATAGCCCATGTCCTTGTAGCGGCCTTCGATCTTGAACGAACGTACCCCAGCCTCGACCAGGGCACGCAGGTTGGCGCTCTGATTGTTGTCTTTCATCGACAGCAGGTGTTTCTCGAAGGCGACCACACGGCCCTGGTCGTCCTTGAGGGTGTAGGGCAGGCGGCAGGCCTGCGAGCAGTCGCCACGGTTGGCGCTGCGCCCGGTCTGCGCATGGGAAATATTGCACTGGCCGGAGAAGGCCACGCACAGCGCGCCGTGGATGAAGAACTCGATGGCAGCATCGGTCTCGGCGGCAATCGCGCGGATTTCCTGGAGGTTCAGTTCGCGGGCCAGTACCAGTTGCGAGAACCCGGCCTGGTCGAGGAACTTTGCCCGCTCCAGGGTGCGGATATCGGTCTGGGTACTGGCGTGCAGTTCGATCGGCGGAATGTCCAGCTCCATCACCCCCAGGTCCTGGACGATCAGCGCATCGACGCCGGCGTCGTACAACTGATGGATCAGCTTGCGCGCCGGTTCCAGTTCGTTGTCGTGCAGGATGGTGTTGAGGGTGGTGAAGATCCGCGCGTGATAGCGCCGGGCGAACTCCACCAGTTCGGCGATATCGCTCACCTCGTTACAGGCGTTGTGGCGTGCGCCGAAGCTCGGGCCACCGATATACACCGCGTCGGCGCCATGCAGGATGGCCTCGCGGGCAATCGCCACGTCGCGGGCGGGGCTGAGCAGTTCCAGCTGATGTTTGGGCAGGGACATAGTTTTTTTAGTCAGGCTTGTCACGGTCGAGGCGCGCATTGTAGCGGCGAAACGCCTGCTCGGCACCCGTGTGCTGCCCGGTGGCGGCCCGGCATGGCGCCGGGCCGCGCGATCCGCCGCAGGCTTAGCCTTTGGCGGCCATCGCGGTAACCTCGACGCGCATGCCTTCCACGGCCAGGGCGGCCACGCCGACAGCGGCGCGGACCGGCCACGGTTTGCTGAAGAAGCGCTGGTAAACCTCGTTGAAGGCCGGGCGGTCGGCCATGTCGGTGAGGTAGATGGTCAGGTGCAGGACGCGGTCCATGGAGCTGCCTGCGCGCTCAAGGGCAACCTTGAGTGCCTGCAGGGTGCATTCGCTCTGCTCGACGATGCCGCCCAGTTCCAGGCTGCCATCGGCGCGGGTAGGAATCTGTGTGGAGACCAGCACGCCAGCGAAGCCGGTGACGTCGGAGGAGATCGACTCCGGGTCCGGGTCGGCGATGAAGGTGATGTCTTGGTTGGCCATGGGCGGGCTCCGGGTTTGGGAAAAGCCGGCAGTTTAAGCGGCGCTCAGGCGGTTTGCGAGCTTTGCACGCGAATGCTGGCTGGACACCGCCCCCGGCGCAGCGATCCCCGAAGACACTACGATCATGAGCGCCAGGCATGTGGCAAGTTGATTGGAACCTGCCTAGGGAAAACGTTAAACGACCCTGTACAGAGGCAGGTCATACTCCTGACGGATTTCATAGGCGTCCAGGATAACCTTCTCGCGCTCCTTGAGAGACATCCCGGCCAGCATTTTCGACAGTTCCTCCGGGGGCGTCGCAAAGGGACGTGGAGGCGTAACAAAGCCATCGAAGTTGACGTAGGTAGCGTTTGAGTCCAACGAGCCAACCGACATCGAGCGGCGAAGCGCTGGCGCTTGCATTGGCTCGGCCGCATGTTCGGTAGCCTTCAGCGTACTGCTCAGGCGCTTGAGTGCGACCTTGTTCAATTTATGGCCCACCGTGGCCAATGCACCTGCGATCGCCGCAGAGCTTGAGAAGATACCGGCCATCACCCCCAGCGTGTCAGCGCCCGCCGAGGGGCCACTGATTGCAATGGAGCTGGCCCGTGCCAGGTTAAACAGGGCGCCAGTAGCCGCCAACGGTGTTGCGGCCAACCGTGCGGTGTTCTCAAGGGTGGCTTTGACTCTGAACGTTCTCATCGCCGACCTGTATCCGTTCGACGCATTGAACGCTGCACCTGCGCCAAAGAAGCCAGCAGCGGTGGTGAAAAGGTTGAAAGAATCTAGCCAGCTGTGGCCGTTGGGATCGCGGCGGTTGATCGGGTCGTTTGCGCAATAGGCATAGGCATTCACTCCGCCTTTGCCGAACGGGCTGGCGTTGTCCGGACTGTTGAAGCGTGCCAGGCAAGGGTTAAAGGCCCGATAGCCATTGCCCAACAGGTAATGGCCGGTGAGCGGTTCGGTCCGCCCGCCGGCGAATCCCGACAGGCTGCCAAGGTCGCTTAGTACCGGATGCTGGCCAAAGGGGCCATAGGCCCTGCGCTGGGACACGCTACCCTGCTGGGCATGCAGTACCGAGTCCTGTTGGTCGGTACCGAGCAAGGTTGTCTTGACGCCCAGCGATGTGAGCTGCTGCTGCGCCATCGCAGTGCTGCCCCGATGCATGACGCGCTGCTGCTGCGCGTTATGCAGTTCGAGCGAAAGCAGTTGTTTCTGATAGAAGCGCTGCACGATGGGCAGGGTCGATGCTGTGCAGTGGGTGACGACGTCCAGTGCGTCGTAGCGATAGCGGCAATGCCGCGCATCGTGGGCAACAGGCGTCGACATCGTTCTGCTCCAAGGAACCGGAAGGGTTGCCTACGATAGAGTGAGTCAGGCCGACCGCGATACTGACAAAAGTACTAGGTCGAACAGACCGCCATCGGTACAGGACGCCGTTGTAGCAGGCAACTGCGCAGCGCCTCGATCGGCGCTTGCCAGGCGCTGCCGGCCGGCCATACCAAGTAATAGCCATCGCCGGTCGGTACAGCCTGTGTGAACGGCAACACCAGACGTTGCGCCTGCAGTTCTGCGCTTACCAGGGCCGCGTCGCCGATGGTCACGCCATGGCCAGCGATGGCTGCCGCCATCCCTTGATCGAGCGTGTCGAAGAGCATGCCGCGGTCGAACGGCACCTGCCCGAGCATGCCGGTGCCACGCAGCCAGCGCTGCCAGTCGCGGCGGTCGCTGGACGGGTGGATCAACGCTGCCTGCGCCAGGCGCTGGGCATCCCAGGGTTGATCGCCGAGCAGCGCCGGCGCGCAGATCGGGATCAGCCATTCGTCGAACAGCTTGCAGCTCTGTACCTGGCTGCCGAAGTAGCCATTGCCGAGCAGGATTGCGCAGTCGTAGGGCTCGCTGGCGAAGTCGACGCTGTCGAGGTCCATCCATACGCTTGACAGCTGGATCGCGCGTTCCGGGTGCTCGGCCTTGAACTGCGCCAGGCAACCCAGCAGCCAGCGCAGGGTCAGGGTCGATGGGGCTTTCAGGCGCAGTTGCCGGGGCCCGGCGCGAAACGGCTGGCAGGCCTGCTCGATCAGGCTGAAGCCGGCGCCGAGCTGCCCGGCGAGTTGCCGCCCGGCGTCGGTCAGGCGCAGGCGCGGGCCGTTGCGTTCGAACAATTTGCAGTCGAACTGCGCCTCAAGGGTGCGAATGTGTCGGCTGATTGCGCTCTGGGTCAGCGCCAGTTCTTCGCCCGCGCGGGTAAACGAGCAACTGCGGGCGGCCACTTCGAACGCACGCAGGGCATATAAAGGAGGCAAACGGTCGGCCATTGGGCGGCAGTTCCATCATGAGTTTGAATCGTAGTAGGGCAGAGCTTTTTGCGTTTTTCAAGCGCCCTGTCGGCGGCCATCATGCGCACTCATTTCAAGGAGCAGGCGTGTGAACTTTCAACTGTTGTTTGCCTACCTCGGCACTGTGCTCATGCTTATCGCCACCCCCGGCCCGGTGGTCGCCCTGGTGGTTGGCACCAGCAGTCGCGCCGGAGCGATGGCTGGGATCGGCACGGCGCTGGGGGCTAACGCGGCCTCGATGTTACTGATCGCTGCCGCCGCAGCAGTGCTCGCCGGTAGCCTGGCGCTGAGCACACAGGTACTCAACAGCGTGGCGCTGCTGGGGTGCCTGTACATGGGCTGGCTGGGGATCAGCGCCTGGCGTGAGGCGGCGGCAGAGGAGGGCAGGGTCAAACGGCGCGGCGGCTGGTGGCAGGGTTTTCTGGTAGGGCTGACCAACCCGAAGGACATTCTGTTCTTCGTCGCACTGTTTCCGCAGTTCATCCACATCACCAGCTCGTTCGGTGCCAGCATCGGCGTGCTGGCAGCGCTGTGGCTGATTGTCGACCTGTGCGTGCTGGTGGCCTACATCATGCTGATGCGCCACGCGCTGACCCAGCGCCACCGTACATGGGTGGCACGCCTGTCGGGCACGGTGCTGTTGCTGATTGCTGCGTGCGGGGTGCCGTATTCGCTCAACGCCCTGCTCGCGGGATAAGGGTTATCGCGTCGGGGGGGGGGCCGTCGACCAGCGCTTGTTGCAGCAGTTGGTTCAACTGGGCGACCTGCAGGCGCAATCATCGGCCGTTGGTGTGGACTAACCTTGTGGGTCTGACAAGGTATTTTCCAATCGACGGGGAGCATCGGCACATGCAATTGGGAATCGTGGGGCTGGGCCGCATGGGCGGCAATATTGCAAGACGGCTGATGCGCGACGGGCACACCACGGTGGTGCACGACCGCGATGTCACGGTGGTGGCCAGCCTGGTCGGCGAGGGCGCCACAGGCGCGGCTGACCTGGCCGCGCTGGTCAAACAGATGCAAGCACCACGGGCGATCTGGGTGATGTTGCCGGCCGGCGAGCCGACCGAACAGACCATCGCCCAGTTGGCCGACCTGCTGGCGCCGGACGATGTGATCATCGACGGCGGCAATACCTTCTATAAGGACGACATCCGTCGGGCGCAGGCGCTGGACGCGCGTCAACTGCACTATGTCGACGTCGGCACCTCCGGCGGCGTCTGGGGCCTGGAGCGCGGCTACTGCATGATGATCGGGGCCGAGCACGCGGTGTTCGAGCGCCTCGAACCGCTGTTCAAGACCCTCGCCCCCGGTGTGGGCGAGATCCCCCGCACCCGTGGCCGCAGCGGCCCGACCGCGCGTGCCGAGCAGGGCTACATCCATGCCGGGCCGGCTGGTGCCGGGCATTTCGTCAAGATGATCCACAACGGCATCGAGTACGGTCTGATGCAGGCCTATGCCGAAGGTTTCGACATCCTCAAGACCAAGGCCAGCGAAAGCCTGCCCGCGGAGCAGCGCTTTGACCTCAACCTGCCGGAGATCGCCGAGGTGTGGCGGCGCGGCAGCGTGGTGACCTCCTGGTTGCTCGACCTGACCGCCGACGCGCTGGTCGCAGACCCGCAACTGCGCGCCTACAGCGGTTCGGTGTCGGACAGCGGCGAGGGCCGCTGGACCGTCGATGCCGCCGTCGAGCAGGCCGTGCCGGTGCCGGTATTGTCCAGTGCCTTGTTTGCCCGTTTCCGCTCGCGGCAAACCCAGGGCACCTATGGCGACAAGATCCTCGGCGCGATGCGCTTCGGCTTTGGTGGGCATGTCGAGAAGAAGACCGGCGAATGAGTAAACATGAGATCGAAGCGGCGCCACCCTGCACCCTGTTCCTCTTCGGCGCCAACGGCGACCTGGTCAAACGCCTGTTGATGCCGGCACTGTACAACCTCAGTCGCGATGGCCTGCTGGACAAGAACCTGCGCATCGTCGGCGTCGACCATAACCCGGCCACCGCTGGCGAGTTCGCCGCGCGCCTGGAGGCGTTCATGCGCGAGCGCGACCAGGCGGCCGGCGCGGGCGCGGGCGCGGTGAAGTGTCTGGACGACAAACGCTGGGCACGCCTGGCCAAGCGCATTGGCTACCTGACCGGCGACTTTGTCGAACCTGCGACCTACCAGGCGATTGCCGAGCGCATCGCAAAAAACCGCAACGGCAACGCGATCTTTTACCTGGCCACTTCGCCGCGTTTCTTCAGCGGCGTGGTCGCGCAGCTCGGCGCCGCCGGCCTGCTCGACGAGCGCAATGGGTTTCGCCGGGTGGTGGTGGAAAAGCCGTTCGGTCATGACCTGGCCAGCGCCGAAGCGCTGAACGCCAGTTTGCTCAAGGTGATGAGCGAGAAGCAGATCTTTCGCATCGACCACTACCTGGGCAAGGAGACCGTACAGAACATCCTGGTCAGCCGATTCTCCAACGGTCTGTTCGAGGCGTTCTGGAATAATCATTACATCGATCATGTGCAGATCACGGCCGCAGAAACCGTCGGCGTGGAAACCCGTGGCGCGTTCTACGACAGCACCGGGGCATTGCGCGACATGGTGCCCAACCACCTGTTCCAGCTGCTGGCGATGGTGGCAATGGAACCGCCGGCGGCGTTTGGCGCCGATGCGGTGCGCACCGAAAAGGCCAAGGTGATCGGCGCGATCCGGCCCTGGTCGAAAGCCATGGCCCTGAAGCACTCGGTGCGCGGCCAGTACACCGAGGGCAGGCAGGGCCGCAAGAAGCTTGCGGGCTACCGCCAGGAGCCGCGCGTCGACCCGCAGAGCAACACCGAAACCTATGTGGCGCTGAAGGTCATGATCGACAACTGGCGCTGGGTCGGCGTGCCGTTCTACCTGCGCACCGGCAAGCGCATGAGCGTGCGCGACACCGAAATTGCCATCTGCTTCAAGCCGGCGCCGTATGCGCAGTTTCGCGATACCGAGGTGGAGCGGCTCAAGCCCAACTACCTGAAAATCCAGATCCAGCCCAACGAAGGCATGTGGTTCGACCTGCAGGCCAAGCGGCCGGGGCCGGCGCTGGCCATGGAGAACGTCGAACTGGGCTTTGCCTACAAGGACTTCTTCAAGATGCAGCCGTCGACCGGTTACGAGACGCTGATTTACGACTGCCTGACGGGCGACCAGACGCTGTTCCAGCGTGCCGACAACATCGAGAACGGTTGGCGCGCCGTGCAGCCATTCCTCGATGCCTGGCGGGAGCATGGCGAGGTGCAGCCGTATGCGGCGGGCGAGGACGGCCCGGCGGCGGCAGACGAGCTGCTGAGCCGCGACCGGCGAGTGTGGCACAGTATCGGTTGACGGGAGTGGGCCTGGCCCCACTCCCAGCGGCGTTACGCTACAGCCAGTACGTCACCGCCCACCAGCCCAGGCCCCCCATCACCAGCGTATACGGCAACGCCATCCACACCATCCGCCCATACGAGAGCCGAATCAGCGGGGCAATCGCCGAGGTCAGCAGGAACAGGAACGCCGCCTGCCCATTCGGCGTTGCCACGCTTGGCAAGTTGGTCCCGGTATTGATCGCCACCGCCAGCGTCTCGAAATGCTCGCGGCTTATGCTGCCATTGAGAAACGCCTGTTTCACCTCGGTGATATAGATCGTCGCGACAAACACGTTGTCGCTGATCGCCGACAGCAGGCCATTGGCAATGAACAGCATCCCCGGCTGCTGCTCCAGCGGCAACGCCAGGACCGCCTGGATCAACGGGCTGAACAGTTGCTGCTGATGAATCACCGCCACCACCGCGAAGAACACCACCAGCAACGCGGTAAACGGCATCGCATCCTGAAATGCCCGGCCCAGCCGGTGCTCGTCGGTAATCCCGGTAAACGCCGTGATCAACACGATCACCAGCAAGCCGATCAGCCCCACCTCGGCCACGTGCAGGCCCAGGCCAACAATCAGGATCAACGCCGCCAGCCCTTGCACCAGCAACGCCGCACGCTGCTGCGGCGTGCGCTGGGCATCGTCTTCGGCAGCGTAGGCGGCCAGCACCTGGCGCACCCGGTCCGGCAGCAAGGTGCCGTAGCCAAACCAGCCGAGCTTCTCCAACAGCACACAGGTCAGCAAACCGGCGCCCAGCACTGGCAACGACACCGGCGCGACCTGGCTGAAGAATTCGGCAAAGTGCCAGCCCATTTCATGGCCGATCAGCAGGTTCTGCGGCTCGCCCACCAGCGTGCACACGCCGCCCAGCGCCGTGCCCACCGCACCCTGCATCAGCAGGCTGCGCAGGAATGCGCGGAACTGTTCGAGGTCATCACGATCCAGCTCGCCGATCTGCTGATCGCTATCGATCTGCGCCTCGCTGCGCGGGTTGGTCCCGGAAGCAACCCGGTGATACACCGAATAGAACCCTACAGCGGCACTGATGATCACCGCGGTCACTGTCAAGGCATCGAGAAACGCCGACAGAAATGCCGAGAGGAAGCAGAACAGCAAGGCCAGCACGCTCTTCGAGCGCACCCCCAGCAGGATCCGCGAGAACAGGAACAACAGCAGGTCCTTCATGAAGTAGATGCCGGCCACCATGAACATCAGCAGCAGGATCACCGGGAAGTTGTGCTGCAGCTCTTCGTACAGTGCCTGTGGCGTGGTCATGCCGAGCAGCAGCGCCTCGACCATCAGCAAGCCACCCGGCATCAGCGGGTAGCACTTGAGCGCCATGCCCAGGGTAAAAATGAACTGCACCACCAGCACCCAGCCGGTGACCACCGGACCAAGGGTGAACAGCAGCAACGGGTTGAGCAGCAGGAACAGGCACAGGGTGGCCTTGTACCAGCGTGGCGAATGCCCGAGGAAATTGTGGGCCAGGGCGCCGGCCAGGGAACGGGGCATGAAAATGTTTCCTTATAATTCAACAGCTGCGCAACTTGCCCCAAGCGCGGGCCAAGATCAAGGACGCAAAGTCCCGGTTTTGGCACAAGTGCGGTCTCACGAGTGCGATATAGTCCGGCGACCCCACTGACCTCAGCCCAAGGAGAGCCCCCGTGACCGACTACAGCGCGTTCAAGGTCGAACTGACGAACAACATCGCCCACGTGCAGATCAACCGTCCGGAAAAGATCAATGCGATGAACGCGGCGTTCTGGAGCGAGATCGTCGAGATCTTCAAATGGATCGACGACACCGACGCCGTGCGCGTGGTGGTGATCAGCGGCGCCGGCAAGCACTTCTCTTCGGGTATCGACCTGATGCTGCTGGCCTCGGTGGCCAACGAACTGGGCAAGGACGTTGGCCGCAACGCGCGCCTGCTGCGGCGCAAGATCCTGCAGATGCAGGCCTCGTTCACTGCCGTCGACAATTGCCGCAAACCGGTCCTGGCGGCCATTCAGGGCTACTGCCTGGGCGGCGCGATCGACCTGATCGCCGCCTGCGACATGCGCTACGCCGCTGGCGACGCGCAGTTTTCGATCAAGGAAATCGACATGGGCATGGCCGCCGATGTCGGGACCCTGCAACGCCTGCCACGCATCATCGGCGACGGCATCCTGCGTGAGCTGGCCTATACCGGGCGGCATATCGACGCCGAAGAAGCGCGGCAGATCGGCCTGGTGAACCGGGTGTATGCCGATCAGGCCAGCCTGCTCGACGGAGTCTTTGCCATCGCCAGCGAAATTGCCGCAAAATCTCCGCTTGCCGTGGCCGGCACCAAGGAAATGCTCAGCTACATGCGCGACCACCGGATCGACGACGGTCTGGACTATATCGCTACCTGGAACGCCGCCATGCTGCAATCCACCGATCTGCGGGTGGCCGTGGCCGCCGGTATGAGCAAACAGAAACCGACTTTCGACGACTGACCCTCCAGTCGCCGAGTCATTAAGGAACGGCAACATGTCAGCGCGCTGGAGCACTGCGGTACTGGATACGACGATCACCGGCGGCTGGGCGGTTGCCCGCAGTGCCGAAGGCTTCCTGGTGGACGACAACGGCGCACTGTTCCCGCGCGACTGGCTCAAGCGCCAGGACCTCGACATCCTTTGCGAACACGGCATCGGCCATTACGATGGCCAGCCGGTGTTCCTGCTCGAACTGCGCGCCGTGCAGCCGGTGGCCGGCTGCAGCTGGCGCGGCCTGCGTCAGTTCATGCTCGAAGGCGACTTCGACACTTACACCATTCTCGGCTACGCCGCGCAGATCGGCACCTGGGCCCGTGAGCATCGCTTCTGCGGCAGTTGTGGTCAGCCGATGCAGCAGATCCACTGGGAGCGGGCGATGTACTGCCAGCCCTGCGAGCTGCGCAGCTACCCGCGCATTTCGCCGAGCATGATCGTGCTGATTACCCGTGGCGATGAAATCCTTCTGGCGCGCTCGCCGCGCTTCGTCAGCGGGGTGTACAGCACCCTGGCCGGTTTTGCCGAGCCGGGCGAGTCGGCTGAGGATTGCCTGGTGCGCGAAGTGCGCGAGGAAGTGGCGCTCGAGGTGCAGAACATCCAGTACGTCGGCAGCCAGTGCTGGCCGTTCCCGCATTCGATGATGCTTGGCTTCCATGCCGAATATGCCGCTGGCGAGATCGTCATGCAGCCGGACGAAATCGAGGACGCCCAGTGGTTCCGGGTCGATGCGCTGCCGCCATTGCCGGCGGGGCGCTCGATTGCCCGCTACCTGATCGACCTGTACGTGGCGCGGCGTTTAGGCCTGGCCGAACCAGTGCTGCCACGCTAGGCGCACGGTCAGCGCCAGCACCACGGTGATGAACACCGGGCGGATGAACTTGCTACCGCCGCTGATGGCGGTACGTGCACCGAAGAACGCACCGACCATCAGCGCCGAGCCCATCGAAAGGCCGACCAGCCAGTCCACCTGACCGGAGAAGATGAACACCGAGAGCGCGGCGGCATTGCTGACGAAGTTCATGCTGCGTGCCACACCGCTGGCCTTGACCAGGTCGATGGGGTACAGCAGCAGCGAACTGACCGTCCAGAACGCGCCGGTGCCGGGGCCGGCGACGCCATCGTAGAAGCCCAGGGTAAAGCCCTGCGGCAACTGCCATTTCTTTTTCACCGGCACATCGGCGTCCAGCGGTGCTTTTGGCGTGCCGCCGAACAGCAGGTACACGCCACAGGCAAAGACGATCACCGGCAGCATCTTGTTCAGCCATTCGGCGGGCAGATAATGGGCGATCACCGCGCCGAGCAGGGCGCCAATCAGGGTGCCAACCAGCGCATGACGCCATTGTGCCGGGTGAAACAGCTTGCGTCGGTAGTAGGTGAAACTGGCGGTGGCCGAGCCGAAGGTCGAGCTGAGTTTGTTGGTGCCGAGCACCAGGTGCGGCGGCATACCGGCGGTAAGCAGCGCCGGCGTGGTGAGCAGGCCACCGCCGCCGGCAATGGCGTCAATGAAACCGGCGACGAAAGCGACTGCGGCGAGAATGGCGAGGGTGGTGAGGTCTACGCTGAGTTCGAAAGGCATGGGCTTGGGCTTAATCGATTGGGCGCAGAAGGGGCTGCGCCGAAGGGGCGATAGTGTAAAGGAGAACGCCGCTGGCGGGGACCTTGCGCAGACTATCAGTGCCGGCCCAGAGCGCTTGAGGCAGGGAAATGTTCAATTTCATTTGAACCGCTCGTCGGATCCTCCGGCAACGCCGGCGGAAAGCTTGTGGCGGTTCTTTCTGGCTCGGTCAGCAAGACCTGTATTACGTGATTCATATTCTCAACGCTGCCATTGGCGCTCGCAGCGGTATTACCCACCAACTGAAGTTCAGCCGTAACAGTGAGGCTGAAGATTGGTCGATCGCCTTGGATACCACGGCATTCACCAGCGTTGATTGTGCGCCAGGCCATCGGTCGGCTGGACGGCAGGTTTACCAGCGGTTCTGCTCTGTCTGCATGGACTTGCCAGGTGATGCCGCTTCGCTGTTCATGAACGCCGGCGGCCACAGGTGGCACACAGACACTGTCAACGCTGGGTGTCTCTGCTACAGTCCACGCTTTCTCCGCTACCACAGTAAAAGCACGCAGCAATGGCCAACGACCTTATCGAAGCACAATCCGTTTGCAGCCCTATCACCCGCAGCGCGATCTTCATCGTCGCCACCCTGGCGCCCGGCGCCGAAGCCGCCGAGACTGTACGCGGCTGGTGCGCCGATGTCGCCGGGCTCACCCGCTCGGTCGGCAAGCGCGTGCCGGATGGCAACCTGTCCTGTGTCTGCGGCTTTGGCTCGGATGCCTGGGATCGCCTGTTCGGCGGCCCACGCCCCGCCAACCTGCACCCGTTCCGCGAGTTCGGCGTAGACGGCCGCCGTGCCGTAGCGACGCCGGGCGATATCCTCCTGCACATCCGTGCCGAGCAGATGGACCTGTGCTTCGAACTGGCCACCCAGTTGATGGCTGCGCTGGGCGACGCCGTTGCGGTGGTCGATGAAGTGCAGGGCTTCCGCTACTTCGACATGCGCAGCATCATCGGCTTCGTCGACGGTACGGAGAACCCGACCGGGCGCAAGATCGAGCGCTTCACCCTGGTCGGTGATGAAGACCCCGAGTTCGTCCAGGGCAGCTACGTGCTGGTGCAGAAGTACCTGCACAAGATGGGCGAATGGAACGCGCTGTCGGTCGAGGCCCAGGAGCGGGTCATCGGCCGGACCAAACTGTCCGACATCGAACTGGCCGACGACGTCAAGCCAAGCTGCTCGCACAGCAGCCTGACGGTGATCGAAGAAAACGGCGAAGAAGTGAAGATCCTGCGCGACAACATGCCGTTCGGTCGCCCTGGCGTCGGCGAGTTCGGCACCTACTTCATCGGTTACGCGCGCTCGCCGCAGCCGATCGAGCAGATGCTGGAGAACATGTTCGTCGGCAAGCCGGTGGGTAACTACGACCGCCTGCTGGACTTCAGCACGGCGGTGACCGGCGGCCTGTTCTTCGTGCCATCGGCCGATTTGCTCGAAGAACTGGCAGAGCGCGAGCCAGGCTAACCTGTGGGCTGCCCGCGCGTGGGCGCCGGTGTCGCGCCAGGCCGGTAAGGCGCAGAGTGGGTGGATTGATTCCTCCCCCCGTAATACCGGGCTTACGGGGGGTGATCTGCAAGCCGGTGGTTAACGTCCAACCCGGCAGCCAGCGTGTGAGTCGGTGGCTGCCAGGTTGGCATCGTTGCGTTCAGATGGCGCGAAGCACGCTCAGAACAAGAGCCGATGCGCAGTTGAACGTGGCAATTATGTCGTTGAAGCAGATCAACCCCGGACTACTGCAACAACCCGACTTGCACCCGTTTGGGTAGCCGGCTCACCACCAGTCGATGAGAGCGCCGAAGCAGTTCCTCCAGCTCCGCGCGCCCCAGCGCGTAGGGCGGCGCCACGCTGATCCAATGGGCCCGTGCCAGATACGGTGCCGGGCGCACACCGGGGCGATCGACATAGCCGAGAAACAGCGTGCTATCGACTTTGAACGACAACCCGGCAGCGGCCAGGTCCAGCACGGCGAACATCTTGTTGCCCGCCACCGAAAACACGCGCACGCCGCCCCATTTGTAGTCTTCTCGCGCCCCCGGCAAACTCAGGCACAGCGCTACCACCTCATCTTCGTTCATTGGCCGTTCAGACATAGCGTTCTCCACATTCCTCGAAACTTGCCACCAGATGGTCGATCCAGGCCCGCAGCGCCGGCAGCACGCCACGCCGATGCGGGTACACCGCTTGCAGATAACCGCTGGGCATCGACCAGTCTGGCAGCAACTGCACCAGTTCGCCGCTGGCCAGCTCGGCCTCGCAGTGCATGATCGGCAGTGCGGTAAAGCCCAGTCCGGCCAGCGTTGCCGCCTTACGCACGACAAAATCGTCCACCGCCAGTCGCGCTTCCAGCGTCAGGTCGTGCTTGTTGCCCTGCGCATCGAGCAGGCGCAGGTGCACTAGCCGGTCGGACTCCACCGCGCCAAGCACGGGCGCGTTGTTCAGGTCGGCGGGGGTACTGATCTGCTGCTCGGCAACGAACGCCGGAGTGGCCACCAGCATCAACTTGGCCTGGCGCAGCCGACGGGTGACCAGACTCGGGTCTTCGTCGCCCAGGTCGCGTACGCGCAGAGCAACGTCGATACCTTCACTGATCAGGTCGACCCGCCGGTTGAGCAGGACCATGTCCAACTGCACCTGCGGATACTGGGCGAGAAACCGGCTGATCACCGCCGGCAGGAACTCATGCGCCAGGCCCACCGGGCACGAAACCCGCAAGCGCCCGCGCGGTTCGCTGGTCATGCTGGCGACCGCCTCGTCGGCCATCTCCGCCTCCAGCAACATCGCTTGGCAATGGCGCAGGTAGCGCTCGCCAACTGCGGTCAGCTTCAGTTTACGTGTGGTGCGCTGTAACAGGCGGGTACCGAGGCGCTCTTCCAGCTCGGCAATACGCCGCGACAAGCGCGACTTGGGAATCCCCAGCAAGCGTCCGGCGGCGGCAAAACCACCGGCCTCGACCACCCGGGCGAAGTAGAAAAGATCGTTCAGATCCTGCATGAAATGACCCATTGTTCTATCAGTGGAACGAACTGATACATTTTTGCCAGCTTATCAGCTATTCGTGGCATCGGTAGGATTACCTCCATCGTGATCGCCGCACCGCGGTCCCCATTCAGGAGAGCCCCATGAAACTGTTGCACATCGACTCGAGCATCCTCGGCGACAATTCCGCTTCCCGTCAGCTCAGCCGCAGCGTGGTCGAGGCCTGGACCGCTGCCGAGCCAACTGCCGAGGTGATCTACCGTGACCTGGCCGCCGACGCGATCAGCCACTTTTCCGCCGCCACCCTGGTGGCTGCCGGCACTCCGGAAGCAATGCGTGATGCCGCCCAGCAGCACGAAGCCAAGCTGAGCAGCGAGACCTTGCAGGAGTTTCTCGACGCCGACGCGGTGGTGATTGCTGCGCCGATGTACAACTTCTCCATTCCAACCCAGCTCAAGGCCTGGATCGACCGTGTCGCCGTGGCCGGCAAGACCTTCCGTTACAGCGAAGCCGGCCCGGAAGGGTTGTGCGGTAACAAGAAGGTGATCGTGGTATCGACCGCCGGCGGCCTGCACCAGGGGCAGCCAACCGGCGTTGGCCATGAAGACTTCCTGAAAGTGTTCCTCGGCTTCATCGGCATCACCAACGTCGAGTTCGTCCGTGCCCACGGCCTGGCCTACGGTGAAGAGCCGCGCAAGCAAGCCTTGCAGGCGGCCCAGGCGCAGATCGACAGCGAGTTGTTCGTCGCCGCCTGAGGTTGACTGCGTTACACCCGAAACCGACTGCCGGCTTGCCCGGCAGTCGGTTTTTTCATCTGGATTTCATCTTCGCCAGCATGGCCCGATCTATGCTTCAACTTGGTTTGGCAGCATGGCCGGCCGTTCAAGGTGAAAGAGCATGTGGCGGGTACGCGCGGTTTTGATGCTATTGCTGATCGGCGGCTGTGTTTCGGTGCACGCCGAACCCGCCCAGCACTGGAGCGTGGGCCTGCACCGCATGACGTTTGCCGACCCACTGGATAACCAGCCGATGCAGGCCCTGGCGTTCTACCCGTCCACCGGCGCCGATCACCGGAGCACGATTGACGGCTATCGCATCGACGCTGTCGAAGGCTCGCCGGTGGCGATTGGGCGCTTCCCGCTGCTGATGCTGTCTCACGGCAACACCGGCACCCCGCTGGCGTTGCACGACCTGGCCACCGCGCTGGCACGGCGCGGTTTCGTGGTGGTGGCGGTCATCCACCCCGGTGACAACGCCCACGACCACAGCCGCCTGGGCACCCTGAGCAACCTCTATGGCCGGCCGCTGCAGATCAGTGCGGCGATCAGCGCAACGTTGGCGGACGCGCTGCTATCCCCCTATGTGAGCGTCGAGCAGGTCGGCATGATCGGCTATTCGGCAGGTGGCGAGACGGCCTTGATCCTGTCCGGCGCGCGGCCCGATCTGAAACGCTTGCGCCGTTACTGCCAGGAGCGTCCGCTGGACGGCGACGCCTGCAAGATGCGCGGTGAACTGATCGCCGATCGCGACGATCTGCTGCCCGAGGCCGATCCCCGCGTACGCGCCTTGCTGCTGATGGCACCGTTAAGCCTGATGTTCGGCCGTCAGAGCCTGGCCGATGTGCAAGTGCCGACGCTGATCTACAGCGGTGACCGCGACCAGTTACTGGCCATCGACAAGAACGCCGAGGCCCTGGCGCGCAAGCTGCCGATCTCGCCGGACTACAAGCGGCTGGCCGGTGCCGGGCATTTTGTGTTCATGGCGCCCTGCGACGACGAACAGCGCGCGCGCATGGCCGCGCTGTGCAACGACCCGGACGGTGTCGACCGCGCTGGCATTCACCTGAGCCTGCAGGCCGAAGCCACGCGCTTTTTCAACCGCGCCCTGGGCAAACCGAACCGGGCCGGCTTGCACACGGCCGATCAGTGAGCCTGGCTGCGTTTGAGCAGTACTGTGCTCAGGCCGACGCCGGCCAGCGAGAGCAGGGCGGCAACGCAGAAGATCCAGGCGTAGCCGAGCTGCGCGGCAACCATGCCCATCAACGGTCCGGCAATCGCCAGGGCCAGGTCGAAGAACACTGCATAGGCCCCCAGGCCGGCGCCGCGGCTGCTGCTGGGTACCTGTTTGATCGCTTCGACGCCCAGTGCCGGGTACACCAGCGACAGGCCAAAGCCGGTCAGCCCGGCACCGAGCAGGGCCAGCGCGGGAGATGGCGCCAACCAGAGCAGGCTCAGGCCCAGCGCCTCGACGGCCATGCAGACAATGGCCACCCGGTAGCCACCGTATTGATTGACCGCGTTGACGAACAGCAGGCGCGACAGGATGAAACAGATGCCGAAGGCGCTGAGGCACCAGGCGGCGCCACTCCAGCCGCGCTCCAGATAGAACAGGGTGACGAAGGTGGTCAGGCTACCGTAGCCGATTGAGGCCAGCGTCAGGCTGGCGCCACAGGGTGCGACCCGGGCGAAGGCGGCCCAGAACGGCAGGCGCTCGCCGCGCATCAGCGGCAGCGAGGGTTTGTTGCGCACGATGACCAGGGCCATGCCGGCGAGCAGCAGCAGGCCGATGCCCAGGCTGGCGAAGCTCAGCGTGCTGGTCAGCAGTACGCCCAGCGGCGCACCGATGGCGATGGCGCCGTACGAGGCGATGCCGTTCCAGGAAATCACTCGCGCGGTGTGTTCGGCGCCAACCTCGCCGATGCCCCAACTGAGCGTGCCGACGCCGATCAGACCCTGGGCGATGCCCAGTAGCACACGGCCGACCAGCAGCACCAGTAGGCTGATCGCCGGCAGGCTGACCAGCAGCGCCGAGGCCCAGGTCAGCGCACCTGCGGCGGCAATCCCGAGCAGGCCGTAGACGATCACCCGCTTGGTCCCAAGGCTATCGGCCAGGCGCCCGGCCATGGGCCGGCTGAGCAAGGTGCTGAGGTACTGCAGGCCGATGGTCAGGCCGGCAATGACGGCGCTGAAACCCAGCTGGTCGTGGACATGCCCAGGCAGCACGGCAATCGGCAGGCCAATGCAGAGGAAGGCGATGAAGGTGTAGAAGACGATCGAGAGGATCTGCAGGGTGACGCTGGCGCTAGGCGGTGCAGCAGGTGCCGGGGCAGTCATGGGGCTCGTTCGCGGGTCGGCGGGAGGAGAGCGCTCATGATGGCCGGGGAAGGGAATAAAAGAAAGCAGGCTAATGAGTTTTTACAGGTGCGCGTTCTACTGCCTTGAACCGTGCTGTGGGAGCCCGCGAGGCGGGCTCCCACAAACAGGCGTTTACTACGCTTTAGATCACCACGCCCTGGCTCCGCAGGTAGTCATCGTAGGTGCCGCTGAAGTCGGTCACGCCGCTTGGGCTCAGTTCGATGATGCGGGTGGCCAGCGAGGACACGAACTCGCGGTCGTGGCTGACGAAGATCAGCGTGCCTGGGTAGTTTTCCAGCGCCAGGTTGAGCGCCTCGATCGATTCCATGTCCAGGTGGTTGGTCGGTTCGTCCATCACCAGCACGTTCGGCTTTTGCAGGATCAGTTTGCCGAACAGCATGCGGCCTTGTTCACCACCGGAAATCACCTTCACCGACTTGAGGATCTCGTCGTTGGAGAACAGCATCCGGCCCAAGGTGCCGCGAATCATCTGCTCGCCTTGGGTCCACTGGCCCATCCAGTCGAACAGGCTGACATCGTCTTCGAAGTCGTGGGCGTGGTCCTGGGCGTAGTAGCCCAGCTCGGCGCTTTCGGTCCATTTTACCGAGCCGGCGTCCGGGGTCATTTCACCGACCAGGGTGCGCAGCAGGGTGGTTTTGCCGATACCGTTCGGACCGATGATCGCAACGCGCTCGCCGGCTTCGACGGTGAAGCTGAAGTTTTCGAACAGGGTCTTGCCGTCGAAGCCCTTGGACATCTTCTCGATGGTCACGGCCTGGCGGTGCAGCTTTTTGTTCTGTTCGAAGCGGATGAACGGGCTGACCCGGCTCGACGGCTTGACTTCGGCCAGCTGGATCTTGTCGATCTGCTTGGCGCGGGAGGTGGCCTGCTTGGCTTTCGAGGCGTTGGCCGAGAAGCGGCTGACGAAGGTCTGCAGTTCGGCGATCTGGGCTTTCTTCTTGGCGTTGTCCGACAGCAGTTGCTCGCGCGATTGCGTGGCAGCGGTCATGTACTCGTCGTAGTTGCCCGGGAACAGACGCAGCTCGCCGTAATCGAGGTCGGCCATGTGCGTGCAGACGCTGTTCAGGAAGTGCCGGTCGTGGGAAATGATGATCATGGTGCTGTTACGCGCCGTGAGAATGGTTTCCAGCCAGCGGATGGTGTTGATGTCCAGGTGGTTGGTTGGCTCGTCGAGCAGCAGCACTTCCGGGTCGGAGAACAGCGCCTGGGCCAGCAGCACACGCAGTTTCCAGCCGGGGGCGACTTCGGTCATCGGGCCGAAATGTTGTTCCAGCGGAATACCCAGGCCCAGCAGCAGCTCGCCGGCACGGGATTCGGCGGTGTAGCCGTCCATCTCGGCGAACTCGGTTTCCAGTTCGGCGACGGCCATGCCGTCTTCTTCGGTCATTTCCGGCAGCGAGTAGATGCGATCGCGCTCGGCCTTGACCCGGTAGAGTTCTTCATGGCCCATGATCACGGTGTCGATCACGGTGAATTCTTCGTAGGCGAACTGGTCCTGGCGCAGTTTACCCAGACGGACGTTCGGCTCGAGCATGACCTGGCCGCCGGACGGCTCGAGGTCGCCGCCGAGGATCTTCATGAAGGTCGACTTGCCGCAGCCATTGGCGCCGATGAGACCGTAGCGGTTGCCGTTGTTGAACTTGACCGAGACGTTCTCGAACAAGGGCTTGGCACCGAACTGCATGGTGATGTTAGCGGTGGAGATCAAAGGGCTTACCTATCAATAGCTTATGGTGTGCTTGTTTCGCCTGGGAGCAATTTGGGACCAATCTTCAACTTCTCAAGCTCGTTCCAATCGGAAGCCGAATTGATCTATCGTGCCGATGTCGACAGAAGCATCTGCACGCTGTGACCGAGTTGTTGGGGCGATAAAGGCGGGGTTGAGGCCAGACATTGCGCGTATTGTCGCATAGGTATGGCGACAGTTGTATGGGGGCGTACATGAGCGCCGCTCGTACACGACCAGGCTCGATCAACGCTGGACGCTGCGCATTAACCCAATTGCGTAGGAGGGGCCAGCCCCTCCATTCCGCGTTTGTACGCTACAGGCAGGTATACCTGGGGCCAGGGCGCCCTCAATAGATCGCTTCTCTGCCCCTGGATGCTCAGTGAGTAGATGTGGCCAATACCGCAGCGGGCAAATCCTCAGCCTTCAGGCTTCGCGTGATTACGAATCCGTACTTGTCCTCGCTGGCCAGATAATCCGTAGCGCCCAGGGATGCGCGCAGTGCTGGATAGCTGAACGATTCCGGCCCCATCAGGACACGGCTGCCCGGATGCTGTTTGATAGCGTCGACGACGCATTCGATGTTGGCGCAGCTGCGATGGCGCTTCTCCATGTCAGGTAGCAGTGCGACGAACTGATAGTTGGAGATGATCAGGCCATCGCCCAAGCTGTCGATGTCTGTATAAACCAGGCTATTGACGGTTGGCCAAACTATTCCGCGGCGGGCCTCTTTGGCGGCCTCAAGGTAGCGTGATTCGCCAATACCCAATTGCAGCGCGCCGGCGATGGCAATGGCGAGTGCTATGCCGATGAGCTGAAGTGTCGCGCTACCACTGCTGCGTTGTCGCCGTATGACGCTATTAATCGAACCGAAGCGCGCGCCCAGTGGTGCCAGCTCGCGCATGAGTGGACGTTCGAGAATCGACGCGCCGCAGATCGCCGACATCCCCAGCAAAGCAATCAGGAACCAGCCGTTGCGCTCATCATAGGCGCAGCAGTTCGCATAGGCGGTAAATGCAATACCGGAGAAAACCAGATAAATCAGACCAATCTGACTCGCCAGGCGTTTCGGCGTAAGCAGGTTGAACGCGGCCAAGGTAAGCATCAGCAGCAACGGGAACCGTCCAAACATGCTGACAACCAGATTCCAGCCATTCTCATAGATGCCACCGCCGGCGGATGCCTTTGACGTCAGGCTCATGAGAAAAGTGAGGTTGCCCAGCGCAGCCGGCATCGACGGCGCGGACGAGAAGATAATCATAAAGGTCGCAGGTGGGATGACCATGGCAATCAGGCGCGTCAGATACCAGCCAAACCCTTTCGAGGTACGCAGCCCGATCAGGATCAGTCCCAGCGCGATCACGACAGCGCCGAGGGCACCTGGCTGCTTGGTAATCGCGCCGATGCCTGCAAACAGCGCTGCACACAAGGTGTACTGATCAATCCTCTCGTCCTGGCGTTCGCAACAGGTCGCAAGGTACAGCGCCACGCCTGCGATCAGGGTAATCATCATCACGATAGGGTCTGTGATGCCGGCCAGCAGGTGCGGGTTCAGCAGGAATATGCCCCATACCGAAAGGAACACCAGCAGTGCTGCTATAGGTCGGCGGGCGATGGAGAGCGAGCCGATCTGAACAACCAGCAGCAGCGGGAACACACACAGCAATAGCCGCGTCATGACCCAGACCATTGGGTTGGCCTGGGCCTTGTACACCAGCGACCACAGCCCCGGTAAGAACAGCGGGTAGGCTGCGCTGTAAGGCGCATAGGTATTCTCGTAGAGCTGCATTGCCCAGTTGTTCCAGGACGCATTGACGTCCCAGCCGGAGAGTACGATTTCTCCTTCAAAGATTGGCTTGAGTGCCGCCAGCGGACTCAATAGCAGACCGAGAAGCAATAGCACCACTACGAGGATTACGGCGCCGAAATCGAAGGTGACGACGGCATCGTTGCCCTTGAGGAACCGGCGCACGGTGACCACACCCACCACCAGAAGAATCGGCAGCAGCAGGTCGCCCAGGTTCAACCAGTAGGACACGAAGACTACCAGCCAGCTCAGCCACAGCGACTTGGCGACAGTCAATGTAGTGAGAGAGAGTACGTCGATGCGGCCTCTGATCGGCCAGATAAAACCAATCAACAGTACAAACAGCGAAACCGCCAGGAACCCGAAAAAAAGCGTCATTTGTTGTCCTCAACAGGCACATAAGGCGCGAACTTGACGTTCGACAGCACCACCGCCGCTTTAGGGTCACCGTAATTGAGGTTGATGGCGATCTTCATATAGCGGGCATTCGACGGAATTCGGTTTTGACCTGGCTCGGCAGGAGAGAACAGGCCGCTCAGTACGGTCCGCCCAGTAGCGCGGTTGATCACGTTGTTCGAGGCGACGCCGAACATGTGCGATTGTGGGGCGATGATGATGTTTTTATTCTCATCGAAAAATACCAGGCCCGCGTACGTGGCCGAACCCTTGTCGTCGCTACCGTCAGCGATGGCCAACAACTCTATGCTCATCCGATAGTGTTCGTTGCTGTTGATGGGCAGCAGTTGACGGCTGTAAAGGTTGCTCGGGCCGACAAACAAGGCACCGCTACGGCGGCCCTCCTGCACCAGCGCCAGCTGGTCTTGGAAAACCTGCTGGGAATCCCGGGCATCTACATAGCGGGAATAGTTCACCGCACTGATGTCGAAGTGATCCCAAAGCCCGAGCCGTATCGACAGTTCCTGTCGATACAGGAAGGCAGTGCCGATAATAAGCCACAGCAGTAGCAATGCCGCTATCCAACGGAAAGTACGTGTACGCAGTTCTACATCGTTGCCCACATAAGAGGAAGGCGTTTGAGTGGTCGTATTCATGTCTGATTCACAAAGGCAGGCTGGCGATTTTTACCGAGTGGATTGGGCCAATCTGGAGGTACAAAGGCATCCGCGCCGACCACGATTGGCCGGCGCGGAGCAGGAAGGGGTTACTCAGCTCTTTCCGCGATCGTTGCAGCGGGGATGGCGGTGGATGCCAGCGTCGGAGCCGCACCGGCTTCTTTGAAGATAAAGGCCTTTTGCACGAAGAAGTTGAAGAAGAACAATGCGAGGGTGCCAAGAATGTAAGTCAGTACTTTCGGCATGTCGAACTGCTCTTTGGCCAGGTCGATCAGCGGCACAAGCATGGAAATATTCAGGAGCACCAGGAGGAGGTACTTCGTGAATGTGCTAACGGTATCGCCACCCACTTTATAGATGAAACTGCGTGCCAGATAGAAGTAGCCTATCGTGCCGACGGTCCTCGCCAGTACCACGGACGCGGTGGTGGAGCCGGTGAGCACGTCCGCCAGGTGGAACGTCAAGAAGTCCATCAAGGCGAGAAACAGAGAAACTATTCCGCCACGCAGCAATACCGCGTAGATCTTCGCCGAGTCCTGTAGTTTGCGGAAATGGGAAGAGGGGTTGCCCGGCTCATAGACAGTTTGAATGACGACTTCCTGGAGCTTGTTGCGACGCGCGAAGATGATCAGCGCTGCAAGCTCAAAGTCGTATTTGTCCTTGGTAATGGCCAGCAGATCTTCATAAAATCCGGCCGGGATGTAACGGAGTCCGGTTTGTGTGTCGTTGACCCGCTTGCCATGGACCAGATGAAAAACCCGGATAGTCAATTCGTTGCCGAACTTCGAGCGCAAAGGCGTGGATTCGTCGAACACTCGGCGACCAAGGATTACCGAATCGTGGGCTTGGTTACCGGCCGCCAGCACGCGGAGAATATCCTCAGGTAAGTGCTGACCATCGGCATCGGCAGTGAGCACGTAAGGCATGCCTCTATCACGGGCGATAGCAAGGCCGGTTTTAAGTGCGCCACCTTTGCCTTTGTTTACTGCATGCGTGATAACTTCAATACCCCGAGCCTCCAGATCGGCAAATACCTGAAGCGCTACTTCTCGCCGGGAACCATCGTTGATGATGAGTAAGGGCACGCTCTTCTCGGCCCCCTGCATCAGTGCTAGCAGCTCATCCACAAGCTTGACCAGCGTTTCATCCGGTTCGTAGGCGGGGATTAAAATCACGATAAGTTCCATCTTATGGGGCGAGGACCGCGGACTTTATATCCGAACTGTTGGGCCGTCAATCTAGATGGCCCCACCACCGCTGCCGACACCGCGCCTTGTTCATCGGCACCCGTCGCGCAAAAGATGGTAAGCGAACTAACTAGCCAACAAAATTGCATGGACTGCCGTCTGGTCGGCGACAGCACTGGACACGAAACTGGATCCAAACTTCCGAAACTGTACGGATATCTCACGCATACGGAGATGGAGTTCACCTCGATCTCAGTTCATGCTCACTAGTACGGCCCGCTGCACCTGGCTCAGGTCGCCTGCGCGGTCGAAGCTTTGCGGCATTGACCGCAGCCGCTGGCAGCTTTATATAGGCGCCCTGAAAACAGCCGCAGCCAGGAGCCGTGCATGAACGACGAAAACGATATCCACGAACCCGAGCACGATCACTTGCTCGACCATGAGTTCGACGAAGGCCATGAGCCGGCCGAGGCCGAGGTCAACCCGCTGTTCGACGACAGCGACGACGAGGAATACGGGTTGGATGTGCTCGATGAAGAAGACCACGACGACCACGTCGACTGACACTGGCCAGCCGTTGCAGCGGCTTCAAAGAGCCTCTCGGATCAGCGGAAGCGCGGTAGCGGGCGATCCAGGCTCAGTGTGGTCAGGGTCTTTTTCACCAGCACTTCATCGGCTTCGACGGCCTTGAGGCTGTCGCGGATCTTGCCGGCGACCGGGCGGTCGCCCTGGCTGTCGATCCAGTCGGCGATTTCCTTGCAGGCGAAGGCCAGTCGATCCTGGCGTTGGTTGATCAGGCTGAGCAGGGTGGTGATCTCTTTGTCCGACATGGCACATTCCTCCCGTAGGCGTAATAAAGTGTAGCAGGGCCCGCTGCAACAGCCTGTGGCGTGGGTCAGTCGGCCTTGCCGCGCACGATGCGGCCGTCCTTGATCTCGTCGGCGTAGGCTTTGAGTTTGTCCGAGTCCTTGTACAGGCGGTTCATCAGGTGCAACACGGCGACCACGTCGACGTCCTTGATCCGCTCGGCCAGCTTGCTGATCTCCCCGGCGGTGCGCTCCAGATTGCCGGCCACGGCTTTCAGGTCGCGCTTGAGTTCGAGGGAGGTTTTCTTGATGCCCATGCTGGATCCTGCCAATACGTTTAGGCGGCCATTCTAGCAGGCTGGCCGCCGCCGGGGCCGACCTGTGTCAACCTTTGAAGGTCTTGCGGAACCATTCAAGTAGCGGCCGCCGAGCTTCTGCAGTTCGGCGGCCAACTGCTTCATTACATAGGCGTCGGCGCCACGGTTGTAGCCGCTGCTGTCGAGGCGGGCGTCGCGAAATTTTTCTGGATGGATATAGTCGACCGTCACGGGCGCTTCGGCGGCCGGCTGTGCCATGCTGTTCGCCGCCAGCAAGGTCAGGGCAAGAAGCAGGGCAGGGCGCATGATTCACCTCCAGGGGCGGGGTGGCTCTAGTTTACGCCCGAGGCGCGGCAGTAGCGAAAGGAGACGGCAATGAACAGCATGCTGCAGGTGGCGGCTAATACACGCGGGCGCGATCTGGCGGTGGGCGATGTGCACGGGCATTTCAGCCGTTTGCAGCAGGCGCTGGATGCGGTCGGTTTCGATCCGGCGGTCGACCGGCTGTTCAGCGTCGGCGACCTGGTCGACCGCGGTCCGGAATGCGCCCAGGTGCTGGAGTGGCTGGCACAGCCCTGGCTGTATGCGGTGCAGGGTAACCATGAGGGGCTGGCAGTGGCGCTGGTGCGCGGGCAGTGGCTGGACCTGGGCCAGTACCGAGCGGCTGGCGGCGGCTGGTTTATCGATATGCCGAGGGCCCAGCAACTGCCGTTTGCCGAGCGTTTCGAGCGGTTGCCGCTGGCGATCGAGCTGGAGACAGCGCAGGGCCCGGTAGGGTTGCTGCATGCCGATTGTCCGTTTGCCGACTGGAATCGGTTACGCGACTTGTTGCAGGCGCCACTGGAAAAACAGGTGCAGGATGTCTGCCAGTGGTCGCGGCTAAGGCTGCAGCAAGGCAACAGCGAGGTGGTCAATGGGCTGCGGGCGCTGGTGGTTGGGCATACGCCATTGCGCCGGGTGAAGGTGCTGGGGAATGTCTGGCATATCGATACCGGTGGCTGGGCCAGCGGGCAGTTCAGTTTGCTCGACCTGAAGACGTTGACTGTCCTCTAGGCGGGGGAGCCGCATCGCTGGTGGAGTGCCGCCTGCAACGCGGGTTCAGCCTACCGACCACGGCGGGTGTTCAACCGTATCAGTGCCGCGCTGCTCAACTGCGCCGAACTCGGCTTGCTGGCAGCGCGGCGCGTCGGGGCCTAATAGCTCAGGCGAAGCCCTAGGTTGGCCCCGACGCGCTCTTGCTGACGGGCATCCAGATGGGTCCCGTAATCCACGCCCAGGTGCACGCTGACACTCGGGTTGATCTGCGCCACCACCCCGGCACCGACCTCCATCGACGCGCTGCGGTAATCGGTCTTGACCTTGTCGACAGCATCGAAGGTCAGCGTGTCGCGGCCACCGTCGCCGTGCCAGGCGTTCACCTGCACGAAAGGCTGCAGCGGCACGTCCCCGGCCTTGAAGTCGCCCTCCAGACGCAAGCCAAGCCGGCCGGTCAGTTCGGTCTGGGCATCGAAGCTGACGCGCGCGGCACTGTCGTTGGCGCTGTCCAGCGAGACCTTGCTGGCGATCAGTTGCACCTGCGGCTCCAGGCGCCAGCGCGGCGACAGGGTGAACGGATATCCCGCCTCCAGCGATGCCGCCCAGGCATGCCCATCGAGATCGAGCTTGTCGCCGCGATCGGAACGGGCCCGGCCGTCCAGGCTGGAATGCTGCAACACGGCATCGAGGTACCAGCGCTGCCGACCGATCAGCGTCCAGTACACGCCGACATGCTCGCTGTCGAGTTTCAGGTCGCCCACTGCGGTGTCGTGAGTGCCCACGGCGAAGCCTTTCACGTCGCCGTCGATATGGCTTGAGCCAAGATACACCCCGACATGCTGCCGTGCACCGCTGTCGCTGAGCCAGGCAAACAGGTCCTGGCCAACCTTGAAGCCGTACAGGCTGCCATCCAGGCTGGGCTCGACGGTGCCTGACCAGCGCTGGCGGACACTGCTGCCATACGCCTGGCCCCAGCTGGCCGAGACGGCGCCAGTCTCATTCAGCAACTGCTGGTCGCCCTGACGCTGGTGGAAGGTGCTCAGCGCGCTACGCACAACCAGTGCCGCAGCTCGTGGGGCCGCGGCGTAAGTGGCGACTTCCGGGCTGTACAGCGGAATGCTTTGCCCGGCCACGGCCTGCGGTAACGCCGACTGGCCCGGCGCTGGTGCGGCCAGCGGCACACTGGTCGCCGGTGGCTCGACCGGTTGTGGCTCGCCCGGCGCCGGCAGCGGCGGCGGGGCGAGCACCGTGGAGCGGAGGAACCAGCTCTGTTCGCTGCCCGCCGTGACGCCCCCCTTGAACAGCCGGTAGTCGAAGGCCCCGGCACGCAACACCTGGGTCTGCACAAAAGCGCCGTTGCTGCTGGTGGCGCCATTGGCGGCTTCCACTACCTGGATGCCGTTCTGGCTGGTTGCTGCCCCGGCGCCGCCGAGATTATTGACCTGCAGATGGGTGGTGCCGGTGATAGCCCCCTGGTTTACCACCAGCCGATCCGAGGCGGCACCGTCGCCGGCCAGCACGCTGTTGAGCTTCAGGGTGCCATTGTTGCCGGTGTAGTTGCCGTTGATGATCAGCCGACCGAGGGCATCGCCGCCAGTGCTCAGGTCGATCAGGCCGGTGTTGCCGACATTGACGTTCTGCCCGGCAACCGCTGCCGAAAGGCTGCCACCACGGGAGACGATCTGGCTGCTGCCATCAACGCTCAGGCTGCCGGTACCGCTGCCAGCATCGCCGAGCAGAAGCGTGTCGTTCAAAGTAAGCACCGAACCGTTGTTGAGGAACACGCTCTCCCAGTTGGTATAGCGCGCGCCGCGGCTGCTGCTGGTGTGGTCGAAAGTCAGGCGGTCGTTGCCCGTGTTGCCATTGATCACGGCTGGCAAGCCCAGTTGGGTTTCGCTGAGGTTACTCAGGGTGACGGTATCGTCGCCGGTGTCCATCTGGACTTCGCCGCGGATCAGCCCGCCATCTCGCCAAGTGAACTGGTCGTTGCCGGTGCTGAGCAGGAGGTTGCCAGCGACTTCGCCGCCACTGATGGTCACGATATCGACCCCGGCGCTAGTGCTGATGTTGCCGCCGATGAAGGCGTTGCCACTGACGGTGATGGTGTCCTGACCAAGGCCGGTGACCAGGCTGCCGATAATCCGCCCGCCGGACTGATCCCAGCTGTTGTTGTCCAGCTTCATGTCGACGCGGCCGATGCTGCCGCCGGTCATCTTGCCGACATCGCCGTCTTCAAAGGCGCCGACGATGGTCCCGCCGGTCATGGTAAAGGTGTCGCGGCCGTTGCCTTGGGCCAGTGAGCCGATGCTGCCAGCGGTCATGAGGAAACCGTCGATGCCGCCACCCTGGCTGACTGCGCCGGTAATGGTGCCGGCATGCACAGTAACCAGGTCGCTGCCGTCGCCAAAGGAGACGCTGCCAAGGGTGCCGGTGCCACCTGCCGGCAGGGTCAGGGTGTTGTTGCCGGTAAGGTCGGTGAGGGATGGCGCTGTGCCGCTGTCACACAGGTAGTGGTCATTGCCGCCACTGTCGGGCCCGGTAACGCAAGCTGCCTGGGCGTTCGACAGGCCCAGGCCAAGCAACGGCAACGCACAGAGTGAAACCAGTTTCGAAGGATGCATCATGCCGGTCTTCCCTTTTGCCAAAGGCGTACACCACGGCGCATCCGGCTGCCTTTGCTTCAGGCCGGATGAGTGATGCCACAGTGATACAAACGAAGGGGGGGACCGACAACTGGCAAAAATATCAGGTGAAGCACTTCAGCAAGGCTCAATCCCGGTAAAACACCTGCACCAGGTGGTAGCCGAACTTGCTTTTGATCGGACCGTGCACGGTGCGCAGCGGTTTCTTGAAGATCACTTGGTCGATGGCGCCAACCATTTGCCCTGGGCGCACTTCACCCAGGTCGCCGCCGCGTTTGCCCGAAGGGCAGGTGGAATACTTCTTCGCCAGCACGTCGAACGCTTCACCCTTGGCGATCCGTTGCTTGAGTTGTTCGGCCTCTTCGGCGGTCTTGACCAGAATGTGACGGGCCTGTGCTTTCATTGGGCGGGTGCCTCTGCGTGCGCTAAAAAGCTGCGGATTATGCCTGATCGCGCAGCTCGATGCGGTCCTGAAAATAAGTCAGGGCCTCGGGATTGGCCAATGCGTCGGTATTCTTCACCGGCAGGCCGTACACCACGTTGCGCACCGCCAGTTCGACGAGCTTGGCGCTGATGGTGCGGGGGATGTCGGCCACCTGAACAGTCATCGCTGGCACATGCCGAGGGCGGGTTTACTCCTCGCTGGCGGTCTTGACCTCGGTGGAGGCCGACCAGACCCGATAGCGCACTTCGACATCCTTGGGCACGTACACCACGATCGGCAACTTGCTGTTGTAGCGCAGCAGGAAACCATCGCCGACTACCGGCACGAATTCCTTGGTTTTCTTGCCATCCGGGCAGGCCATCAGGGTGCTCATCGGGCCCTCGACCTTGGCCAGGGTGTAATAGTTGTAACCCCAGCCTTCGAGGGTTTTTTCTTCCAGGGTACCGCCCAGGCGCTGCTTGTTGCAGTCGACCTCAAGCTGTTTGCCGGCAAGGATTTCCACTTTGAAGGCATATTCGTCGGTTTGTGCCGGCAGGTGGATCACCTGGCGACTGAAGCCTTTTTCTGCTTCCGGATACGGCGCGACATCCTTGAGGCTGGCTGCCTGGCTCTGTGCGGCAACGGCCAGCGACAGGGTGAACAGGGCAGTAAGAGAAGTAGGGCGCATGAATGCTCCTTGCTGTGAAAATTGAACCTCGAAGCCAGCCAGGGTTCAGGCGCCCGTTGCCTTGCGGTTACTGGGCGAGCCAGCCGCCGTCGATGTTCCAGGCAGCGCCGCGAACCTGGCTACCGGCTTCGCTACAGAGGAACAATACCAGCTCACCCAGATGTTGCGGGGTGACAAAGGCCAAAGACGGCTGCTTTTCTGCCAGCAGATCGTGCTGTGCCTGCTGTGGGTCGACCCCGCCAGCCGCGCGATCGTCGATCTGTTTCTGCACCAGTGGGGTCAACACCCAGCCCGGACAGAGGGCGTTGCAGGTAATGTTGCTGGTGGCAGTTTCCAGGCCGACCACCTTGGTCATGCCGATCACGCCGTGTTTGGCGGCCACATAGGCGACCTTGCCCACAGAGCCGACCTGGCCGTGCACCGAGGCGATGTTGATGATCCGCCCCCAGTTGCGCTGGCGCATGCCCGGCAGGGCCAGGCGGGTGCTGTGGAATACGGCCGAGAGGTTGAGGGCGATGATCGCGTCCCAGCGCTCGACGGGAAACGCCTCGACGGGCGCCACATGCTGGATGCCGGCATTGTTGACGAGAATGTCGATGCCGCCGAAGTCGCGTTCGGCATAGGCAAACAGCTCGCCGAGCTGCTCGACGCTGGCCAGGTCCGCCGGGTGATGACCAACCCGGGTGCCGTGCCGGCCGACCTCGGCCAGCGCCGCACTGGCGTCGCCGAAACCGTTGAGAATGACGTCGGCGCCGGCCTGCGCCAGGGCTTGGGCGATACCCAGGCCGATGCCGCTGGTAGACCCGGTAACCAGGGCGACTTTTCCGTTGAGGCTCATAAGCAGTTCCTTAAACGATGCCGGTGGCATAGAACGTGGCGATCACGACGAACACCGCCAGGGTTTTGATCAGGGTGATCCCGAAAATATCCTTGTAGGCCTCACGGTGGGTCAGCCCGGTAACCGCCAGCAGGGTAATCACTGCACCGTTGTGCGGCAGGGTGTCCATACCGCCGCTGGCCATGGCGGCCACCCGGTGCAGGACCTCCAGCGGGATGTTCGCCGCGTTGGCCGCGGCGATGAAGCTGTCGGACATCGCGGCCAGGGCAATGCTCATACCGCCCGAGGCCGAGCCGGTAATGCCCGCCAGCAGGGTAACCGTGATGGCTTCGTTGACCAGCGGGTTGGGGATGTTGCGCAGTGCGTCGGCCAGCACCAGGAAGCCTGGCAGCGAGGCAATCACGGCCCCGAAGCCGTATTCCGAGGCAGTGTTCATCGCCGCCAGCAAGGCGCCGCTGACCGCACTTTTGCTGCCTTCGGCAAGGCGACTGCGGATGGCCCCGAACGCACTGACCAGCACCAGCAGAATGCCCAGCAGCAAGGCGGCCTCGACCGCCCAGATTGCAGTGAGCTTGGCGATGTCGGTTTGTACCGGAACGCTCATGCCGGGCAGGCTGAGGCTATGGGTCTTGCCGTACCACTGGGGAATCCAGTGGGTGAACAGCAGGTTCATCGCCCCCACCAACAGCAATGGCGACAGCGCCAGCCAGGGGTTGGGCAGGGTCAGGTCGGCGGCGGTTTCCGGCTCGTTACGCAGCTCGCTGCCGTAGCCTTCGCCGGCGCGCTGGGCTTTGTTGCGCTGGCGTTGCAGGTAAAGCATGCCGGTGCAGAACACGAACAGCGTGCCGATCAGGCCCAGCCACGGCGCCGCCCAGGCGGTGGTATTGAAGAAGGTGCTGGGGATGATGTTCTGGATCTGCGGAGTGCCCGGCAGGGCGTCCATGGTGAAGGAGAACGCACCGAGGGCAATGGTGGCCGGGATCAGCCGCTTGGGGATATTGCTCTGGCGGAACATTTCCGCGGCAAACGGGTACACCGCGAACACCACCACGAACAGCGACACGCCGCCGTAGGTGAGCAGGGCGCAGACCAGCACGATCACCAGCATGGCCTGGCGGGTGCCGAGCAAGCGGATGGCGGCGGCGACAATCGAGCGCGAGAAGCCGGACAGCTCGATCAGTTTGCCGAACACGGCACCGAGCAGGAATACCGGGAAATAGAGTTTGATGAAGCCGACCATCTTTTCCATGAACACCCCGGTGAAGGCGGGGGCGACGGCGGCAGGGTCGGTGAGCAGTACCGCACCGAGGGCGGCGATCGGGGCGAAGAGGATAACGCTGTAACCACGGTAGGCAGCCAGCATCAGCAGCGCGAGGGCTGCCAGGGCAATGATCACACTCATCGAGTGTCTCCTTGGGTGCATCTTGTTTTTGTTGGTGCGCAGGAGATAGCGGGAATCGTGCCATGTCTGTAACTAATTGATATATAACGTTTTTATTTTGATCTGTGCCGCTCTGAATAAAAATAGTCTCAAATCAGAGACAAAAACCTGTGGGAGCCGGCCTGACCGGCGATAGCCACACCTCAGAAACTCCTGACACAGCGCAGTGATCTTGGGATTTTCGCCGGTAAGGCGGCTCCCACAGGGGTTAGTCTCTAAATATAGATGCAAGTCTCTTTATTGAGACTTGATTCCCAGCGCAACCAGCTTCTTGTAAAGCGTCGAGCGTCCCAGCCCCAGCTCCTGCGCCGCCTGCGGCACATTCCCGGCACACCGCGCCAAGGTGTTTTCCAGCAACTGCCGCTCGAACGCCTCGCATGCCTGCTTGTAACGCTGCGGCGGCGGCGACGCAACCGCCAGCGGGCTCAGCGTGCCCAGCGCGGCCTGTACATCCAGCGCATTCAAACGGGTCTGTTCGGCCAGCAGCGTCGCCCGCTCCAGCACATTGCGCAGCTCGCGAATGTTACCGGGCCAGGCATGCCGGCCGAGCAACGCCTGGGCGTCGTCGTCCAGTTCATGGCGGCTGCCGAGCTCCTCGAGAATCGCCTCGCTCAACGCCGGCAGGTCATCCAGCCGCTCGCGCAGCGGCGGCACCTGGATCGGCAGCACGTTCAGCCGGTAATACAGGTCGGCGCGAAATTCGCCACGGGCCATCGCCGCCGCCAGGTCACGCGACGTCGCGGCGATTACCCGCACATCGCTGCGCAGCATCTGATTCGAGCCCACCGGCTCGTATTCCTTCTCCTGCAACACCCGCAGCAGCTTGCTCTGCAACGGCAGCGGCATGTCGCCGATTTCATCGAGAAACAGCGTGCCGCCCTCGGCAATCTGCAGCTTGCCGGCGCGGCCCTTGCGGTCGGCACCGGTGAAAGCGCCCGGTGCGGTACCGAAGAACTCGGCCTCCAGCAGGGTTTCCGGGATCGCCGCACTGTTGATGCTGACAAACGCCTTGTGCGCCCGTGGTGAGGCGGCATGAATGGCGTGCGCCAACAGTTCCTTGCCGGTACCGGTCTCGCCTAGCAGCAACACCGGTGAGTCGCTACTCGCGCCGCGCCGGGCGCGGCGCTTGACTTCCAGGCTGGCGGCACTGGTGCCGATGAACTGGGTAAAGCTGTATTTGGCCTGCCGTGCGCGCAACAGCGAACGGGTCGAAGCCAGTTCCTGCTGCATGCTCGAATAGCGCTTGAGCAGTGGCGACAGGCTGCGCAGCTCGTCGAACAAGGCAAAGCCGATGGCACCGATCAGGCTGCCGGCATCGTCGTGAATCGGCAGGCGCATCACCACCAATGGGTCTTTCGGGGTGTCGAGCATGTCCAGCAGGATCGGCTGGCCCTGGGTCACCACTTCGCGCATCAGGCTCCCGGGGATGACGCTTTCGCACGGCTGGCCAATGGCCGCGCTGGCGTCGGCCAGGCCAAAGCGGCGGGCGTAACGCTCGTTCATCCAGACGATACGCGCGTCGCGATCGACAATCACCGTGCCTTCGCTGGACTGCTCGATGATCTCGAACAGCGAACGAATCGCCAGCAGGCGTACCCGTTGATAATCCTTGAGGCTGTCGCTGTCGTGCATGGGCCACTCCGCCGGGGTCAGGCCGACGATTATGCCCGCATCAGGCGCGTGGATCGAAGGCCTCGCGCAACGCATCGCCAATGAATACCAGCAGCGAGAGGATCAGCGCCAGGGCGAAAAACGCAGTAAAGCCCAACCATGGCGCTTGCAGGTTCTGCTTGCCCTGATTGACCAGCTCGCCCAGCGAAGCGCTGCCGGCAGGCATGCCGAAGCCAAGAAAATCCAGTGCGGTAAGGGTCGAGATGGCCCCGGTGAGAATGAACGGCAGGTAGGTGAGGGTGGCGTTCATCGCGTTCGGCAGGATATGCCGCAGGATCACTAGGCGGTCCGGCAGCCCCAGCGCCCGCGCGGCCTGCACGTACTCCAGGTTGCGCCCGCGAAGAAACTCGGCGCGCACCACATCGACCAGGGCCAGCCAGGAAAACAGTGCCATGATGCCCAGCAGCCACCAGAAGTTCGGTTCGACGAAGCCGCTGAGGATGATCAGCAGATAGAGCACCGGCAGGCCCGACCAGACCTCCAGCAGGCGCTGGCCGATCAGGTCGACCCAGCCACCGTGATAGCCCTGCAGGGCGCCGGCGGCAATGCCGATCAGCGTGCTGATGAAGGTCAGCGCCAGGGCAAACAGGATCGACACCCGCGTACCATAGAGTACCCGCGCCAGCACGTCGCGGCCCTGGTCGTCGGTGCCCAGCCAGTTGCTCGCGCTGGGTGGGCTCGGGGTGGGCCCGCGCAGGTCGTAGTTCGGCGTGTCGGCACTGAACGGGATCGGCGCAAAGAGCATCCAGCCGCCCTGGTCGGCAATCAGCTTGCGCACGTAGTCGCTGCGGTAGTCCGGCTGGAACGGCAACTGGCCGCCGAATTCCTGCTCGGTGTAGCGCTTGAAGGCGGGGAAGTACAGCTGCTGCTGGTAGCCGAGCAGCAGTGGCTTGTCGTTGGCGATCAGTTCCGCGCCCAGGCTCAACAGCATCAGCGCAGCGAACGCCCACAGCGAATACCAGCCCCGGCGGTTCTGGCGAAAACGGCTCAGGCGACGCTGCGCCAAGGGCGACAGGCGCAGCATCAGTGCGCCCTCGAGACGAAATCGATACGCGGGTCGAGCAGCGTGTAGCAGAGGTCGCCGATCAACCGGATCAGCAGGCCGAACAGCGTGAAAATGAACAGTGAGCCGAACACCACCGGGTAGTCGCGCGACACCGCCGCCTCATAACTCATGCGCCCCAGGCCATCGAGGGAGAAGATCACTTCGATCAGTAGCGAGCCGGCGAAGAACACGGTGATCAGTGCCTGTGGAATGCCCGCCACCACCAGCAACATGGCGTTGCGGAACACATGGCCATACAGCACGCGGCGTTCGCTCAGGCCCTTGGCGCGGGCGGTGACTACGTACTGGCGGCTGATTTCGTTGAGGAAGGCGTTTTTGGTCAGCAGGGTCAGGGTGGCAAAGCCGCCGATCACCAGTGCGCCAACCGGCAGCACCAGGTGCCAGAAATAGTCGGCGATCTTGCCCGGCAGGCTCAGCTCGGCAAAATTCTCCGAGACCAGCCCGCGCACCGGGAACCAGTGCAACGAGGTGCCGCCGGCGAACAGCACAATCAGCAGCAGGGCAAACAGGAAGGCCGGCAGCGCGTAGCCGATGACGATCAGCGTGCTGCTCCAGGCGTCGAATAGGCTGCCGTGGCGCACGGCCTTGCGGATGCCCAGCGGGATCGACACCAGGTAGGTGATCAGCGTGGCCCAGAGGCCCAGTGAGAAGGTCACCGGGAGTTTTTCCAGAATCAGGTCGGTGACCTTGGCACCGCGAAAGAAGCTGGTACCGAAGTCGAGCCGGGCGTAGCGGGTGAGCATCAACCAGAGTCGCTCGGGCGCCGACTTGTCGAAACCGTACTGGCGCTTGATGGTTTCCAGCAGCTGCGGGTCCAGGCCACGGCTGGCTCGCGAACCGCCGTGCAGGGTTTCCGCACGGGTCCCCGGCGCACCGCCGCCGATGCCCTGCAAGCGCGCCACGGCCTGTTCCACTGGCCCGCCCGGCGCGGCCTGCACGATGACGAAGTTGACCAGCAGGATGATCAGCAGGGTCGGCAGGATCAGCAGCAGGCGGCGCAGGATATAGGCAGTCATGGCGTTTGCCCCAGACGCTTGGCCATCTCGGCGTTGCTCAGCGCGGTGGGGCTGACTTCCCACCAGGTGTCAAGCGCCGGATCGTTGGCCGCCGGCACCTTGGGCAGGCCGAAGCGGTTCCACCAGACGCTGGAGGTACCCGGTGGATAGTAGTTGGGGACCCACAGGTAGTTCCACTGCAGCACCCGGTCCAGCGCATGGGCGTAGCGGAGCATGTCGGCCTGGCTCGCGGCCTTGATCAGGCCATCGAGCAGGCGGTCGACGGCCGGGTCGCGCAGCACCATGTAGTTGTTCGAGCCCGGATCGTCAGCCGCCGCCGAGCCGAAGTAGCTGTACAGCTCCAGCCCCGGCGACTCGCTCACCGGGTAGCCGGTGACGATCAGGTCGTAATCGCGTGCCATCAGCCGGTTGACGTACTGCGCCGCGTCGACCTTGCGGATCTCCAGGGTGATGCCGATCTGCGCGAGGCTGCGCTTCCATGGCAGCAGCAGGCGTTCCAGGCCGCTCTGGCCATTGAGGAAGGTGAAACTCAGCGGCTCGCCGGCAGCGTTCACCAACTGGTCACCCTGCGGCCGCCAGCCGGCGGCTTCGAGCAGGGCCAGGGCTTGCAATTGCTTGTCGCGGATCAGCCCGGAGCCGTCGCTGCGCGGTGCCTCGAACACCTGGCTGAAGACTTCCTCGGGCACCTGGCCGCGCAGCGGTTCGAGAATCGCCAGCTCGGCCGCGTCCGGCAGTGCGCGGGCGGCCAGCGCGCTATTGGAGAAGAAGCTCTGCTGGCGGATGTACATATCGCGCATCATCTGCCGGTTGCTCCATTCGAAGTCCCACAGCAGGCCCAGCGCCTGGCGCACGCGACGGTCCTTGAACAGCGGGCGTTGCAGGTTGAACACATAGCCTTGTGCCGGCTGCGGCGCCTCACGGGCCAGGTGTGCGCGTTGCAGGCGGCCATCGTCCAGCGCCGGGCCGTTGTAGCCGATGGTATAGCCGGTAGCGGAAAATTCGCGGTTGTAGTCATAGCCGCCGCCGCGCAGCACCTGGCGGGCAACGTCGGTGTCGCCGAAGTATTCCAGACGCAGCTGGTCGAAGTTGTAGCGGCCGCGGTTGACCGGCAGGTCTTTGGCCCACCAGTCGCGGTTGCGCTCGAAGGTAATGCTGCGGCCGTTGTCGATCCGTGCCACCCGGTACGGGCCGCTGCCCAGCGGCGCCTCGAAGCCTCCGCCATTGGCGAAATCGCGCGTGCGCCACCAGTGCTCGGGCAGCACCGGCAGGCTGGCGAGGTCCAGCGCCAGGGTGCGGTTGAGGTTGTTCTTGAAGTCGAAGCGCACCTGGCGGGGCGACTCCACCAGCACCTGGGCGACGTCGGCGAATTGCGTGCGGTATTTCAGGTTGCCTTCGCGTAGCAGCAGGTCATAGGTGAAGCGCACGTCTTCGGCACGGATCGGTCGACCATCGGCGAAACGCGCACGTGGATCGAGATAGAAGCGCAGCGACAGGCCGTCGGCGCTGCGTTCGATTTTTTCAGCGATCAGGCCATAAACGGTGTAGGGCTCGTCCAGCGAGCGTACGGCCAGTGGCGCATAGACCCAGCCGTCGATTTCGGCAACGCCAATGCCTTTGTCGATGTAGGGCAGCACATGGTCGAAGTTGCCGATCTCGATCGCCGAGCGGCGCAGGCTGCCACCTTTCGGGGCGTCGGGGTTGGTATAGGCAAAGTGTTTGAAGTTGGCGGGGTAGCGGGGTGGTTCGCCGTAGACGGTGAGCGCGTGGGAGGGGGCGGCGAACAGGGATTTGGGCAGGAGCAGTATTAGCAAAAGTACTACGGCGGATAAAGCATCGCGGGACGAGCCCGCTCCCACAAAGGTACCGCGTACCCTGTGGGAGCGGGCTCGTCCCGCGATAGGTTCACCACGCATCTAGCGTCTGTCAGTCCTGACGGCTGGTCACTTCCAGCAGGTGGTAACCGAACTGGGTTTTCACCGGACCTTGCACGGTGTTGACCGGCGCGCTGAAGACCACGGTGTCGAACTCCTTGACCATCTGGCCCGGGCCGAACGAACCCAGATCGCCGCCCTGACGGCTGGACGGGCAGGTGGAGTTGGCTTTGGCGACGTCGGCGAAGTCGGCACCGGCTTCGATCTGGGCCTTCAGTTCGTTGCACTTGTCTTCAGTGGCGACGAGGATGTGACGGGCAGTTGCTTTGGCCATGGGAAGGCTCCTGTACAGGGTAAAACGCAGAGCCTAGCGCAATCGCGCGGCGATTTCTCCTGAAACCTCGCAGCGCGCTGCCGCGTCACGCAACAAGCGCTCGGTGGCGTCCCAGCCGAGGCAGCCGTCGGTGATCGACACACCGTACTCCAGCGGCCCTTTGCCCAGCGCCTGGCAGCCGTCGAACAGATGGCTTTCGAGCATCATGCCGACAATCGAGCGGTCGCCGGCAACCCGCTGTTGCAGCACCGCATCGAACACCGCCGGTTGGCGCAGCGGGTCTTTGCCGCTGTTGGCGTGGCTGCAATCGATCATGATCCGCGCGGCAATCCCGGCCTTGGCCAGCCCCTGACGCGCCTGCTCGATGCTCGCCGCATCGTAGTTCGGGCCCTTGTGCCCGCCGCGCAGCACCAGGTGGGTATCCGGGTTGCCGAGGGTTTCGATCACTGCCGGGTGGCCTTGTGTGTCCAGGCCGAAATGCCGGTGCGGGTGGGCGGCGCTGCGGATTGCATCGCAGGCGATGCCGACGCCGCCATCGGTGCCGTTCTTGAAACCGACCGGCAGGCCGAGGCCACTGACCATTTCCCGGTGAATCTGCGATTCGGTGGTGCGCGCGCCAATCGCCGCCCAGCTCAGCACATCGTCGAAGTAGCCGGCGGCCATCGGTTGCAGCAGTTCGGTGGCCACCGGCAGGCCAAGCTTGAGCATGTTCAGCATCAACTCGCGCGATAGCGCCAGGCCGGTCTGCATGTCGTCGCTACCGTCGAGAAACGGATCGTAGGCCAGGCCTTTCCAGCCCACCGTGGTGCGCGGCTTTTCGACATAGGCGCGCATGACCAGCAGCATCTGCTCATCGACCTCACGGGAGAGCTGGGCCAGGCGTTCGGCGTAGTCGAGGGCGGCGCGCGGGTCGTGCAGCGAGCACGGGCCGACGATCACCAGCAGGCGCGGGTCGCGACCTTCGAGGATGGCCTTGATGGCCTGACGGTGCTGGTTGACCTGGTTGGCCAGGGCAGAGGAAAGCGGCAGTTGCTGCTTGAGTTGCAGCGGGCTGGGCAGACGCAGGCTGAGTGCAGTGTTGGCCGGCGCGCTGTGTTGCTGGGTCAGGGGCAGAGCTTGGGTGGACGCGTTCATGTTCGGGATTCCTGGGGCGGAAGGCGGGTTCTGGCCCGCGGCTTCGGCCCTATCGAGGTGTTCGACTGTCTGTCTGTGTGAGGGCGCCACCTGCTACGGACCGATCGGAGGCGGCTGGCTGGCCCGAACGGCAATGGCTAAATCGCCAGGTAAAGGTTTGGTAACGGTAGGAAGTGGTGTAGTTCATGGTCGAATCCTCAATACGTGTGGGTGTGTACAGCGCCGAAAAACAAAACCCCCGGTGGGGTGAGCCGACCGGGGGTTCGAGTATTCTCGCGTTCGGCGGCCCCTTGAGAGTGGGCGCCGTTGCAGGTATCAGCGGCGCCTTTGGCTAAACCAATACCCAAAATAGAAGCCGGAAGCGGCGCCAGTCGCGCACTCGGCAGCCAGCACAGGACGCGCGGTGCGACCGGTGTGACGAGCGTGAGTGAGGGTGGTGTGCGACATGGGATTGCTCCAGTTGAATGCGTCCGAGCTTACTGCACGGCGGTGGACGCTATCAATGGTTAATTTGCATTGCGCCCATCGCGCCTCGCTATCGTGCCCTGTGTTGTCACTGGTAGATCGACGAGGTGTCGCGGTCGAGTCGACTTTGTAGCATGGGCGCAAGCCGCTCAGCAGGTGAGTGACGACCAGACAACTTAGGGAGATTCGATGCGTATGAACCAGTCAGCAGGGACCCCGCGCGTGATGTGCCGATATGGCTATGATGCGCTGGATGGTTTGAATCTGTGCTCGCCGTTGGCCGCCGTGCCAACCCAGCGCTTCTACCGGCAGGATCAACTGGTAAGCGAAGTGCAGGGCGCGCGCCGGCGCACACTGTTTCAGCATGGCCAGCAACTGATTGCCCAGCAGGACAGCGCCGAGGACGTCGCGACCCAACTGCTGGCGACCGACACGAAGCGCTCGACACTCAGTACTGCCTACAGCGTCTACGGTGCCGGGCATGCACCCCAGCTGTGCGGGTTCAATGGCGAGCGCGCCGACCCGCTGACCGCCGCGTACCTGTTGGGCAAAGGCCAGCGCGCCTTCAATACGCAACTGCGGCGCTTTCACAGCCCGGATACTCAGAGCCCGTTTGGCCTGGGCGGAATGAATGCCTACGCTTATTGCCTGGGCGACCCGGTCAATCATGTCGATCCGACGGGGCATGTGCCTGTTTCGCTGGCACTCAAGGGGCTCCGCGCGATCTCGCGCGTCAAGTCGGTAGCGAAACCGCCGCGTCGGCTCTCTACGCTGGTCAACCGTGAAGTCGGCAATATCGCCGAGGAAATGCAGACCACGCGTGACCTCATCAAAAGCAACAGGACCTGGGTAACCCGGGTAGATACGCACAGCTCGCTGGCGATGCTCGACCAACCGGGTCTCCTGCACAAGTTTGTCTATACCCGCGACAAGCAAATCATCATGGGCAGCTTTCCCCGGCCGTTGAACCACGCTTATGTGAATCTGCCAAAGGCGAAATATCCTTCGCACGCCAGTTTCGCCAAGTATGCGGTGCAGGAATACGGTGCCGCCGATGAGGTCGTGAGTGCCGGCTACTTCTTCAAGGAAGACGGCATCATCAAGATCAAGAACTACTCAGGGCACTACCGGCCTGAATTCGAACGGATGAAGCCTGTACAGAAGCGCCTGAAGAAGCTGGGCATCGAAGTTGCCACGGTGAGAAACGACTTTATTGTGCACTGATGCCGCGAGCCGGCGTCGGCAGGCTCAGCGCCAGTTCGCCAAACGACGCCGACGCATCCACATACTTGAGTGCCGACTTCACGTCGCGCCAACCGACATGCGTCATCAAGGCCTTCAGATCCCAGCCATTGGCAGTCGCCCAGGTGGCAAAGCCGCGGCGCAGCGAGTGGCTGCTGTAGGTGGCGGCGGGGAGCCCGGCGTCGGCGAACACCCGGCGTAACAGGGCGATCAGGCTGCCGCTGTTGAGCGGCTGCTCGCTCAGGTTGCCCCAGCGGTCGAGCTTGCGAAACACCGGGCCATGGGCAATCCCGGCCACGCTGATCCAGGCCAGGTAGGCCTGCACCGGACACAGGCGCTTGAGCGCCGGCGTGCGGTGCTGCACGCCACGGCCATGGCGGTCGCCCTTGCTCTGCGGCAGGTACAGCTGCATGCCGACCCCGGCCTGGGCCTGGATATGCTCGACGCGCAGGCGCGCCAGTTCGTCGCCCCGAAAGCCACGCCAGAAGCCGATCAGCAGCAATGCTGCGTCGCGCCGTGCGCGCAGCAGCGCGGGCAGGCGCTGCTCACGTTGTGCTGCCTCGGCCAGGGCTTCGAGGCGTTCGACCGTGTGTTGCAGGTGCTCCAGGGTCAATGGCGCGGCCTGGCGTTCCTGCACCGGGTGCAAGGCGCGGATGCCCTTGAGCATCTGCCGGACCAGCGGCGCCTTGGTCGGGTCGGGAAAGCCCTGGCTGACATGCCATTGGCCGAGCGCGGCCAGGCGCTGCCGCAGGGTGTTCAGCGAGTGCTCGCCGGCATAGTCGGCCAGGTAGCGGGCAATGCTGTCCGCGGTGGCCGGGAGAAACCCGCCCCAGGTCACTTCGAAGTGTTCGACGGCCGAACGGTAGCTGCGCCGGGTATTGTCCCGGACGGCGGCTTCAAGGTATTGGTCAACCTTGTTCACGGCATTAATTTCCTTTTGCAGCAAGGCATTGCGACAAAAACCTCGATAACTTCTTAAATACGGGATGCCAGCTGATCGAGGCGAATGATAGCCCGACTTCGGGCGATGACCTGCACTTGCGCAAACACTAGATGCAGAATACTGTATATGCAGCCAGTATAAAAAGGTGCGCCATGCAACTCATCGCCAAGCTCGGGATTCTCGCCGACGCCGCCAAGTACGACGCCTCCTGCGCCAGCAGTGGTGCGCCCAAACGCAGTTCGCGGGGCAAGGATGGCCTGGGCGCCACCAACGGCACGGGCATCTGCCACAGCTTTACCCCGGACGGGCGCTGCGTGTCGCTGCTCAAGGTGCTGCTGACCAATTTCTGCCTGTACGACTGCCAATACTGCGTCAACCGCCGCTCCAGCAACGTGCCGCGGGCGCGCTTCACGCCCGAGGAAGTGGTACGCCTGACCTTGGATTTCTACCGGCGCAACTGCATCAGCGGGCTGTTCCTCAGTTCCGGGATCATCCGTTCCGCCGACTACACCATGGAACAACTGATCCGCGTGGCGCAGCTGCTGCGCGAAGAGCACGCGTTCCGTGGCTACATCCACCTCAAGACCATCCCCGATGCCGATCCGCTATTGATCGCCGAAGCCGGGCGCCTGGCCGACCGGCTCAGCGTCAACATCGAGCTGCCTACCGAAGCCAGCCTCCAGCGCCTGGCCCCGGAAAAACAGGTCAGCAGCATTCGCCAGGCCATGGGCAGCATCTACCTTGGCCAGCAGGCTGTAGCCGACGAGCCACGGGCGCCGCGTTTTACCCCGGCGGGGCAGAGTACCCAGATGATCGTCGGCGCCGACGACACCGACGACCGCACCATCCTGCACAATGCCGAGTCGCTGTATTCCGGCTTCGGTATGCGCCGGGTCTATTACTCGGCGTTCAGCCCGATCCCCGACAGCCCCAGCAGCGTGCCCCTGGCGGCGCCGCCACTGTTGCGCGAGCATCGCCTGTACCAGGCCGATTTCCTCATGCGCGGTTATGGCTACAAAGCCGGCGAACTGCTGAGCGAAACCAGCAACCTGGCGCTGGATATCGACCCCAAGCTGGCCTGGGCGCTGGCCAATCGTGAGGTGTTTCCGCTTGACGTCAACCGCGCTGAGCCGGCGCTCCTGGCGCGCATACCCGGTATCGGCCTGCGCAGCGTGCAGCGCCTGGTGGCGTTGCGCCGCGAGCGGCGGGTGCGCTACGACGACCTGGTGCAATTGCGTTGCGTGCTGGAGAAAGCCAAGCCGTTCATTATCACCAGCGACTACCGGCCGGCCCAGGGGCAGATGCGCAGTGGCCTGCTGCGGGCACGCCTGAGCGAGCCGCAAGCGCCGCTGCAGATGGGCTTGTGGGGATGATCGGCCTCGACTGCAACGACGATTTCGCCACCTGGCGCGACCAGGCGCGGGTGCTGCTCGGGCATGGCATCGACCCGGTCGACGTCACCTGGGCCCAAGGCCCGATGGCCGATCTGCTTGCTGTGCCGACGCCGTTACCGACAGGCCCAGGGCCTTTCCGGCCGCGGGTGCCGGCGGCGCTGCTCGGCCAGCTTGAACAGGCCGGCCGCTATCGCGGCGAGCAGCGCTGGAACCTGCTCTACGAAGTGCTCTGGCGGGTGGTGCACGGCGACCGCACGGCAATGCTCGCCGGCGAGCGGCTGGGCAGCGAACTGCAACGGCGGATCAAGCTGGTCGGTCGCGAAGCGCACCACCTGCATGCGTTCGTGCGTTTTGTGCCGTTGCCCGCCACGCTCGCCGAACAGTTGCAACTGGACCTGGTGGCCTTTCATGAACCGGCCCACGACATTCTGGAAAGTGCCAGCGGCCATTTTGCCGAGCGCCTGGGCCGTCAACGCTGGTTGATTGCAACGCCGCATGACGGTATTCGCTTCGACGGCCACACGCTGGACTACCGCAAGCACTGCCCCGACACCTGGCAGCAATGGGCACGGCATGCCGACGACCCCGGTGCCGAACTGTGGCGCACCTATTACCGGCATATCTTCAACCCAGCGCGACTCAACCCCGAGGCGATGCGCCAGCACATGCCCGGACGGTTCTGGCGGCACTTGCCCGAAGGTCTGCTGATTCCCCAGCTGGTTGGCCAGGCTCGTCAGGGCAAGCAGCGCGACGGGCAGGCGCTGGAAGTCGGTCAGCAGGGCGGCAAGCGTATCAACGATCCCGCGCGCCGGCCTTGACCGCGAGCGGCAGCCCACTCGCCATAGCCTGCGCGACCACTTCACCGCTCACCCGCACGGTGGGGCTTTGCAAGCCAAAGCGCGCCGTCGCTTGCGGTATCTGCGCCTATGGCAAGTCCACCCGCACGATGAATGAGCCTGTTTTACAGGGCCGACGTTTCCTTCCGGAGGCGTCGGCCTTGTCGTATCTGGCGTACTGCCGGACGACTGAAACCAAGCCATTTTTGCCCATATCATCAAATAAGTCGTGATTATGTGATCTTATATTGAGTTTCACAGGCAAAGATTTCCCCAAGCGTTTAGTATGTATTTACGTAGTACGTACCACATTACGAAATCGTAGGAGAAGTCATGGCCCGAGGCGGAATCAACAAGGCAGTCGTGCAGAAGGCGCGGCAAGCGCTGCTGGCTCGCGGCGAGCACCCAAGCATCGATGCGGTACGTATCGAAATGGGCAACACGGGCTCGAAAACCACCATTCACCGCTACCTCAAGGAGCTGGAGAGCCTGCAACCTACAGCGACACTGAGCGTGCCGGCCCTGAGCGAGTCGCTGAGCCAGCTGGTCGCGCAGCTTGCCGAGCGCTTGCAAGAGGAGGGTGCCGAGCAGATAGAGACGGCGCGCGTGCAGTTCGAGCAGGCGCGCGAAACACTGCAGGCGCAGTTACAGATCAGCCAGCAGGCACTGGCGGCACTGCAGCAGCAACAGCAGATTCAGGCGGCGGCCTTGGCCAGCGAGTCGGAAGCCTTGGCGACCTGCCGCAGTGCCTTGCAGACCGAACAGAGCCGCAATGCGTCGTTGAATCAGTCAGTCGGCGAGCTGAACCTGCGCCTGGCCGATCGGGACGAGCAGATCCGTTCGCTGGAAGACAAGCACCAGCACGCCCGCGATGCCCTGGAGCATTACCGCGCGGCCAGCCGTGAGCAGCGTGAACAGGATCAGCGCCGGCATGAGGCACAGGTGCAGCAGGTGCAGATGGAAGTGCGGCAGTTGCAGCAGACACTGATCGTCAAGCAGGACGAGCTGACCCGGCTGAACCGCGACAACGAACGCTTGCTGGTTGAAGCGCGGCAGGCGCAGCGTGAGCGCCAGGGCTTGCAGGACGTGCGCGAGCAGCAGGCACTGGAAGTGCGTACGCTCAGTGCCAACCTGGCGCAATCGCTGGGCGCGCGCGAGGAATTGCTGCGGCAGAATCAGGGGCTGGCGGAGCATGTGGCGGGGGTGACGCTGGTACTGGAGGAAACACAGCAGGCGTTGCGGCTGGCGCTGGCGCAATTGCAGGAGCAAGCCGAGCCGGTGCAACCCAGCCTAAGCCCCATCGATTTCAGCGAACCACCGGACTTATGAGCAAGCGCATTGCGCAGCGCCCCTGCAACCCGCGTGATGCTTCATAGGCCAACTGCCGCTGGAGGAAGTCGCCGAGCGCGGGCCCCTCGACGGCCTCAAACCCCAGCCGCGCATAAAACGGCGCGTTCCATGGCACCTCGGCAAAGGTGGTCAGGGTCAACGCCGTAAAGCCTTGCGCCTGCGCCCACGCCTGCACATGGCCGATCAACTGCCGGCCCAAGCCGTGGCCCTGATGCTCATGAGAAATTGCCAGTTCCTCGATGTGCAGTGCTGCGCCTTGCACGCTGGCACAGAGAAAGCCCAGCGGCTTGTCCTCCACGTCGACCACCAGCCAATCCAGCCCGGCAGCGATGAACTGCAGGTGATCCGCCGCGCTCAGCACGCCATGTCCGGCAAGCCAGGCCAGTTGCCGGATCGCCAGAAATGCCTGCGCCGCCGATTGTTCGATGGGTGGCAACTGCGCGGCCTCTTCAGGGCGGGCGAGACGAAAAACGGCGGCCATGCGGGCGGACTCCGAACAGTAAATAAGCGCGCAGTCTGCGCAACTCGATTAACGCCTGTAAAGCACCACCACCGCACGCAGCCTGCTGCCGCCAAACAGGCTCATGCGCTGAAACTCGGCATGGGATACCGGCACATGCTGGCAATCCAGTGCATGGCGGTGGCGGCTGTGATCGATGTCCGGGTCATGCAGATAGACAAAGTCGTCATCGCAACCGGTAACCAGCACCCAGTGTGGCGCCTTGCTGCGGGTGAGGCGGAAACAGCTGATCAGTACCAGCGGTTGCCCACCTTCGGCCAACAGCCGGGCGATGTCGATCTGCTTGCTGTACAGCTGCACAACGTCAGTGTTCACCAGTTCCATGCAGAGTTCTTCATGCACCAGACGCATGACGTCTTTCTTGTCTTCGCTGCGCACACCATCGAGGAACAGCGGGCCCTGAACACTCAACTGCAACAGCACCCGAAAGCCCCGACGCCAGGCGGCCAGGGCGAGCCCCTGCGGGCTGCAGCCGCCATGGCCAGAGGTCATGAATACCGTGGTTGCCTCGCGCCACAACTGCACCTCTTCGCGCCTGGCCAGCGCACGCCCAGGCTGGAGCGCGGCCATGGCCATCAGCAAGCATGCCGGACCACAGGTGAAGTCGGTGGTTTGCGGGTAGTAGGGCACCCGACGCGCGCTACCGGCTGGCCGGGCCAGGATGCGTTTCTCGTAACGCAGCGCGTGGGTATGGTCCTGGTAGTAATCGTTGATCTGCGCAAAACGCCGATAGCCGCCGCCCTCGTACAGGCTGATGGCGGTGTGGTTGTCCTGGCGCACTTCGAGACGCAGGTAGGCGCAGTCATGGGCGCACGCGCTGGCTTCGGCTTCGCTCAGCAGCCGCTTGCCCAAGCCCTGGCCGCGCGCTTGCGGCGAAATGGCGATGGAGTACAGCCGCGCCAACGACGTGCCGCGATGGAACAGCAACAGGGCGTAACCCATCAGTTGGCTGTCGCGCTGGGCAACGATCAGGCTGGCGTGAGCCCGATTGACCATCCAGTGGAAACTTCGCGCGGTTAACCGATCATGCTCGAAACATTGATTTTCCAGCGACAGTAACGCATCGAGGTCGGCTGGGGTGGCGTTGCGAAATATAAATTCCATACAAGGCACCGTAAAACTTCCGTAATGAAGCAAGACTTTCTCAGCGCTTCGTGTTTAATGGATAAGCACTTGTTCTTCGTTGGGTAGATGAGATGACAATGGCACAGTTTGGGTTGAACGAAGTATTAGGTAATACCGCAGAAACGGCAACCGTCAGGTCGTTATATCCGCCGGCCGAGAATAAATACTCCAGCCAGCTGGTTATCATCGTCGAACGCAAGGAAGACTGGGCCAGTTACTTTCCCAGTGAAGACCTGGTCACCGCCAAGGAATACCTGGAACGCCCGCGCGAGGGCGCTACGAGCAAGCGCGTACAGGTAATCAACCTATGCCGAAGTTATAAATATCTCGGCCATGGCTATTACTGTTCGTTGCTTGCCGAAGCCTGGGGGCACACGGTAATACCTTCGGTTAAAACCATCAGCGAACTGGCGCGCAAGTCATTATATGGCCTGGCCCTGGACGACTTGGAAAAGACCCTGGAAAAAACCCTCAGCAATAATATCTATGCCGGTGCCGAAGGTTTTACCCTGAGCCTCTACTTCGGCCGAACACACTTGGAGCCGCTGCAGTCCATCGCCCGACAGATATTTGAAGCGTTTCCCTGCCCGATATTGCTGGTGGAGTTTCGCAAGGCCAATGGCTGGCAGATTGCCGGGGTCAAAGCCGGAGCCATGCACAAGTTGCGCGAAGATCAGGAAGACCAGTTCGCCAGCGCCCTCGACGGCTTCAGCCGAAAGATCTGGCGGGTGCCCCGCTCCAAGCGTATCGCCCGTTACGACCTGGCTATCCTCCACGACCCCGACGAAGCGCTGCCGCCTTCGAATGCCAAGGCCCTGGAGAGCTTCGTCAGGGTAGGGCGGGGCATGGGCATCGATGTCGAGATGATCGAGAAGAAGGACTACGCGCGGCTGGCCGAATACGATGCGCTGCTGATCCGTGAAACCACCAGCGTCGACGATCACACCTACCGCTTTGCGAAGAAGGCCGAGAGCGAAGGGTTGGTGGTGATGGACGACCCGATGTCGATCCTGCGCTGCACCAACAAGGTCTATCTCACCGACCTGCTGCGCAGCAACAAACTGGCGATGCCAGCCAGCGAGATCCTTTACAAGGACAACCTCCAGGAACTGCAGCAGGTCGGTGAGCGGCTGGGCTTCCCACTGGTGGTGAAGATTCCCGATGGCTGCTTTTCCCGCGGAGTCATCAAGGTGGAGAACCATGAGCAACTGCTCAAGGCCACCGCCGAGCTGTTTGAGCATTCGGTGCTGTTGCTCGCCCAGGAGTACCTTTACACCGATTACGACTGGCGCATTGGCATTCTCAACCGCAAGCCGATCTTTGCCTGCCAGTACTTCATGTCCAAAGGCCACTGGCAGATTTTCAATCACAAGGCCAAGGGCGCCGACGTCAACGGCGAATGCCGCACGCTGCCGGTGCATGAAGCGCCGCGCGCCGTGGTCGAACTGGCGGTGAAAACCGCCAACCTGATCGGTGACGGCCTGTATGGTGTCGACCTCAAGCAGGCTGGCGACAAGGTGGTGGTGATCGAGGTGAACGACAACCCCAACCTCGACGCCGGCATCGAAGACGCCTACCTGCAGGACGACCTTTACACCCTGGTGCTGGAGGAGTTTGTTCGCCGGCTGGAACTCAAGCGCCGCGGTCAGGCCTGGTAGGGGGCTGCGCGATGATCAAGCGTTACCAGCTGGCCCAGGGCGCCCTGCACCCCAGCGAAAATCCCGAGAGCCAAGTATTGCTGTTCGTCAGCCCGGACGCCGCCGAGCGCGAACTGCTCAAGCGTCGTTTCCACATCGACGAGCACGCCCTGGCCTCGGCGCTCGACCCGGACGAGGTGTCGCGGATCGAATTCCACCCAGACAGCCTGTTCCTGATCTGGAAGCGCCCGCAGAACTATTCCGGCGGCGAGCGGTTCGCCTTCGAAGTGTCGTCGTTCGGGTTGTTGCTGCAGGCCGAACGGCTGGTACTGATTGCCCCGGACGACTCGCAGATGCACGGCCTGGGTACTCGTCACGGGCTGAAAACCCCGCTGGATGTGCTGCTCGACATCCTGTTCGGCAACATTCACCACTACCTGGGCCACCTCAAGGTGATCAAGCTGGTTGCCCGCGAGTTGCAGCAGCGCTTCAACCGTTCGATGCACAACCACCACCTGATCCAGATGTTCAACCTCAGCGAAAGCCTGATCTATTACATCAACGCTATTCACAGCAACGGCACGGTGCTGTCGCGGCTGCGCAACCACGCGCAGAAAAACCACTTCGATGCCCGGTTGATCGAGCTGATCGACGACCTGATCATCGAAAACACCCAGTGCTACAAGCAGGCCGAGATCTATTCCACGGTGTTTGCCGGGTTGATGGACGCGCGCGGCAACCTGGCCAACAACAGCATGAACGACACACTGCGCAAGCTGACCTTGATCAACGTAGTGTTTCTGCCGCTGAACCTGATTGCCAGCATTGGCGGCATGTCCGAGTTCAGCATGATGACCAGCGCGGTGCCGTGGTGGGTCGCCTATCCGGCACTGCTGCTGGCGATGCTGCTGTTGGGCGGGGTGATCCTGATCTTCCTCAAACGCCTGGCCCGGGTATTTTCCTGACGCAACGGAGATGTCTATGGACAACACAGCGATTGGATTGCTGGTGGTTTCGCTGATTGTGGTATTGGGTGTGGTCAGTTTTTATCTGGACTGCATCCGCAAAAAAGACAAAGCCCCCTAGCCGGCCCCTGGCAGAAACCGGCTCAAACCGCAGAAGTGCATCGCTGGCAAGGCCAGCTCCCACAAAGATCGAGCCACCCGTAAACCCTGTGGGAGTCTGCTTTGCCGGCGATAGACCAGGTCGGCCGACGCTGGAGCCGGCGCACCGTTACAGCAGTTTTTACGCTTTCTTTACGGTGCAGTTTTGCGCCGAAAACGATACTGGCCGCGTTTTTTACCCGCACGCCAGAGACGCCCTCCGTGAGCCAGACCACGACCGTTGCAGATCAGCCCCCCCATACCGGCACTTCGTCCGGCCTCGGCATGCTCATTGCCGCCGCCGGCGTCGTGTATGGCGATATCGGCACCAGCCCGCTGTACACGCTCAAGGAAGTGTTCGCCGGGCACTACGGCGTGCAGGCCAACCACGACGGGGTGCTCGGGGTGCTGTCGCTGGTGTTCTGGTCGCTGATCTGGGTGGTGTCGATCAAATACGTGCTGTTTATCCTGCGCGCCGATAACCAGGGCGAAGGCGGGATCATGGCATTGACTGCCCTGGCGCGGCGAGCCGCGGCACCCTATCCACGCATGAGCCGGGTGCTGGTGTTGCTCGGGTTGTTCGGCGCGGCGCTGTTCTACGGCGATAGCATGATCACCCCGGCGATCTCGGTGCTGTCGGCGGTGGAAGGGTTGCAGCTGGCGTTCGACGGCATCGAGCACTGGGTGGTGCCGCTGTCGGTGATCGTGCTGGTGGCGCTGTTTCTCATCCAGAAACATGGCACGGCGCGCATCGGCATCCTGTTCGGCCCGGTCATGGTCGCCTGGTTCATCGTGCTCGGCGCGCTGGGCATCTATGGCATCGTGCAGCGCCCGGAAGTGTTGCAGGCGCTGAACCCGGTGTGGGCAGTGAATTTTTTCGTGGTGCATCCGGGGATTGGCGTGGCCATTCTCGGCGCCGTGGTGCTGGCCCTGACCGGTGCCGAAGCGCTGTACGCCGACATGGGCCATTTTGGCCGCAAGCCGATTGCCCGCGCCTGGTTCATGCTGGTGTTGCCGGGGCTGGTGCTCAACTACTTCGGCCAGGGCGCGCTGATTCTCGGCAACCCGGAGGCGGTCCGCAACCCGTTCTACCTGCTGGCGCCGAGCTGGGCGCTGTTGCCGATGGTGGCGCTGGCCACCCTGGCGACCATCATTGCCTCGCAGGCGGTGATTTCCGGGGCCTTCTCCCTGACCCGGCAGGCGATCCAACTGGGCTACGTGCCACGCATGTTCATCCAGCACACCTCCAGCCAGGAACAGGGGCAGATCTATATCGGCACAGTGAACTGGGCGCTGATGGTCGGCGTGGTGCTGCTGGTAATCGGTTTCGAGTCGTCCAGCGCCCTGGCCGCCGCGTATGGCGTGGCGGTCACCGGGACCATGCTGATCACCACGCTGCTGTCCTCGGCGGTGGTGCTGTTGCTGTGGAAGACCCCACGCTGGCTGGCCATCCCGTTGCTGCTGGGCTTCCTGCTGGTCGATAGCCTGTACTTCGCAGCCAATGCGCCGAAGATCTTCCAGGGTGGCGCCTTCCCGGTGATTGCCGGGGTCATGCTGTTCATCCTGATGACCACCTGGAAACGCGGACGCAAGATCATCGTCGAGCGGCTGGACGAAAGCGCACTGCCGTTGCCGCTGTTTATCGGCAGTATCCAGGCCCAGCCGCCGCATCGGGTGCAAGGCACTGCCGTGTTCCTCACTGCCAGGACCGATGCCGTACCGCACGCGCTGCTGCACAACCTGCTGCACAACCAGGTGCTGCACGAACAGGTGGTGCTGTTGACCGTGGTGTCCGAGGACAGCCCACGGGTCAGCCCGGCCAGGCGTATGGAAGTCGAAGCGTTCGGTAACGGTTTCTTCCGCGTCAGCCTGCATTTCGGCTTTATCGAAGAACCGGATGTGCCGCTGGCATTGAGCCAATGCCAGCGGCCCGATCTGGACTTCAGCCCGATGCGTACGACCTACTTCCTCAGCCGGGAAACCGTGATTCCGACCAAACGCATCGGTATGGCGCGCTGGCGCGAGCACCTGTTCGCCTTCCTGCTGAAGAATGCCAACAGCAACCTCAAATACTTCCAGCTGCCGCTGAACCGGGTGATCGAGCTGGGTACCCAGGTGGAGATGTAACGCAGCAGAAGACTTCCTGCGGAAAAACCGGATAATGGCGGCCAGCTCGTTTTTCTCGCTTTTAGATGGTATTCCCGCATGGAAATCAAGGTTAACTTTCTCGACAACCTGAGGCTCGAAGCCAAGTTTGACGACTTCACGGTGATCGCCGACCAACCGATTCGCTATAAAGGCGATGGTTCGGCACCGGGGCCGTTCGATTACTTCCTGGCGTCGTCCGCTCTCTGTGCGGCGTACTTTGTGAAGCTGTACTGCCAGACCCGTGATATTCCCACCGAGAATATTCGTCTGTCGCAGAACAACATCGTCGACCCGGAAAACCGTTACAACCAGATCTTCAAGATCCAGGTCGAACTGCCGGCGGACATCAGCGCCAAGGACCGCCAGGGCATTCTCCGCTCGATCGACCGTTGCACCGTCAAGAAGGTGGTGCAGACCGGCCCCGAGTTCATCATCGAGGAGGTCGACAACCTCGACGCCGACGCCCAGGCCCTGTTGATGCTCAACACCTCGGCCGATGCCAGCACCTACATCGCCGGCAAGGACCTGCCGCTGGAGCAGACCATTGCCAACATGTCGGAGATTCTCGCCGGCCTGGGCATGAAGATCGAAATCGCCTCGTGGCGCAACATCGTGCCGAACGTCTGGTCGCTGCATATCCGCGATGCGCAGTCGCCGATGTGCTTCACCAACGGCAAGGGCTCGACCAAGGAAAGTGCCCTGGCCTCGGCCCTCGGCGAGTTCATCGAGCGGCTGAACTGCAACTTCTTCTACAACGACCAGTTCTGGGGCGAAGACATCGCCAACGCCGCGTTTGTCCACTACCCGGACGAGCGCTGGTTCCAACCTGGGCGTAAGGATGCTCTGCCCAAGGAAATCCTCGACGATTACTGCCTGGCGATCTACAACCCGGACGGCGAGCTACGCGGTTCGCACCTGTACGACACCAACTCGGGCAATATCGAGCGCGGTATCTGCTCGCTACCGTTTGTACGTCAGTCGGATGGGGAAGTGGTGTACTTCCCCTCCAATCTGATCGAAAACCTCTACCTCAGCAACGGCATGAGCGCCGGCAACACCCTGGCCGAAGCCCAAGTGCAGTGCCTGTCGGAGATCTTCGAGCGGGCGGTCAAGCGTGAAATCCTCGAAGGCGAACTGGCCTTGCCGGACGTCCCGCAGGAAGTGCTGGCGAAATACCCGAGCATTCTCGCCGGCATTCAGGGCCTGGAAGAGCAGGGCTTCCCGGTGCTGGTCAAGGACGCATCGCTGGGCGGCAAGTACCCGGTGATGTGCGTGACCCTGATGAACCCCCGCACAGGCGGCGTATTTGCCTCGTTCGGCGCGCACCCAAGCCTGGAAGTAGCGCTGGAGCGCAGCCTCACCGAATTGCTCCAGGGCCGCAGCTTCGAAGGCCTGAACGATCTGCCGCAGCCCACTTTCGAAAGCCATGCGCTGACCGAGCCGAACAACTTCGTCGAGCACTTCATCGACTCCAGCGGGGTGGTGTCGTGGCGTTTCTTCAGTGCCCGGTCCGATGTCGAGTTTGTCGAGTGGGACTTCTCCGGCCACGGCGAAAACTCCAACAGCGACGAAGCCGCGACGCTGTTCGGTATTCTCGAAGGCATGGGCAAGGAAGTGTACATGGCGGTGTACGAGCACCTGGGCGCCACGGCCTGCCGCATCCTGGTGCCGGACTACTCCGAAATCTACCCGATTGACGACCTGATTTGGGACAACACCAACAAGGCGCTGTTCTTCCGCGAAGATATCCTCAACCTGCACCGCCTGGACGAGGAGGGCTTGCAGGCGCTGGTCGAGCGCCTGACCGAGAGCGAGCTGGACGACTACACCGACATTGCCACCCTGATCGGCGTCGAGTTCGACGACAACACCGCCTGGGGGCAACTGACCATTCTCGAGCTGAAACTGCTGATTCATGTGGCCTTGCAGCAGTTCGACGAAGCCAAGGAGCTGGTGGAGATGTTCCTCCAGTTCAACGACAACACCGTCGAGCGCGGCTTGTTCTACCAGGCCTTGAACGTGGCCCTGGAAGTCGAGTTGGACGATGAGCTGGACATGGCCGACTACGAAGCTAACTTCCGCCGCATGTTCGGCGACCAGCGCATGGACGCGGTACTGGGCTCGGTGGACGGCAGCGTGCGTTTCTACGGCCTGACCCCGACCAGCATGAAGCTGGAAGGCCTCGACCGGCACCTGCGCTTGATCGACAGCTATAAAAAGCTGCATGCCGCGCGCGCCAAAGCAGTGGCCAAGGCCAGCTGACGGTATCCAGCCGCTAGCTTGAAAGAACCGGTCGATGCCTTGCGCATGACCGGTTTTTTTTCGCCTGGACATTGCCTCCACTCAATGCTGTTTGGCGCCTGAGCCGCCGCTTTAAGTAGGACGTTTCTCTACCTGCTGAGGGATGCTTCCGAATCACCAAAACCCACCGTTTCTACGCACTTTTCTCGCCTACCCTGCGCCTACTTCAGACGGTTCGCACGGATGCCTCGCCGTCTTTCTGCGGTTCGAGCACAGGGAGGCGTGCGGATGTACGAAGCGGCACGGTTGCATGACGAAATTGCCCACACTTGTGCCCTCGGCGGGTTTCTCGCTGGCGCGGCGCTGGGCATTGCGCTGGTCGGCGCGGTGGCGTTTGCCACCGTCACCTGCGGTGCCGGGCTGGCGTTGATGCCAGTG
>NZ_QETK01000003.1 GCF_003105155.1 Pseudomonas sp. SDI | reverse complement strand
GCATCGCCGATGGTAGTGTGGGGTTTCCCCATGTGAGAGTAGGTCATCGTCAAGATTAAATTCCGAAACCCCTATCTGCTAAGCAGGTAGGGGTTTTGTTTTTGTGGGCTGAAAATTATGTGGGCCCCATCGCGGGACGAGCATGCTCCCACATAAAAGCACAGCAGCCCCCTGTGTGAGCGGGCTCGTCCCGCGATTGGCCCCCAAGCCATGCTAAGGTTCCCCCCTAACTGCACCGCCCCAAGGGACACGCCATGCCGCACCAAAGCGCTCTACACCCAGGTTTCATGGTCGTACACGGCAACCGCCTGGACGAGCTGCGCAATCTGGTGGTGAGCTGGATGCGTCGTTATCCCCTGGCTCCGCTGGAAAACGAAGTGGTTCTGGTGCAGAGCAACGGTATCGCCCAATGGCTCAAGCTGGCCCTGGCCGAAGACCCGCAAGACGATGATGCCGGCGGTTGCGGCATCGCCGCCGCGATCGACGTGCAACTGCCCGGCACCTTCATGTGGCAGCTCTACCGTAAGGTGCTGGGCCGCGAAGAGATCCCCGAAACCTCCCTGCTCGACAAGGCCCCGCTCACCTGGCGCCTGATGCGCCTGTTGCCCGAGGTGATCGACCAGCCGTATTTCGAGCCGTTGCAGCGTTTTCTTACCGACGACAACGACCTGCGCAAGCGCTACCAACTGGCTGAGCGCCTGGCCGACCTGTTCGACCAATATCAGGTGTTCCGCGCCGACTGGCTCAAGGCGTGGGCCGCCGGCCGCCACGTGCTGATCAACGTCCGTGGCGAGTCCAAACCGCTGCCGCTAGCCAATTGCTGGCAGGCTGAGCTGTGGCGTCGTCTGTTGGACGACGTGGGGGCCGCAGGCATGGCCGAGAGCCGGGCCGGTGTGCATCAGCGCTTCATCGAGCGTATCGCCGCGTTGGCCGCCGCACCTGCCGGGCTACCTTCGCGGGTGATCGTCTTCGGCATATCGTCGCTGCCCGCGCAGACGCTGGAAGCATTGGCCGGCCTCGCCCGTTTCAGCCAGGTGCTGCTCTGCGTGCACAACCCGTGTCGCCATCACTGGGCGGATATCGTTGCCGACAAGGACCTGCTGCGCCACCAGTACAAACGCCAGCAGCGTAAGCAGGGCATGCCGGCCCTGATCGACGCCGAAACCCTGCACCAGCACGCCCACCCGTTGTTGGCGGCCTGGGGTAAGCAGGGCCGTGACTACATCAACCTGCTCGACAGTTATGACGACCCGGGCAGCTACCGCAGTGTGTTCAGCGATGGGCGCATCGACCTGTTCAGTGAGGCCGACCCACGCACCCTGCTCAACCAGTTGCAGGACGATATCCTCGAACTGCGCCCGCTGGCCGAGACGCGCGAGCAATGGCCTGATGTCGAGCCGCGCCAGGATCGTTCGGTACGCTTCCATATCGCCCACGGTGCCCAGCGCGAAGTCGAGATCCTCCACGACCAGTTGCTGGCCCGCTTCAGTGCCGATCCGACACTGCGCCCACGCGATGTGATCGTCATGCTGCCGGACATCAACACCTACGCGCCGCACATCCGCGCAGTATTTGGCCAACTGCGCCGTGACGACCCGCGCTACATCCCATTCACCCTCACCGACCAGGGCCAACGCGGGCGCGATCCGCTGCTGATTGCCCTGGAGCACCTGCTCAAGTTGCCCGACAGCCGCTTCCCAGTCAGCGAGATTCTCGACCTGCTCGACGTGCCGGCCTTGCGTGCGCGCTTTGCCATCAAGGAAAGCGACCTGCCTACCCTGCACCGCTGGATCGAAGGTGCCGGCGTGCGCTGGGGTCTGAATGCCGCGCAACGTGCCGGCCTCGGCCTGCCCGACGACCTTGAGCAGAACAGCTGGCGGTTCGGCCTGCGGCGGATGCTGCTGGGGTACGCGGTGGGAGCGGGCGGTAGCTGTGACGGCATCGAGCCGTACGACGAGATCGGAGGCCTCGACGCGGCGTTGATCGGCCCGCTCGTGGCCCTGATCGACGCACTCGAGGTGGCCCATGCCGAACTGTCCCAACCAGCCCCGGCACCGGTCTGGGGCGCGCGGCTGAACGCCATGCTGCAGGTGTTCTTCCTGCCCGAAACCGAGCATGACGACTACCTGCTGGTGCAACTGCAAACCCTCTGTGATACCTGGCTGCACACCTGTGATTCGGTTGGCCTGCAAGACCTGCTGCCACTGACGGTAGTTCGTGAGGCCTGGTTGGCCGGGCTCGATCAGGGCAAGCTGTCGCAGCGCTTCCTTGCCGGTTCGGTGAACTTCTGCACATTGATGCCGATGCGCGCAATCCCGTTCCGCATTGTCTGCCTGCTGGGCATGAACGACGGCGACTACCCACGGGCGCAACCGCCGCTGGATTTCGACCTGATGGGCAGCGACTACCGCCCCGGCGACCGTTCGCGGCGCGAAGACGACCGCTACCTGCTGCTCGAAGCGCTGCTCTCGGCGCGCGAGCAGCTGTACGTCAGCTGGGTCGGGCGCAGCATCCGCGACAACAGCGAGCGTCCGGCCTCGGTGCTGATCGGCCAGTTGCGCGATCACCTCGCCTCGGGCTGGCGACTGCAGGGCGCGGCCGACGACGGTAAACAGAATGCCGGTGAGCAGTTGCTGCAGCAGCTGACTGTCGAGCACCCCTTGCAGCCGTTCAGCGCGCGCTACTTCCATGAAGGCAGCGACCTGTTCAGCTACGCCAGCGAATGGCGTGGGCTGTACGCGCCGGTCGCGGGCCAGGCCAGGGTAGTGGACGAACTCGAACCCTTCGTCGCCGAAGAGCCGTTGAGCCTGACCTTGCTGCAAGACTTCCTGCGCCACCCGGTGCGGCATTTCTTCAGCCAACGGCTCAAGGTGTTTTTCGAAGCGGTGGAAGCGCCGCTGGCTGATGAAGAGCCCTTCGTACTCGATGCCCTGCAACGCTACAGCCTGAGCGAAAGCCTGCTCGGCGCGGCGCTGGCCGATCCGCAGAACAGCGCGGCGGCCTTGCAGGACCAGGCCCGGCGCCTGCAAGGCTGCGGTCTGCTGCCCTTGGCCGGGTTCGGCGAGTGCCTGCAAGCCGAGCTGGTCGAGCCGCTGCCCGACCTGTTGCAGCGCCACGCGCACCTGCTGCAGCAATGGCCGACCCTGGTCGACAGTGCGTTGCCGATTCGCTTCGAGCACCGCGGGTTGAAACTCGAAGGCTGGCTCGGCCGGGTCTACCAGCGCGACGACCAGGCACTGCTGAGCATCACCACCTTACCCAACGGTATCTGTAGCGGGCGCACGCTCAAGTGGCACCGTCTGGTCGCCACCTGGGTCATGCACCTTGCCGCCTGTGCGGTGGGCCATCGCTTGAGCAGCGCGGTGGTTGCTACCGATGTGACGTTGCTGCTGGAGCCGCTCGATCAGGCCCGCGCCAGCGAGCGCCTCGGCGACCTGCTGCTGGCCCGCCAGGCCGGAATGAATGCGCCGCTGCCGGTGGCGGTGAAAACCGCCTTCGCCTGGCTTGGCCAGCCCGAGCCGGAAAAAGCCCTGGCCGCTGCCGCCAAGGCCTATGACGGCGACGGCCAGAGCAGTGCCGGCGAGCGCAGCGAAAGCACCGCGCTGGCCCGGCAGTACAGCGACTTTGCCGCCCTCACCGCCAGCGAGGAATTCGACGGCTGGTGCGAGGCTTTGTACCGACCGATGTTCGAAGCCGGTTGGCAAACCCTGGAGAGCGTGGAGGCGCGCCCATGACCGTCGACACCCGCCCAGCGCCGCTGGCCCTGAGTTTCCCGCTGCACGGCAGCCAACTGATCGAGGCCAGCGCCGGCACCGGCAAGACCTTCACCATTTCCGCGCTGTACCTGCGCCTGGTGCTCGGCCACGGTGGCGAGCAGGGTTTCGGTCGTGAGCTGTTGCCGCCACAGATCCTCGTGGTGACCTTCACCGACGCCGCCACCAAGGAGCTGCGCGAGCGTATCCGCACGCGCCTGGCCGAGGCCGCACGGTTCTTCCGCAGCGAGTTGGAAGATGCCGATCCGCTGCTGCTGCAACTGCGCGACGAGTTCGACCGCAGCGCCTGGGCCGCCTGCGCCAATCGCCTGGACGTGGCTGCGCAGTGGATGGACGAAGCCGCCGTATCGACCATTCACAGCTGGTGTCAGCGCATGCTCCGCGAGCACGCCTTCGACAGCGGCAGCCTGTTCACCCAGACCCTGGAAACCGATCACAGCGACCTGCTCGGCCAGGTCATGCGCGATTACTGGCGACGCTTCTGCTATGGCATGCACGGCGACGCGTTGAGCTGGGTACGTGCTCACTGGGGCAGCCCGGAGGCGCTGCTGCCACGGGTACGCGCGATGTTCGGGCGGGTGCGCGGCGAAGACGCCGACGCCGACCCCGCCGAATTGATCGAGCGTGTGCTGCGCGCGCGCAGCGAGCAATTGGCGATGCTCAAGGCACCGTGGGCGCAGTGGTCGCAGGAATTGCTTGCGCTGTGCCATGAGGGGGTGAAAAACAAGCAGGTCGACGGCCGCAAGATGCAGGCGCGGTTCTTTGAGCCCTGGTGCGAAAAACTGCTGGCCTGGGCCCAGGACGAAGACGCGCTGGAGCTGGATATCGGTACCGGTTTCAGTCGCCTGACCCCAGACGGCATGGCCGAGGCCTGGAAGGTCGGCGAGCCGCCGCGTCATCCGGCCCTGGAGGCCATGTGCGGTCTGCGCGAGCAGTTGCAGGCGCTGCCGAGCCCGGACGCACGCCTGCTGGAGCACGCCGCCAGTTGGGTGTCGAAACGCTTCGAACTGGAAAAACGCCGGCGTGCCGAAATGGGCTTCGACGACATGCTGCAACGTCTCGACCATGCCCTCGCCGGACCGTCCGGCGAGCGTCTGGCGAGCTTGATCCGCGAGCAGTTTCCGGTGGCCTTGATCGACGAATTCCAGGACACCGACCCGGTGCAGTACCGGATTTTCCAGTGCATCTATCGCATCGAGGAGAACCAGCGCGACACCGGCCTGTTCCTGATCGGCGACCCCAAGCAGGCGATCTATGCGTTCCGCGGCGCCGACATTTTCACCTACCTCGGTGCCCGTCGCGCCACCCTCGGGCGCCTGCACAGTCTCGACACCAACTACCGCTCCAGCCAGCCGATGGTCGCGGCGGTCAACCATATATTCCTCCAGGCCGAGCGCCGCGAGCTGGGCCGTGGCGCGTTTCTGTTCCGCGAGCAGGACGACAACCCGGTGCCGTTTGTTGAAGTGCGCGCGCAGGGGCGCAAGGAGCACTTTGCCCTGGACGGTCAGCCGCAGGCGGCGCTCAAGCTTTGGCACCTGCAAAGCGAAGCGCCGGTATCCGGCGCAGTCTATCGCCAGCAACTTGCCGCCAGCTGTGCCAGCCAGATCGTCGCCTTGCTCAATGGCGGGCAGCAAGGTCGCAGCGGTTTCCAGCAGGCCGATGGCCGCTTGCGCGGCTGTCGGCCGTCGGACATCGCCATCCTCGTGCGCGATGGCCGTGAAGCGCAGCTGATCCGCGCCGAACTGGCCGCGCGCGATGTGCGCAGCGTGTACCTCTCCGACAAGGATTCGGTGTTCGCCGCCCAGGAGGCCCACGATTTGCTGGCCTGGCTCAAGGCTTGCGCCGAACCGGACAGCGAGCGCCTGCTCAAGGCCGCATTGGCGAGCATGACCTTCGCCCTGCCGCTCAGCGCCCTGGCCACCCTCAACGACGACGAGCGGGCCTGGGAAGACTGGGTGATGAAGTTCCGCGGTTATCGGCAGATCTGGCAGCGCCAGGGCGTATTGCCGATGCTCCGGCACCTGTTGCACGACTTCCGCCTGCCGCAGGTATTGATGGTGCGCAGCGACGGCGAGCGGGCGCTGACCAACCTGCTGCACCTGGCCGAACTGCTGCAGCAGGCTGCCGGCGAGCTCGACGGCGAGCAGGCACTGATCCGTCATCTGGCCGAACACCTGGCGTTGTCCGGGCAAACCGGCGAGGAGCAGATCCTGCGCCTGGAAAGCGACGAGCAACTGGTCAAGGTGGTGACCATCCACAAATCCAAGGGCCTGGAATACCCGCTGGTGTTCCTGCCATTTATCTGTACGGCCAAGCCGGTCGATGGCAAGCGCCTGCCGTTGGGCTGGCACGATGCGCTGGGCCAGGCCCATGTGACCCTGACCCCGAACGACGAACAGATTGCCCGCGCCGACGACGAGCGCCTGGCTGAAGACCTGCGCCTGCTCTACGTGGCCCTGACCCGCGCCCAGCATGCCTGCTGGCTCGGCGTCGCCGACCTCAAGCGCGGCACCGGCAAGGAGTCGATGCTGCACCGTTCCGCGCTCGGCTATCTGCTTGCCGGTGGTGCGGCACTGAACGGTTCCACGGCACTGCACGGCTGGCTGGCAGCATTGCAGCAGGGTTGCCCGGCAATCAGCCATGAGCCGCTGCCGGCGGCCGACAGTCAACGCTACAGCGCCCCGCGCAACACCGCGACCTTGCTGCCGTTGCGCCAGCCCAAGCGCCGCGCGGCGGAAAACTGGTGGATTGCCTCCTACAGTGCGCTGCGCATCGGCGAAGCGCTGCAAGACCTGAGCGACGACAGTTCGCAGGCCCAGCAACTGCTCGACGACGAGCCCGCCGACCCGAATGCCCTGCGCGAGGTGCCAGCCATCGCCGGCGATATCCATCGCTTCCCGCGTGGCCCCAACCCCGGGACCTTTCTCCACGGCTTGCTGGAGTGGGCCGGGCGCGAAGGGTTCGGGCAGGTTGCCGCGCAGCCGGAGCAACTGCACAACACGGTCGCCCAGCGCTGCAACCGCCGTGACTGGACCGGCTGGATCAACACCCTCGGCCACTGGCTTGAGCAACTGCTGGCGGCGCCCCTGGCGCTGGCCGAAGACAGCTCGCCGGTAACCTTGCAGGCACTGGCGCATTACCAGATCGAGATGGAATTCTGGTTCGCCAGCCATCAGGTCGACGTGCTCTTGCTCGACCGCCTGGTGTGTCAGTACACCCATGAGGGCACGTCGCGCCCGGCGGCGCAGCAGGCGCTGCTCAATGGCATGTTCAAAGGCTTCATCGACCTGGCGTTCGAGCACGACGGGCGTTACTACGTGGCCGACTACAAATCCAACTGGCTCGGCCCGGACGACATGGCCTACAGCGCAGTGGCCATGGAGTCGGCGATTCTCGAGCACCGCTACGACCTGCAATACGTGCTCTACCTGCTGGCCCTGCACCGCCAGTTGCGCGCGCGCCTAGCGGACTACGACTACGACCGGCATGTCGGGGGGGCGTTGTTCATCTTCCTGCGCGGTGTGCATTCGGCCAGCCGCGGGGTGACCTTCATCAAGCCACCGCGTGCGCTGATCGAGCGGCTCGACGCGCTGTTCCAGGGCGTCGGCGAGCCCACGCAACATGACCTGTTCGGAGATTGCCAATGAGCCGCCGCCTCGACGACTTGCTGCCAACACCCCTCGACGCCGGCCACCTGGCCGCGCTGGCGCCGCTGGAGCGCAGCGCCGACCTGCTGGCGTTGCTCGATCGCTGGGTCGAGCGCGGCTGGCTGCGCGCGCTGGACCGTGCCTTCGTCGGCTTCCTGGAGGAGCGCGCGCCGCAGGGCAACCCGCTGGTGCTGCTGGCGGCGGCACTGGCCAGCCATCAGCTGGGCCATGGGCACGTTTGCCTGGACCTGGGCGAAACCCTTGCCGAGCCGGATTTCGCCTTGTCGCTGCCGCCCGAGGGCGACGCCCTGGCCGGGCCCTTGCTGCTGCCATCGCAGTTGCTGGAGCGCCTTGAGCTGGCGACCTGGCGCCAACAGCTCGAGGCCAGTGCGCTGGTTGCCGCGGGCGAGTTGGTCGCACACGCCGAACGGCCGCTGGTGCTCAGCGGCACCCGCCTGTACCTGCGCCGTTACTGGACCTACGAGCGGCGCATCGACGGCGCCTTGCGCGAACGCCTGCAGCAGGCCGAGCCAACCCCGCCAGACCTGCGCGCGCGGCTCGATCAGCTGTTCGAAGGCGGCGCCCAAGCGGGCCTGATCGACTGGCAGAAACTCGCCTGCGCGCTGGCCACCCGTAGCGGCTTCAGCATCATCACCGGCGGCCCCGGCACTGGCAAAACCACCACCGTGGTACGCCTGCTGGCCCTGTTGCAGGCGCCGGCGGTGGATGCCGGGCGGCCGCTGCGCATTCGCCTGGCGGCGCCGACCGGCAAGGCGGCCGCACGTCTTACCGAGTCGATTGGCCAGCAGGTCGAGCGCTTGCAGGTAGCCCCGGCCGTGCGCGCCAACATCCCTAGTGACGTCTCCACGGTGCACCGCCTGCTCGGCAGCCGGCCCGGCTCGCGGCACTTCCGCCATCACGCGGGCAACCCGTTGCCGCTGGACGTGCTGGTGGTCGACGAAGCGTCGATGATCGACCTGGAAATGATGGCCAACCTGCTGGCGGCGATGCCGGCGCATGCCCGGCTGATTCTGCTCGGCGACAAGGACCAGTTGGCCTCGGTGGAGGCCGGGGCGGTGCTCGGCGATCTGTGCCGGGATGCCGAAGACGGTTTCTACAGTGCCTCGACCCAGGCCTGGCTGGAACAGGTGAGCGGCGAGTCGTTGGCGGCCAGCGAGCTGAACAGTGGCGATGCGGTGCGCCATCCGTTGGCCCAGCAAGTGGTCATGCTGCGCCATTCGCGGCGCTTCGGCGAAGGTAGCGGCATCGGCCAGCTGGCGCGGCTGGTCAATCGGCAGTTGGCGCCGGAGGCACGCGCGCTGCTGCGCAAGGGTGACTTCGGCGATGTATTCAGCCTGTCGCTGAGCAACGAGCAGGATCGCAAGCTGGATCGCCTGGTGCTCGACGGTCTGAACCGCGACGGCCAGGGCACCGAGGGCTACCGGGAATACTTGCAGGTGATCCGCCAGCACCGCCCGTCGTCGCGCCTGGCAGCGGACGACCCTCAGTGGAACGCTTGGGCCTTGCGCGTATTGCAGGCCTTCGAGCGCTTCCAGTTGCTCTGCGCGGTGCGCAAGGGCCCCTGGGGGGTCGAGGGCTTGAACCAGCGAGTCGGCCGGGTGCTGAGCAAGGCCGGGCTGATCGAGGGTGACTTGCCCTGGTATGAAGGCCGGCCGGTGCTGATGACCCGCAACGACTATGGTCTGGGCCTGATGAACGGCGATATCGGCATCGCCCTGCGCTTGCCCGACGCCCAGTCCCCGGACGGCCTGTTGCGGGTGGCGTTCCCGCGTAACGACGGTCGTGGTGGCGTAAGGTTTGTCCTGCCCAGCCGGCTGAACGAGGTAGAAACGGTATACGCCATGACCGTGCACAAATCTCAGGGGTCGGAGTTTTCGCACACTGCGCTGGTGCTGCCCGACGCGCTTAACCCGGTATTGACCAAAGAGCTGATCTATACCGGCATTACCCGCGCGAAGGATTGTTTCAGCCTGGTCGAGCCACGCGCGGGCATTTTCGAGGACGCAGTACGGCGCAAGGTCAAGCGCTTGTCCGGCTTGATGCTGGAGCGCGTTTAAGCCCTGTCGGGCGGCGTTTTCGGCGCCTGCCAGCGGCTCGCGACGCCAGCAGGCGATGTGCTATCGTTCCTCTCTATAAGACTAAGTCTTAAGAGATTTCCCCTATGAAGGTCGCCGCCCCTACAACGGGACGAGTCATGCGTTGTAGGCCGATGCTGCTGGCGGCACTGATGTTGCTGTTTTCCGCGCTGGTCCGGGCCCAGCCGCCCGAGGCCAGCAGCCTCGCCGAACACCGTGCCAGCGCCGTCACCCAGGTGGTGCTGGGCATCCTCAGCTACGCACGCTGGCCGGTCGAGCCGACACAACTGCGTTTATGCCTGATCGGTCCTACCGAATACGCCGACGACCTGGTCAAGGGCACCACCCAGGCAACCGGCCGTCCGATGCTGGTGCGGCGCCTGCTGGCGGGCGATCGGCGCATCCTGGGCGAGTGCGATGCGGTCTATATCGGCAAGCTCAGCGCCACCGAACGCGGGCAACTGTTCACCTCCCTCAATGGTCACCCGGTGCTGAGCATCAGCGAGGCGGACGACCCGTGCACGGTGGGTAGCCTGTTCTGCCTGCGGGTCGGCGACCAGCAGGTGGCCTTCGAGGTCAACCTCGATTCGGTGGCGCGCAGTGGCGTGCGCATTCATCCCAGTGTGCTGCAACTGTCGCGGCGGCGGGCGACACAGCCATGATCGGGTTCGGCAAGGCTGGTCGTGCGCGGCCAACCCTGCGTTCGGCACTGGGCCGTGGGCACCTCAGCGTTGCGCTGCTGGCGGTGGGCCTGGCCGGGGTCTTGCTGACCTTGCTTGGCGTGCTGGCGTTGCGTGTCTATGCCAACCACAACCTGCACCTGATTGCCCGCTCGATCAACTACACCGTGGAAGCGGCAGTGGTGTTCAACGACAGCAGTGCGGCCAACGAAGCCCTGGCGCTGATCGCCTCTACCGAAGAAGTGGCCGATGCCAAGGTCTTCGATGACGACGGCGAGTTGCTGGCGCGCTGGCAGCGTAGCAACGACGGCGTGTTCGATCAGATCGAGCGTGCGGTGGCGCGTACCCTGCTCGAAGAGCCGATCAACATGCCGGTGTTGCACCAGGGCAAGCGGGTCGGGCGAATCGAACTGATCGGCCAGGGCGGCAGCCTGGTGCGCTTCCTGCTCAGCGGGCTGGCCGGGATCGTGCTGTGTACGGTGCTCAGCGCGGTGAGTGCGCTGTACCTGTCGCGGCGGTTGTTCGGCGATATCGTCCGGCCGCTGCGCAACCTGGCCAACGTGGCCCATGCAGCGCGGCGCGAACGCAGTTTCGAGCGGCGCGTGCCGCCCACGCAGATTGCCGAGCTGAACGCGTTGGGCCACGACTTCAACGCCCTGCTTGATGAGCTGGAGGTGTGGCAAAGCCATCTGCAGAGCGAGAACGAAACCCTCGCCCACCAGGCCAGCCATGACAGCCTGACTGGGCTTCCGAACCGGGCCTTCTTCGAAGGCCGGCTCAGCCGCAGTGTGCGCAACGCCGCCAAGCACGGCGAGCAACTGGCGGTGCTGTTTCTCGACAGCGACCGTTTCAAGCAGGTCAACGATGTGTACGGCCATGCGGCGGGCGATGAAGTGCTGATCGCGGTGGCCAGCCGGGTGCGTGCGCAGTTGCGCGAAAACGACCTGGTAGCACGCCTGGGCGGCGATGAGTTTGCCGTGTTGTTGTCGCCGCTGCACACGCGTGAGGATGCGCAGCGGATTTCCGAGAAGATCGTGGCCAGCATGCGCCTGCCGGTGCGTCTGGCCGATGGCAAGACGGTACAGACCTCGTTGAGTGTCGGCCTGGCGTTCTACCCGAACGATGGGCACACCCCGGCGGACCTGCTTAACGCAGCGGATACCGCCATGTACGAAGCAAAACGCCATTCGCGAACTGAACGGCATACGGCAGACGCGGAGCGTTCTGTGACTAGCATGAAAAACAGGAGTTGAACCGTGATCCACTTCACCCGCCGCTTGCACGTCTTCGTCATGGCCCTGGCATTGGTTGCGCTGGCTGGCTGCCAGACGGTCCCGCCCAAGGGCCTGACACCGGCGCAGATCGCTGTACTCAAGCACGAAGGCTTTGTCCCGACCGATGAGGGCTGGGCGTTCGGTTTGTCCGGCAAGGTATTGTTTGGCAGCGACCTGGATGGGTTGAACAGCCAGAGCCGGGAGATTGTCGAACGCATCGGCAGGGCGCTGCTGTCGGTGGATATCCAGCGTGTGCGGGTCGACGGGCATACCGATTCGTCGGGCAAGGCTGCCTATAACCAGCAACTGTCGGTGCGCCGCGCCAACAGTGTGGCCAAGGTGCTGGTGGCGGTCGGGATGCAGCCGCAGAACGTTGTTGTCCAGGGCCTGGGCAGCAGCCAGCCGGCGGCGGGCAACGATACTGTGGCGGGGCGCACCGAGAATCGCCGGGTGTCGATTGTGGTGGCGTCGGAATAACCCCGCTATAAGGGCAGGCGCGTGTGCGGGGACAAATGTTGTCCTCGGTAGGGTTTGGTCATCACTATGTCGCCGCTCGTGGTGTAGCCGTAACGCACCGCCTCCATGTTTTCTCGGAACGTTTTACCGTTGACCCTGTAGCTGTTGCCATACAGGTACTTCGCCCACATCACATCAGAACTCAGTTCCGGGCTCATTGCTCCTCCCGGTAGCTGCGGCGGAATTTCGTGCGGATGGGAGAGTCTTTCGTTCAACGGCAGCCCCTTCTTGTGCCGCTGGTTCAAAAGGTTCTTCAACGCATCGGGATTGCCCTCATAGAAGGTATTGCGTAACTGCATTATTCCCTCTGGCCCTTCCAGCACTTCTGTGGCTACGGGCCCTTTGACGTAATGATTAGGTCGGCTTGGGGCTGGGGTCGTTGCCCCAGTGGTTGACGTGAGGTTCGGTGCGGACGAGGCACCCGTGAGTGTGTGAGGCTGGCCCAGATGCGTTTCGGACCGGGCCCGAGCGACTGGCGTTGAGGCCCGCGTATTACGTGAACCGCGGAATAGGCGGCTGAATAATTTCGACAGCGAGAAATGCCCGGTGGGGTCGGCTCGGTTGATCGGGTCGCCCTGGCAATACGCGTAGGTATTCAGCCCACCCTGGCCAAACGGGCTCCAGCTGTCGGGGCTGTTGAAGCGCCCGAGGCTTGGAATAAGTGAGCGATAGCCATTGCCCAGCAGATAGTGGCCGGTGAGCGGGTCTTGCCGTTGGCCATTGAAACCAAGCAGACCTTCACGCCCTGTCTCGACGTGATACCCGTAGGGCCCATAGGCAATAGCGTGGTTACTGGCCGAGTCTTTAACCTCGATCACCGAGCCCTGCTGATCGGTTGCCAGGAGAGAAACGTCATTGGCGCGTTGCGCCAAGGGCTGAGTGCCGTGTTCGAAAATGCTGCGTTTGAGCAGGCCTTGCAGCTCTGTGCACAGACGCGCGTGGCGATAAAAGCGCTGCTGTGCAGGCTGGCTTTCAGGTGCCGTGCTTGCCAGTCGGTCGAGGGCGTCGTAGTGGTAACGCAAAGGCGCGGGTTGGCGTGGGGTTGGCATGAGGGGCTCCTCTCGGGAGGTGGTTCCATGAGTGCCAAGGCTAATCCATCGCGTGCGGTGCCCACACCTGACAGAAATATCAGGTGCTTCGACTTCGGCAGGCGCACAACGCAAGCATTAGTCTGGGCAATCGGCAAACCGTAGCGTACGGCATTCGCCCATTAACAGTGGCTGGTTCAACTCGGTGACTTGGCGAATGTAATCCCACAACAGGGTGATCCGCTTGAGCTTGCGCAGGTCTTCGCGGCAGTACATCCAGAACTGCCGAGTAATACTCACGTCCTCAGGTAGCACCGGCACCAGCCGCGGGTCCTGCGCGGCCAGGAAACACGGCAGAATCGCCAGCCCGCGACCTTGCTGCGCGGCCACGAACTGGGCGATCACACTGGTGCTGCGCAGGTGCGCGCTGGCATTGGGCAGCAGGTTGGCCAGGTAAAGCAGCTCGGAGCTGAAGGCCAGGTCGTCGACATAACTGATGAACGGATGCTCGGCCAGGTCGGCCACCTGGCGGATCGGCGCGTGGCGGTCCAGGTAATCCTGGGTGGCGTACAGCCGCAGGCGGTAGTCGCACAGCTTGCAGCACACATACGGGCCATGTTCCGGACGCTCCAGGGCAATGACGATGTCTGCCTCACGCTTGGACAGGCTGATGAAGTGCGGTAGCGGCAGGATGTCCACGCTGATCGCCGGGTAGGCATCGACGAAATGGCTCAGTTGCGGGGTGATGAAGAAGCTACCGAAGCCTTCGGTGCAGCCCATGCGTACATGCCCGGACAACGCCACGCCAGAACCCGAGACCTGCTCGCAGGCCATGTGCAGGGTGCTTTCGATCGACTCGGCGGAACTCAGCAGGCGCTGCCCCTCGGCCGTCAGCACGAAGCCGTTGGTCCGCGACTTCTCGAACAGCAGGGTGCCCAGCGCCACTTCCAGCGAGCTGATCCGCCGCGACACCGTCGTGTAGTCCACGCCCAGGCGTTTGGCCGCGCTGCTGGCTTTGCGGGTGCGCGCCACTTCAAGAAAAAACTTCAGGTCGTCCCAGTTCAGGGCACCGAGGGAGGTGATGTTTTTTTGCATGTTGGACCGGCTTTTATGTGCGTTCTTGTTAGAAGTTTGCACATCTATACTCCAATTCAGCCCAGGACCCAAGCACCGTCGCGGCTGCCGCGTCGGCGTTTCTCTCCCTAACAATAAATCCAGGAGAACCCTACATGAACGCTTCCCTCAGCCCCGACCAGACCAAGGTCGACACGGTAAAACTGCTGATTGACGGGCAGTGGGTCGAGTCGAAAACCAGCGAATGGCGCGATGTGGTCAACCCGGCCACCCAGCAGGTGCTGGCGCGCGTACCCTTTGCCACCGCCGAAGAAGTCGACGCCGCGATCAGTGCCGGCCAGCGCGCCTTCAAAACCTGGCGCGACACCCCGATCGGCGCGCGCATGCGCATCATGCTCAAGCTGCAGGCGCTGATCCGCGAACATTCCAAACGCATCGCCGTGGTGCTCAGCGCCGAGCAGGGCAAGACCATTGCCGATGCCGAAGGCGACATCTTCCGTGGCCTGGAAGTGGTCGAGCACGCCTGTTCGATCGGCAGTCTGCAGATGGGCGAGTTCGCCGAAAACGTCGCCGGCGGCGTTGATACCTACACCCTGCGCCAACCCATCGGCGTGTGTGCCGGCATCACCCCGTTCAACTTCCCGGCGATGATCCCGCTGTGGATGTTCCCGATGGCCATCGTCTGTGGCAACACCTTCGTGCTCAAGCCGTCCGAGCAGGACCCGCTGTCGACCATGCTGCTGGTCGAGCTGGCGCTGGAAGCCGGAGTGCCGGCCGGGGTGCTGAACGTGGTGCATGGTGGCAAGCAGGTGGTGGATGCGCTGTGCACCCACACCGATATCAAGGCAATCTCGTTCGTGGGTTCGACCGAGGTCGGCACCCACGTCTACAACCTTGCCGGCCAGCACGGCAAGCGCGTGCAGTCGATGATGGGCGCGAAGAACCACGCCGTGGTGCTGCCGGACGCCAACCGCGAGCAAACCCTCAATGCCCTGGTCGGTGCCGGTTTCGGTGCGGCCGGCCAACGCTGCATGGCCACCTCGGTGGCGGTGCTGGTGGGCAAGGCCCGCGAGTGGCTGCCGGAGTTGAAGGACCTGGCGGCCAAGCTCAAGGTGAATGCCGGTAACGAGCCGGGCACCGATGTCGGCCCGCTGATTTCCAAACGCGCCAAGGAGCGCGTGCTTGGCTTGATCGAAAGCGGCATTCGTGAAGGCGCCACGCTGGAACTGGACGGCCGTGACGTCAGCGTGCCGGGTTACGAGCAAGGTAACTTCGTGGGCCCGACCCTGTTCTCCGGGGTGACCACCGAGATGCAGATCTACACCCAGGAAATCTTCGGCCCGGTGCTGGTGGTGCTGGAGGTCGATACGCTGGACGAGGCGATTGCCCTGGTCAACCGCAACCCGTTCGGCAACGGCACTGGCCTGTTTACCCAGAGCGGCGCGGCGGCGCGCAAGTTCCAGAGCGAGATCGATGTCGGCCAGGTCGGGATCAACATCCCGATTCCCGTGCCGGTGCCGTACTTCAGCTTTACCGGTTCGCGTGGCTCCAAGCTCGGTGACCTTGGCCCGTACGGCAAGCAGGTAGTGCAGTTCTACACGCAGACCAAGACCGTCACGGCCCGCTGGTTCGACGACGACAGCGTCAACGACGGCGTGAACACTACCATCAGCCTGCGCTAAGGAGTCGACCATGCGTATCGCATTTATCGGGCTGGGCAACATGGGTGCGCCGATGGCGCGCAACCTGATCAAGGCCGGCCATGCGCTGAACCTGTTCGACCTGAACCAGACGGTGCTGGCCGAGCTTGGCGAACTCGGCGCGCAGGTCAGTGCCTCGCCGAAAGCCGCCGCTGCGGCCAGCGAGCTGGTGATTACCATGCTGCCGGCGGCGGCGCATGTGCGCAGCGTGTACTTGAACGATGACGGCGTGCTGGCCGGGGTCAAAGCCGGCACGCCGGTGGTGGATTGCTCGACCATCGACCCGCAGACCGCCCGCGACGTTTCCGCGGCCGCGGCCAAGCAGGGCGTCGACATGGGCGATGCGCCGGTGTCCGGCGGCACCGGTGGCGCGCAGGCGGGCACGCTGACCTTCATGGTCGGCGCCAGCGAAAGCCTGTTTGCCAGCTTGCAACCGGTGCTGGCGCAGATGGGCCGCAATATCGTCCATTGCGGCGAGGTGGGCACCGGGCAGATCGCCAAGATCTGCAACAACCTGCTGCTGGGGATCTCGATGATCGGGGTGTCGGAGGCAATGGCCCTGGGCAATGCGCTGGGCATCGACACCCAGGTGCTGGCCGGCATCATCAACAGCTCGACCGGGCGCTGCTGGAGTTCGGATACCTACAACCCCTGGCCGGGGATCGTCGAAACGGCGCCGGCTTCGCGTGGCTATACCGGGGGCTTTGGCGCGGAGTTGATGCTCAAGGACCTCGGGCTGGCCACCGAGGCCGCACGGCAGGCGCATCAGCCGGTGATCCTTGGGGCGCTGGCGCAGCAGTTGTACCAGGCGATGAGCTTGCGTGGCGACGGCGGCAAGGATTTCTCGGCGATTGTCGAGGGCTATCGCAAGGCTGAGTAATAGATTTGTTTGGGCTGGCCTTATCGCGGGGCGAGCCCGCTCCCACAAGAGCACCTCAGTATTCTGTGGGAGCGGGCTCGTCCCGCGATGCTTTTTCAGGCGAATACAAAATACTTGTGCATCGTCTCCACCACCTCCCAGGTCCCGCGCGCAAATCGATCGGCACCTGCCCATCCGGGGTGATCACGCAGTAGCCTTCCTGGAAGTGACAGTATTCCCACTTACCCAGCACGCTACTTGCGCGCCAGCAGCACTTCCAGCAAGGCCCGCGCCTGCCCCGGCAAGGCGGCGAAATCCCGTGAGCAGAGCAGCAAGCGGCGGTCCGCCCAGGGCTCGTGCAAGGCGACGCTGTGCAGCGGCAACAGCCCCTGCCAGCGGCGTACTGCGGCCAACGGCACGATGCCCAGCCCAGCCCCACGCGCGACCATGCGGATCACCCCGTCAAAGCCCTCGGCGCGCACCCGCACCTGCATTCGCCGGCCCTGGTGCAAGGCCTGCTCCTCGACATGCAGCGCCAGCGCACTGTTCGCCGCGAGGCCGACGTAACCGTGCTGCAGGGTCTGGACGAATTCCGGCTGCTCGACCGTGGCCAGCGCATGCTCCGGGGCCATGATCAGCATCAGCGGGTCGTCGCGAAAGGCCAGGGTTTGCAGGTGGTCGGTGGGCACTGCGTCGGAGACGATGCCCAGGTCCGCCACGCCCTGGCTCAAGGCATGCACGATGCGCAGGCTCGGCAGCTCCTGAATATCCACATCGATGCCCGGATGGGCAGCGAGAAAGTCGGCGACCTGCTCCGGCAGGTACTCGGTCAGCGACGAGGTGTTGCACAGTAGCCGCACCTGGCCCTGCAAGCCTTGCGCGTACTGTGCCAGGTCGAACTGCAGGCGCTCGACCTGCTGGCCGATCTGCCGCGCGTGATTGACCAGCGCCTGGCCGGCCGGGGTCGGCAGCACGCCACGGCGGTTGCGCTCCAGCAGCGCCACCCCCAGCGAGCTTTCCATGGCCCGGATACGCGCGCTCGCGGCAGGCAACGACAGGTAACTGCGCTGCGCACCGGCGGTGATGTTGCCGCACTCGACGGTGTGCAGAAACAGACGAAGGTCGATCAGGTCGAAATGCATCAGCCTCTGTCCTGGAAAGAGTCTGGCTGAGTATATGGCGAATGTTCAGGCGAACGCAGCCGGTGCAGGATAGGCCCATGACGACATTCATCGGTTTCTATCAGGACATCGGCCCAGCATTGACGCTGCTGGTGCTACTCACCTTCTTGCTGGCCGGCGCGGTGAAGGGCGTGATCGGCCTTGGCCTGCCGACCATTGCCATGGGCCTGCTCGGCCTGGCTATGGCGCCGGCGCAGGCTGCGGCGCTGCTGATCGTGCCCTCGGCGCTGACCAACCTCTGGCAACTGGCCAACGGTGGGCACCTGCTGGCGCTGTTGCGCAGGCTCTGGCCGATGCTGGCGACGATCTTCCTGGGCACCGTGCTCGGCAGCGCCTGGCTTGGCATCAGCAGCGGCGCCTGGGCCGCGCACGCGCTGGGCGGCGCGTTACTGGTGTACGCGCTGTATGGGCTGTACCTGCCCAGCGTACAGCTCAAGCCTGGGCGGGAAGTCTGGCTGGGGCCGCTGTGCGGCCTGCTTACCGGGCTGGTGACGGCGGCCACCGGGGTGTTCGTGATCCCGGCGGTGCCCTACCTGCAAAGCCTGGGGCTGAGCCGCGAGGAAATGATCCAGGCGCTGGGCCTGTCGTTCAGTGTGTCGACCCTCGCCCTGGCTATCGGTCTGGCCGCGCAGGGCGCACTCGGCGGGCAGGCGCTGGGCGCCTCGCTGCTGGTGCTGGCGCCGGCGTTGCTGGGCCTGTTGCTCGGCCAGAGGCTGCGCCAGCGCATCAGTGCGGCGCTGTTCAAGCGCTGCTTCTTCATCGGCCTGGCACTGCTCGGCGCGCAGCTGTTGCTTAACGGTTAGCGGACGATGCGCTGAGCATCTCGACCGGCTGGATAGCGAAGTCGTGCTCCAGGTAATCGAAGCGCTGGGCGAAGAACGCGACCATGTGTGGCAGCGCCGAGTGCACGTCGAGCGCGGCCTTGCTCGCCCAGACTTCGTAGAACACGAACAGGCTCGGGTCTTCCTTGTCGCGCAGCATGTGGTACTCGATGCAACCCGGTTCGGCGCGGCTCGGTTCGACGTAGGCACGGAACAGTGCTTCGAAGGCCTCGGCCTTCTCCGGGCGGGTCTTGGCTTTGAGAATGAAGCCGTAGGGTTCGCTCATGGGGGCACCTCGTGTGGATGATGTGGCTGATTTTATTTCAATAATATGCGTTCTATTTGTGCCTTTTGGTCAAAAGCCTTTTGCCTCGCCAGCGGTGTTTCCGTGCCGCCAATGTCTCTAATCTGCCGCCATCCACATTGATCCGCTCCCGTCACGGCGTACCCGCCACCCCGGAGCGCAGCGCAGATTACGAGGCAAACGATGAAAAAGGTCCTGTTGCTCAACGGCGGTAAACAATTCGCCCACTCCGATGGTCGCCTGAACGAAACCCTGCACGACACCGCCGTGGCGTTCCTCGACCGCGCCGGCTTCGACGTTAAAACCAGCTTTATCGACGGCGGTTATGACGTTGCCGAAGAGGTGGCGAAATTCCTCTGGGCCGACGTGGTGATCTACCAGATGCCCGGCTGGTGGATGGGCGCGCCCTGGACCGTCAAGCAGTACCTCGACGAAGTATTCACCGCCGGCCACGGCAGCCTCTATGCCAGCGACGGCCGGACCCGTTCCGACGCCTCGCAGAAGTACGGCAGCGGCGGCCTGATCCAGGGCAAGCAGTACATGCTCTCGCTGACCTGGAACGCCCCGCAGCAAGCCTTCGACGACCCCAGCGACTTCTTCGAAGGCAAGGGCGTGGACGCCGTGTACTTCCCGTTCCACAAGGCTAACCAGTTCCTCGGCATGAGTGGCCTGCCGACCTACCTGGCCAGCGACGTGATGAAACGGCCGAACGTTCCGGCGGCCGTGGCCGCTTACGAGCAGCATCTGGCGCAGGTTTTCCAGACTGCGGCGTGATCGGTGCTTGCGCCGGCGCTGCGCAGCGGCTATCTATCACGGCTGTTTGCCAAACCAGAGGTCAACCGTGAAAGCCAGGTCCGATGAATTGCAGGTGTTCGTCGCGGTGATCGAGTGCGGCTCGATTTCCGCCGCGGCCGAGCAGGGCGGGCAAACGCCGTCGGCGATCAGCCGCACGCTGTCCAAGCTTGAGGCCAAGCTCGGCACCACCTTGATCAACCGCACCACGCGGCGCATGGACCTGACCGAGGAAGGGCGGTTTTTCTTCGCGCGGGCCAAGGCGATCCTGGCGCAGATGGACGAGCTCGAAGAGCACCTGTCGATGCATCGCCAGACGCCGTCGGGGCGGCTGCGGATCAACGCGGCGTTGCCGTTCATGCTGCACTCGATCGTGCCCTGGGTCGGTGAGTTCCGCGCGTTGTACCCGCAGATCCAGCTGGAGTTGAACACCAACGACCTGATCATCGACCTGCTCGAACAGAGCACCGACGTGGCCATCCGCATTGGTGAGCTGAGCGACTCCAGTCTGCACGCGCGGCCGCTGGGCTGCTGCCCGTTGAGCATCCTCGCCAGCCCGGCCTACCTGGAGCGCCATGGCACCCCGCAACGGGTCGAAGACCTGGCCAGTCACAGCCTGATCGGCTTCACCCAGCTGGAGCACCTCAACCACTGGCCGCTGCGGCATGCCGAAGGCGACCGTCTGCATGTCCGTCCGAGCCTGAATGCCTCCAGCGGCGAAACCATTCGCGAGCTGGCGCTGGCCGGTGAGGGCATCTGCTGCCTGGCGCACTTCATGACCCACGAGGACGTCCGCGCCGGGCGCCTGCAAGTGCTGCTCGGCGAGGCCAACAGTGGCTACCGGCAACCGATTCATGCGGTGTACTACCGCAACTCGCAGTTGGCGCTGCGCATCCAGTGTTTCCTCGATTTCATCCAGCACAAGCTGCTCACCTACGCCTGTTGAAATCGGGGCTGTTGACATCAGGTGTTTGATAAGTCGTCGGACATGCGCCTTAATGGCTGTTCAACGAAAACAACACCAAGGAAGCAGTCATGCGCGTTGTGATGTTCCGGGCCCTGACCCTGAGTGTGGCGATTGCCGCCAGTTCCTCGGCTTTTGCCGTGACCCTCGACGGTGGCGCGGTCGCCGCCCCCGATCAATATGGTGCACAGGTTGCCGCCGATATCCTGAAAAAAGGCGGCAACGCGGTGGACGCCGCAGTCGCTACTGCGTTCACCCTGGCCGTGACCTACCCCGAAGCCGGCAACATCGGCGGTGGCGGCTTCATGACCTTGTACATGGACGGCAAGCCGTACTTCCTCGACTACCGCGAGGTCGCCCCGAAAGCCGCCAGCCGTAACATGTACCTGGACGAAAAGGGCGAGATCATCGAGAACCTCAGCCTGGTCGGTTCCCGTGCAGCCGGTGTGCCGGGCACGGTGATGGGCTTGTGGGAGGCGCACCAGAAATTCGGCAAGCTGCCCTGGGCCGAGCTGCTGACGCCAGCGGTGGGCTACGCGAAAAACGGCTTCAAGATCGCCGCCAAGCAGTACCAGTACCGCGAAGACGCCCAGGGCCTGTTCAAGGACAGCACCAACTTCAACGACTACTTCGGCAGCATGAAAGTTGGCGAGACCTTCAAGCAGCCCGAGCTGGCGCAAACCCTGGAGCGCATCGCCGACAAGGGCGTCAGCGAGTTCTACCAGGGCAAGACCGCCGACCTGCTGGTGGCGCAGATGCAGGCCGACAAGGGCCTGATCAGCAAGGACGACCTGAAGGACTACAAGGCCGTGTGGCGCGACCCGATGGCCATCGAGTGGCGCGGCAACGTGGTCTATACCGCGCCGCTGCCAAGCTCGGGCGGGATCGCCCTGGCGCAGTTGCTGGGTATCAAGGAGAACCGCGCGGCGGACTTCAAGGGCGTGGAGCTGAACTCGGCGCGCTATATCCACCTGCTGGCGGAGATCGAGAAGCGGGTGTTTGCCGACCGCGCCGACTACCTGGGCGACCCGGCGTTTTCCAAGGTGCCGGTGCAGCAGTTGATTGCCAAGGACTACCTGGCCAAGCGTGCGCAGGAGGTCAATGCCAAGGCGATTTCGGAAACCGAGAAGGTCCGTCCGGGCCTGGAGCCGCACCAGACCACGCACTTCTCCATCGTCGACAAGCAGGGTAACGCGGTGAGCAACACCTACACCCTGAACTGGGACTATGGCAGCGGTGTGGTGGTCAAGGGCGCGGGCTTCCTGCTCAACGACGAGATGGACGACTTCAGCTCCAAGCCGGGGGTGGCCAACGCCTTTGGCGTGGTGGGGGGCGATGCCAATGCCATCGAGCCGGGCAAGCGCATGCTCTCGTCGATGAGCCCGAGCCTGGTGACCCGCGATGGGCAGGTGACGCTGGTGCTGGGCACGCCGGGTGGCTCGCGGATCTTTACCTCGATCTTCCAGGTGCTGAACAACCTGTATGACTACAATCTGCCACTGGAAAAAGCGGTGGCGGCGCAGCGTGTGCATCACCAGTTGTTGCCCAAGGACACCATCTACTTCGATGCCTATGCACCGCTGACCGGTGAGGTGGCACAAGAGCTGAAGAAGATGGGCTACACCTTGGAGGACCAGGGCTGGGAGATGGGCGATATCCAGGCGATCCGGGTCAATGGCACGGCGCTGGAGACGGCTTCGGACCCACGTGGGCGTGGGGTGGGGCAGGTCGTTAAGTAAGCGTTGTTGGCATCGCCGACAAGGCCAGCTCCTTGGAGGAGCCGGCCTTGCCGGCGACCGGGTTAGACGCGGAAGTGGCTGACCATCATCTGCAACTGGTTACCCAACCGCGCCAGCTCGACACTCGACGCGGCCGTCTCGTCGCTCGCCGCCGCCGTCTGCTCCGACACATCGCGCACATTGACGATGCTGCGGCTGATCTGCTCGGCCACCGCGCTCTGCTGTTCCGCCGCTGCCGCAATCTGCTGGTTCATCGACTGGATGTTCGACACCACCCGGGTGATGTTCTCCAGCGAAGCGCCGGCCTTGCGCGTCAGCTCGACGCTGCTGTCGGTCAGCGCACGGCTGCCGAGCATGACGTTGGCCACCTGCTGAGTGCCGCTCTGCAAGCCCGCCACCAGTTCTTCGATCTCTTCGGTGGACTTCTGCGTGCGCTGCGCCAGCCCGCGAACCTCGTCGGCCACCACGGCGAAACCACGCCCGGCTTCACCGGCCCGTGCCGCCTCGATGGCTGCGTTCAAGGCCAGCAGGTTGGTCTGCTCGGCCACCGACTTGATCACGTCCATGACGCTGCCGATCTTCTGGCTTTCCTGTTGCAGCTGGCCCATGGCCTCGGTGGAACGGTTGACCTCGATGGCCAGACGCTCGATCTGCGCAATCGCTTCGGCCACCACCTGGTCGCCGGCACGCGCCTGGCTGTCGGCGTCGGTTGCGGCTTCGGACGCGTGCTCGGCATTGCGCGCCACTTCCTGCACGGTCGCGGCCATTTCATGCATCGCGGTCGCCACCTGATCGGTCTCGATCTTCTGGCTGTTGACCCCGGCGCTGGTTTCCTCGGTAACCGCCGACAGTTCTTCGGCCGCGCTGGCAATCTGCGTGACGCCATCGCGAATGCCGCTGATCAGCTCGCGCAGGGTGCTGCCCATGCGTTGGATGCCCTGTTGCAGCACACCCATTTCGTCGCGACGGGTCACCCGCAGCTCGTGGGTCAGGTCGCCAGCAGCGATCTTCTCGACCACCGCCATGGTTTCGCGCAGCGGGCGGGTGATCTGACGGGTGATAATCACGGCGGCCAGCACGCCAACCAGCAGTGCCAGCAGGGTGCTGATGGTTTGCAGGGTACGGGCCTGAGCGCTTTCGTTGTCGCGACGCTCCAGCTGGATCTGGTACAGCTGGTCGCTGCGCTTGACGATGTCGGCACCTTGCACGGTCATTTCGGCCCGGGCCACGGCGATGTCGGCAGTGGCGTCCTTGAACTGGCGCACGGCGTCACGGTAGGCCAGCACGGCCTCTTCGAACTGCTTGATACGCGGCGCCTCACTCGGCAGGTGTTCGGCCAAGGTGCGGATGTCGGCCAGGGCGTTGTCCAGCTGGCGCAGCGCGGCCTGTTCGGTTTGCGCGCTGATGTCGGCGATGTAGCCGCGCACTTCCAGGCGCACCATCAGCAGTTGCTCTTTGGCGCCGGTGGCGGCCTTGTATTGCTCCAGGCGCCGTGCGTCGTCTTCCGGCAGGGCCAGGACGTCGCGGTTGATCGCTTCGATCAGTTCGATGGCGCGGCTGGCAGCGACGTTCATCGCTTCGCGAGCGGCGAGGGTGGTGCGGTAGCCGGTGCGCATCTTGCTCAGCGAAACCTGGTACTCGCCGATGGTCTTGCCCTGCTCCTGGAGCAGCTTGACGTTCTCCGGGCTCTTGAAGCTCTTGACCAGTTTCTGCTGCTGTTCGCTGAAGGCGTTGAGCTTGACCTGGACATTGCCGGCGCTGGCGTCGTCACCATTGGTCAGCATGTATTGCAGGCGCGCCACGCGCAGGTTGGTCAGGTCGCTGTTGAGCTGGGTGATGTCGCTCATCCAGTTGCTGCGGTCGATCAGGCTGCCCAGGCTGGTCCAGCCAGTCAGGGCCAGCAGGCCGGTCAATACCAGTACCAGGCCGAAGCCCAGGCCCAGTTTCAAGTTCACGCTGAGGTTCGCAAACCAGCTATTCATGTATCCCTCCAGGAAGTTTGTGCTCTCTTGATCGTAGGTCGCTGGAAGGTTCTTTTTGTTGGAGGCCAGCCTTCTTCAGCAGCAGTTATCGGCGGCTCGGCGCAGAGCTGAAACGCTTTTTCAGCAATTCCGACAAAAACGATCAACAACGTGTGGCGCGAGCCGCAACCTAGACGGTTGCGGCTCGGGAGAAGGGATTTACAGATTTTTTGCGCCGAAGGTGTCGCACTGGTTGATCTGGCCGTCGGCGAAGCCGGTCTTGAACCAGCGCACGCGCTGCGCCGAGGTGCCGTGGGTGAACGAATCCGGCACCACGCGGCCCTGACCCTGCTGCTGCAAGCGGTCGTCGCCGATAGCGTTGGCGGCGTTCAGCGCCTCCTCGACATCGCCGGCTTCCAGCCAATTGTGGCGTTGCTGCGCCTGATAGGCCCAGACCCCGGCCAGGCAGTCGGCCTGCAACTCCTGGCGGACCAGCAAGCCATTATCGCCTTCCATCTTCTGGCCGTTCTGCCGCGCGGCCTGGACCTTGGCCGAAACGCCGAGCAGGGTTTGCACGTGGTGGCCGATCTCATGCGCGATCACGTAGGCCTGGGCGAAGTCGCCGGCGGCGGCGAAGCGTTGCTCCATTTCCTTGAAGAAGCCCATGTCGAGGTACACGCGCTGGTCGGCCGGGCAATAGAACGGGCCGGTGGCCGAAGTGGCGTAACCGCAGGCTGAGCTGACCTGGCCGCTGAACAGGATCAGGGTCGGGTCCTTATAGGTTTTGCCGGCCTGGGCGAAGATCGCCTGCCAGGTGTCTTCGGTGTCGCCGAGGATGCTGCGCACGAACTCCGCCTGCTGGTCGTTGGCCGGTGGCGCGGTGCGGGTTTGCGGGCTGAGCGGGGCGCTTTGCTGGCCCATCTGCCCAGCCAACTGGCCGAGGATCTGCATCGGGTCCTGGCCAGTGAGCAGGCCAATCCCGACAATCAGCACCACTGCACCCAGGGTCAGGCCCTTGCCGCCGCCAAAACGCATGCCACCGCCGCCGGGACTGTCGCCACGGGCGTCGACCACGTTGTCGCTGCGCCTGCCTTTTCGCCATTGCATGGAAATTCTCCTGGGCTTTCGTTGGTGAAGATAAAGGTTAGTCGACGGCGATTATCCGCGTCGGCTTGTACGCTATCCATAACCATCTGGATATGAATGGCAGCGTTCTTTTCAGTATTCGCCGCGACCGGGCTGTTGGACACTCAGCCACCCGCCCGGTTTGCCCGGGCGCTTCCAACATCCAATAAGAGGAGAACGGCATGCCTGCAACAGACAGCAGTCGTTTCGCGATTCGTGATCGGAACTGGCATCCGCAAGCCTTCACCCCGGCCTACAAGACCTCCATTGCCCGCTCGCCGCGCCAGGCGCTGGTGAGCATCCCGCAGTCGATCAGCGAAAGCAGCGGCCCGGACTTTTCCCACCTGAAGTTCGGCCAGCACGACCATGACCTGCTGCTCAACTTCAATAACGGTGGCTTGCCGATCGGCGAGCGCATCATTGTCGCCGGGCGGGTCTGCGACCAGTATGGCAAGCCGGTCCCGCATACGCTGGTGGAGATCTGGCAGGCCAACGCCGGTGGCCGCTACCGGCACAAGCACGACCGTTACCTGGCACCGCTTGACCCGAACTTCGGCGGCGTGGGCCGGGCCTTGACCGACAGTGACGGCTATTACCGCTTCCGTACCATCAAGCCGGGCCCGTACCCCTGGCGCAATGGCCCGAACGACTGGCGGCCGGCGCATATCCACGTGTCGGTGAGCGGTCCGTCGATTGCCACGCGGCTGATTACCCAGTTGTATTTCGAGGGCGACCCGCTGATTCCGTTGTGCCCGATCGTCAAGTCGATTGCCAACCCCGAGGCAGTACAGCGCCTGATCGCGCGGCTCGACCTGAGTAACGGCAACCCGATGGATTGCCTGGCTTATCGCTTCGACATCGTCTTGCGCGGCCAGCGCAAGACTCACTTCGAACACTGCTGAGGAGCGTTCAGATGCCTATCGAACTGTTGCCGGAAACCCCTTCGCAGACGGCCGGCCCGTATGTGCACATTGGCCTGGCGCTGGACGCGGCGGGCAACCCGAGCCGCGACCAGGAGATCTGGAACCAGATGGCCCGCAGCGATGCGCCGGGCGAGCACATCGTGCTGTTTGGCAATGTGTATGACGGCAATGGCCACCTGGTGCGCGATTCGTTCCTGGAGTTCTGGCAGGCCGATGCGGCCGGGCAGTACCACGACGATTACAACCAGGAGAAGCCGTTCAACAGCTTCGGACGCACCGCGACCACCTTCGATGCCGGGGAGTGGACGTTGCACACGGTGAAGCCCGGGGTGGTGAAGAATGCCGCCGGGGTGCCAATGGCGCCGCACATCAATGTGAGTCTGTTTGCCCGCGGGATCAACATTCATCTGCAGACGCGGATCTACTTCGATGACCAGGCCGAGGCGAACGGCCAGTGTCCGGTGCTGAACCTGATCGAGCAACCGCAACGGCGCGAGACGCTGGTGGCGAGGCGCTGTGAGCTGAACGGCAAGTTGGCGTACCGCTTCGATATCCGCATCCAGGGCGATGGGGAGACGGTGTTCTTCGACTTCTGAGTTCGCCCTCGCGGTCGGAGGACCTGCGCCAGGCATGCACCGTATCGCCTGCGCCTGCAACAACCCGGCGCCGCAGCGGCGGCCTGCAACGCGCTAAGTGCCTGTCGCCTGCAAGGCTTTCTTAAGTTGGACCCGGGGCCCATAATCGTCGCGTTAACCGATGGTCGTGAGTCCCGTAATGACGACAACTCCAGCGCTCAACGTGGCACCTGAAGCAATGCCGCGCAAGGGCCGCAAGAACAACCCGGAAAAGACCCGCGAGAGCATTCTGCAGGCGGCGATCAGCGAGTTCGTCCAGCAAGGGCTGGCGGGTGCCAGGGTGGACGCTATCGCCGAACGCACGCAGACCTCCAAGCGGATGATCTATTACTACTTCAACAGCAAGGAGCAGTTGTACGTCGAGGTGCTGGAAAAACTCTACGGCGATATCCGCAGCACTGAAAGCAGCCTGCAACTGGCCGAGCTGGCGCCGTGCGAGGGCATCCGCCGGCTGGTGGAATTCACGTTCGATCACCATGACCGCAACAGCGACTTCGTACGTATCGTGTGCAACGAGAACATGCTCTGCGGCGAGTATGTGAAACAGTCGTCGGCGATCCGCTCGATGAACAAGAGCGTGCTCGGTGCGCTGGGCGAAGTGCTTGAGCGTGGGGCGCAAGACGGGCTGTTCCGCCAGGGGCTGGACCCGCTGGATGTGCACCTGCTGATCAGCTCGTTCTGCTTCTACCGGGTGTCGAATCGGCACACCTTTGGCGAAATCTTCCAGGTCGAGTTCGACGATGCCGAGGTCAAGGCGCGGCATCGGCAGATGATTTGCGAATCGGTGTTGAAATACCTTCAGGCTTGACGGCCCTGTCGCGGGACGAATCGTCCCACGATGCGCTTCTCACTCCCCCCGCAGTTGCCATGCGCAATCGGCCGCTGCGCCCCACGTGCTGGCATTTCTGCTCGCTGATCGAACGGCCTGTGCTAAACCTTGTGATTTGCACCTGAGCATGGAGGGCAACATGGCTGCGCAGTTGAATGAGAGGCGTCTGATGGATGCGACCTGGCCGGGGCTGGCGAGCCTGACCCAGTCGATTTTTTCCGGCTTGGGCGGGCAGGGCTTTCGCAACGCATTTCACCTGGATCGTTCGGCCTCCACCTGCCTGCTGCTGCTCGACGGGCTGGGCTGGAACCTGTTGCAGGCGCATGCGCAGCACGCACCGTTTCTGGCTTCGCTGATGCAGCCCGACGGTCATTTCAAGGTCGGTTTCCCGGCCACCACGGCGTCGAGCCTGGCAGCCCTGAGCTCGGGAATGGGCAGTGGCGCGCACGGGATCGTCGGCTGCAGCTTTATGCTCGACGAGCACGTCGAGCTGTCGCCGCTGTCCTGGACCAGCACGTCGCTGCAGGCCGGCGTGGTGGCCCCGCCGGCGCCACCGCCGGAGTCGTTCATCGTGCCGCAGACGGCCTGGACCCAGGCCCGCGATCAGGGCATTGCGGTGAGCACGGTGATGCTCGGCCGCTATGCCGATTCAGCCTTCACCAAGGCGATCTACCGCTCGGCGCGGATCCTCGCGGCGCCGGCCTACGACGCTTACCCGGCGCTGGTGCAGGATGCCCTGGCGGTGGAAGGGCCGGCGTTCTGCTTTGCCTATTTTGACGACCTGGATTTTGCCGGGCATGTGTTCGGGCCGGGCTCGCCGGCCTGGCTCAAGCAGCTGGAAGTTGCCGACCAGTTGGCGCGCGCGATTGCCGAGCGGCTGCCGGAGTCGGCCACGCTGATGGCGATTGCCGATCACGGCATGGTCGATCTCGACCCGGCGCGGGTGCGCGATTTCGACAGTGAGCCGGCATTGCAGGAAGGTGTGTGGGCACTTACCGGGGATATTCGCGCGCGTTACCTGTACACCCGCATCGAGCAGCAGGACCGCGTGCATGAGCGCTGGCAGAACAGCCTGGGCGACGATTACCTGGTGTTGAGCAAGTCCCAGGCGATTGCCAGCGGCTTGTTCGGCGACGTGATGCTGAGCCAGGCCGAGGCGCGCATCGGTCAATTGATCGTGGTGCCGACCGGGCGTGGCGGGATTGTCCGAAGCGAGCTGGAGACGCATGCCAGCCAGTGGCGCGGACACCATGGCGCGTTGACCGATGAGGATCAGCTGGTGCCGTTGTTGATGTGTTCGGGCTTCAGCGCCTGATCCCGGGACGAGCCCGCTCCCACAGCAGGGCATGGCGCTGTTCTGTGGGCGCGGGCTCGTCCCGTGATAGCTTCACCGCCGCACCAGCAACACCCCACTCTCCATATGGTGGGTATACGGGAACTGGTCAAACAATGCACAGCGCTCGACCCGATGGGTGTCGTGCAACTGGGCGATGTTGGCTGCCAGGGTCTCCGGGTTGCAGGAGATGTACAGGATGTTGTCGAAGCGCCGGGTCAGCTCGCAGGTGTCCGGGTCCATGCCGGCCCGTGGCGGGTCGACGAACACGCTGCCGAATTGGTAGCTCTTCAGGTCGATCCCTTCCAGCCGGCGGAACGGCCGCACCTCGTTCAGTGCCTCGGTCAGCTCTTCGGCCGACAGGCGCACCAGCCGCACGTTATCCAGCGCATTGTCGTCGAGGTTGTGCAGTGCCGCGTTCACCGAGGTCTTGCTGATCTCGGTCGCCAGCACCTTGCGCACACGGGTCGCCAGCGGCAGGGTGAAGTTGCCGTTGCCGCAGTACAGCTCCAGCAGGTCGTCGTCACGCTGGCCGAGCGCCTCGTACGCCCAGTTCAGCATCTTCTGGTTCACCGTGCCGTTGGGCTGGGTGAAGGCGCCTTCCGGCTGGCGGTAGCGGAAGGTCCGCCCGGCGACTTGCAGTTCCTCGACCGCGTAATCGCGGCCGATCACCACACGCTTGCCTTTGGAGCGACCGATGATGCTCACGCCCAGGTCGCTGGCCAGTTGCTGCGCGGCCGCCTCCCAGTGCTCGTCCAGCGGCCGGTGGTAGCACAGGGTGATCATCGCGTCGCCGGCCAGGGTGGTGAGGAACTCCACCTGGAACAGCTTGAAGCTCAGCGCCGAACTCGCCATCCAGGCGGCCTTGAGCTTGGGCATCAGTTCATTGATGCGCAGGCTGGCAATCGGGAAGTCTTCGATGAGGATTGGCGTGTGTTTCTCGCCGGGGGCGAACATCGCGTAGAAGCGCTGCTCGTTCTCGCGCCACAGGCGGAACTCGGCGCGCAGGCGGTAGTGCTCGCGCGGCGAGTCGAACACCGCCGGCTCGGGCGCCGCGAACGGCGCCAGCAGCTCGCGCAGGCGCTGGACCTTGGCGTCCAGCTGCGCGCTGTAGGAGGAAGGATCGAGAACAGCACTCATGCGTTGAACCAGCCCAGTTTGACGACGAACAGGATCGACAGGATCACCAGCGCCATGTTCAGGTCGCGGCCACGTCCGGAGATCAGTTTGATCACCGTCCAGGAAATGAAGCCGAAGGCGATGCCGTTGGCAATCGAGTAGGTCAGCGGCATGGCCAGGGCGGTGATCACCACCGGCGCCGCTTCGGTGACGTCGTCCCAGTTTATTTCGGCCAGGCCCGAGGCCATCAACACGGCGACGAACAGCAGTGCCGGGGCGGTTGCGAAGGCGGGCACGCTACCGGCCAGCGGCGCGAAGAACAGCGCCAGGAGGAACAGGATGGCCACGACGATGGCGGTCAGCCCGGTACGTCCGCCGGCACTCACGCCGGCAGCCGACTCGATGTAGCTGGTGGTGGTCGAGGTGCCCAGCAGCGAACCGGCCATGGCCGCGGTGCTGTCGGCGATCAGCGCGCGGCCCATTTTCGGCATGTGGCCGTCTTTACCCATCAGGCCGGCGCGCTTGGCGACGCCGATCAGGGTGCCGGAGTTGTCGAACAGGTCGACGAACAGGAAGGCGAAGATCACGCTGACCAGACCGATGTCCAGCGCGCCCTTTATGTCCAGTTGCAGGAAGGTCGGGGCCAACGAAGGCGGCATCGACATGATCCCGCCGAACGTGGTCACGCCCAGGGCGATGGAGGCCACGGTGACGGCGAGGATTCCGATCAGCACGGCACCACGGACCTTCAGCGCTTCGAGCGCGACAATCAGGAAGAAGCCCAGGGTGGCGAGGATTGGCGCCGGTTGCTTGAGGTCGCCCAGGCCCACCAGGGTGGCCTTGTTATCGACGACGATGCCGGCGTTGTTCAGGGCAATCAGTGCCAGGAACAGGCCGATACCGGCGGCAATCGCCGAGCGCAACGGCAGCGGGATGCTGTTGACGATCCATTCGCGGATTTTGAAGATCGACAGCAGGAAGAACAGCACGGCGGAGATGAACACCGCACCCAGTGCCACCTGCCAGGTGTGGCCCATGTGCAGGACCACGGTGTAGGTGAAGAAGGCGTTCAGGCCCATGCCCGGCGCCAGGGCGATCGGGTAGTTGGCGATCAGGCCCATTACGGTCGAGCCAATGGCGGCGGCCAGGCAGGTGGCGACGAAGATCGCGCCCTTGTCCATGCCGGTTTCGCCGAGGATGCTCGGGTTGACGAACAGGATATAGGCCATGGCCAGGAAGGTCGTGACGCCCGCGAGAATCTCGGTGCGCACATTGGTGTTGTGTGCTCTTAGTTGAAACAGCCTTTCCAGCATGCCCGCTCCCCGTGGCGCGCGGTGGCGCCGTTGTTGTGTTCGACCCAATTAGCAAAGCACAGACCGTACCGGGCGGCTGTGGATTTTCCTTGGGCCGGAAAAAAGCCGCGCATCATATCAGCAAGGCTGCGGCTGGGTGTACGTTTACGCTCGATACCCGCCCGTTGGGCGCGGTGTGCCTGGCTTTTCTGAGAGACTCTGCGCTTCGCCTCCCGGCCCGAGAAGACTCATGGCTTTGTACCTGCTGAACTATAACGCGCTGACCCCTGCACAAATTGCACAGCTTAGGGGCATCACGCTGCCGCCTGCTCAGCAGCGTTACGCGGGCACCATCGACAGCGCGCTGCACACCCTGAACACGACGCAGTCGGCGGATATCTGCGGGCTGGCGCTGCTGGTGGACGCGACCCCGCAGGCCTTCATGTTGCTGCGCCGCGGTGCGCTCTTGCCGTACTGGGCCCGAACTGACGCAGCGATCATACAGGCGCTGCAGGTCGATGAGGCGCAGCAGCGGCGGGGGCTCGGGCGCTTCTTCCTGACAGCCTTGGCGGCCCATGTGCGGGAGATGTGGCCAGAGGTTCGCTGCTTGCAGCTGTCGGTGGCCGGGGAAAACCAGGCGGCCTTGAGTCTCTATCGACGCCAGGGCTGGGTCGACACCGGCCCCGGGTTTCGGGGGCAGGCCGGCTTCGAACGGCAGATGACCTTCGTGCTGTAAATGGCCGGCGCAGGCTATTCAGTCTTGGGAAAGAGGGACGGTAATGGGGCCGTGCGGCAATCGACCACACAACTGGTCGGGGCATTCAGGACTATTCTTTCAGTCAGCGGTTGATCTGGATCAATAGTTGTAATTGCAACTGTTCCATTTGCAACGGTTGGCCGGACGGCCGAATTCCCTGCGATTTGAAGTTTCAGAACAATTCCAACTTGCCGCACTCGCTCAACGTGGGGGCAGTTGGCGCCAAGGCCCGAGCCCTGACGCCGGATTACCACCTGACAGAGGAAGCACTATGTTCGGATTAGAGGCTCTAGATCTCGCCCGAATCCAGTTCGCGTTTACCGTGTCCTTTCACATCCTGTTCCCGGCCATCACCATTGGCCTGGCGAGTTACCTTGCGGTGCTCGAAGGCCTGTGGCTCAAAACCCATAACAGCGTCTACCGCGATCTCTACCATTTCTGGTCGAAGATCTTTGCGGTCAACTTCGGCATGGGCGTGGTATCCGGGCTGGTCATGGCCTACCAGTTTGGTACCAACTGGAGCAAGTTCTCCGATTTCGCCGGTTCGGTTACCGGGCCGTTGCTGACCTATGAAGTACTGACGGCGTTCTTCCTTGAGGCGGGCTTCCTCGGCGTCATGCTGTTTGGCTGGAACCGTGTCGGGCGCCGCCTGCACTTCTTCGCCACGGTCATGGTGGCGATCGGTACGCTGGTCTCGACCTTCTGGATCCTGGCCTCCAACAGCTGGATGCAGACCCCGCAAGGTTACGAAATCGTCGATGGCCGGGTGATCCCGGTGGACTGGTTCGCGGTGATCTTCAACCCGTCGTTCCCGTACCGCCTGGCGCATATGGCCACTGCCGCGTTCGTGGCCACCGCGTTCTTCGTCGGCGCTTCGGCGGCCTGGCACCTGCTGCGCGGGCGCGACAACCCGGCGATCCGCAAGATGCTCTCGATGGCCATGTGGATGGCCCTGATCGTCGCCCCGGTACAAGCGGTAATCGGCGACTTCCATGGGCTCAACACGCTCAAGCACCAGCCGGTGAAAATTGCCGCCATCGAAGGCCACTGGGAAAACGTCGGCGAGGAGCCGACCCCGCTGATCCTGTTTGGCATCCCCGACATGAAGAACGAAACCACCCACTTCAAACTGGAGATTCCGGCGCTGGGCAGCCTGATCCTGACCCACAGCCTGGACAAGCAGGTCCCGGCCATGAAGGATTTCCCGCCAGAAGACCGGCCTAACTCGACCATCGTCTTCTGGTCGTTCCGGGTCATGGTCGGCCTGGGCATGCTGATGATCGCGGTGGGTCTGTGGAGCGTCTGGCTGCGCAAGCGCGGCACGCTGTACAGCTCGCGGCCGTTCCTCTACCTGACCTTGTGGATGGGCCCATCCGGCCTGATTGCGATTCTCGCCGGCTGGTTCACCACCGAAATCGGCCGTCAACCGTGGGTGGTGTATGGCCTGATGCGTACCGCCGACGGTGTCTCGTCGCACAGCTACACGCAGCTGGGGCTGACCCTGGTGATGTTCGTGGTGGTGTACTTCGCGCTGTTTGGCGCGGGCCTTGGCTACATGATGCGCCTGGTGCGCAAAGGGCCGAAAACCGGCGAAGGCGAAGAAACCAACCCCGGTGGCCCAGGCCAGCAACGTACGCCTGCACGACCGCTGTCGGCTGCCGACGACCACGATGACCACGCCACTGGCCTGAGCAAAGGGAACTGAATCATGGGTATTGATCTTCCGCTGATCTGGGCCGTGATCATCATCTTCGGCATCATGATGTACGTAGTGATGGACGGCTTCGACCTTGGGATCGGCATCCTCTTTCCCTTCGTCAAGGGCGAGCAGGACCGCGATGTCATGATGAACACCGTCGCCCCGGTCTGGGACGGCAACGAGACCTGGCTGGTGCTGGGCGGGGCGGCGCTGTTCGGCGCCTTCCCGCTGGCCTACGCAGTGGTGCTCTCGGCGTTGTACCTGCCGCTGATGCTGATGCTGGTGGGGTTGATCTTCCGCGGTGTGGCCTTCGAGTTCCGCTTCAAGGCCACCGCGGCGAAGCGCCATCTCTGGGACAAGGCCTTCATTGGCGGCTCGCTGGCGGCGACGTTCTTCCAGGGCGTGGCGCTGGGCGCGTTCATCGAAGGTTTCAAGGTGGTCGACCGCAACTACGCCGGCGGTTCGCTGGACTGGCTGACCCCGTTCAGCCTGTTCTGCGGCCTCGGGTTGATCGTGGCGTATGCCTTGCTCGGCTGCACCTGGCTGATCATGAAAACCGAAGGCAAATTGCAGTTGCAGATGCACGACCTGGCGCGACCGCTGGCCTTTGTGCTGCTGGCCGTGACCGGTGTGGTGAGCCTGTGGACACCGCTGGCGCACCCGGAAATCGCCGAGCGCTGGTTCAGCCTGCCGAACCTGTTCTGGTTCATGCCGGTGCCGATCCTGGTGCTGGTGACCCTGTACGGGCTGCTCAAGGCGGTAGCACGCAACGCGCACTACACGCCGTTCCTGCTGACCCTGGTGTTGATCTTCCTCGGTTACAGCGGGCTGGGTATCAGCCTGTGGCCGAACATCATCCCGCCGTCGATCTCGATCTACGATGCTGCGGCACCGCCGCAGAGCCAGGGCTTCATGCTGGTTGGCACGCTGTTTATCATCCCGTTCATCCTCGGGTACACCTTCTGGAGCTACTACGTGTTCCGCGGCAAGGTGACCCACGAGGATGGCTATCACTAGGAGGACCTGGCAATGGCCGGCAAAGAGACCTTCGAGGAAGAGCAGAAGCCGCTGATCAAGCGTCTGGGCTGGCTGGTGCTGATCTGGACCGCCAGCGTCGCGACGCTGGCGATCGTGGCCTACCTGATGCGCCTGTTCATGAGTGCGGCGGGGTTGAGCACGCACTGACAAGGAGATTTCCCATCCCGCCTTGCGGCGGATTTTACAGCCCTTCGCAGCGTGAGCTGCGGAGGGTTTTTTTTGCCTTGTGGGGCCTGTCGCTGGCAATAACGCTTACTTGCGCGCCCGGAGCACCACGAATTTCGGCGTCGCCGCCACCTGCTCGACCCCGCGGAACAACCGCGCCAACTTGCTGTGATAGCCCAGGTGGCGGTTGCCGACGATGTACAGTGCGCCGCCGACCACCAGCGCTTCGCGCGCCTGCTGGAACATCCGCCAGGCCAGGAAATCGCCTACCACCTGCTGCTGGTGGAAGGGTGGATTGCACAGCACCACGTCCAGCGACTGTGGCGCCAGCCCGGCCAGGCCATCGCCGGCCTGCACCGTCACCGGCCGCTCGCCCAGCGCTGCACGCCAGTTTTCGGCCGCCGACTGCACCGCCATGTACGACTCGTCGAGCAGGCTGTAATGCGCGTCCGGATTGTCCAGCGCACTGGCAATCGCCAACACCCCATTCCCACAGCCGAGGTCGGCCACCCGTGCGTTGCCCAGGTTGCGTGGCAGGTGTGGGAGGAACGCCCGCGTGCCGATGTCCAGGCCTTCGCGGCAGAACACGTTGGCATGGTTGAGCAGCTCCAGTTTCGGCTTGTCCAGCTGATAACGGGTCGGGTAGGGTGACACGGCGGCCGGTCTGGCCTCGGCCGTGGCGATCAGCAAGCGGGCTTTTTTCTGTGCCAGCGACGCCTGTACCGGGCCGATGTACTTCTCCAGCAGGTCGCCCGCCGCCCGCGGCAGGTGCTTGATCATTGCCCCGGCAATTACCTGCGCGCCCGGTGCCAGTTGGCCCTGCAAGCGGATCAGTTGCTCTTCGAGCAGCGCCAGGGTTTTCGGCACACGTACCAGCACGCGCTCGAACGGTCCTTCCGGGGTTTCGCTGGCGGGCACGAACGGCACGGCGTCGAACGCCCGTCCATTGCGCCCAAGGTTCTTCTCCAGGCCCAGCCGCGCCAGGAACGAGTCGCCGCTGCTGAGCACGGCACAGTGTGTCTGCACGCTGATCGCCAGCGCGCCGAAGCTGTCGTTGAGCACCAGCACGCGGCTGCTCGCCGGCAGCTGTTGCTCGGCCAGATAGCCAAGCAGGTATTCGTCGGCGGCGTCGAAGGCTTGCAACGGGTCGTTGGCCTGATCGGGTTGGCGAATCAGGTCAAGCTCGGCGAAGGGGGAGTTCAGCAGGGGCATGGCGTATCGGGGCTCTGAGACTGGGCGTGCTGCGCGTGGCGCAGAACAAAGGCCGTGATTCTACCGTGCTTCGGGGGGCAAGTGAGATGGCCGGCGCATCATCAGAGCAAACCAAAGCGTGCGGCAGCGACAGCGGCCGCCGTCTTGTTCGAGGTCTCGGTCTTGGCGATGCAGCTGCGAATATGGAAATTCACCGTGCTCTTGGACAGCGTGAGGATGCAGGCAATGTCGTCGGCGGTCTTGCCCTCGGCCGACCATTTGAGCACTTCGATTTCGCGCTTGGACAGCTCCAGGGTCGGCGGCCGGTGCAGGTGTTCGGTCATCAGCGAGTGCAGGTGATTGCACAGCCACATGGTCCGCGCCGCCTTGTCGTAAAACTCCTGCCGGCTGATCTTGCGCGTCGAGCGGGCGACGCTGAGGATGCTGGCGTTTCCTCGCGCATCGTGCGCGGCAACGCTCCAGCCATAGCGCAAGCCGTTTTCCTGGGCTTCCTTCCAGAGCGCTGGGGTGCTGTTGAACACCTCGTCTTCCCACAGCAGCGGCAAGGTCGAGCTGCGGCAATGCTGGAGCACCGGGTCGGCATCCACGTAATGATTCTGCTCGTAGCTCTTCGCCCAGGCCGGCGGGTAGTTGCTGAGGAGCACTAACTGCGGATTGAGTGTCGCCTGGCGACTCAAGGTACCGAACGCCAGATAGCCCATGCCGAGCTGTCTGGTGAGGGTCAGGGCCAAATCGAAAGCGCGTTGCTGATTGCGCTCCTCGATCAGTTCCTGCAGCACTTCGGGTTTCCAGTGAGACATTTCCATGTGCTCCAGCGGATGGATCCAAAAAAGAATTTGTGCCCGTTCGAGTGTAGGAAATGTCTTAGCGTTTTGTTAGGTTTTTTTTCTATAGGGCATGGTTTTTTTTGTGCGCTTTTCATCATTTTCGCACTTGCCACTATCCTGAAATCATTGCTCGAATGGGGTAGCCGCGTTAAACCCACGGTTTTTATTCCGCCGGCTTTCGGCGACACTGGGCGCATCAGATTCCCGGAGTAGACCATGACTGCCAGCGCGGAGAAATACACCCGCCAGACCCTGCTCGACGTTCAGCCGTTGACGCCGCACCTGTTCAGCCTGCGGACCACGCGTGACGCCGGTTTTCGTTTTCGCGCCGGGCAGTTTGCCCGTCTGGGCGTGACCAAGGCCGACGGCAGTGTGGTCTGGCGAGCCTATTCGATGGTGTCTTCGCCGTTCGACGAGCACCTGGACTTCTACTCCATCGTGGTCCCTGGCGGTGAGTTCACCAGCGAGCTGAGCCGGCTGCGGGCTGGCGACGAACTGCTGATCGACCGCCAGGCGTTCGGCTACCTGACCCTTGATCGCTTTGTCGATGGCCGCGACCTCTGGCTGTTGGCAACCGGCACCGGCATTGCGCCGTTCCTGTCGATCCTCCAGGACTTCGAGGCGTGGGAGCGCTTTGAGTCGATCAAGCTGGTGTACTCGGTACGCGAGGCCAGGGAGCTCGCCTACCAGGAGCTGATCGCCGGCCTTGAGCAGCGAGATTACCTGGCCGAGTTTGCCGGCAAGTTACAGTTCATTCCGCTGGTCACCCGCGAGGCGCACCCGGGCGCGTTGCAGGGGCGCATCACCACGCTGATCGAAAATGGCGAGCTGGAAGCGGCCGCCGGTCTGGCGCTCACTCCCGAGCACTCGCGGGTGATGCTCTGCGGTAACCCGCAGATGATCGACGATACCCGCCAAGTGCTGAAAGCGCGCGACCTGCAACTGGCCCTGACGCGCCGGCCCGGGCAAGTTGCCATCGAGAACTACTGGTAAATGAAACGGCGCCCGCAGGCGCCGTTTTCAATGCGTCGGTTCAGGGCCGGTTCTGCGCCTTGAGCAGGTCGCGGATCTCGCCCAGCAACTCTTCCTCTTTGGTCGGTACCGGTGGCAGGGTCGGCGCCACGGCTTCTTCGCGCTTGAGGCGGTTGATGACTTTCACGCCCATGAAGATGGCGAAGGCGACGATGATGAAGTCGATGATGCTCTGCAGGAACTTGCCGTAGGCCATTACCACGGCCGGTACATCGCCCTCGGCTGCTTTCAGGGTGATGGCCAGGTCACTGAAATCCACCCCACCGATCAGCAGACCGATTGGCGGCATGACCACGTCGCCAACAAAAGATGAAACGATTTTGCCGAAGGCGGCACCGATGATGATACCGACGGCCATATCGACCACGTTGCCCTTGACCGCGAAGGCCTTGAATTCACTGATCACGCCCATGGTTTATTCCTAGTAACAGATGAGGTTGGTAGTCGCAGTGTAAATCAGCTATGCGCTTCATGCTCCGCGTTACGGCGTACGCTCCCTGTTATAGCGATTGGTTTTGTCGCACAGGCGGCGCCCTGTGCCCCGGCTGGCTCGGCTATCATGGCGACTTTTTCCAGGAGAGAGTCCCCATGGCCAAGGCCAAGCGCATGTACGGCTGCACCGAGTGCGGCGCGACCTTCCCGAAATGGGCCGGCCAGTGCGGCGAGTGTGGCGCCTGGAATACCCTGGTCGAAACGGTGATCGAAAGCGGCGCGGCGGCGGCCCCCAGCGGGCGCACCGGCTGGGCCGGGCAGCAGGCGCAGATCAAGACCCTGGCCGAGGTCAGTGTCGAGGAAATCCCACGCTTCACCACCGCCAGCGCCGAGCTGGACCGAGTGCTCGGCGGCGGCCTGGTCGACGGCTCGGTGGTGCTGATCGGCGGCGATCCGGGCATCGGCAAATCGACCATCCTGCTGCAAACCCTGTGCAACATCGCTACCCGCCTACCGGCGCTGTATGTCACCGGCGAGGAGTCGCAGCAGCAGGTGGCCATGCGTGCCCGCCGGCTCGGTTTGCCGCAGGATCAGTTGCGGGTCATGACCGAAACCTGCATCGAAACCATCATCGCCACCGCACGGGTGGAAAAACCCAAGGTGATGGTGATCGACTCGATCCAGACCATCTTCACCGAGCAACTGCAATCGGCACCGGGTGGCGTCTCGCAGGTGCGCGAGAGTGCGGCACTGCTGGTGCGCTATGCCAAGCAGAGCGGCACGGCGATCTTCCTGGTCGGCCACGTGACCAAGGAGGGTGCGCTGGCTGGGCCGCGCGTGCTCGAACACATGGTCGACACCGTGCTGTATTTCGAGGGCGAATCGGACGGCCGCCTGCGCCTGCTGCGGGCCGTGAAAAACCGCTTTGGCGCGGTCAACGAGCTTGGCGTGTTCGGCATGACCGACCGTGGCCTGAAGGAAGTTTCCAACCCTTCGGCGATCTTTCTTACTCGCGCCCAGGAAGAGGTCCCCGGCAGTGTGGTGATGGCCACGTGGGAAGGTACCCGGCCAATGCTGGTCGAAGTACAGGCGCTGGTCGACGATAGCCACCTGGCCAACCCGCGCCGGGTCACCCTGGGCCTGGACCAGAACCGCCTGGCCATGCTGCTGGCGGTGCTGCATCGGCATGGCGGGATTCCGACCCACGATCAGGACGTGTTCCTCAACGTGGTCGGCGGGGTCAAGGTGCTGGAGACCGCTTCGGACTTGGCGCTGATGGCGGCGGTCATGTCCAGCCTGCGCAACCGACCGCTACCGCATGACCTGCTGGTGTTTGGCGAGATCGGGCTGTCGGGCGAGGTACGCCCGGTGCCCAGTGGTCAGGAGCGCCTGAAAGAAGCCGCCAAGCACGGCTTCAAACGCGCCATCGTGCCTAAGGGCAACGCGCCGAAGGAGGCGCCAGCGGGCCTGCGTATCGTTGCCGTGACGCGTCTGGAACAGGCCTTGGACGCCCTGTTCGAGGAGTGATCGGTGCAGCCGGGCGCAGCCAGTGAAGCAAGCTGCGCAGGCCGCTGAGCGGCGCCTCGAAGTGGCGGATCTACAACCGCTCAACCGTCACTTCGTCAGCCGTGGCGCACTGCCGGGCAGCAAGGTCCGATAGCTCGGCAGCGGCCAATGCCAGCGCGCCGGACGGGCCGGCAGCATGCGTTCGCGAACCAGCCAGAGCATGCAGACGAACATCACCAGACCGTGTGCCTGCTCTACCAGGCTGGGCAGCAGCATCGCCGGCCAGCAGGCGGCGATGCACCAGCTGCCGTTGATCAGCCCATAACGCAGGCTGTCGCGGGCCATCGGCCAGCCGAACAGCGACAGCCGGGGCGGGAAATGGCAGCGGTTCAGGCTCATCTGCTTGGCCGGTGACGCCTGCCAGAGCAGTGCGGCGAGCACGGCCCAGACCACGGCCGCATCGCCCGCCAGCACCTTGAGCGTGATCGACGCCAGCGTCAACAGCGCGCCCGCCAGGGTCCAGACCAGCAGGTAGCCGAGCACGAACAAGACGATGGCGATGGTGCGATGCCGTGCCAGGTTGCGCCGCCACAGCAACTGCAGCGGCCCGCCGAGCAGCAACGGCATCATCGCCAGCAGCATCAGCCACCAGGCCAGCAGCGGCCCGAGCGGGTCCATCGCGAGTGTCAGCGACACCCCCGACCAGACCCCCTGCGAGAGCATGCCGGCCACCGAACCGCAGAAGTCCGGAATGGCCATCTGCGTCGGTGCCCCGCTCAGCGCCACCCAGCCGGTCAGGCTGGCCAGCGCCAGCCAGGGCCAGGGGCCCTGGCGCAGCGCGTTGGCCGAGACCGCTGAGGTCATCAGCGCGCGCCTTTACGGTGCAGGGTGATGCGGCCGATCTTGATCCCGTCCTCGGCGGTCAGGGTTTGCGTCGGCACGATGCTGACCTTGAGCTGGTCGAGGTCCTGCGGATCGTTCAGGTTCAGCTGGTTGACGATGTCGGTGATTTCCAGCGCCGCCCCAACCCCTGCGCCGCCGTGTGCCGAATCGACCTCGCTGGCCTGCTTGAGGCCGAACAGCGCCACCGAGCCTGCGCGCAGCTCGGGATGCTGGGCCGCCGTGGCGCCCGCTGGCAGGTTGATGTAGACATCCAGGGTGGCACCGGCTACGTCGCCACGGATGTTTTCAAGCTTGACGAAGACCCGCTCCGGCGCTGCAGGTGCGGCGTTTTCGCCGGCGCTCAGCAGGTTGTACGATTGCAGTTGGCCAATGACCTTGGCGGCACCGGCCTTGTCCACGCGCAGCGGGGTTTCGACGTGGTTGCCGATCACCCGCAGTTCGCCGGTGTTGGCGCCGATCAGTTCGGTGACAGGTGCTTTCATGGCGGCGAATGACCTTGCCGAGCCCACTGCGCGCGCTTCGGCGGCACCGCGCAAGCCCGGCTCTGTAGTGTTTTCGTAGATGTAGCCGAGGGCCTTGGTGTCGAGCACTTCGCCGACCTTCCAGACCTGGCTTTCGCCGTTGACCTGAGGCAGGACGAATTTGCGCCCGTCGCTCGGCGGGCCGAAGACGAACTCGTCGGTGGTGGGGTTCTTGTGTTCGGGGTTACGGTCCAGCCAGACCTGCCAGAGCCGGTCGACGTTGGCGTGGTGCAGCCAGAACACTGGATCGAGGGCGGCCTTGTCCGGGTCGTACATCAGGCCCACGTGTTGCAATGGGCCGTTCTTGCCGTTGGTGCCGCCAACTTCCAGGTGCACCTGGTTATGCGGCTGGTTTTCCAGCAGGCCGAAGGTGCCGTCGTCGTGGTTGAAACCGGTGGTCAGGCCGCCGAAGCCGGGGATGGCCGAGTCTTCGCCGGTGTATTCGGGCTCGTTCAGGGCGTTTTCCGGGTCGACCTTGTCCTTGCGCAAATTGATCACACCGTCCTGCAAGATGCCGTAGCGTAGGCGCACCGGCAGGGCCAGCGGGTTGGGCGTACCGTCGGGCAGGGTTTTGTCGTAGAACGCCGGCGGCAGGGTCAGCACCTCTGGGCGCTCTTTATAGTCGCAGTAGTCCCAGTAGGGCAGCGCCCAGTCTTTTGGCCCGCCGAGTTCTTCCACGGCGGCGCGCACGATCTGTTCGAACGACAGCACGTAAGGGCGGTGCCACGGCAGGAAGAACCAGGTCGAGTGCTGGCACTGGTCCCAGTAGATTTCGCGCACTTGCGGGGCCGGCAAGGCTTCGCCGGGCTTGAGGTAGCCGTCGACTTCCCAGCTGAGTTTGTTGAAGCCGTGGATGCCGGCCAGGAAGCGCCAGCTGGTGGGGTCGGTGATCGGGCGGGTTTGCAGTTTCTGGATGGCCTTGGCGTACCACAGCAGGGTCGAAGGCCATTTTTCGTCCTTGGTCATTTTCCATAAATCGCGGCGGATGTAAGTCACGATAACGCTCCTTCCCTGAAGTGATGCCGAAATGGCTCATTCACGATAGATCAGGTTTGGCAATGTGCCACTACCTTGTGTCGAAAGAGTGGGTCGTGCTTTTGATGCACAAAAAAAGGGCCGGCGATGCGCGCCGGCCCTTTCCTTTATTCAGCCGCGGTTAATGCTCCGCGACGGCCTTTCGGCGCGGCGCGCCAGCGCCGTGCTCGTCAGGCTCCACCAGGGGGATTTCCTTACCGTCGGCATCGAACAGCTTGCCGTCCTGGAAGTAGTCGCCATCACGCAGCGCGGAGATGTCCGAGTAGTTCATGGTGCGTTCGGAAGCCGCCACGAATACCGATTGCTGATCCGAGTTGCCGGTTTTGAAGTGGTTGAACACCAGGTTCAGCAGAATCGCCATGATCGCCGCCGAGCTGATCCCCGAGTGGAAAATCGTTTCGAACCAGTTCGGGAAGTGATCGTAGAAGTTCGGTGCGGCAATCGGGATCATGCCGAAGCCTAGCGAAGCCGCCACGATGATCAGGTTCATGTTGTTGTGGTAGTCGACCTTGGACAAGGTCCGGATACCACTGGCGGCCACGGTACCGAACAGCACGATACCGGCACCCCCGAGCACCGAGGTTGGCACTGCGGCAATCACCCGACCCATGATCGGCAGCAAGCCGAGCACCACCAGAATCACCCCGCCGGTCGCCACCACATAACGGCTCTTGACACCGGTCACGGCGACCAGACCGACGTTCTGGGCAAAGGCGCTCTGGGTGAACGAGCCGAAGATCGGCGCCAGGATGCTCGACGCCATGTCGGCGCGCAGGCCGTCGCCCAGACGTTTGGAATCGACCTTGGTGTCGATGATTTCGCCTACCGCGAGAATGTCCGCCGAGGTTTCCACCAGGGTCACCATGATCACGATGCACATCGACAGGATGGCGGCCACGTGGAAGGTCGGCATGCCGAAGTGGAACGGCGTCGGCATTGCCATCAGCGGGCCTTCGAGCACCTTGCTGAAGTCGGCCATGCCCAGCGACCAGGCGATCATCGTTCCGATCATCATCGCCAGCAGAATCGACAGCCGCGAGATCGCCGCGCTACCCAGCTTGCTCAGTACCAGCACGATGAGGAAGGTCAGCGCGGCCAGGCCGATGTTGGCCATGCTGCCGAAGTCCGGCGCCTTGCTGTTGCCACCCATTACCCAGCGCGCCGCGACCGGCATCAGGGTCAGACCGATGGTGGTGATGACGATACCGGTCACCAGTGGCGGGAAGAATTTGGTGATGCGCGAGAACACCGGCGTAATCAGGAAGCCCAGCAGCGACGCTGCCATCACCGCCCCGAGTACCCCCGGCAAACCGCCGCCGCCTTCGGTGCTGAGAATCGCACCCATGGTGGCCACACCGGCAAACGACACGCCTTGAACCAGAGGCAGCTGGCAGCCAAACCACGGCAGGCCCAGCGTCTGCAACAAGGTAGCCAGGCCACCGGCAAACAGCGAGGCCGCGATCAGCAGGCCAATGTCCGCTGGGCCAAGGCCTGCGGCCTGTCCCAGAATCAGAGGTACCGCAACGATACCTCCGTACATCGTCAGTACGTGCTGCAGGCCGTACGCCAAGTTGGCGCCGAGGCCGAGGTTTTCGTCTTCGGGACGTGACGCTGAAGACGTGCTAGCGGAGGACGTATTCATGGATCAGGTTCTCTGTTTTATTGTTGTGGCGCTACTGTAGACAAGTCCTACACTCGATTGCCAGAACAATTGTATACAGTTTTTAGATTTACGTGGGAACAGTCCTACGGGTGATCGGTTTCAGGCTGCGAATGCAGTTTCTGTTCCATAACGTATACGCGTGCGTACACAGGGCTCTGCGAAAGCCCTGTGCCAGCATCTGGAGAGGAGAGGGGGGAGGGGGTTACCGGAGCTGCCAGCGGTTAGATAGCAGCCTAAAAGATTTCAAACTCCGATCAATTGCCGTAGTTCGCGGTGCAGCTCTTCGTCGTCGCCCAGGTTCAGCTCGACCAAACGGCGCAGGTGGGTGATGGAGTCGATATCGATATAGGTGCAGGCAAAGCCGATCTGCTCGGCGTCCTCGTGGCGCAGTTCGATGTTCATCTTGATCAGGGTCTGCTCGTCGAGGTGCACGAAGGCGTTGAAGACGGCAGTGGGGTTGGCGTCCCAGGGCTTGGGGCATTCGATCAGCAAGCCCTTGAGGGACAAGTCGAGCAGTTTGACGGGCCAGACCTGGTCGTCCTGCACCAGTTCTGTGCGCGCTTGAAAGGCAATACGCCTGAAACAACGACGTTCATGAGGGTCGCGCATGGCCAATTCCTCCGGGGTTCGTCTGAACTATAGCGCAGGCCTTGCCAGGTGCTTGCAAGGCACTGCTCAGGGGTGCATATAAAGAGCCTGGGTTTCCCCACGGGAGGCTCTAGACCAAAGCAAGTATGGCAATGCGCAATGACTCGCCCTAGACTCGGTGGGCGGTCCTTCTTATCCATTAGCTGGAAGCAAACCATGAACAACAATAATAGCCTGCTACGCCATATTCCCTGGCTGCTGCTGGCAGTCCTCGGAGCCTGTGCGCTGGGTGTGGTCGCCCTGCGTCGTGGCGAGGCAATCAACGCCTTGTGGATTGTCGTTGCCTCGGTGGCCCTCTACCTGGTCGCCTATCGCTACTACAGTCTGTTCATCGCCACCAAGGTGATGCAACTCGATCCACGTCGGGCCACCCCGGCGGTGCTCAATAACGACGGTCTGGACTACGTTCCGACCAACAAGCACATTCTGTTCGGTCACCACTTTGCCGCCATCGCTGGCGCCGGCCCGCTGGTCGGTCCGGTCCTGGCGGCGCAGATGGGCTACCTGCCGGGCACACTCTGGCTGATTGCTGGCGTGGTGCTGGCCGGTGCGGTGCAGGACTTCATGGTCCTGTTCCTGTCCACCCGCCGTAACGGCCGCTCGCTGGGCGACATGGTCCGCGAGGAGATGGGCCGCATTCCCGGCACCATAGCCCTGTTCGGCTGTTTCCTGATCATGATCATCATCCTCGCGGTGCTCGCGCTGATCGTGGTCAAGGCGCTGGCCGAGAGCCCATGGGGCATCTTCACGGTCATGGCGACTATCCCGATCGCAATGTTCATGGGCGTCTACATGCGGTATATCCGCCCGGGTCGTATCGGCGAGATCTCGCTGATCGGTGTGGTCCTGCTGTTGCTGTCGATCTGGCTGGGGGGCCAGGTGGCGGCGGATCCGGTGTGGGCCAAGGCCTTCACCTTCACCGGTGTGCAGATCACCTGGATGCTGGTCGGTTATGGCTTCGTGGCGGCGGTACTGCCGGTGTGGCTGGTGCTGGCGCCGCGTGACTACCTCTCGACCTTCCTCAAGATCGGGACCATCGTGGCCCTGGCCATCGGCATCCTGGTGCTGGCACCGGAGCTGAAAATGCCGGCGCTGACCCAGTTCACCGACGGCACCGGCCCGGTGTGGAAGGGCACCCTGTTCCCGTTCCTGTTCATCACCATTGCCTGTGGCGCGGTGTCGGGCTTCCATGCCCTGATCTCGTCGGGCACAACGCCCAAGCTGCTGGATAACGAAGTCAACGCCCGCTACATCGGTTACGGCGGCATGCTGATGGAATCCTTCGTGGCGATCATGGCCATGGTTGCCGCGTCGGTGATCGAGCCAGGCGTGTACTTCGCCATGAACAGCCCGCCCGCGGTGGTCGGTAGCGACGTCGTTGCGGTGGCGCAAACGGTCAGCAGTTGGGGCTTTGCGATTACTCCGGACGCCCTCGAAGCGGTCGCCAGGGACATTGGCGAGCACACCATCCTGGCCCGTGCCGGCGGTGCGCCGACCCTGGCCGTGGGTATCGCGCAGATCCTCCACCAGGTGTTGCCGGGCGAGAACACCATGGCCTTCTGGTACCACTTCGCGATCCTCTTTGAGGCGCTGTTCATCCTCACCGCCGTGGATGCCGGTACCCGTGCCGGGCGCTTCATGCTGCAGGACCTGCTGGGTTCCTTCGTGCCAGCGCTGAAACGCACCGAGTCGTGGCCAGCCAACCTGATCGCTACCGCCGGTTGCGTGACCCTCTGGGGTTACCTGCTGTACCAGGGCGTGATCGATCCGCTGGGCGGCATCAACACCTTGTGGCCGCTGTTCGGTATCTCCAACCAGATGCTGGCCGGTATTGCGCTGATGCTCGGTACTGTGGTGCTGATCAAGATGAAGCGCCAGCGCTACATCTGGGTCACCCTGCTGCCAGCAGCCTGGTTGCTGATCTGCACCACCACTGCCGGTTTCATCAAGTTGTTCGATCCGAACCCGGCCGTCGGCTTCCTGGCCCTGGCCAACAAGTACAGCGCCGCGCTGGATGCCGGGCAGGTACTGGCCCCGGCCAAGGACATCGGCCAGATGCAGCACGTGATCTTCAACGCGTACACCAACGCGACGCTGACCGCGCTGTTCCTGTTCGTGGTCTTCAGTATCCTGTTCTATGCCGTCAAGGTCGGCTATCGCGCCCTGAGCAAAACCGAGCGCACCGACAAGGAAACCCCGTTCCAGGCTTTGCCGGACGCGTAAACCAAGAGGAATGCAGCGATGTTCAACGATCTCGGTCGACTGGGTAAGTACCTGGGGCAGGCAGCCCGCCTGATGGTCGGCATGCCCGACTACGACAACTACGTCGAGCACATGCAGACCAAGCACCCGGACAAGCCGGTGATGACCTACGAGGCGTTCTTCCGCGAACGCCAGGAGGCGCGTTACGGTGGCGGCAAGGGCAGCCCCCGTTGTTGCTGAGTCCGCAGTACTAGCCACGCGCCACGCCTTGTCGTGGCGCGTTTCATTTCGGGAGTCCCATGACCCATCTCACCCCTATTCCGGTCACCGTGCTCAGCGGCTTTCTCGGTGCCGGCAAGACCACCCTGCTGCGCCACCTGCTCAAGGCCGAACACGGCCTGAAGATCGCCGTGATCGAGAACGAGTTCAGCGATGCCGGGATCGATAGCCAGTTGCTCGGCGACGAGCCGGTACAGGTGATGACCCTGGCCAATGGCTGTGTCTGTTGCAGCATCCACACCGACCTGACCAAGGCGCTGTTCCTGCTGCTGGAGCGTCGCGACAGTGGCGAGATTGCCTTCGACCGCCTGGTGATCGAATGCACTGGGCTAGCCGACCCGGCGCCGGTGGCGCAGACCTTCTTCATCGAGGAGGAACTGCGTGATCGCTACCTTCTCGACGGCATCATTACCCTGGTGGACGCGGCGCATGCCGAGGTACACCTGAGCCAGGCGATTGCCCAGGCGCAGGTCGGGTTTGCCGACCGGCTGCTGGTGAGCAAGACCGATCTGGTGACGCCGGCGGCCTTCGCGGCGCTGAGCGAGCGGCTGACGCGGATCAACCGTCGGGCGCCGATTCGGGTGGTCGAGCACGGGCGTATCGACCTGGCCGAGTTGCTCGATGTGCGCGGCTTCAACCTGAATGCCGACCTGGGCGGCGGGTTGAACCTGCGGCCGCTGGGCAAGCCAGCCACCCCGGACCGGATATCCAGTCTGGTGCTGCGCACCGACGTGGCGCTGGATATCGACCGGCTCAGCGACTTCATGAACGAGCTGCTGGAGGCGCATGGCAAGCAGTTGCTGCGCTACAAGGGCGTGCTGAACATTGCCGGCGAGCCGCGGCGGCTGGTGTTCCAGGGCGTGCTGAAACTGTATGGCTTCGACTGGGATAGCGAGTGGGCCGATGGCGAGCCGCGCGAGAGTGTGATGGTGTTTATTGCCGACGAACTGCCGGAGGAAACGATTCGGGCAGGGTTTGAGGCCTTGAGTAGGGGCTGAGGGCCTCATCGCGGGACAAGCCCGCTCCCACAGGGTTTGTAGCGATTTCTGTGGGCGCTGGCTCGTCCCGCGATGCTTTCAGGCAGGCCAAAAAAAGCCCGGCGAACCGGGCTTTTTTATTAGTTGCCGTAAACCGGCAGCTTCTTGCAGATAGCCTTGACCTTCTCACGAACGGCATCGATTACCGCTTCGTTGTTCAGGTCGGCCAGGATGTCGCAGATCCAGCCAGCCAGTTCCTTGCACTCTGCTTCCTTGAAGCCACGGGTGGTCACCGCCGGAGTACCGAAGCGCAGGCCGGAGGTGACGAACGGCGAACGTGGGTCGTTCGGCACCGAGTTCTTGTTCACGGTGATGAAGGCGCGGCCCAGGGCAGCGTCAGCGTCTTTACCGGAGATGTCCTGCTTGATCAGCGACAGCAGGAACAGGTGGTTTTCGGTGCCGCCGGAGACCACATCGAAACCGCGCTCGATGAACACACCGGCCATGGCCTTGGCGTTCTTCACCACTTGTTGCTGGTAAGCCTTGAACTCAGGCTGCAGCGCTTCCTTGAAGCAGATCGCCTTGGCCGCGATCACGTGCTCCAGCGGGCCGCCCTGGGCACCCGGGAATACAGCGGAGTTCAGCTTCTTCTCGATCTCGGCATTGGCGCGCGCCAGGATCAGGCCGCCACGTGGACCGCGCAGGGTCTTGTGCGTAGTGGTGGTCACGACGTCGGCGAATGGCACCGGGTTCGGGTACACGCCAGCGGCAACCAGGCCAGCAACGTGGGCCATGTCGACGAACAGGTAGGCACCGACCTTGTCGGCGATTTCGCGGAAGCGTGGGAAGTCCAGCACTTGCGAGTAAGCCGAGAAGCCGGCAACGATCATTTTTGGCTTGTGCTCGACGGCCAGGCGCTCGACTTCGTCGTAGTCGATCAGGCCGTTGGCATCGATACCGTATTGAACGGCGTTGTACAGCTTGCCCGAGGCGCTGACGCTGGCGCCGTGGGTCAGGTGACCGCCGTGTGCCAGGCTCATGCCGAGGATGGTGTCGCCGCCTTGCAGCAGGGCCAGGTAGACCGCAGCGTTGGCCTGGGAGCCGGCGTGTGGCTGGACGTTGGCGTAATCGGCGCCGAACAGTTCCTTGGCACGGTCGATGGCCAGTTGCTCAACCACGTCGACGTATTCGCAACCGCCGTAGTAGCGCTTGCCTGGATAGCCTTCGGCATACTTGTTGGTCAGAACCGAGCCTTGGGCTTCCATCACGGCAGGGCTGGTGTAGTTTTCCGAGGCGATCAGCTCGATGTGCTCTTCCTGACGCTGAGCTTCTTGCTCCATCGCGGCAAAGAGATCGGCGTCGTACTTGGCAATGGTCAAATCACGGCTGAACATGGCGGTCCTCAAGGATCGGGCTGAAAAGGGGGGCATTCTACCTCATCGGCTTTTGTCTGGCATATGAAAGGGCATCATGTCGCAGACAAGCGGGGTTCATTTGGGATCGGCGGGAGATTCAGCGCGGGTCTAGGAGCAGGCAAGCCAGCGCCTACACGCAGTCAGTCAGACCGCTAGTCGAACATGAACAGCGTTTCGTTGCTGAACTGCGCTTCGAACTGGTTCGCCGGCATCGGCCTGCCAAACAGGTAGCCCTGCACCTCGTCGCAGCCGTGCTCCCGCAGGAACTCCAGCTGCTCATGGGTTTCCACGCCTTCGGCGATCACCGCCAGGTTCAGGCTGTGGGCCATGGCGATGATCGCCCGGGCGATCTGCGCGTCCTGTTCGCCCTCCGGCAAACCATCGACAAAGGTCCGGTCGATCTTCAACACGTCGATCGGGAACTGCTTCAAATAGTTGAGCGACGAATAGCCCGTGCCAAAGTCGTCGACGGCAATGCTCAGGCCCAGGTTCTTCAGGCTGTCGAGGATCACCATCGCCTCGTCCACCTCGCGCATCAGGATACTCTCGGTCAGTTCCAGCTCCAGGCACGCCGGTGGTAGCCCGGTGTCCTTGAGGATGGTGGCGATCCGCGTGCCGAGTTGGCCGTCGGAGAACTGCCGCGCCGAAATGTTCACCGACACCTTCGGCACGCGCACCTTGGCCTGGTGCCAGGCCTTGAGCTGACGGCAGGCCTCGGCAATCACCCAGTCGCCGACATCGACCACCAGGCCGAGCTCCTCGATCACCGGGATGAAGTCGCCCGGCGGCACCAGCCCGCGCTGCGGGTGGCGCCAGCGCAGCAGCGCCTCGGCGCCGGTCAGGCGCTTGCCGTCGCCGCTGAACTGCGGTTGGTAATAGAGGATGAATTCGTTCTGCTCCAGGGCATGGCGCAGGTCGCTTTCCAGCTCCAGCCGCTCCAGCGCACTGGCGTTCATGTCGGCCTGGTAGAACTGGAAGTTGTTCTTGCCTCGCTCCTTGGCGTGGTACATCGCCGTGTCGGCGTTCTTCATCAGTTGGCTCAGCTCGCTGCCATCCTGCGGGCTGAGGGCGATGCCGATACTGGCGGTGACGAAGAACTCGCGGTTCTCCAGCACAAACGGCCGCACCAGGCTGCCGAGGATCTGCTCGGCAACATGAATCGCCCGGTTCAGCGCGATTTCGCGGGTCGCCCGCGGTTGCAGCAGCAGGGTGAATTCGTCGCCCCCCATGCGCGCCACGGTGTCGTCTTCATCGACGCAGTCGAGCAGGCGCTCGGCCATGTCCTTGAGCATGCGGTCGCCGGCCGCGTGACCGAGCGAGTCGTTGATCGGCTTGAAGCGGTCGAGGTCGAGGAACATCAGCACCACCCAGGCCTTCTGCCGCTCGGCTTGTTGCAACGCGGTGTGCAGACGGTCCTGGAACAGCGTGCGGTTGGGCAGGTGGGTCAGGGCGTCGTAGTAGGCCAGGCGGTGAATGCGCTGCTCGCTGGCCTTGCGCTCGCTGATGTCGGTGAAGAAGCACACGTAGCTGGCCAGGTCGCCTTCTTCGTCGAACACGGCGGTAATCCCGACCCAGGCCGGATAGTGCTCGCCGCTGCGGCGCTTGAGCCACACTTCGCCTTCCCAGGTGCCGCGCTCGTGCAGTTGCTTGAGCACGTAGCGCAGGTGAGCTTCCTGCTGTTCGTCGACGGTGAGCATGCTCGGCAACTGGTCGAGCACATCGCTGACCGCGTAGCCGCTGACGCGGCTGAAGGCCTCGTTGGCCTGGACGATATAGCCGGCCGGGTCGGTGATAAGGATCGCCGAGGTCGAGTGCTCGAATACCGTCGCGGCCATGCGCAGGTCTTTCTCGGCGCGGCGCTGCTGGCTGATGTCGCGGCCAACGCCAAGAATGCCTTCGAAGTGGTTGTGCTCGTCCCAGACCAGCACCAGGCGCAGTTCGATGGGGATCTTGCGGCCATCGGCACGCAAACAGTCGAACAGGAACAGCTGGGTCGGTACTTCGGTGCGCAGCCGTTCCAGTTGCGCGGTGTTGCCCAAGGCATGGTTGACCCGCTCGAACAGGCTGTACAGCCCGCTCAGTTGCGCCGGATTGGCGATGGTCGATTGCCAGCCTTTGGCGAAGATCCACTGCACGTCGTAGCCCAGCACGGCCTGCACCGACGGGCTGACGTAGTTCAGGTTGAGCTGGTCGTCGGTGGAGAAGATCACGTCGCTGATGCTCTCGGCGAGCATGCGGTAGCGCTGCTCGCTGTCGCGCAGCGATTCGCTGGCCTCGATCTGGTCGGTGACGTCCTTGGCCACGCCGATGATCCGCGTGACATGCCCCACCTGGTTGCGGGTCAGTACCTGTTCGCGGATATCGTAGCGGCGCCAGCGCTGGTCGTGATGGCGGAAGCGCAACTGACAGTGCAGTTGTTCCACGTAGCCGCTCAGGCGTTGTTGCTGGCGCAGGTGGTGGTAGATGTCGGCGTCTTCCGGGTGCAGGAGAATTTCCCAGAAGTACTCGCCCATCTGTGCCAGTTCCGTCGGCGAATAGCCCAGCGTGCGGCCCAGGTGACGGTTGGCGAAGATCATTCGCAGGCTCTGCACATCCTGCACGTAGAGCTGATCGGGCACGGTCCGGACCACGTCCGACCAGAAGCGTTCACGCTCCAGCAGCGACAGTTCGACCTGCTTGCGGCTAGTGATATCGCCGATGCTGAGGATCACCGCGTGGTCGTCGCGGCGCTGCTGCGGGAAGCGCACCATCACCCACAGGTGCTGGTCCGGCCCCTGTTCGCGTGGCACGCGCAGCTCCAGTTCGAGCTGGCGCTGGTTGTCGAGCACCGCCTCGATCAGGTGCAGGCCGATGCCGTCGAGCGGCCCGCTGCCGCCGTCGATCAGGCGCCGCCAGGCGCTGTCGCGGCACGCCACGCCGAGCAGTTGCAAGGCCACCTGGTTCACTTCGGTGATCTGCAGCGCCTGCAGCAGGGCGTCGCGTAGCTGCGGCGCCTGTTGCAGGCGCTGTTGCAGATCGTCGCGCGAGCGCAGGCGCAAGCGTTCCAGCAGGGCATGGAGGCCGGACAGGTCGAGCACGCACAGGGCCACGCCGGTGCCTTCGAAGATGTCCTGATAGCGCCGCCGGCCTTCCTGCAAGGCGCGATGGCGCCGGCGCATGCTGGTCAGCGCCAGTAGCGGCAGTAGGGCACAGAACAGCCCGAGCACGCATTTGCCGATCAGCGCCGGCAGTAGTTGCTGACGGCTGCGCGCTTCATCGAACAGGCCGCGCAGTTGCCAGTCGCTGTTATCGAGGAAGGCCAGCATCACGCTTTGCAGGGGCGCCTCGCCGGCCTGGCGCTCGTCGGCCGGTACATGCCGGCTGAGCACCTGCGCGGTGCGGCTGTTTTCCAGCAACCACAGCGGGTGCGCTGGGTGTTCGAGGCGTTCGGCCAACTGGTCGTAGAAGCCCGGCGCCAGGCGCAACAGCCAGAAACCGTTGCCGGTGTCGGCGGGCTGGCGCAGCAGCAGGTAGACCGTGCTGTTGTCGCTGCTGTTGCTCAGGTAGAAGCTGCGCTGCTGGATCTGGCGCCGCAGTTCGTCGATCGCCGCTTGATCGCTGCTCGCTGGCAGGCTGTCGCGCAGCGGGCGGCCATTGGCGTCGAGCCAGGCCAGGCTGCGCAGGGTCGGCAGTTGTTGTTGCAGGCGTGCGACCAGGGTTGGTAACCGATCAACGGCTGGTGCGGCGACCAATGGTTGCAGCAGAGTCAACGCCTGCTGGGCTTCCAGGGCCATTTTCAGGCTCAGGTGGTCGGCCAGCTCGGCGCTGGCATCCAGGCTGTGCTGGCGGCGGTCGCCCAGGGTATGGCGAAATTGGTCGAGCAGTTGCCAGAACAGCAAGGCGAGCAACAGCAGCACCAGAATGGCCAGGGCTCCTTTCAACGAACCGCGCAAGGGCGAACCCGACGCGGCAGAGGCGTCGCCCAAGGATGGCGGCTGAGTGAGATTGGTCAAACGGTGATCCTGCGGTATGGCTGGCTGTGGCAGGCAAGCACTGCTCGGGGGCAGGTGCCGACAACGCTGGCGACGGTCCGATTGCGCACTATAAGCCCGACGCCCGAAGGGCGGCTAGCATGCCTTGAAGTATGCCAAAGTGCCAGCACTGTTCGTCGCGCAACTGTGCGCCAGGTCACAGGTGGCGCGGTTCGGCATTCGGCGGCAACGTATGCGAAAATGCCGCCGCGTTTTTTTGAAGCATTGGAGAAGTACGGTTTGGTTACACACTATTCAACGAACGGTAGCGACTCGGCCTGTGGTCGCACGTCGCCAACCCTGGTCAGCTCCGCAGACACCGCCACGGTGTCGTGCAAGTCGTGCCAGCGCTCGCTGGTGAAGCCGGAAGCGGCCCCGGTCAAGAAGACCCCGTCGCTCGCCGATCTGCGCAAAAAACCGGCCGCGACCAAACGCGCCACGCCTGCTGCCAACGCTGGTTTCTGCTTCAAGGCCGGCTGGCACGCCCGCCTGCGCGCACTGCCAAACACCTGCCGCCTGCCGCGCGGCGTTGCTGGCCAGGCGTTCGTCTGAGCCGCTGCTAGTGTTGCCCCCCCCCGGCCGACACGCCGGGGGCTCCCGCCTGTGATCAGTCCATCTGCGCAATGCAGCGTCTTGACGTAGAATGGTCGACTTTGTTCATTGACACTCCGTAAGCACATCGCCGAATCCGTGGGTTTCAGGGTTTTCGCCGCTGTCCTTACTTCTTTCTAGAGGGCTTGGTTTTGGCTCAATACGTCTACACCATGCATCGGCTGAGCAAAGTTGTTCCGCCGAAGCGGGAAATCCTGAAGAACATCTCCCTGTCGTTTTTCCCGGGCGCCAAGATCGGCGTGCTCGGCCTGAACGGCTCGGGTAAATCGACCCTGCTGAAAATCATGGCCGGTGTCGATACCGAATTCGACGGCGAAGCGCGGCCGATGCCGGAGCTGAACGTCGGCTACCTGCCGCAGGAACCACAGCTGGACCCGAGCAAGACCGTGCGTGAAGTGGTCGAGGAAGCGGTCAGCGTGATCAAGGATGCCCAGGCGCGCCTGGACGAAGTCTATGCCGCCTACGCCGAGCCGGACGCCGACTTCGACAAGCTGGCGGCCGAACAGGCCAAGCTCGAAGCCATCCTGCAGGCTTCCGACGGTCACAACCTGGAGCGCCAACTGGAGGTCGCCGCCGACGCGCTGCGCCTGCCGGCCTGGGACGCCAAGGTCGAACACCTGTCCGGTGGTGAAAAACGTCGTGTGGCCCTGTGCCGCCTGCTGCTGTCGGCCCCCGACATGCTGCTGCTCGACGAACCGACCAACCACCTGGACGCCGACTCCGTCGCCTGGCTGGAACACTTCCTCCACGACTTCCCGGGCACCGTGGTGGCGATTACCCACGACCGGTACTTCCTGGACAACGTGGCGGGCTGGATTCTGGAACTCGACCGCGGCGCCGGTATTCCGTACGAGGGTAACTACTCGGGTTGGCTGGAAGCCAAGTCGGATCGTCTGGCCCAGGAGTCCAAGCAGCAGTCGGCGCACGAGAAGGCCATGAAGGAAGAACTGGAGTGGGTGCGCAAAGGCGCTAAGGCCCGCCAGTCGAAATCCAAGGCCCGTCTGCAACGCTTCGAAGAAATGCAGTCGCAGGAATTCCAGAAGCGCAGCGAAACCAACGAGATCTACATCCCGGCCGGTCCGCGCCTGGGCGACAAGGTCATCGAATTCAAGAACGTCACCAAGGGCTATGGCGATCGCGTGCTGATCGACAACCTGTCGTTCGCTATGCCGAAGGGCGCCATCGTCGGTGTGATCGGTGGTAACGGTGCCGGTAAATCGACCCTGTTCCGCATGCTGATGGGCAAGGAACAGCCGGATTCTGGCAGCATCGAGATCGGCGACACCGTGCAACTGGCCTGCGTCGACCAGAGCCGCGAAGACCTCGACGGCAACAAGACGGTGTTCCAGCAGATCTCCGACGGTTCCGACCAGTTGCGCATCGGCAACTACGAGATTCCGTCGCGCACCTATGTTGGTCGCTTCAACTTCAAGGGCGGCGACCAGCAGAAGTTCGTCAAGGACCTCTCCGGTGGTGAGCGTGGCCGCCTGCACCTGGCCCTGACCCTGAAAGAGGGCGCCAACGTGCTGTTGCTCGACGAACCGTCGAACGACCTGGACGTGGAAACCCTGCGTTCGCTGGAGGAGGCCCTGCTGGACTTCCCGGGCGCCGCCATTGTGATCTCTCACGATCGCTGGTTCCTGGACCGTGTGGCCACCCACATCCTGGCGTACGAAGACGATTCGCAAGCAGTGTTCTTCGAAGGCAACTACACCGAGTACGAAGCCGATCGCAAGAAGCGCCTCGGCGAGGCGGCTGCACAGCCGCACCGTGTACGGCACAAAAAACTGGCATAACCCTCGCGGTTTTGCACTAAGACGGGGCCTTCGGGTCCCGTTTTTTTTGCCTGGATTTTCTGGGAAGTTCAGCGCGGGACGAGCTCGCACACCTGGAGTGCAAGCGCTTGTGGGAGCGGGCTCGTCCCGCGATGCGGGCCGAAAGATGTATACAGTTATATAAAATGCACCAAATTATTTCATAAAAACGACATTTCGCCCTGTTCCAGTGCGACAGGTTCTTGTTAAAGTCCTGAAAAAACCAAAAAAGTCTAATCCCTCTGGTGAAATGTCCATGATCGAATCCGTCGAAGACTTCCTCGCGCGTCTACAGCAACGCGACCCTGCCCAGCCCGAATTCCACCAGGCGGTGGAAGAAGTATTGCGCAGCCTCTGGCCGTTCCTCGAAGCTAACCCCCGCTACCTCAAGGACGGCATTCTCGAACGTATGGTCGAGCCTGAGCGGGCCATCCTGTTCCGGGTGTCGTGGGTCGACGATCAGGGCAAGGTCCAGGTCAACCGTGGCTACCGCATCCAGATGAGCAGCGCCATCGGCCCGTACAAGGGCGGCCTGCGTTTCCACCCGTCGGTGAACATTGGCGTGCTGAAGTTCCTGGCCTTCGAGCAAGTGCTGAAGAACTCCCTCACCTCACTGCCGATGGGCGGTGGTAAAGGCGGCTCGGACTTCGATCCGAAGGGCAAGAGCGACGCTGAAGTGATGCGCTTCTGCCAGGCCTTCATGAGCGAACTGTACCGCCACATCGGCGCCGACCTCGACGTACCGGCCGGCGATATCGGCGTGGGTGCCCGCGAAATCGGCTACCTGTTCGGCCAGTACAAGCGCCTGTCCAACCAGTTCACCTCGGTACTTACCGGCAAGGGCATGACCTACGGCGGCAGCCTGATCCGCCCGGAAGCGACCGGCTACGGCTGCGTGTACTTCGCCGAGGAGATGCTCAAGCGCCAGCACCAGCGCATCGACGGTCGCCGGGTGGCGATCTCCGGTTCCGGCAACGTTGCCCAGTACGCGGCGCGCAAGGTCATGGACCTGGGCGGCAAAGTGATTTCGCTGTCCGACTCCGAAGGCACCCTGTACTGCGAAGCCGGCCTGAACGATGAGCAGTGGGATGCCCTGATGGAGCTGAAGAACGTTCAGCGCGGGCGTATCAGCGAGCTGGCCACGCGCTTCGGCCTGGAGTTCCGCAAGGGCCAGACGCCATGGAGCCTGGCCTGCGACATCGCCCTGCCGTGCGCAACGCAGAATGAACTGAACGACGAAGACGCGCGCACCCTGCTGCGCAACGGCTGCATCTGCGTGGCCGAGGGCGCGAACATGCCGACCACCCTGGAAGCGGTGGATATCTTCATCGACGCCGGCATCCTGTTTGCGCCGGGCAAGGCGTCGAACGCCGGTGGGGTGGCGGTGAGCGGCCTGGAGATGTCGCAGAACGCCATGCGCCTGCTATGGACCGCCGGTGAAGTCGACAGCAAGCTGCACGCGATCATGCAGTCGATCCACAATGCCTGTGTGCATTACGGTGAAGAAAATGGCCGGGTGAACTACGTCAAGGGCGCCAACATCGCCGGCTTCGTCAAGGTTGCCGACGCCATGCTGGCGCAGGGCGTGGTCTAAGCGTTCGCTTCGATGGCGAGGACCTCGATCAGCTGATCGCCTGCCGGTCGTCGCCACAGCACCTCGTCGCCGGGGCCTGCACCGAGCAGGGCCCGGCCGAGCGGTGAGCCCCAGTTGATCAGGCCGCTAGCCGCATCGGCCTGGTCTTCACCGACCAGTTGCACCTCGTTGACCTTGCCCTGTTCGTCCATGAAGCGCACGTTGCTGCCGATCTGCACCTTGTCGGTGGCGGTGGCCGGTGGCATCACCTGAGCGCTGTGCACGCGGGCGCTGAAGTAGCGCAGGTCGCGTTCCACTTCCGCCAGTTGCTGTTTGTCGGCCTGTTCGCCCTGAGCGAGGAGGGCGCTGCGCTGGCCGTCGAGTTCGGCCAGGCGTTGCTGCAGCAGGGTCAGGCCACGGGCGGTGACGTAGTTGGGCTGCTCGCTGATCTTGCGTTCGACCGGTTGGCTGGCCTGGGCGGCCGCCTGGTCTTCGTTGACGAATGCTCGGCTCATGGTCGGCCTCCTTTCTATGGAGACCATGCTGACAGGCCGGCGGTTCGCCCGGATGTCTGTAAGCGACCTATTTGCTGCGGTAAGCGCGGGCAGCGTCGCGATCCTTCTCCTGTTGCCAGCGCTCTTCGCCTTCGTCCCAGTGGCGTTCGCGGTAGCCCTGGACGTCCTCGGACTGCTGCATGGCCTGGCATTGGCGAAAGCCGTCGTCCCAGCCGGATTCGTACTGGCGGTTGTGCAGGTAGCGCGGCACGTCCTTGCGAAACGCCCCGGCCATCACCCCGGCGGCCTGGCGACCGCTGCTGCAACCGTCCTGAAAGCCATCGGCGTAAGGAGGGGGGTACCCCTGGTTGATCAATTGTTCATGGGTCGATTGGCAACCCGTCAGGCCCAGCACCGCACTCAACACCCACCAGCACCGCATAGTCGGACTCTCCCGCAACTGTGGATAAGTCTAGGTGGGGAATTGTTGGCGGCGTGTCAAAAGGATGTGACGGCGGTGCAACCTTTAGTAGTTGTACCACTTCACCTCCAGCAGCACCTCGTTCTGCGCCGTCGCCAGCTGGCTGAACTCGCGCTTGGCGCTCAGCCGTACACCCAGGCTGCGGGAAACCTCCCAGTGCTGGTTCAGGCTCAGGCTGCGGCGCACCTCGCCATTGGTGAAGTAATCGCCTTTAGCCTCCAGCGTCAGGTTGCCCAGCCCGTTGCGCCACAGCAGCCCGGTATTGAAGCCTGCCGCCGGCGAGACAAACTCGGCAAAGTCGTTGTTGTGCTCGACCCGCAGCGTGCCCAGGGCAAACCCGAGCAGCTCGTCGGCCAACTGCCAGGTGCCGCCTGCGCCGCCGTTCACATGGCTGACCAGCACTTCGTCGTCGTGCTTGCCGAGCACCCGCTCCAGGCCACCCGTCACCTGCCAGGACCACGGCTGCAGCAAGTCGTTGCGCGGCGTCAGCGAGCGGATCGTCGCCAGGTCCAGGCGCTGCAACTGCCAGTCGTTGCCCTCGTATTGGCGCAGCTTGAGCTGGAGGATCTCGATCTGCGCGCCGAGCGGGAAGCCATAGGCGTTGTCGTTCAGGTCGTGGTAGGCCATGCGCAGGCCATACTCGGCAAACGCCCGGTCTTCCCGCGTGCCCACGCCCAACTGCCAGGTGCGCGACTGATGGCCCTCTTCGGGCAGCCCCGGCTGCTCGATCTGCAACGCCGGCGGTGGGTTGCGGTTGATCGCCCGCAGCAATTCGAAACTGCGCTGGGTGCGCGCCGGGTCGCGCTCCTGGCCATTGGCCCGGTAACGCTCCAGCCGGTAGGCGGCGTCCTGCACCAGCGCCTGGCGCTCCCTGGGCAGGGCCGTAAAGTCGTTGCTCTGAAGGTGCGCGGTGTCGGCACTGAGCGCCAACACCTGCTGCTGTTCGGCATCGTCCAGCGGCTCGGCCCGGGCCAGCAGCTCGCGCTCGCGCGACGGCCGGTAGTCGGTGCGCTCGACCAGCCCGGCCTGCTTCACCGCCTTCACGGTATCGGTGGGGATCGCTGTCAGTGGGAACTGCGAGGTCAGGTCCAGGCTTGGCCGCGCCACCTGCAACAGCTCCAGCAGCCGGTAGGAGCAGTTTTCATCGAAGAAGAAGTAGTCGAAGCGGATCTGCTTGAGCTCCCAGATGTGCTCGACCATGCGCCCGGTTTCCGCCGGCGTGAGGTTCAGCCGGTACTCCCACAGGTCGCGGTTCTCCAGACTGCGGTATTCGGCGAGTTTCTCCTGGTAGGGCACCAGCGCGAACAGCCCCGGATAGCCGCCCATCAGGCCCTTCCAGGCATACAGGATGCTGTTGTCGTTGCCTTCGATGTAGGCGCCGAAATTCACCGCGTAGCTGAGCAGCGCCGTGTTGTCGCTTTGCACATCGGCCTGGTCGATGCGCAGCAGGGTATGCCCGAACATCGACGACGGACTGTTCAAGTACGCCGCCGGGAAAATCATCACCGCACTGTGCGGCGAAACGTCCTTGAACCACTGGCTGTAGTCCTTGCACGCCGGTGCCGGCAGATCGTTCAGTTGCAGTTGCTCGCGCAGCCAGCGGCTACGTGCCGGAAATACGCATTGCGCATGCTTGTCGCCCAGGCTCGCCGGTTGGTACAGCGCCGCCACGGTGGCGCGCAGTTCGCGCTCGGGGTGGTGGGCGCCGTCTTCGGCGAGGAAGAACCGCGCGTCGTCGACATAGCTGCGCCAGCCGCCAAGCTTGGCCGTCTCGTAGTGGCCGAGGGCGATCCAGTAGCGATCGTTGGCCAGCTGGTGCAGGCGCGCGTCGTCGAGCAGGGGGGCAGCGTGCAGCGGGGCGCAGGCACAGAGCGCCAGGTAGGCAAGGCGTTTGAGCATGTCGGGCAACTACGTCTGAATGATGCCGATAGAGGCGGGAAACACCCGCCCCCTTGCGGGGACGGGCGCTGGCAGCTTAAGCCGGGGTGGCGTACTTGGCCAGACGGGCGTCGGTTTTCAGTACGGCCAGGGTGTTGGCGTGAACGTCTTCAGCCGTCACATCGGCGGTCTTGAAGATCTCCTGGAAATGCTGGTGGGTGACGGCGGCGAAATGCGCGCGGTCTTCCGGTGCCACACCCAGTACCACCGCGTAGGTGGTCAGGGCTTCGCCCTGGCCCTGGGCCATGTCTTCGGACAGTTCGTTCATCATGCCATTCATGGCGAACCACGACTTGCCGCCGTAGGTCAGGGAAGCGTTGGTCGAGCAGCCGTTGGTGCCCGAGGTCATGCCGAAGGTGGCGTTGCCGGAGGTGCCGTTGGTGGTGGAGGCGAGGAAGTGGGCCGGGGTGCCACGTTGGCCCTCGAACAGCATGTTGCCCCAGCCGCAGTCCGGGCCGCCTGGCGCCTGGGCCATGGCGTTGATTGACACCGCGGTGAACAGAGTACCCAGAAGAATCCGTTTCATAGCATTGTTCTCTTTCTGATGGTTCAAACCAAAGGTCAGGGTTATCCGGCATGGCCAGCGGGCCTAAGCCAGAGGCGGGTTGGTTGTACACCCAGCCGCGCAGTTAGGAGTCTAGGCACGATCTAAGGGTTCCGTGATTAATTGCGAAACATTGCATGAAAAAATTGACGGCAAGCCGCTTTTCGACCCTGCGGCATAAAGCGCTGAAGAGCCTTGCAAGGCGCCCGCGCCCGGCGCCAGAATGCCGGCATCTGCCCCGCCGAAGTAAGGAAGCCCGATGCCCGATCCTGTCGCTGCGAAGCTGCGTCTTGCGCCTGAAGCCCTGACCCGGCCGTTTTCCGCCGAACAGTTCGCCTTTACCACTACCAACGATCTGGAGCCTTTTCGCGGTGTGCTTGGCCAGGAACGTGCTGTCGAAGCCTTGCAGTTCGGCGTCGCCATGCCGCGTCCTGGGTACAACGTTTTCGTCATGGGCGAGCCGGGCACCGGCCGCTTCTCGTTCGTCAAACGCTACCTGAAGGCCGAAGGCAAGCGCCTGCAAACGCCGTCGGACTGGCTCTACGTCAACAACTTCGACGAGCCGCGCGAGCCCAAGGCGTTCGAGCTGCCGGCCGGTAGCGCCGGCGAGTTCATCGCCGATATCGGCGGTCTGATCGACAACCTGCTGGCAACCTTCCCGGCCGTGTTCGAGCACCCGTCCTACCAGCAGAAAAAGAGCGCCATCGACCGCGCCTTCAACCAGCGTTACGACCGTGCCCTGGATGTGATCGAACGTGCCTCGCTGGAAAAGGACGTGGCGCTGTACCGCGACAGCAGCAACGTGGCCTTCACTCCGATGAGCGACGGCAAGGCGCTGGACGAAGCCGAGTTCGCCCAGTTGCCGGAAGCCGAGCGCGAGCGCTTCCACGACGACATCGCCGCACTGGAAGAGCGTCTCAACGAAGAACTGGCCAGCCTGCCGCAGTGGAAGCGCGAATCGAGCAACCAGTTGCGTCAGCTCAACGAAGAAACCATCACCCTGGCCTTGCAGCCGTTGCTGGCCCCGCTGTCGGAAAAGTACGCGGAAAACGCGGCGGTCTGCGCCTACCTGCAAGCCATACAGGTCAACCTGCTGCGCACGGTGGTCGAGCAACTGGTCGACGACAGCAAGACCGACGCCGTGGCGCGCAAGATGCTCGAAGAGCAGTACGCGCCCAGCCTGGTGGTGGGCCACCATGTTAGCGGCGGCGCGCCGGTGGTGTTCGAACCGCACCCGACCTACGACAACCTGTTCGGCCGGATCGAATACAGCACCGAACAGGGCGCGCTGTACACCACCTACCGACAACTGCGCCCGGGGGCGCTGCACCGCGCCAATGGCGGCTTCCTGATCCTGGAAGCGGAAAAGATGCTCGGCGAGCCGTTCGTCTGGGATGCGCTCAAGCGCTCGCTGCAATCGCGCAAGCTGAAAATGGAATCGCCGCTGGGCGAGCTGGGCCGTCTGGCCACCGTGACCCTGAGCCCGCAGATGATCCCGTTGCAGGTGAAGGTGGTGATCATCGGTGCGCGCCAGCTGTATTACGCGCTGCAGGACCACGACCCGGACTTCCAGGAGATGTTCCGCGTGCTGGTCGACTTCGACGAAGACATCCCGATGGTCGACGAGAGCCTGGAGCAGTTCGCCCAGTTGCTCAAGACCCGCACCAGCGAAGAGGGCATGGCGCCGCTCAGTGCCGACGCAGTGGCCCGCCTGGCCACTTACAGTGCGCGCCTGGCCGAACATCAGGGGCGGCTCTCGGCGCGCATCGGCGACCTGTTCCAGTTGGTCAGCGAGGCCGACTTCATCCGCCACCTGGCCAACGACGAAATGACCGACGCCGGGCATATCGAGCGCGCGCTCAAGGCCAAGGCCACGCGCACCGGGCGGGTCTCGGCGCGGATCCTCGACGACATGCTCGCCGGGATCATCCTGATCGACACCGAAGGCGCTGCGGTCGGCAAATGCAACGGGCTGACAGTGCTGGAGGTGGGCGACTCGGCGTTCGGCGTACCGGCGCGGATTTCCGCCACGGTGTACCCTGGTGGTAGCGGCATCGTCGACATTGAGCGTGAGGTCAACCTGGGGCAGCCGATCCACTCCAAGGGCGTGATGATCCTCACCGGCTACCTCGGCAGCCGCTATGCGCAGGAATTCCCCCTGGCGATTTCGGCGAGCATCGCCCTGGAACAGTCCTACGGCTATGTGGATGGCGACAGCGCGTCGCTGGGCGAGGCCTGCACGCTGATCTCGGCCTTGTCGAAAACCCCGCTCAAGCAGTGCTTTGCGATTACCGGCTCAATCAACCAGTTCGGCGAAGTGCAGGCGGTGGGCGGGGTCAACGAGAAAATCGAAGGCTTCTTCCGCCTCTGCGAGGCGCGTGGCTTGACCGGCGAGCAAGGCGCGATCATTCCCAAGGCCAACGTCGCCACCCTGATGCTCGACGAGCGTGTGTTGCAGGCGGTGCGTAACGGGCAGTTCCACGTGTACGCAGTCAGCCAGGCCGACGAGGCGCTGAGCCTGCTGGTCGGCGAGCCGGCCGGGGAGCCGGACGAGAACGGCGACTTCCCCGAGGGCAGCGTCAACGCGCGGGTGGTCGAGCGCCTGCGGGTGATCGCCGAAATGCTCAGCGAAGAGGACCTCAAGGAGGCCGAAAAAGAGCTGGCGGAAGAGGCGCTGGCGCAGGTCAAACCGAGCTGAGGGAACGCGCTGGGCGCCGGCTGGTCATGACCATTCGGCGCCCGCTGGCGGTCGACCGCTTGTCGCCGGCGGATTTCTTCTATTCTTCAGGTCAAGGACAGCCGTTGATACAGGATAGAAACAGTTCCCATCGTGGGGGCTGAACAGGGCTTCAACGAGGATCGTCGCCATGCTGCGCACCCTCAGCCTCACCCGTCAATGCCTGGGCCTGGTGACCCGCATTGAGTGCAGTATCCGCCCACTGGCCGGCGACAACGGCATGTGGACCCTGCTCTTCGCTGCCGGCATGGCCGGCGAACAACCCTCCGCAATCAAGGCCCAAGGCCCGTTTCACGGCCCGTTCGTGGCCGAGTCCGTGCTCAGTGCCATCGTCGACAGCTTGACCCTGCATGGGTATCAGGTGGCCGACGATCCACAGATCTGGAGCGTGCATTTGCAGGCCCAGCTGCGTCGGGTGAACGGCGAAAGGGTGCACCATGTGGGCGATATCCAGCTCAACCCGGAAACCTGAACCGTAGAGCATTGCCCGCTGCGCCACTGTGTCGCGGGCTTTTTCTGTCACAGGCGGCTGGTATACTCGCGCTCGTTTTTCCCGCCACCTGGTGATTTGCTCAATGGAACGCTTTATCGAAAATGCGATGTACGCCTCGCGCTGGCTGCTCGCCCCGATCTACTTTGGTCTGTCGTTGGGCCTGCTGGCGCTGGCACTGAAGTTCTTTCAGGAGATCTTCCATGTGCTGCCGAACGTCTTCGCCCTGGCTGAAGCCGATCTGATCCTGGTGTTGCTGTCGCTGATCGACATGGCACTGGTCGGTGGCCTGCTGGTGATGGTGATGATCTCCGGCTACGAGAACTTCGTGTCGCAGCTGGACATCGACGAAGGCCAGGAGAAACTCAGCTGGCTGGGCAAGATGGACTCTTCGTCGCTGAAGATGAAAGTGGCTGCCTCGATCGTGGCGATCTCCTCGATTCATCTGCTGCGGGTGTTCATGGACGCGCGCAACATCGAGACCGAGTACCTGATGTGGTACGTGATCATCCACATGACCTTCGTGATCTCGGCCTTTGCCATGGGCTACCTGGACAAAGTGACCAAGCACTGATCGACCGATCGCTGCGGCAGCCGAACCGCCCGTCCGTTGCAAAACGGACGGGCGGTTGTGTTTCTGCCTTGTGCTTTGTGCGCGGCTGTACGAAAAATGAACGGACGCTCGACTGTCCCAGTAGTGAGGTGCTGCAATGAACCTGCACGATCTGAACACCCAGGCCAGGGCCGGCCATGTCCAGGAGCTGAACCTGATCGCCATCGAAGGCGGCGACTACCTGCTCGAAGCGCGTGTACACGGTCACGCGCATCCGCTGGCCGATGCCCGCGGCCGACGCTTGCGGGTGCACTCGGTAGCCGAGGCCAAGGGCTGGCTGCAGCGTCTGCCGGATTTACCGCTCAACCTTGTGCACTGGTCGGTACAGGACGAAATGTGCGGGATGAACAGCGCCGAGGAAGACCTCAAGCTGCCAATTTCGCGGCGCTGAGCCTGTTAGAACCGGTAGCTGAATTGCCGCGGCGCAGTGTGCTAGTCTGCTCGCCCTTTTAGTAAAGGGCGTGCAGCACTTGCGCCCTGCAGCGGAGCGACACAATGTCCGAAATCAATCTGTCTACCGACGAAACCCGCGTGAGCTACGGCATCGGCCGTCAGCTGGGTGGTCAACTGCGCGACAACCCGCCGCCGGGCGTGAGCCTGGACGCGATCCTGGCCGGTCTGACCGACGCCTTCAATGGCCAGGCCAGCCGCGTTAGCGAAGAAGACCTGTCGGCCAGCTTCAAAGTCATCCGCGAGATCATGCAAGCCGAAGCGGCTGCCAAGGCCGAAGCAGCTGCGGGTGCCGGTAAAGAGTTCCTGGCGGAAAACGCCAAGCGTGACGGCATCACCACCCTGGCCTCGGGCCTGCAATTCGAAGTGCTGACTGCAGGCGAAGGCGCCAAGCCAAGCCGCGACGACAGCGTTCGCACCCACTACCACGGCACCCTGATCGACGGTACTGTCTTCGACAGCTCCTACGAGCGTGGCCAGCCAGCAGAATTCCCGGTCAGTGGCGTGATCGCCGGCTGGACCGAAGCACTGCAACTGATGAACGCCGGTAGCAAGTGGCGCCTGTACGTACCGAGCGAGCTGGCGTACGGCGCTCAGGGCGTTGGCAGCATTCCGCCGCACAGCGTGCTGGTGTTCGACGTCGAGCTGCTCGACGTTCTGTAATACCGCTATCGCCGGCAAGGCTGGCTCCCACAGGATTGCAGCCGCTCACTGTGGGAGCCGGCCTTGCCGGCGATGCTGTTAAAGCTGCAAAGTCCCAGTGCCCGGACGCAACGCCCGCGCATAGCAGAACAGGAACAGGTTCCTCACCAGTTCCTTGAGCACGATCGGCTCACTCGAATTCAAACCGTTCAGGTCCAGGTCGCCCTGGTCGCGCAGTTCGTCCAGCGCGTCTTCTTCCAACACGGCACAGACCTCGCCGGTCTCGCGGTGCAGGATGCGCAGGTAAGGGTGGGGGCGGTCAAGCCAGGCGTCGATAAGATAAGTCATGGCTATTCTCCTTGAAAGCATTCAATGAGAATAATTCCTATTATCAAAATAGCAAGTGCCTATTGGCGGATTTTCCCCGAATCTGTTTTGCAGCGTCTGTCGAGACTGCCCGGCAGCCCCGACAGCACGAGGGGATCAGACCTTGCGGACGAATTCCGATTTCAGCTTCATCGGGCCGATACCGTCGATCTTGCAGTCGATATCGTGGTCGCCGTCGCACAGGCGGATGTTCTTGACCTTGGTGCCGACCTTGACCACCAGTGAGGTGCCCTTGACCTTCAGGTCCTTGATCACGGTGATGGTGTCGCCGTCCTGCAGGACGTTGCCCACTGCATCCTTTTTCACCGCTTCGTCGCTGGCGGCGTCGGCTTCACCGGCGGCCGACCACTCGTGAGCGCACTCGGGGCAGATCAACTGGGCGCCGTCTTCGTAGGTGTATTCGGAGTTGCATTTCGGGCAGGGTGGCAAAGTGCTCACTAAGGTTCCTCAAGGGTATGCGTACAGAAAGCCCACATTGTATAGGGATTAGTGCGCAAGAGGAAAACCGGGCCCATCGAGCGATGGGCCGGAGGCGCCGTCAGTGCGTACGGGCGACCGCGAACTCGCTGAGTTCGACCAGGGCGTCGCGGTACTCGCTGGCCGGCAGGGCGTCCAGGCAGGCGATGGCGCGGGCGACGTAGTCGCGGGCCATTTGTGCGGTGTACTCAAGGGCGCCGGCTGCTTCGACCGCGTCGCGGATACGCTCGAGGTCTTCGATGCCGCCTTTCTGGATCGCCTGGCGCACCAGCGCTGCCTGTTCGGCAGTGCCTTCGCGCATGGTGTAGATCAGCGGCAGGGTCGGCTTGCCTTCGGCCAGGTCGTCGCCGACGTTCTTGCCCAGGGTCTCGGCGTCGCCCTTGTAGTCGAGCAGGTCGTCGACCAACTGGAAGGCCACACCCAGGTGATCGCCAAAGGTGCGCAGCGCCTCGCGCTGTTCGTCGCTGGCAGCGGCCAGTGCCGCGGCACTGTGGGTGGAGGCTTCGAAGAGCATCGCGGTCTTGCCGCGAATGACGTCCATGTAGACCTCTTCGGTGGTGCTTGCGTCGCGGATCCGCGACAGCTGCAGCACTTCGCCCTCGGCAATCACCCGGGTGGCTTTGGAGAGAATCTGCATGACTGGCATCGAGCCCAGTTCGACCATCATTTCGAACGAGCGCGAGTACAGGAAGTCGCCCACCAGCACGCTCGGCGCGTTGCCCCACAGGGCGTTGGCGGTGGAGCGGCCACGGCGCATGCCCGACATGTCGACCACGTCGTCATGCAGCAGGGTCGCGGTGTGCAGGAATTCGATGGTGGCGGCCAGCAGGCGCAGGTCGTCGCCTTCGCGACCGAGTGCCTTGCCGCACAGCAGCACCAGCAACGGGCGCAGGCGCTTGCCGCCGGCCGAGGTAATATAGTCGCCGATCTTCGACACCAGCGGGACGCGCGACGTCAGCTGTTTCTTGATGATTTCGTCAACGGCGCTGAAATCGTCCGCTACCGCGCGGTAGAAAGCTTGGGGTTGCATCGGCCACAGGTGCTCCATAAAGGTTGCGCGGCATGCTAGGTTGCGGGTCCCGGCCTGTCAAGGCGCACGCCCTGTAGGGACAATGGCCGCACTTGCAAGGCCTGCCTGCCTTGCGTACAATCGCGCACCCTGAACTTCCTGGGCAGCACCTGCCTTACGCAATTGCACTGGGCCGTTCCAGCCCTATGCAGCCATGCCAGCCAATACTCTTCCTATAAAGAGCTGGGTGAGCAGGATTATCGGAGAAATACCCATGTACGCAGTAATTGTTACCGGTGGCAAGCAGTACAAAGTCGCCCCAGGTGAATACCTGAAAATTGAAAAACTGGAAGTCGCCACTGGCGAATCCGTGACTTTCGACCGCGTTCTGTTGGTTGCCAATGGCGACGACGTGAACATCGGCGCACCCGTTGTTGCTGGCGCCACCGTCGTAGCTGAAGTGATCTCGCAAGGTCGTCACGACAAAGTGCGTATCATCAAGTTCCGTCGCCGTAAGCACCACATGAAGCGTATGGGCCACCGCCAGTGGTTCACCGAGATCAAAATCACCGGTATTCAGGCTTAATTTCAGCCTAATCCCCATTCAGGAGAATTGAACTCATGGCACACAAAAAAGCTGGTGGTAGTACCCGTAACGGTCGCGACTCAGAAGCCAAACGCCTTGGCGTGAAGATGTATGGCGGCCAGGCTATCATCCCGGGCAACATCATCGTGCGTCAGCGCGGCACCCAATTCCACGCTGGCTACGGCGTTGGCATGGGCAAGGATCACACCCTGTTCGCCAAGATCGAGGGTAAGATCAAGTTTGAAGTAAAAGGCGCCTTCGGTCGTCGTTACGTGAGCATCGTCGCGGCCTGATCGCGTTGACGCTGGAAAAGCCCTGTCTCGCGACGGGGCTTTTTCGTTTGTGGGATGAGTCTCTTGCAAAGCTGTTTGTATGGGCTGCCGGCGCTGGTGTTTCGGTCGTTGACGGGGGCCGCCGCGCTCATTTTTGCAAGGGCCTTATGTCTTTGAGTCACTCAGCTCGTCCAGCTGGCGAGAGGCGGTTTTTTTATGAAGTTTGTTGACGAAGTATCGATCCGGGTCAAAGCCGGTGACGGCGGTAACGGTTGCATGAGCTTCCGCCGCGAAAAATTCATCGAGAACGGTGGTCCCAACGGCGGTGACGGTGGTGACGGCGGCTCGATCTACATGCTGGCCGACGAGAACCTGAACACCCTCGTCGACTACCGCTACACCCGTCACTTCGATGCCCAGCGCGGCTCCAACGGCGGCAGCACCGACTGCACCGGCAAGAAGGGCGAAGACCTGATCCTGCGCGTACCGGTCGGCACCACGGTGATCGACGCGAGCACCCAGGAAGTGATCGGCGATCTGGTCAAGCCCGGGCAGAAGCTGATGGTTGTGCAGGGCGGCTGGCACGGCCTGGGCAACACCCGTTTCAAATCCAGTACCAACCGTGCGCCACGCCAGACCACGCCGGGCAAGCCGGGCGAGCAGCGTGACCTCAAGCTGGAAATGAAGGTGCTGGCCGACGTCGGCCTGCTGGGCTTGCCGAACGCGGGCAAAAGTACCTTCATTCGCGCCGTATCGGCGGCCAAGCCGAAAGTCGCCGACTACCCGTTCACCACTCTGGTGCCGAACCTGGGTGTGGTCAGCGTCGACCGTTGGAAGAGCTTCGTCATCGCCGACATCCCCGGCCTGATCGAAGGTGCTTCCGAAGGTGCCGGTCTGGGTATCCGCTTCCTCAAGCACCTGGCGCGTACGCGTTTGCTGCTGCACCTCGTCGACCTCGCGCCGCTGGATGAAAGCAGCAGCGCCGATGCCGCCGAAGTCATCGTCAACGAGCTGGTGCGCTTCAGCCCGGCGCTGGCCGATCGTGATCGCTGGCTGGTCCTGAACAAGACCGACATGCTGATGGACGACGAGCGTGACGAGCGGGTCAAGGAAATTGTCGAGCGTCTGCAGTGGGACGGTCCGGTCTATGTGATCTCGGCCATCTCCAAGCAAGGTACCGAGCAGCTCAGCCGCGACATCATGCGCTACCTCGAAGACCGCGCCGACCGCCTGGCCAACGACCCGGCGTACGCCGAAGAACTGGCCGAGCTGGATCAGCGTATCGAAGACGAAGCCCGTGCCCAGTTGCAGGCCCTGGACGATGCCCGTGCCCTGCGCCGTACAGGCGTCAAGAGCGTGCACGACTTCGGCGATGACGACGACTGGGATGATGAGGACGACGAAGACGGCCCGGAAATCATTTACGTGCGCGACTGATTCGTTGCAGTACACTAAACGCCGCTTTTTCAAGCGGCGTTTTAGTATCCACAGATTATTGGGGGGCACGCTGTCGTGCCCTTCACCGGCATAGGTTGGAAGAAGATGCGGAGCAAGGTGACGGGCGCGCAGCGCTGGGTCGTGAAGATCGGTAGTGCCCTGCTGACGGCAGATGGCAAGGGCCTGGATCGTGCGGCCATGGGCGTTTGGGTTGAGCAGATGGTGGCCCTGCATGAAGCAGGCGTCGAGTTGGTGCTGGTCTCTTCGGGCGCCGTGGCAGCCGGCATGAGCCGCCTGGGCTGGACCAAGCGACCGAGTGCCATGAACGAGCTGCAGGCCGCTGCCGCCATCGGCCAGATGGGCCTGGTGCAGGCCTGGGAATCGAGCTTTGCCGAGCATGGCCGGCACACCGCGCAGATTCTGCTGACGCATGACGACCTCTCCGACCGCAAGCGTTACCTGAACGCCCGCAGTACCCTGCGCACCCTGGTGGAGCTGGGCGTGGTGCCGGTGATCAACGAGAACGACACGGTGGTCACCGACGAAATCCGTTTCGGCGACAACGACACCCTGGCCGCCCTGGTGGCCAACCTGGTCGAAGCCGACCTGCTGGTGATCCTGACCGACCGCGACGGCATGTTCGATGCCGACCCGCGCAACAACCCCGATGCCCAGCTGATCTACGAAGCGCGTGCCGACGACCCGGCGCTGGACGCCGTAGCCGGCGGTACCGGCGGGGCGCTGGGCCGTGGCGGCATGCAGACCAAGCTGCGTGCGGCACGCCTGGCGGCGCGTTCCGGAGCCCACACGATCATCGTCGGCGGGCGCCTGGAGCGTGTGCTGGATCGGCTCAAGGGCGGCGAGCGCCTGGGTACCCTGCTGTCGCCTGAGCGCGGCATGCTCGCCGCGCGCAAGCAGTGGCTGGCCGGGCATCTGCAAACCCGTGGCACCCTGGTGCTCGATGCCGGTGCCGTGCAGGCGCTGCGCGGGGCGAACAAGAGCCTGCTGCCGGTGGGGGTGAAAACCGTACAGGGCAGCTTCCGTCGTGGCGAGATGGTCGTTTGCGTCGATCCCGACGGCCTGGAAGTGGCGCGCGGGCTAGCCAACTACAGTGCGCTGGAAGCGCAGAAGATCATCGGCCAGTCGTCTGAGGCCATCGAAGGGCTGCTGGGTTACAGCGCCGAGCCTGAGCTGGTGCACCGCGACAACCTGATTCTGGTATGAGGAATTGCCTGTGTTGAAAGGAATGATGATGGCGGCACTGCTGGCACTGCCGGTGGTGGCCGCGGCCGAAGAAATTGGCCAGGTATCGACGGTGTTCAAGTTCGTCGGGCCGAATGACCGGATTGTGGTGGAAGCGTTCGACGATCCGAAAGTGGACGGCGTGACGTGCTACCTGTCGCGGGCCAAGACCGGCGGTGTGAAGGGCGGTCTGGGCCTGGCCGAGGATCGCGCGGAAGCGTCGATTGCCTGCCGCCAGGTGGGGCCGATCAACTTCAAGGGGCAGTTGAAGGATGGCGAGGAGGTGTTCAAGGAGCGCACCTCGCTGGTGTTCAAGACCATGCAGGTGGTGCGTTTCCTGGACAAGAAGCGCAATACCCTGGTGTACCTGGTGTACAGCGACCGCTTGATCGAAGGCAGCCCGCAGAATGCGGTGACGGCGATTCCGATCTTGCCGTGGGCGCAGTAAGACCACGTTGACTTCATCGCGGGACTAGCCCGCTCCCACAAAGGCTCCGCTGTGCCCTGTGGGAGCGTGCTAGTCCAACAGCCTCACGCCGAAGCTTCTTCCGCTTCCTCGCGCACCACCGTCTTCTCCACATCCAGCCGGCTGATGTACTTCCAGTCTGCCTCGTCGATGTAGATCCCGTTCGGGCCGCTGCCGCCTTCCAGGTCGATGGCCACGTGTGCCGACACCTGCGGCTTCACGCTCGCCAGGATCGGTACGAAGCCCAACTGCAAGCTGGTCTCCAGCAGCGCTGCCTGGTTGCGTTCGTCGATGTCTGCCGCTTCGTCCAGGTAGTACGGCAGGCGCACCCGCCCGGCCAGGTCGCGGTCCATCAAGTGCAGCAACAGGTACATGTTGGTCAGCGCCTTGATGGTCATCGTGGTGCCGTTCGATGCTGCGCCATCGATGTCGGTATGGATGATCGGCTGACCGCCCACCTTGGTGATCTCGAACGCCAGCTCGAACAGGTCCTTCAGGCCCAGCTGGTTGTGGTTTGCCGCCACCAGCCGGGCCAGGTATTCCTTGGCCTCTTCGTTCTTGTTGTCCTGCTCGGCGCTCTGGCTCAGGTCGAACACCGACAGCGTCTCGCCTTCCTCGTACTGGCCGGCGCTGTGGATGATCTGGTCGATGTGCTTGAGTGCTTCCTTGTTCGGCGCCAGCACGATGCGGAAGCTCTGCAGGTTGGACACCTGACGCTTGTTGATCTCGCGGTTGAACAAGGCCAACTGATGTTCGAGGCTGTCGTAGTCGCTACGGATGTTGCGCAGTGTCCGCGCGATGTCGGTGACCGCCGCGCGGCGCGCCTTGCCCAGGGTCAGGGCTTCGTCGGTGCGGTGTGCATAAGCGTTGATCAGCAGCTGCAGGCGGCGCTCCATGTCGTCTTCGCTGTCGAACTTGGCCACGCCTTTCAGGCGCACCTGGGCATACAGCGCCTCGATCTGGCCGTCGCAACGCATCAGGCCCTGCCAGCTGTCCTGGTAGTCGTTGAGCAGCGGCAGCAGGTTGTCCATCGAGTCATCGACCGGCTCCATGAACGGCGTGCCGAACGGCAGGTCGGCCGGCAGCAGTTGGCGGCGGCGCAGGGCATCGTCGAGGGTGCGCTGCTTGGCTTCGAGGTCGGCAATCTGCCGGCCCACCAGTTGCAGCTTGGCCGAGAGCTGCTGGACGCGCTCGGTGAAGGCATCGCTGGAGCGCTTCAGGTCGTCCTGCGCGGCCTCCATCTGTGCCAGTTGCTCAAGCTTGTCGCCTTCCTCGGCCGACAGGGTCTGGGCGCGACGGTAGTCTTCCAGGGCCTTCTGCGCATCCAGTACCTGCTGGTACAGCGCTTCGGTCTGGGTTTTGCTCGCGGCGCGGTCGGCGGCCACGGCCTGCTGGGTCTTGAGCTGCTTGAGCTCCTTCTCCAGGCGTTCCTTCTGGTCGCGCAGGGCGGCGCGGTCGGCCAGTGCCTGCAAGGCCGGCGGTTCGATGTGCGAGAGGTCGATGGACAGCCCCGGTGCCTCGAAACGCTCGCCCTTGAAGCCGTCGAGCACCGCTTCCAGGGATTTCACCCAGACGTCGCTGTCGTCCAACTCGATGCCGCGCTCGCCCAGCGGCAGGCTGAACAGGGCACCGTTGAACAGGCGCATCAGGCGCTCGACATCCTGCTGAGAGAACTCTTCGCGCAGGCGCGCATAGCTGTTGTTGTCGGCGTGATCGAGTTGCTGTTTCACCGATTTCAGGCGTTTTTCCAAGTCGCGCAGACGCTCTTCGAGGTCTTCGGCGCTGAACTGGCGCGACTGCGCCAGGGCGCCGGCCAGTTCGTCGTGGGCGTCCTTGGCGGCGAGCAACTGCTGCTCCAGCACCTTGACGTCGTCGACCAACGCAAAGCGATGCTTGAGCACCGACAGCTCGCCCAGCCAGCGCTGGATGCCGGTGATTTCCCGCTCCAGGCGCATCAGTTCCTGGGTGCCGCCGCGCTGGTCGTTCTGCAGGCTGTCCTGCTCGCCGCGGTAGTGTTCGGACTGGATCACCAGCTCTTCGCGCCGGGCTTCGGCGTAGTCCTGCCAGGTGCCGAGCAGCGAGTCGAGCAGCGGCGACAAGCGGTGCAGCTTGCCGCGCAGGATGTCGCGCTGGGCCACGCCGTTGGCCAGGGCCTCGACCAGCGGGCCGGCGGACACCAGCGAGTTGTAGTCCTGTTCCATGCGGCGCACGTCGCGGAAGGCTTCTTCGCAGGCGGCGATGTAGTCGACGCTGCCTGAACGCAGGCTGTGCTCGAAGGCGTCGAGGAACAGCTGCTTGAGCTTGGCGGCAGTGATCTCGCGCATGTGCAGCAGGTTGATGAACAGTGCGCGGAAGGTTTTCAGGCTCTGCTCGCTGGTGGAGCGCAGCGGGATCAGGGTCAGGTCCAGCGGCACCGAGGTGTGCCCGCCGACCAGTAGCCGGCGCAGTTCGTCGGGTTTGAGCTCGTAGGCTTTCAGGCCATTGCGCTCAAGGTTGCTGAACAGCTCTTTCTGCCGCAGGCAGGTGTCGTTCTGCTGGTAGTGGGCCAGGTCCAGCTCGCCGGCATAGGCGAAGAACTGGTGGCCGAAGCCGCCGCCTGGGCCGCGACCGACCACGCCGATCACGTGCGGGCCGTGCGGCAGGTTGACTTCGCAGAGAATGTAGCTGGTGTCGCTGGCAAAGTAGAAGCGCCGCGACTGTTCCAGGCTGTACTTGCCGAAGCTCATGTCCGACATGCGCGCCAGAATCGGGAACTGCAGGGCGTTGATCGACGCACTCTTGCCCAGGTTGTTGGCGCCGTACACCGACAGCGGGTGCTCCAGCGGGAACAGCCCGAGGCTGTAGCCGGCCGTGTTGAGCAGTGCAAAGCGGCGAATGCCGTAGCGTTCCTGGCTCATGCATCGATCTCCTGTTGCTCTTCGGCGATGGCGCGGGCCAGGGCCTGTTCTTCGGTTTCCTCAGACGCCTCGAAGGGGCTCAGGTCGAGCGGGTCGTCGGTCTTGAGCAGCTGCTCGTCGCGGTCTTCGTCGATCAGCTCCGGGGTTGGCAGCGGCAGCGCGCTGTGCAGGCTGGCAGCCAGGTCGCGGTCCTGCTGAACCGACAGGCAGACATCGAGGAAGCGGTGCATCGGCGGCAGGAAGCGGTAGATGCCGTTGTCTTCGCTGGCAAAGCCCAGTTGGGTCATGCGGCGCATGATCTTCTCTTCCAGCTCGTCGCTGGTCTGCACTTCGGCCTGGATGAACAGGTCGCGGTACTTTTCCAGCAACGATGGCAGTTCGTCGCGGCCGAGGCTGCCGCCGTCGAGCACGGCCATCGGGTCGCGGCCCTGGTCGGCCAGGTGCTCGACCAGGATGAAGGTGAACAGCGACAGGCGCTGGGCGGTCTTGTTGACCTGCGCGGCCGCCTGCTCGGGGACGAAGTAGTAGAAGCCTCGGGTGTCGCATACCAGCTCGAAACCGAGGGCGCGGAACAGGCCCCGGTACTGGTCCTGAAAGTTCGACAGTTGGGCGTACAGCTCCGGGTCGCGGCGGCTGATGTGGAAGCCCTTGAACAGCTCGCGGAAGATCGCTGCGAGCTGGGTCAGTTCGGAAAGATCAAGATGCATTGGCAGGGCTCGCAGTAGTCTCGGGCGATGGCGCGCGGCTGGAAGTCAGGGCGAACGAGCGCAGGCTGACCCGGTGCTCGTGGGTGAGGTAGTCACGGCGTTCGAGGCGCTCGCGGGCAAAGCGTTTTTCCCGCGACAGGCGCGAGAACCAGTAGAGCAATTCGTCGGTGGCGCCTTCCGGCTCCTGCTCCAGCAGCCAGACCATCAGGTCCGGCAGCGGCAGGGCATCTTCGCAGCGCTCAAGCATTTCCTTGACCGTACGCGGTGCGCGTTGCGGCTCACCTTTGTTGGCTTTGTGCGCCTTGGGGAACTGCGCCGGCTTCGGTTCGAAGCGCGCCAGGGCATAGACATAGGCTTCGACCTGGCTGGCACTGCCGAGGAAGGTGCTCTGCGGTCGGGTGAACAATGGCATGGCCGCCTGTGGCACGGCGTCCAGGCCCTTGCGGCGGATCACCGACAGGGCCAGCGCGGCGCCACGGGTCACGGCGTTGTGCCGGCGTGCTTCTTCGCGCAGCGGCAGCAGCAGTTCGCGGGCCTTGCGCAGGGTCAGCTGGGCGCTGGTCTGCATTTCCAGGATCCGCGCGTGGGTGCGCAGCAGCATGTCGTCGTCGACCAGGTGGCCGAGCCGGGCCTGCTCGCCGAGCAGGCGCAACAGCACGGTTTCGACCTTGCGCACGCCCTGCTCGAAGGCGCCGTCGGCGTTCACCAGTTGGATCATCGGTTCGACGTATTCGTCCCAGGTGGCCAGCACCTCGGCGTAACGCTGGCGCAGCGGGATCTGCCGGTCGCTGGTCTTGGCCCGTTCGGCCACCGCGACCAGCGCCTGTTCATCGTTGTCGAGTTTTTTCAGCACGTCGCGCACGCGCATGTCGAGCAGCCGCAGTTGGCGGGCCAGGTCATTGCCGTCGCGGATCTCGAAGGCGTCCTGAATGTGCCCGGCGAGGCGCTCCAGGTGACGCAGGTAGGCTTCGATCTCCAGGCACAGGCCCAGCCGGTGCTCGCGGCGCAGGTAAGCGAGGAAGTCGTGGATCTGCGCGTTGAGCTCGAAACGGTTCGGGCTTTTGGCGACCGGGACCAGAATGTCCAGGCGGATCCACACATCGAGCAGGCTGGTGATGTCCTGGGGGGTGCTGTCCAGCTGCTGGGCGGCCAGTTGCTGACGCAGTTCGCCCAGGCTCAGCGTGCCCCCGTCGAAACGCTCGCAGAGCGGCTCAAGCAGGGCCCAGTGTTCGGCGAGGGCGCGCAGGACGCGCTTGGGTTCGATCATTGGCGGGTCGACTCGTTGCCAAATAAAAGCGCCGATTGTACTGCATCAGGTGGGCTTGGCTTCACCCCCTGATCGTTTCGACCGGTGTTCGGGCGGTTTTCTGCCGATCGAGTGCGGCGTATCGGGTGCAACGGCGGTAGAATGTCGCCCCAGACTTATCCACAGATGGCCGATCTTCCTTGCTAATCGAGTCCCGCCGCCGCGCTTACCTGAACGCCATGCAAGTGGTGCACTGGCTGCCGCGTACCGAACTGCCGTTCGCCGCGCCGTCGCGCCCGGAGCTGCTGCTGCCGCCCGAGCCGTTGCTCGAAGAGGCGCCGCTGCTGCCGCAGGCCGCGCCGCAGAAGGCTGCAACGCCAGCGGCCGCACCTGCGTCGCGGCCGAAGATCGAGATTCCGCGCCCGAGCGTGGTCAGCAAGGCCGCGAGCAAGCCGGTCGAAGACGACAAGCCGGCCGCGGTCGTGGCCAAGCGCGCTGTCGTTCCGCCGCCACGCTTTGCCCTGCAGTTGCTGCGTGCCGGCAGTTGCCTGGTGCTGGTCGAGCTGGCCACCGGCGAGCCGTTCCAGAGCCGCGATCCGTCCTACCTGTTGCTCAAGGACATGCTGCGCGCCGCCGGCCTGCCGGACAGCCCGCAGATCATTGGCGAGCCGGTGCGCTGGCCGCTGCTGGTGCGCGGCAACCTCGACCAGGGGCCGGAGGCGGCGCGCGATTTCGTCCAGGGCTTTATCCTTGCCCGGCTCGAAGAGGCGCCGTGCAGCTGCCTGTGGCTGGTCGGCCTGCCTGCCGTACGCTTTGCCGGCGAAGCCGACGAACAGGCGTATTACCGAGAATTGCCGGTGGAGGGCCTGGGCACTGCCTGGGCCTTGCCTGGCCTTGAATTGTTGATGGACGAACCGCAGCGCAAGGCGGACGTCTGGCAAGCCATGCGCCGGCTGATGGCGCGCTGGAAAACGAGCAATGAGTGACACGATCAGTTTCCGCCGCATGACCGAGGCGGATCTGGATGCGGTACTGAAAATCGAATACGCAGCCTTTAGCCACCCATGGACCCGCGGGATTTTCCTCGATGGGCTCAAGTCGTATGAAATCTGGCTGATGTTCGAAGGCAGCCAGCAGGTCGGCCACGGCGTGATCAACGTGATCATCGACGAGGCGCACCTGCTCAACATTACCATCAAGCCGGAAAGCCAGGGCCGTGGCCTGGGCTTGCGCCTGCTGGAAGAGCTGATGAAGCGCGCCTACGAAATGAATGGCCGCGAGTGCTTCCTGGAAGTGCGCGCCAGCAATCAGTCCGCCTATCGGCTGTACGAGCGCTATGGTTTCAACGAGATCGGGCGGCGGCGCGACTACTACCCGATTGCCGGTGGTCGCGAAGACGCCCTGGTGATGGCCTGCACGCTGATCGACTAGGTTCGCCCGTGCGGTCCGGGCTGTCGTCGATGTGCGCGGGTGGACGATTCAACGACGTATCAACCATGAGGCTAGAGGCATGCACGATCTACAAGAACTGATTGATAACAACGCGCGCTGGGCCGATGCGATCAAGCAGAAAGATCCGGACTTCTTCGCCAAGCTGGCGCGTCAGCAGACGCCCGAATTTCTCTGGATTGGCTGTTCCGATGCGCGGGTGCCGGCCAACGAGATTGTCGGCATGTTGCCCGGTGACCTGTTCGTGCACCGCAATGTGGCGAACGTGGTGCTGCATACCGACCTCAATTGCCTGTCGGTGATTCAGTACGCAGTGGATGTACTGAAGGTGAAGCACATCCTGGTAACTGGGCATTACGGCTGCGGCGGAGTGCGGGCGTCGATGCAGGATCGCCAGCTGGGGCTGATCGACGGCTGGTTGCGTTCGATTCGGGACGTCTACTACGAGAATCGGGTCGAGCTGGCGACGTTGGCCACCGAGGAGGAGCGGGTGGATCGCCTGTGTGAGCTGAACGTGATCCAGCAGGTGGCGAACGTGGGGCATACCAGTATTGTGCAGAATGCCTGGCATCGCGGGCAGAGCCTGTCGATCCATGGTTGCATCTATGGGATCAAGGATGGTCGCTGGAAGAGCCTGAACACCACCATCAGCGGCTTTGAGCAGTTGCCGCCGCAGTATCGGTTGCGGGCGCAGGATTAGGGCTGCGTTGCAGCCCATCGCGGGACGAGTCGGGTCGCCGCATCGGCGCTCCCACAAGGGCACTGCACCTTCCTGTGGGAGCGGCGATGCGGCGACCCGACAGGGCCCTAGCGTTCTTCTACCGGCTTCTGCAGCTCCCGCAGTACCCGGGTTACCGGCCCGCTGTTGCACTTGGCTCCAGCTTGTTCCGGGGTCATGTGGCGGATCGTTCGGTAAAACAGTTCACAGGTCTGCTTCTTCGCCGTTACCTGCCACTTCTGCGTACAGGCCGTCAGCGTCGCTTGCGCATTTGCCCGAGGGTTAGTGCCCAGCCCCGCCTGCCAGCACGCCGCGCTCAGATCCTGGCCCATCATCTTCAGCCCGGCTGCATCGGCTTTGTCCTGATTGCCGTCGTTGTTCGCCGGGTCTGCCGCATACCAGATCGCACTCGGGTGGTTCGAGCCCAGCACCGGCACTTGTTGCCCCGGCGTCGGGCTGATCGTCGCCAGGCCCAGCACTTTCAGGTTCGGCCCGTATTGCTGCTGGATCCACGCGCGCACCGGCGCACCAAACGCCACCATCGGCAACGAAGCGTCCTGCGCGGTCTTCGTCACCTCCTGGACCATGCGCACCTGGTAATCCTTGAAGTACCCGTATACCCCCTCAAGATCCTTGCCGGCACTGGCTGGCGCCGCAATCGGGGCGATGTCGACGATGGTCTGGAACGCGGGCGTCTGGTCCGCCGCAATGCCGTTGAAGGTGAGCAGGCTGGCCCAGCGGTCGGTGGTATTCGAGCGCAGGTAGTCCTGCGCCTGGGTCAGCGAATAATCCGGCGGGAAGTGCAGCAGCTCGATGCTGCGGCGGTTTTCCAGGGCCATGCCCAGCGGCAGGAACAGGTACCAGTTGTACGCCCACTTCTGCTCGCGGTTCAGCTGGCGCGCGCCCTCGTAGGCCAGCTCGCCGGTGTCGAGCAGCGCCTGCAACGGCTTGGCATAGCTGGCCGGCACGCCTGTGATCTCGGCATGCAGCCTGTCGTTGTCGCGGCGCACCGCGACCGTCGCGGCCGGGTAGCCGTCGCGCTGCACGCTCTGGGTCAGGTAATGCTTGACCGTCTGTTCCAGCGTCCAGTCACGGAAGCAGATCACGTTGCAGTTATTGGGGTAGGCGAACAGCCGGGTGACGCGTTCCGTGCTGCCCAGTGCCACCTGGACGTCGGCCTGGGCGGCGGCGCTCAGGCCAAGGGCGGCGAGACCGATGGCCAGGTGCAGGGTCTTGTGCATGCTTAACTCCTTGTCGTGTGCCTCCCTCCAGTCGGGAGGGTTGCCATACTGGGGGAGTTTGCCCTGGGAAGAAAAGGGGATAAGTGGCCAATGCGCAATGCACTGAAAACGATCTTGATCAGCGGCTTGCTGCTCGCCAGCGCCGCCCGCGCCGACGAACGCGACCTGTGGGCATTCGCGCAATGGACCGGCACTCACGACACCCGTGATTTTCGTGAAATGCTGGTGGATGCCCGGCTCTATGGCGTGGTGCCGTTGTATCAACTGCTGCGCTCGGCCAGCGATTGGCGGCGGTGCTCGGCGCAGCCATTCGCCGTACCGCCGCGGGCGCAGTGGAAGGATGTGCAAGGCACCCTGCAACTGCTCAAGCTGCTCGGTGAGCGGGGCGTGCTGGGCCGCTATGAGGTGGTGTCGGCCTACCGCGACCCGCTGCTTAACCGCTGTGCCGGCGGCGCTAGCAACAGCGCGCACACCCGCGCCTTCGCCGTCGACCTGCTGCTTCCGGACTGGGCCGATCCCAACCCGTTGTGCGCCTTCTGGCAGCGCTACGGCAAGCCGTGGCACATGGGCCTGGGCCGTTATCCGTCGGGGCGCGTTCATCTCGATACGGCCGGCTATCGTACCTGGGGCGGGGATTTCAGCGTGGGCTCGTCGTTCTGTCAGCCGCTTGCGCAATAACCCACTCGGCGAAGTGCCGGCACTTGTCCACCGCCATGATCGGCTGGGTGCACAGCAGGTGGTAGGCCGAACCGTCGGCAATAAAGCCATATGGTGCCTGCAACTGGCCGCTGGCCAGTTCGTCCTCGACCATCAGCCGCGAGGCCATGGCAATGCCCAGCCCGGCGGTGGCAGCCTGAATGCACAGGTAGAAATGTTGGTAGTCGGCGCGCAGGCTGCCGGCGTCCGACTGCCCGCTCAGGCGTAGCCAGGTACTCCAGGCGCTCGGCCGCGAGGCGCTGTGCAGCAGGTGCTGGCCGTCGAGGCTGGCGCTGGCCAGGGCAGGGCGGCATACCGGGCCGACGGTTTCGTCGCAGACCTTGAGTGTGTGCACGCCGTCGTCCCAGCGGAAGTCGTCGCGACGCAGTGCCAGGTCGATGCCGCCGCGTACCAGGTCAACCGGCCCGCCCGCCGCTACCAACTGCACTTGCAGATCCGGGTGTTCGGCGTGAAAGGCGGGCAGGCGCGGGATCAGCCATTTCATCGCCAGGGTCGGCTCGCAGGAGAGCACCAGCACGTCGTCGCGGCTGCCTTGTTGCAGACGGTGCAGCGTGCCTTGCAACTGGTCGAAGATCGACTGGGTGGTGGCCAGCAGCTCACGGCCGGCGCCGGTCAGAAAGATCGCCCGGTTACGCCGCTCGAACAGCGGGATGCCCAGTTGCTCTTCCAGCAGGCGCACCTGGCGGCTGACCGCGCCGTGGGTGACGTTGAGCTGTTCGGCGGCGCGCACGAAGCTTTGGGTCTGGGCGGCGACGTCGAAATAGCGCAGGGCGGTGAGCGCGGGCAGTTTCATATGTGTGAGGAAAACTAGCGGATTTGCCGCACTATAAATCGATTTTTCGCCTGGGCGAAGCCTTCGATAATGCCGGCGCACGGGAATGATCTGTGCGTATTGCTTGCGTATCTATCGAGGAGACTGGCGTGAACGAACTGCTTGCTGTGGCCCTGATTACCCTGTTGGCGGTGATCAGCCCCGGCCCGGACTTTGCCATGGTCACCCGCAACAGCTACGCCTTCGGCCGGCGTTGCGGGTTGCTGGCGGCGCTGGGGATTGCCTGTGGGGTGCAGGTGCATGTGCTGTATACGGTGCTGGGGGTGGCGCTGGTGATCAGTCATTCGCCGTTGCTGTTCATGGCGATGAAACTGTTGGGGGCCGGGTATCTGCTGTGGCTGGGTTACAAGTCGCTGAGCAACACCACGCCGCTGTCGCTGGAGGCGGGCGGGGTGGGTAGCCCGAGTGGCTTCGGGGCGTTTCGCACTGGGTTTCTGACCAATGCGCTGAACCCGAAGACGATGTTGTTCGTGGTCAGTGCATATACCCAGGTGGTGCAGTTGGGCAGCAGTTTGGTGGTGGATTTTGCCTATGGGTTTTTCATGTCGTTTGCGCACTGGGTGTGGTTCAGTCTGGTTGCGCTGTTCTTTTCCCGCGAGGCACTGCGCCGGGCGATGCTGGCGCGCCAGCGGGTGCTGGATCGGGTGATCGGGGTGGCGTTGATCGGGTTGGGCGTGGTGGTGCTCTTCTGTGGGAGCGGGCTGCTCCCGCGATAGCTTCACCACAAATCTACAGGCAAGAAAAAAGGGCTTACCTTGCGGTAAGCCCTTTTTAGTACTTGGTGGCTACACAGGGACTTGAACCCCGGACCCCAGCATTATGAATGCTATGCTCTAACCAACTGAGCTATGTAGCCAAGTGGCGCGCATTATTCGCCCGAAACGGATTTGTGTCAACACTCTTTTTAAAAAATTTTACGCACGATCAACCGCTTAGCCAGAACTACCCCATCCCCCGGTGTTTTCCCTCGCTTCCAGAAAAGAGATAGTGCGCTAGCTATCTAATTCTGGATAATTGGATCCCGATTGATTGTTGGATGGACGCCTTCCCATGAGCACCGCTACATCAACGACCACCGCCGGCAGCGTGCAGAGCAGCCCGCTGGTGATGCGCATCATCGCTGCCTGTGCGCTGGCGCACCTGATCAATGACCTGATCCAGGCGGTGCTGCCGTCGATCTACCCGTTGCTCAAGGCCAACTACGGTTTAAGCTTTGCCCAGGTCGGGCTGATTACCCTGACCTTCCAGGTGACCGCCTCGCTGCTGCAACCCTGGGTGGGCTTCTACACCGACCGCAAGCCAATGCCGAACCTGCTGCCGCTGGGCACGCTGTGCACCCTGGTGGGGATCGTGATGCTGGCGTATGTCGGCAGCTTCCCGATGATTCTGCTGGCGGCGGCCCTGGTCGGCATCGGCTCCTCGACCTTCCACCCGGAAACCTCGCGGATCGCCCGGCTGGCCTCCGGTGGGCGCTTCGGCCTGGCGCAATCGACTTTCCAGGTCGGCGGCAACGCCGGCTCGGCGTTCGGCCCGCTGCTGGCGGCGGCGATCATCATTCCGTTCGGCCAGGGCAACGTTGCCTGGTTCGGTCTGTTTGCGGTGTGTGCGCTGCTGGTCACCTACGCCCTCAGCCGCTGGTACAAGGAGCACCTCAACCTGTTCAAGGCCAAGCGCGGCCAGGCGGCCAGCCACGGGCTGTCACGCAACCGGGTGATCGGCGCGCTGGTGGTGCTGGCGCTGCTGGTGTTCTCCAAGTACTTCTACATGTCCAGTCTCACCAGCTACTACACCTTCTACCTGATCGAGAAATTCGACCTGTCGGTAGCCAGCTCGCAGTTGCACCTGTTCCTGTTTCTTGGCGCGGTAGCCGCCGGGACTTTCTTCGGTGGGCCGATTGGCGACCGCATCGGGCGCAAGGCGGTGATCTGGTTCTCGATCCTCGGCGTTGCCCCGTTCACCCTGGCGCTGCCGTATGCCGACCTGTTCTGGACCAGTGTGCTCAGCGTGATCATCGGCTTCATCCTCGCCTCGGCGTTCTCGGCCATCGTCGTGTATGCCCAGGAACTGGTACCGGGCAATGTCGGCATGATCGCCGGGATCTTCTTCGGCCTGATGTTCGGCTTTGGCGGCATCGGCGCGGCGCTGCTCGGTTACCTGGCCGACATCCATGGCATCGAGTACGTGTATTGGCTGTGCTCGTTCCTGCCGCTGTTCGGTGTACTGGCGATCCTCCTGCCATCCACCGGCAGGCGCTGAGGGCCGTGCCAGCCAGCTTGCGGGATTGCTCCCCGGGGGGCAGATCCAGTAAGTTGGCGGGCTTGCAATCGCCCGATTGTCTGTCCGAAGTCCTGTCTTTATGTCCAAGCCAAGCCCCGCTACCTCATCTACCGAACCCGAACGGCTGGAAGTGCGTCGTCTGCGCGAGATCATTGCGCACAACTCCGACTGGATCTGGGAAGTGGACCGCGAGGGCCGCTATACCTTCTGCTCGGAGCACAGCCGGCACCTGCTCGGCTACGCCCCGGAGCAGGTGCTTGGGCGCACGCCGTTCGATTTCATGCCGGCCGACGAGGCGGCGCGGGTCGGCGCGCTGTTCGCCGGGATCATCGCCGAGCAGCGGCCGTTCAGCGGGCTGATCAACCGCAACCTGCGCGCCGACGGCCGTCTGCTGATGCTGGAAACCAGCGGCGTGCCGCTGTTCGACGAGCAGGGGGCGCTCAGTGGCTACCGCGGCATCGACCGCGACGTGACGCCGGCCATCGGCCCGCTGGATCGGCGGGAAGTGCAGCTTGAAGCGCTGTACGCCGCCGCGTCGGTGGCCCTCGGGCTGGTCGACCGCCAGGGCAACCTGGTCAATGTCAATAACGCGCTGGCGCAACTGCTCGGCGGCTCGGTCACGGCGCTGGTTGGCCAAACGCTGGGCAGCCTGATCAGCCCACAGCAGTTGGACGTGGTGCATTGCCTGGGCTGCCTTGAGCGCGGCGAAACCCTGGCCGATCAGGTGCTCGACTGGCAAGGCCGCAACTACCTGCTGGCGGTGAAGGCGGCGCGCGATCTGGATGGCCAGTTGCTCGGCATGACCCTGGCCATGAGCGATATCACCGAACACTGCCAGATGCGCCAGGCGCTGGCCGCCAGCAACGCCCAGCTGGCACTGGCGAATGCCCAGTTGCGTGAGCTAGCCGAGCAGGATGCGCTCACCGGGCTGCCCAATCGCCGCCGTTTTGACGAAGTGCTACAGCGCGCGCTGGCGGCGATGGCGGGTGACGACAGCCTGTCGCTGCTGATGGTCGACGTCGATCACTTCAAGGCCTACAACGACTGTTACGGCCATCAGCGTGGCGACGAATGCCTGCGCTTGCTGGCCCGGCTGTTCCGCGAAGTACTGCGTCGGCCCAACGACACTGTGTGTCGCTACGGCGGCGAAGAATTCGCCATCATCCTTGAGCACACCGGTTGCGTCGACGCCGCGCAGATCGCCGAGCGTTTGTGCGCGCGGGTGGTTGCCGAGCACATCGAGCACCGCGGCGTAGCGCTGGGCCGGGTGACCCTGAGCATCGGTGTGGCCAGCGCCCGGCGCGCTGGCCAGGATGTGCTGTACCTGGCCGACCAGGCGCTGTATCGGGCCAAGGAAAGCGGACGCAATGGTTATTGCCTGAGCTGAGCCGGCGGCCGCCAATGCGCGTCACAGAGCGGCCGAGGATTGACGGGCAGCCTGTGCTTCACCTAGAGTGCCGGCCTCTCTTACCCCTGTAGCCGACCCATGAACCGCTCCCCCCTTCACCGCGCCAAGCCGCTGCCTGTTCTGCAGGCGATGCGTCGTGACTGGCCGCGTGATGCGGTGCTCAAGCGGCGGCGCAGCGTGTTGTTCGCCTTCACCTTCTCCCCGCACGCCTGCTCCCACTGACACTACGGCCCTCCTGCGCCGCTGTCGGTCCGTTTCGCATTCGAATTTTTGATCGTGTATGCGCCTGCGCGTGAACGTCCGTCGTTCCTGCGCCGGTCGGTTTGGAGTTGTGGTTGTGATGAACAAGCGTTTTCTGTTCGGTCTGCTGTTTGCCGTGTCCGTGGTTGGCTTGAGCCTGGGAGCCACTTTGCCGCTGGTGTCGTTGCGCCTGCTCGATGCCGGGGCCAGCACTTTGCAGATTGGCATCCTTTCGGCGATGCCGGCGGCTGGCATGATGCTCTCGGCGTTCATGGTCGACGCCTGCTGCCGGCACCTCACCCGGCGGCTGATCTACCTGCTCAGTTTCGGCCTGTGCGCGTTCAGCGTCGGCCTGATCGACTGGGCCTTCGACTCGATCTACCTGCTCGGCCTGCTGCGCCTGGGGCTGGGGATTGGCATGGGCATCGCGATCATCCTCGGCGAGTCGTGGGTCAACGAACTGAGCGAGGAGCACAACCGCGGCAAGGTCATGGCGCTGTACGCCACGGCCTTCACTGGCTTCCAGATGCTCGGCCCGGCCATGCTGGCGCTATTCGGTGCGCAGAGCCCATGGGTGATCACCCTGGTCAGTGGCTGCTATGCGCTGGCGCTGGCCTCGATCTGCTGGACGGTGCCCAACGACCATGTCGAGCACGGTGACGACGGTGAGAAGAGTTTCTCCCTTGGCGGGTTCTTCCGGGTGGCGCCGGCACTGTGCATGGGTGTGCTGTTCTTCTCGTTCTTCGACGCGGTGGTGCTGTCGCTGCTGCCGGTATACGCCACTCACCATGCCTACGCGGTGGGCGTGGCGGCATTGATGGTGACGGTGATCCTCACGGGCGACATGCTCTTTCAGCTACCGATTGGCTGGCTGGCCGACCGCTGCGAGCGCACCACCGTGCACCTGGTCTGCGGTGTGGCGGCGATGCTGATCGGCCTGGCGCTGCCCTGGCTGATCGGTATGCCGTGGCTGCTGTGGCCGGCGCTGGTGGTGCTCGGTGCGGTGGCAGGCGGGGTCTATACCCTGGCGTTGGTGCTGATCGGCCAGCAGTTCAAAGGCCAGGACCTGGTGACCGCGAACGCCAGCGTCGGCCTGCTCTGGGGGGTTGGCAGCCTGATCGGGCCGTTGATCAGCGGCGCCGCGATGGAGGTTGCCCCGCATGGCCTGCCAATGGCGCTGACGGCCATGGCTGCGCTGTTCGTGGTGTTTGCCCGCAGCGCGCGGCGGCGGGCGTTCCGCGCTCAGCGTGCCGGCGAAGGCGCGGCGTAAAGCTTGTCCAGCGTATGGCGCGGCGAGGCGTCGAGCATCTGCCCGTGGTTCAGGTCGGGGAAGGTCCTGAAACCAACCTGCACGCCCGGCACCTGTTGCAGCTGGGCGCGCAGGCGTTGCGTGGCCTGCAGCATGTCCACGGTTGAGCCGGGCCGCGCCTGCGCCGGCTCGTTGAGCTCCTGGCGGCTGAACTCGCTGCCCAGGGTCAGGGTTTGTTCGAAGCCGGTCAGGCCGGCGCTGCACTGCTGGTGGCTGACGTCCTCGGCCAGGCTGAACGGCTTGAGCAGGTAATCGTCGGCACCACGGGTGAAGCCGCTGATGCCGACATCAGCATCACCGGCACGCCCTGACGGCTGCGCAGGCGTTCGAGCAGTGCCAGGCCGTCGAGGTCGGGCAGCATGATGTCGAGCAGGATCAGGTCGAAGCGCCGCGCGTCGCAGGCGGCCAGGCCTTCAAGGCCATCCACGCAGGCGGTGACCTGAAAGCCACGCAGCCGCAGGTCGTCTTCGACCAGCAGCAGTTGCGGGGAGATTCGGGAGTTTTAAAGGTGAGAGATATTCGCGTTTGAGGCTGTCGTATGCTGCTTGCGATAACGCAACGGCGGCGAATCCTTGAGGCATTTTCCTCAAAGACTGACAAGTGGGTGATTCTAAAAAACCGCATGTTTTAAATAAATAATAGAGTGGGAAATAAGCTGAACGGTATTGGTAACTTGTGCGAACTATAAATCCTACGGGTGTGCGGCATAGCTGAACACTGTGTTTAGTGCAGTTGGCAGGCATTAATGACAGGATTACTCGGAAGGCGACATGCAAATTGGTTCCTAGGTTTTGTACCGTTTGGAGGTGTTTAATGAGTTGCCATTTTTCTGCTTTGACCAGTTTGGCAAGCGGGGGTAAGGGGTTTGGGTCTTTAGAAGAGTTGGTTGATAATGCAATATGTTCGGTTCGAGAACTGAGTTTTGACTACTTTCTTTACGGGGTATGTAATTCCACTCCTTTTATGAAGCCAGATATAAAGTTTTTAGGTAATTGGCCGGAAGAGTGGGCTGAGTACTATAAAGAAATGAATTGCGCCCCGCTGGATCCAGTGATTCAGCACTGCAAGGTATTTTTTGAACCGATGAAATTACCTGGCGAAATGTTTCTAAAGCCTTTAGCGCTTAATTCTAAGGTGTCTGGTTTCAATATATCTGAAGGTGTGGTTCAGCCATCCTTCAAAGCAAGTGGGTATTTTGGCTTTCTTTACCTTGCTAAACTCAGTGGAACTGTGAGCGATGAAGAGTTCAAGGGGCTGAAGCCAATAATTAGATCGTTGGCAGACACGATAGGTGAACAAGTAATTAAGCTTGGTTGGGCGTCACCAAATGGTGAGCTGGTTGAGCTTGTAGAAAAGGAAAAAGAAATACTACGGTGGGTTGCGGACGGCAAAACTTCAGGGGAGGTTTCTATCATTCTTGGCGTGGCTGTCGATACTGTGAACTTTCATCTACGAAACTCGCAGCGGAAATTGGGGGCGAGTAATAGAGTGCAAACGCTGACGTATGCTGTTGCTAATGGGTATATATAGTTATGATGCCGTTATTTAGCGGTCGGATAGTTTGATCCAGGAGTACTGGAAGGTTTTTTCCTCCGAGTTGTGATTTCGTCTTCTGTAGCTTCCAAGCTTTATGTCCGAGCAGTAGGTACATGTGTCAACTAACTCTATTTGCGAGCAGTTCAAGCCTTCCTGATCCAATAGGTAGCAGCAGTAAAGTTTAAGATCAAGACACATGCTATCCTTATTGAGGGGGTGAGGTAATTCATTGCTATGAGGAGCCCAAGGCGCCTTTTTACCTCGCCACAGGTTTCCATCCTTATCTTCGATGGCTTCAATCAATGGCGGGCGAACCTCATAACAGCATGGTCCTATGGATGGACCTATAGCAAGCTTCAGATCACGGAGTGTAACTCCTGCGCCTCGATAAGCCTCTACAGAGTTTCTGATTATTCCGCTAAATAGGCCCTTCCAGCCGGCATGTATTACAGCGACAAAAGGTTCTGAGCTCGATGTCAAAAGAATAGGTAAGCAATCGGCTGTAATAATTCCAATTGGACGTGTTGTTCGGGTGAACACGGCGTCCCCTACGATAATGCCTGTAGGATGCGTCTTGCCTATTTCAATTACTGTTGAGCTGTTTTGCTGTGAGCAATAGAAAAGGTCGCTAGGTCTGCCGACTTCATTGACGGTTCCAAAATTGTGGGCGACGCCGGCGACTGAATTTAGATTGGCTGCATGAAAGCCCATTGTATTGCTGCCTTATACATATGGTTTTCATCTTATATCGTATGGCTATGTTTTTTTCAATGAATGATTCTGGCTGCCTATGGGTTGAGCGATTCAGTAGTGAATTTTTTAAGCACGCAAAAAGCATACCGTAGTCGCTACAAGATTTGGTAGGTGAGGTCAGGCTTTAATATGGTTATAAATACCTCGCTTGCGCCGGTCATGTAGGAGGCCATAAGTGAAGATAGATAATTTTGAAGTCTCATATCAAAATGAGGTATTAATTGGGCAGCATTGGGTAAGCGAGCAGGCCAGAAAGACAGTTCTAATTATGCACGGCGCTGGTAACTCAAGCAGCAGAGGGTTCCATAGTCTTCAGAGACATTTGTGTGACCATCATATAGACAGTATTTCTTTTGATTTTCTAGGGCATGGAAGGACCGGGGGATGCGTGCAGGAATCAAGTTTGGAGCGAAGAACAGAGCAGGCATTAAAAGTGGTGCAGAAATTTAAGTTGGAGAGGAATCTCAATGTTATAGGCTTTAGCATGGGGGCTCATAATGCGTTGAAAATAGCGGCGCAAATATCGGTGGCTCGGATAGGTTTAGCAATACCTGCAGTATATTCTGAGCGTGCAGAGGGTGTAGCATTTGGCCCGTTCTTTTCTTCTTGTATTCGTCGTTATAGAAGTTGGGAGGATAGTCAGTGCTTTTCAATTATTGAGAAATTCAAAGGCAAATTATTGGTGATTTCCGCTGAGGCGGACTTAGTGATACCCGCAGAAATCCCTTGCAAACTAATAGAAAAAGCAAGGAGCTGCATTGATGCTGAACATCACTGTGTGCGCGGGTCAGGTCATGACTTAGGCGCTCACTTTGGCGAGTACCCTGAAAGTAGGAAGCTGGTCTTGAAAAGTATTCTAAGGTGGCTAAGGTGATAGTTAGAGGCGTTTATGATAAATACCTTCGATGAGTTGTACGTTTATTTTTCTGAAGTGTACTTGACCAAAGACCGAACAAGTCGGGAGTGCGATTTGATTGAGGGCCTTTGTAGGTTAAATAAAAATGATCATGTCCTTGATTTGGGGTGTGGTCATGGCCGTATATCCAATGAGTTAGCCCGTCGTGGATATCGTGTAACGGGTGTGGATTGGTGTGAGCGCGCTCTAGAAGTGGCCGTAAATGATTCGCTGAATAGTGGCGTTGAAGTCGATTATCAAAGTAAAAATTTTCTGTCTGCTACTTGGGATGGGCAGTTTGATTGTGTGATCAGTTGGTATACATCGTTTGGCTATGCAGGTGATAAGGAGAGTCAAGAGCAACTATCAAAAATCAAATCAATGTTAAAGGAAGGGGGTGTTTTTTTAATAGATCATATTAATCGAGATCGATATTTGGCTAACAGGCCTGCTGCAAATGTAGAGGAGAGGGATGGAAATTTAATGGTTGACTATTTTGACTATGATGTGAGAAGTGGGAGGTTAAATATTGCTCGTGAATTTAATTGTGATGGTCGAGTCTTGGAGGCGCCGTACAGTATACGGCTTTTTGCCTTGACGGAACTTAAGGGGTGGCTGGAGATGAGTGGATTTAAGGAGGTCTCATCATATGGTATTACAGGGGAAGCATTCTGCTTAGACAGCAAAAGGATGATATTGGTAGGGATGGGGTAAAGTGAAATTTTTTTTCTCGGAAGTTAAGCAGGACTACAAGGGCTATGTGTTTCCATATGTCGTATGGGCCATGCCTGAATCGGTTGATGAGATAGTAGAATTGTATAGCCGAGGATTCCTACCTTCGCGTAAGCCTATTTTTTATCTGGCCAGGAGTACACGAGTGGTTCTGGGGGATTTTGAACTTGGCTATAGGTCGCGCCGCACAATTAAAGTATGCCAAGATGTCAAGATGTCACTTTTTAATATTGACGATTTTGTGCTGACTAATGCAATAAATAAAATGTGTTTGCTGTGCGCCGCGCTTAGGTTCGGAGAGGGTGTAGTCGATAATGATCGGCTGCATAGAATTTTTAATAAAGATAATGCTTCTCACGTCATGGTATTTTCAATTGAAAGTGAGGTTGTAGGCGTTGTCGCTGTCAGTTGTGTGAGGAAGATAGTTAAATATGGGTTTGCTTTTTACGATATAGATAAACCCCAGAAGTCGCTTGGGACGTTCATGATGACGGCCGTGATCAATTATTTTAAAGCTCTTAACTATTCTCATGTGTATCTAGGAACCTGTTGTGAGAAGCGATTTATATATAAGTCAAAGTTTAAGGGGTTTGAGTTTTATAATGGATTTAGGTGGTCGAGAAATATTGATGAGCTCGAATATTTGTTATGCAGAAATTCTGATGGTCATTTGCTGGAGGCAGAAGATTACTTGAGAGATTTTTATGCGGATGGATTCGACTTTGAACGCTTTGGTCAAGAGGTAAAATATATTTAGTGAGTTTTGATCTTGAGGCTTTATGTATGTGTTCTTCAGGGTTTTATGCGGCAGTTATGTTTTTCTCTAGGCTAGGCGCTGGGTTGTTTTTTTTTATAAATACTTGGGTTGTTACGGATCTTTCGGGAAGTCCCTCAGGTTCGGCGATCAGTTTACTTGTTGCCGTCGTGCCAAGTATATTTTTTTCCATGATCCTTGGAAGTTTTGCAGATCGATTTCGCCCAGTAAAGATATTGATTTATACAGAGTTTTTTAGATTTCTAACGTTGTTTTTATACGCTGGGGCATTTGTTTTTGGTGGTGTAAGTGAGTTTTATGCTTATTTGGTAAGTTTTTTAATGGCTTGCTTGGCGGAAACGCAGCTGATTTCTTGGCGAGTGATTATAGGGAACCTGCCTGTCGTTAGAGGACTTGCCATAAACTCATTATCTGTGATTTGTGGCCAGTCTGGGGTAGTGGTTGGTGCAATGGGTGGAGGAGTACTCTACTTTTATTTTGGCAGTGCCGTTATCGTATTCCTAGCAAGTTTTGCTTTTCTGATAACTATGGTTTTCACCAGGTTGCTTGTTTCTACTGAAGATATTTTTAGTATAAGGCCCGCAAAGCTAATTTTGGGGCAGGGTACATTGGTAAGTACAGCTAAGCTGATGTTTAGTGCTTTCCGTAGCCCAGTTGTGTTGGGTGGGTACGCATTGGTTCTTGTTAATACTAATGTTTTATATTTGTCCAATGCTTTGCTGGCACCCTTTGTTCAAAATGTTTTGGGGCTTTCTGCCAAGGCCTATGGTCTCATCGATTCTGCCTATTCTGTAGGAGCTATTATAGGCGGGTTATTGATGTCAAGGTTAGTTTCACGTTACGGGGCGGGAAAAATTATAGTGTTTAACGTATTGTGCTTGGCATTGTCCTTGTCGGGTTTTTCGCGAGCAGAATCATTTTATGAAGTGTTTTTCTCCTTTTTCGGCGTTGGGATAGGGTGTCAGTCTTCAATTATATGCCTTGCTCGTGCTCAGAGTGCTATTTCCCCGGATCTTCAAGGTAAAGTGTTTGGTTTGTTTAATACTATAACTGGTTGTTTTGGGGTTTTAACGTTTTTTATGTGTACTCAGTTTTCTAGTGTTGAGGAACTACGTCGGGTATTTGAAGTGTTGGCGGTTTTTGTGGTTATTACGCTTGCTATAATTGTTGTTTTTTTGATGGCAAAATTTTATCGGCTATAAGATTTTTACTATTGGGTTTTTCAGAAAAATCTCCGCGTAAAATTAGTAACAATGACCTATTCGCCAAACTTTTCCACACGTGTTCCAGCGTTTTAACAAGTTGTCCGCTGCCAGCTGCGAACTCACAACGTCGCCGACGAGGGCTGGAGCCAGCACTCGTCGGCGGACGCTTAGAACGTACCGCGTAGGGTCACCGACATAGGGCGCGGGTCACCCCAGTAATAGGCGGTCGGGGTGGCGCCTATCTTATTGTTGGCGTTGAGTTGCAGCGAGTAGATGTCGCTTTGCGCCTGTACGCCACCGCCGATGGTCCAGGCGTTGAACTCGCCCGGCAGGCGATAGCTGGTGAACAGTTTGAGCTGACGCTTCGGGTCGGTGGTGCGGATCGGCGCGCCGGTGTTGCCGACGGTGTCCTTCAGGTACTCGGTGGTGGTGCAGGTATAGCCACCGCTGATCTGCCAGCCCGGCAGCACCTCGCCGGACACCTTGATCTCGAAGCCATCGTTGCGGTTCTTGCCGGCGGCCACCTTGCAGTAGCCGGTGGTGTAGTTGGGCAAGCACGGGTTGGGGCTGGCGGTATCGTCCAGGGCGTTGCCGACCTGGTTGATGCGGAACACCGCGAACGAGGTGTTCAGCCGGCCCTCGTAGAACTCGCCCTTGATACCCATTTCGTAGGCTTCGCCGGTCACTGGGTCGAGCTTGGTGTATTCCAGGCCGCCGGTGAGCGTGGTGCTGTCGCTGAGGTCGGCCGAGAGCACGCCGTAGAACACTTCCTTGCGCTCCATGCGGGGTCCTGGAAGAAGTCCTTGTCATCGTGCACGGCGATCATCCGCCCGCGCACATTGCCGCTGTCGGTCAGCGGGCCGGAGATATCGGCGACGTAGCGCTGCGCGTCCCAGGAACCGTAGGTGACCGTGCCCGAGGCCTGGAAATCGCGGGTCGTCGTTTGCGCACCAAGTGGGGCGTCAGGCGTCGGCATAGCGCAGCCGATAGCAGGCGGCCAGGGCCTTGGCCAGATCGCGCTCGACGGTCGCGTGGGAAACGCCGAAGTGCGCGGCAATCTGCGGGCAGCTCATGTCGTCGAGCTGGGCCAGCAGGAATACCTGGCGGACTCGCGGGTTGAGCTGGTCGAGCAACTGGTCGAGACGTTCGAGGGTATCGAGAATCAGCAGGCGCTGTTCTTCTGATGGCACTTCGTGCTCGGGAAGCAGCGCGAGGCTCTCCAGGTAGGCCTGCTCCAGCGCGCGACGGCGTAACTGGTCGATCATCAGCCCGCGGGTGATGCTGCTCAGGTAGGCGCGGGGCTCCTTGAGCGGCTGCGCCTGACGCGCTCGCAGCAGGCGGACGAAGGTGTCCTGGGCGACCTCGGCCGGCTTCAGCGTGTCACCCATCTGTATCGTTGATCATGCCTACGCATAGAAGAGGTGTTAATTGTTAATCGTTCTTATTCTATGTGGTATGCCAAGGCTGAGGCAATCCTCAGTGAAACCATTCAGTCAGACGGTTGTGTCTTGCCTCCGGGAAACAGCTTACGCACGGTCAGCGGCGAGCCATACAAACCAGTGGCGCTATGCCCGACGCCCGACACCTGAAACTGCCGGTGATTCACCCGAACACCCCAGCGCTCTCCCAGGTACTGCTCGTAAGCGCGGTAATTAAGCTGCCGTTCAAGCCGATTGCTGCCTTGCAGTTCCGCGCCGCAGGACGTGTCGAGACGTCGGTTGGCCGGGTCGTTGTCGTCCGAGCCGACCAGGTAGGTGACGTCGCGGGCGGCGTAGCGCTGGAACAGCTGCTTGCCGTTCAGGCGCTGGCGCAGCAGGTAGGCCGGCGAGCCGATCAGGCCATAGCGGTAGTGGTTGTAGGTTGGGCACTTGGGTGCTGTGAGCGGCGCGAAACCCTGCGGCTGCGGCCGGCTGGCATCGAGGTAGAGATAGCTCGACGGGCTGGAGATCACATAACGCACCGCCACACCGGCCTGGCGAAGCCGTTCATCCTGCGGGTTGAGCATGGCATAGCGCTGCATCAGTTGGGCGCCGGCTGAATGGCCGATCAGCGTGATGCGCTTGAGCGCCGGGAAATGTTCCCGGTCGGCAAGGTAACCGACAATGTCGTCGAGTGCCTGAAAGGCACTGACCCCAACCCGACCAAAGCCCGCCGGCTCGCCGTGCATCCAGCTGTCGTTGCGCCACAGCGGCAGGTCGTTGCGCGCACGGTTGTCGGTTGGCACGAGGAAGTTGGGCGCCAGCAGCAGCGTCTGGCGACTTGGCAACTGCGCACGTTCAAGCAGTGTCTGGCCGATGGCAAAGTAATGGTCGGCGTTGCGCCTTACTCCGTGGAGGATCACCACGGCCTGCTCGATGCGCTCATCCTGGGTGATCTGCAGCGGCTGGTTGGCAAACACCAGGAAGGGATAGCGCTGGCCGTCGGTGCCGATCTGGATAACCTGCTCGGGCGCCGCCAGGCACTGCCCGATGAATGCCAGGGACCATGCCAGCACGTGGCAGGCAAGCGGCAGCAAACGATTCGTCATTTCCATTTACTGATACGCAAGCAGATCCTCAGACGAGTCCACCTCGCCCCATTCGCCGGTATAGGCGCAGGCCTGGATTGGCACCCGCCCGGCCTCGATCACCTGCTGCAGTGTGTGGGTCATGTGTATGTTGTCACGGCGTTCCGCCGTCAACGCAGCGCGTAGCCGCACGACCTCTGCCCAGCCTTCCGGGGTGAAGCGCAGCAGCCCCATGTACTGGCCCTGGACTTCGTCTACGGCCTTGGGCGTGTTGCCGATTTCGGCCAAGGTGCCTGCGCCGGTGAGGCGGAAGGTTTCGGCGTCCAGCAATGGGTCGCCAAACCGCTCGGTCCACAGCGTCAGCCAGTTCGGGTCATAGGTAACCGCCAGCGAGGCCGGGCAGGCCATCAACGACTGGACGGCCGCGGCGCTGTAGAAGATATCGGCGTAACTGACGATGCACGGTTCGTCCTGCAACCAGGACTCGGCACACGCCAATGAGGCAACCATGTTGGTCTGCGCCCAGCGCGGATTATGGAACTCGACCAGCCCCTGGCTGGCCAGCAGCTCGCGCTTGTAGCCGGTGACGATGGCGATCTGCTCGATGCCTGCTGCGCGCAGCGCCGCCAACTGCCACGCCAGCAGGGTCTTACCGCGCACCTCGACCAGGCACTTCGGCCGCTCGTCCGTCAGGCTTTTCATGCGGCTGCCGCGCCCGGCAGCCAGAATAATGGCTTTCACAACCGTTCCACCTTATGAAATTCGTTCATTCACCGAACAATGTCTTCAAGCGACAGAGGTCGTGTGCGGCAAAAACCTCCTCGCGCTCCGGGTGCCACATCCAGCCTTCCCAGGGTAGGCTCAGGTGCCGAATCGCTTCGATTTCGCCGTCTTCGCTGCGCGCCAGCACAGTAAAAGCCGGCGGGCACGAGGCCAGGGCGAAAGCGTGATAGCTGTTCACCTCGGCACCGATCTGGCCCGACAAACGATGCCGGGTTCGCACATGGCCGGTAACCGGCTTCAACTGGCCACCCGCCGCGTGCGCGAGCATCTGCATCCCCCGGCAAATACCGAGTACCGGCAGGCGCCGCGAGCGTGCATGGTCAAGTAGACGTGCTTCAGTGGTGTCACGCGCTGGCTGCTCGCCGATATCGTTGCCGCCCGACAGCACAATGGCCTGCGGCGACAGCCTGGTCAGCCAGCCGTGCATGGCGTCCTGGTCCGCCCCGGTCTCGTGTGTGTGCAGGCACAAGGTATTGGGCACCGGCACCGGCAAAAAGCCGCCGGCGAGGAGAAAGTCGATCAGTCGCTGGTCGAGCGCATCGCGGCATTCGTCGTGCTCTGCGACCCGCGCCACCCGCTGACTGACGGCAACGATCTTCATGCCAACAACTCCACCCAGCGCCCAGGGCAGTCCAGGTGCAAGCGCTTGGCCGCCGACCAGCGCCGATAGAGCACCTCGCCAGCACCGATAACCGCGGGCAAACCCAGTTCGCCCGCGCGAATGGCCATGTGCGAGTTGGCGCCACCCCAGGCGGTAATCAAGCCGGCAATCGGGTAGGCGAACAGCCAGTCAAACCCCGGGTCGGCGTTGGGAATGCAGACAATCGCCCCGGCGAGCTTGTCACGGTCCTCGCTGCTCACCACCGGTGCCGTCACCTGCTTCTGGGTGATGAAATTGGGAGCCGCTTCCGGCCATTCGAAGGACCAGACATCCTCCGGCCGGGTGATCACCGGCGGCAGCGAGAGTTTCAGGGTCTGCGCGTAGCGGGCCTTGCCTTGCTCGATGCTGCGTGACAGCAAATCCTTCGGATCGGTTGCCGCAACGTGCAGTTCCTTGAACACATTGATGTCGCAATAGGCCATGTCCTCGCGGCTCAAACCGTGCTGAGCGCCCACTTCGGCAATCAATGCCAACGCATCCGAGAGGTTGCGGGTGAAATGGAACTTGGCCGTCTCGCGCAGTTCGATGCCGGCTTGCATGAAGTCCAGCAAGCCGACCGGATCGGGCTGCAAACCATGCTCTTCCAGCTGTTTGACGATTTCGCGCATCTGCGGCAGGGTCAGCGAAAACGGCTTGACTGGCTCCGGCACCGCAGGCCGCTGACTCCAGTCGAAATAGAGTTCCGGCGCCTCGTCGTAACGCGGTGAAAGGATATCGTAGGTGCCCGGTCGCAAGTGGCCGTAGCGGGCGAGGAAGGTGGCCTTGTCGAGCGTCGCCCGGTCCCGGGCCAGCTGGCCACTGACGGTGGAAATGCCGCCCATGAAACTGTCGTAGTCAGCCTGGGAGAACACGCCCACCGTGACCAGCGACTTGAGCATCTGTACGGCGACGAAGCCCGCCCGGGCCAGACCGGCGAAGGGTAGGGTGCCGTAGCGTTTGGCATCCTCCAGCAGCCAGTAGATGCGTGCCAGCGGATCGGCATCGGAGGCCAGCAACGCTTCGCGGCGCACGCGGAGCATGTCGAGCTTATTGGCATCGGCGCGCCATAAACCCTCTTTGGGATGAACGATGCGATTGGTCAGTTTGCGCAGGCTGCTGCTGATAGCCTCCCGCTCGTGTTCCAGGAAACCGGCACTGGCCAGGCGCTCCAGGCGCTGTGACAAATCCAGGGTGTAACACGAGAAGACAATCTCGAACTCGACCTTGTCGTGCAGGGTCGGCTCGGCCAGCAGCCGATCGATGTAGTGATCGACCAAGCGCCCGGCCAGCCCCTCATCGAGGTCCGCTGGAATGAACGAGTTGAACGACAGGCGCACGTCGATATACGGCAACCCGGAAAAATGCGGCATCAGCGGGAAGCTGCGCAGGTTGCGGTAACCGTAGTTGTGTCGCTGGTAAGCCCAGATGGAGTCGGTGACCAGATCCCGATACAGCGAGAGTGCCAGCGGCTTGGGGCGCACGCCGATTATTTCGGCGGGGTTCCAGTCCGGCATTACCCCATAAACAGTGCGCTGACCCATCAGGAACGGCTGCGGCTGCATGCCCCGCGCCACTTTGCGCTGAATGGTTTCCAGCCGAGCGGCCTGCTCCGAGGCGCATTGCGCTGGGCCCGACAAGATCAATGGCCGGGCTTGCAACAGCCACAGCACCTCGCCTTCAGCTTCACGGGTGACCGCGAACTCGCAATCGATGGGCGTGCCATCGAACAGCGCCAGTAACTCGTCGAGTAACGCGATCACCGGCGCGAGGGCTGGTGCAGGCGCTACTTCGCTGAGTGCGGCCTGCTGCCACAACCGACCGCCCATGCCACCGGTGACCGATGCGGTGTCGCTGCCTTCCGACCAGTTCACCACGCGATAGGGCGCGCAGGTATTCGGGTCATGGGAGAAGGCGACGCCGGAACGCAGCACATTACCCAGCATCGGCTGGATCAACACCTCGTCTGCCAGGTGCACGTCGCCATAACTGGCGATCACCCGGTCGATTGCCGATTCCAGCTCGGCTTCATCGACCTCAGGCAGCGAGAGAAACGCCCCGGCAGCGGATGCTTGTGCACTGTCTTCACGCCGACAGCTGGAGCGCACGATCCACGGCCCGTTTCCCAACCGCCCGCGGATGTCCCGGAAACAGGCGTGACGGCCCCGTTGCCAGTCGCCAACGCTGAATGCCAGCAAGGGCGCGATGCGCGCCGAGGTGAGTCGCTCCTGCAGGCTGATCAATGTGCCAGCCTTGGTAGAGAAGTGCAGCGCCATCGGCGTTATCTCAGCTGGGCAACCCAAATATTGGTCGAGTACGGAATCTGGATCGAGGCCGCGTCGAGGCTGTTCAGGTAGTCCTCGATGGCGCTGATCACGTCATGGAATTTCGCCCCGGCCTGACGTTCCAGGGTCGCGTGAGAGCGCCACGCTTCCAGGCACTCGGCGACGCTCTGTTGGTGGGTGACACGTGCATCCAGGTGCACAACAGGGCCGAACAGCCCGCTGGCATCGATGACCGCAGTCTGGTCTTCACGACGCGTACCATAGCCGTAGCCCGGCACCCGCTCCTTGATGATGGCTTCGATCCGTGCTTGAACCGGATCGTCGAGATGACGATGGTTCCACATGCAGGCGAACCAGCCACGAGGTTTGAGAATACGCGCGGTTTCCTCAAGCGCCTGCTGGCGGTCGCAGACGTTGAACGAACTACCGAAGGTGACCATATCGAACGCCTGGGCGGCTTGCCCGGTGGCTTCGCCAGTGCCTTCGTACCAACTGACATTGGCCAGCTCGTGGGTGCGCTGGACGCCGTTGTGGCGCATGGCGTCGTTCGGCTCCACGGCAATGACCTGCATGCCGCGAGCGGCCAACATCAGGGTCAGGTGCGCAACGCCTGCGCCGACATCGCAAAAACGGTCGCCTTGTTCGGCGCCGGCAATGGAGAGCATCGCGTCGATGGCTGCATCGGCGTAATCGGGACGCTTCAGGTAAGCGTCAGCCAGGACGGTGTAATCCCATTCGGTTTTCATACCAATTTCCTTTTATAAAAACGGTGCAGCAAGTCTTCAGTCAACGTCGCCAGGGTGCGCTGCGGCTCGAACGCCACGGCCCAGTCTGCCGCGCTCGGTTCATCAATCGACAAATCGAGCCCTGCGACGTTGTGTAGCTCACCTGCATCAAATCGCCGATAGATGCCCTTGGGGTCGCGGCGGCGCAATTCTTCCAGCGGGACTTGCAAATAGACTTCAAAGTAGCCAGGCAACTGGCTGCGGTTCCAGGCATGCACTTCATGAAACAGCGAAATCGTCGCGATCACCACGATGTGCCCTTGCGCCGCAATCACCCGGCACAGATGGGCATATTGCATGGCCAGCGCCAGGCGTGCGGCCCTGTCGTAGTTCTGCGCACGGTCGGCGGTATTGCCGAACACCTCGCGCAGTTCATCCCCGTCGAGCACCACCACCGACTGGCCCTGGGCGCGAAGCCCGGCGGCAAACGCCTGGGCCAGGGTGGACTTTCCCGCCCCGGACAGCCCGGTTATCCACACGACCTGTCCGGCGCCTGCAACGTTAGTATCGACCTGATTCATGGGCACTTTAAAAAGGAGTGGGTTTATGCGGTCACGCGGGGTGCAGCGCGCTGGCTGTCGACGTCGCCATTGGCAGCCATCGCAAAGTAGCTGAACTCGGAATCGTGCTGCTTTTTGACCAGGTCGAGGAAGACGTTTTCCGGGTGTTGGAAACCGCCGAATTCGGCCGCGTAGAATTTCCGGTAGATCGCGTAATGTTGTTCCGGGCTGAGCAACTCAAAGCCGTGCAACAAGTCTTTAAGCTCATCGCCATTTTTCGCAATGGGCAGATAGCCGTCCATTTGTTCGAGCCAGGCATTAACAATCGGGTGGCTGGCATTATCGGCCGGCACATAATAAATCGGCAGCCGGCAAGTATTGAGCATAAACGAAACACCACCGCTGGACGCATCGGTAATGATCGTGTCGCACTGCTGGTAGAAGACCTCGCTGCGGCTCCTGGTTTTATCGATGGTGATCCACGGGTACTGATCGAGCTTCTCGCACATCTCGGCAATATACGGATGTTCGAAGTCGGTCATGTAAGGGCGCAGAAGAATGCTCGCGCGAGGTACCTGGGCCTTGACCGCATTAATAACATCGATCATGTTCTCAAACAACGACGCACCACTTGCGCAGATGCCTTTTTGCGTCGGTAGAATGCCGACGACATACTTATCCGGGCTGCGGTTAAACGCTGGCGGCGCACTTAATACATCGGGGATCTTGACCGGCAAGGTGGAGATTACGCTGGTTTTTCGAAGGTCCGAGCGTACCGCTTGCATTGAAAACGCCAAGTCCACATGGCGCTCTTGCCGGTAAAGCTGTAGCCCTTTCTTCAGCAAGGCAAAGAACGAGCGGGAGGGTGAAACAATCGCATCGAAAAATGACATCAAGGAGGCGGCGTAATGCTTGTCCTTGATCGGCATGCCGACGTTGCCGTGCGAGATAAACACGGCAAAATTCGATTCGTCGAGGGCCCGGCCAATAAAGGCGTCATTCGAGATGATAATTTCGGACTTCAAATGAACAATGTAGTCCAGTTCGACGTCCTGAACCGGGTAGTTCAGCGTCTGCTCGGCGTCTTCTTTAGTTAGGCCGGTAAGGCGGGTGTTCAATACGATGCAGTTATATTCATGCCGAAGAGCGTTTAGCGCGGGCAGTAAATATTCGAGGTAGGTTTTACCGCCACTTTGCACGTTGTTGATAAGGTAAACGCTTTTCATGGTAGATATCGCACGTTAAAAGCCTTCCTAGGCGTAACCAAGCTGACGTTGTCATTTAGCTCGATAAATAATAAATGACCGAGCCTGGCACTCGAAAATTGCGGTGTTTTTACCACGCAGCATGGCCGCGCCGCAACCGACAAAAGAAAACCCCTTGAGGCGGCACTCCTCAAGGGGTTTCAGGTTCATCAACACCCGGCAGGGGCTGAAGGGCGGTTTAGACGTTGAAGCGGAAGTGCATCACGTCGCCGTCTTTGACGATGTAATCCTTGCCTTCCAGGCGCCATTTACCGGCTTCCTTGGCACCGCCTTCACCCTTGTACTGGATGAAATCGTCATACGCGACCACTTCGGCGCGAATGAAGCCTTTCTCGAAGTCGGTGTGGATAACCCCGGCCGCTTGCGGCGCGGTGGCGCCAACGCGCACGGTCCAGGCGCGCACTTCCTGCACACCGGCAGTGAAGTAGGTTTGCAGGTTGAGCAGCGAGTAACCGGCGCGGATCACCCGGTTCAGGCCCGGCTCTTCGAGGCCCAGGGCTTCGAGGAACATGTCCTTCTCTTCGCCGTCGTCCAGCTCGGCGATCTCGGCCTCGATCTTGTTGCACACCGGCACCACGATCGCACCTTCTTCCTCGGCAATGGCCTTGACCACGTCCAGGTGAGGGTTGTTCTCGAAGCCGTCTTCGGCAACGTTGGCGATGTACATCACCGGCTTGCTGGTCAGCAGGTGGAAGCCACGCACCAGTGCCTTCTCGTCGTCGGCCATGTGCTTCATCAGGCTGCGCGCTGGCTTGCCTTCGGTGAAGTGCGGGATCAGTTTTTCGAGGATGGCTTTCTGCGCCAGGGCATCCTTGTCGCCGCCCTTGGCGTTACGCGCCACCTTCTGCAGTTGCTTCTCGCAGCTGTCGAGGTCGGCGAAGATCAGCTCCAGGTCGATGATCTCGATGTCGCGCTTGGGGTCGACGCTGTTGGAGACGTGAATCACGTTCTCATCTTCGAAGCAGCGGACCACGTGGGCGATGGCATCGGTTTCACGGATGTTGGCCAGGAACTTGTTGCCCAGGCCTTCGCCTTTCGATGCGCCGGCAACCAGGCCGGCGATGTCGACGAATTCCATGGTGGTCGGCAGGATCTTGTTCGGCTTGACGATCGCAGCCAGGGCATCGAGGCGCGGATCAGGCATCGGCACGATGCCGCTGTTCGGCTCGATGGTGCAGAAGGGGAAGTTCTCCGCTGCGATACCGGACTTGGTCAAGGCGTTGAACAGGGTGGACTTGCCGACGTTGGGCAGGCCGACGATGCCGCAATTGAATCCCATGGTGAATCCCTCTTCGTGGAGTCAGGCCTTTTGGCTGTGCAGCTCTCTCATCGCACGCGTCCAATCGCCGGCGAGGATGTCCGGCAGCACGCCGAGGGCAAAATCGATACTGGCGTCCAGCTTCTCCTGCTCGGCGCGCGGCGCCTTGCCCAGGACGAAACCGGAGACCTTGCTGCTGTCACCCGGGTGGCCAATGCCAAGCCGCAGACGGTGAAAGTTATTCTGGTTGCCGAGCTGGGCGATGATGTCGCGCAGCCCGTTGTGCCCACCATGGCCACCGCCCAGCTTGAGCTTGGCGACGCCGGGCGGCAGGTCGAGTTCGTCGTGGGCCACCAGAATGGCTTCCGGCTTGATTCGGAAGAAATTCGCCAGAGCCGCCACGGACTGGCCGCTACGGTTCATGTAGGTGGTCGGGATCAACAGACGAACATCGTTGCCCTGATGGCTGAATTTTGCCGTCAGGCCGAAATATTTGCGGTCAGCCGTCAAGGAGACGCGCTGGGTGCTGGCAATGCGTTCTACGAAAAGAGCCCCTGCGTTATGCCGGGTCTGTTCGTATTCGGGGCCGGGGTTTCCCAGGCCGACGATCAGTTGGATGGCGGTCACGTCAGGGGCTCTTCCTTGGAGTTGTGGGCCACAGCGCAGTGCACTGTGGCCCGGGCAACGCCGGCGTGCTGAGTAGGATTACTCGGCAGCGCCTTCTGCAGCTTCTGGAGCAACGCGCGGTGCGTGAACGTTGGCAACAGCCAGGTCGTTACCGTGAGCCAGGGCTACGAACTCAACGCCTTTAGGCGCTTTCAGGTCCGACAGGTGAACGATCGCGCCGACTTCGGCGTTAGCCAGGTCAACTTCGATGAACTCTGGCAGGTCCTTGGCTTCGCAGGAAACTTCGATCTCGTTCACAACGTGGGAGATCTCGCCGCCTTTCTTGACCGGCGCTTCTTCGTTGATGAAGTGAACCGGTACTTTAGCGGTCAGTTTCTGGCCAGCAACAACGCGCACGAAGTCAGCGTGCATGATGAATTGCTTGGCAGGGTGACGCTGCATGGCTTTAACAACGACGTTTTCTTTGACGCCGTCGATGTTCAGCTCGATAACGTGGCTGAAAGCCGCTTCGTTTTCGAACAGCTTGGCCACTTCTTTAGCCAGCATGGTGATCGATGCAGGCTCTTTGTCGCCACCGTAGACAACGGCAGGGACTTGGGCGGCGAGACGACGCAGGCGGCGGCTCGCACCTTTCCCCAGGTCGGTACGCGCTTGGGCGTTCAGGATGAAATCAGTCATTTTGTATCTCCAAAATAGCCAGCACCCGCAGGCGTTTGCGACCAGCGCCATACGGGGTGGGCAAAAAAGCCCCGCCCCAACAGCGGGTGTTGGGGCGGGGCGCTTTTCGTCAACTCAAGGCTCGCCGGGGCAGGGCCCTTAGCGGAACATCGCGCTGATCGATTCTTCGTTGCTGATGCGGCGAACCGCTTCAGCCACTACCGGTGCGATATCCAGTTGACGGATACGGTCACAGGCTTGTGCGGCAGCGGACAGCGGAATGGTGTTGGTCACCACCAGCTCGTCCAGCACGGAATTTTCGATATTCTCGATCGCCCGACCCGAAAGGACAGGGTGCGTGCAGTAGGCGTAAACCTTGGCAGCGCCGTGTTCTTTCAGGGCCTTGGCCGCGTGGCACAGGGTGCCAGCGGTGTCGACCATGTCGTCGACGAGAATACACGTACGTCCTTCGACGTCGCCGATGATGTGCATCACTTCGGAGTGATTAGCCTTCTCGCGGCGTTTGTCGATAATACCCAGATCGACACCCAGGGACTTGGCAACAGCACGTGCACGCACGACGCCGCCGATGTCCGGGGACACGATCATGAGGTTTTCGAAACGCTGGTCTTCGATGTCATCCACCAGAACGGGGGAGCCGTAGATGTTATCTACCGGAATATCGAAGAAACCCTGGATCTGGTCAGCGTGCAGGTCGACGGTGAGAACACGGTCGATACCAACGACGGTGAGCATGTCAGCAACCACTTTGGCGCTGATAGCAACACGCGCCGAACGCGGACGGCGATCCTGGCGGGCATATCCGAAGTAAGGAATCACGGCAGTGATTCGAGACGCTGAGGAGCGGCGGAAGGCATCGGCCATCACAACCAGTTCCATCAGATTATCGTTGGTTGGCGCGCAAGTCGGCTGAATGATAAAGACGTCCTTACCACGGACGTTTTCATTAATCTCAGTGCTGATTTCGCCGTCGGAGAACTTGCCGACAGAAACATCACCCAGTGGGATATGCAGCTGACGTACGACACGCCGAGCCAGATCGGGGTTAGCGTTCCCCGTAAAGACCATCATCTTGGACACGCGCAGTACCTGAAGGCTGAGGGTATACCTGGATGAGTATAAGGAAAATGGCAGGGGCGGCTGGATTCGAACCAACGCATGGCAGGATCAAAACCTGCTGCCTTACCGCTTGGCGACGCCCCTGTATCTGTTGCTGCGAGCACCTTGTACTCGGCTCCTAGAGCAGTTTTTGTAACGAGCGATGCAACATCGAAACGTTGCTTCCCTTTGCTACAAACCCTGTTTGGGTCTCTGTAAGAAGGGCCAGAACTTTATCAGCTTCAGCTTTGCTTGGGAAGGCCCCAAACACACAACTTCCAGTGCCGGTGAGTCTAGCTTCTGTATATTTGCTTAGCAAATTCAGTGAGTTACGTACTTCTGGGTAACTCTGCTCAACTACCGCTTGACAGTCGTTACGACTGTTTCCCTTGGGAACGGGGCGCATCTTAATGGGCAAGGAATCACGTGTCAACTCTGGGTGCGAAAAAATTTCTGCTGTGCTGACAGCCACTTGCGGCACCAGTACGACGTACCACGGTTCTTCCGGATCCACCGGGGTGAGGATCTCGCCCACACCCTCGGCGAAGGCGGCGTGACCGCGAACGAACACCGGCACGTCGGCGCCCAAGCTCAAGCCCAGTGTCGCCAACTGGTCTTCGCTGCAGTTCAGTTGCCAGAGATGGTTGAGGCCGAGCAGGGTAGTGGCTGCGTCGGAGCTGCCGCCGCCAATGCCGCCGCCCATGGGCAGGACCTTTTTCAGCCAGATGTCCGCACCCAGCGGGCAACTGCCGAGGGCCTGCAACTTGCGGGCAGCCTTGACGATCAGGTTGCTCTCGTGGGGGACGTTGTCCAGCGTGCTGTGCAGGCGGATCTCGCCGTCTTCGCGCACGGCAAAGCTCAGCTCGTCGCCGTGTTCGAGGAATTGGAACAGTGTCTGCAACTCGTGATAGCCGTCGGCGCGGCGGCCAAGGATATGCAGCATCAGGTTGAGTTTGGCCGGTGCCGGCAGGGTCAGGCGGGTCATCTCAGTGCCCCAGCTGGCGTGGTTGCCAGTCCTTGACTACCAGCGTCACATCGAGCTTTTGCCCATGCAGCTTGATCCGCTCGGGCAGCCAGTAGCCGTTCTGTTCGGTGTAGCTCAGGTACTGCACGTCCCAGCCATCCTGCTTCAGCTGGGCCAGGCGGCTGTCGCTGTCCAGGGTCAGTTGGCTCTTGCTGTCCGGGGCCGGCAGGCCGCGCACCCACCAGACCAGGTGCGACACCGGCAATTCCCAGCCCAGTTGCTCGGCCAGCAGGGCCTCGGGGTTTTGCGCTTCGAAGCGGCCCTGGTTGGCCACTTCCAGTACCACCTGGCCCGGGCGCCCGGTCAGCCGCGCAGCGCCACGCCCGAGTGGACCGGACAGGCGAATGTCGTAGTAGTCCTGGCGCTGCAGCCAGAACAGTGTGCCGCTGCCCGAGTCGCTCGGCGCGCGGATGCCGACCTTGCCGTTGATCTGCCAGCCGTCAAGGGTGCTCAACTGCTGTTTATGGGCTCGCCAGCCTTGCTGGTTGCCTTCGCCCTGGAGGGCTTCACGTTGGCCGAAGCCGGCGCAGCCGGCCAGCAGGGCGATCAGGGTAAAGGTGATGCAATGGCGCAAAAACATGGCTTATAGAGTCTCGGATCCGGTCAGGCGCAGGAGGGTCTTGCGCACGATAGGGCTGTCGGGCTGGCTCTCGAAGGACTTGGCCCAGACCTGGCGCGCCTCGCGGCGCTTGCCGTTGGCCCAGAGCACTTCGCCGAAATGGGCGCCCACTTCATGGTCGGGGAAGCGCTCGAAGGCCCGGCGCAGCAGGCGTTCGGCTTCGTCGAGGTTGCCCAGGCGATAGTTGACCCAGCCGAGGCTGTCGAGCACGGCCGGGTCGTCCGGGTTCAGTTGGTGGGCCTTCTCGATGAACCCCTTGGCTTCGGCATAGCGGCTGGTGCGGTCGGCGAGGGTGTAACCCAGGGCGTTCAGGGCCATGGCGTTTTCCGGCTCGCGACTGAGGATGCTGCGCAGGTCCTTCTCCATTTGCCCAAGGTCGCCGCGCTTCTCGGCGAGCATGGCGCGGGTATATAGAAGGTTGAGGTCGTCCGGGTACTGCTTGATTGCCTGTTGCAATACCCGCGTGGCCTGGGCGTCCTTGTCGTTATTGCCGAGGCTCTCGGCTTCGATCAGGTATAGCTGGATCGCATAGTCGGGCTGGTTTTCGCGGGCTTCGGCCAGGCGTCGGGAGGCTTCGCTGGCCCGTCCATTGGCGATCAGGATGTCGGCCTGGCGCAGTTGCGCCGGCAGGTAGTCGTTGCCCGGGCCGACCTGGGCGTACTCGCGCAGGGCACCTTCGGGGTCGTTGCGCTCTTCGCGGATGCGGCCCAGGTTAAGGTGCGCGGCATCGACATGGCTGTCGCGGGCGATCAGCTCTTCGAGGTAGTTGCTGGCCTCGTCGAGCGCCTTGGCTTCGAGGCTCACCAGCGCCAGCGAGTAGCGCAGTTCGTCGTCTTCCGGGTACTGCTGGAGCAGTTCGGCGAACACGGTCTTGGCGTCTTCGACGCGGTCCTGCTCCACCAGCATGCGCGCGTAGGTCAGGCGCAGGCGTTTGTCGTCGGGGTAGCGGGCGATGGTCTTGCGCAGCAGCGGCAGGGCTTCCGGGCCGCGCTCCAGGGTTTGCAGCAGGCGCGCCTGGAGCAGCACCGGGGCGATCTCGCCGGCTTGCGGCGGATGCTCTTCGAGCAGCCGCAGGGCTTGTTCCGAGTCGCCGTCCTGTTGCAGCAGCAGGGCCTTGCCGAAGATCAGCTGACCGTTGTCCGGGTATTTGAGCAACAGGCGGTCGAAGCTTTTTTGCAGGCCGTCACGGGTTTCCTGGTCGGTTTCTGCCGCCGACAGCGCGAGGAAGTCGAAATGCGTGTCGCCCTGGCCCTGGAGGACCTTTTCCATGTACACCATGGCGTCGTCATAGCGCCCGGCGCGAGCCAGCTGAATCGCCGAAGCGCGCTGTGCGTCGAGGCTTTCCGGGTCGTTTCTGGCCCATAGCAGCGCCGACTCCAGTGCTGCCTGGTCGGCGCCCAGGTACTCGGCAATGCGGAAGGCGCGTTCGGAGATCCCGGCGTCCTGGGTTTTTTCCGCCTGGGCCATGTAGTTGTCCAGAGCGATATCGAAGCGATTGCGCTGCCCCGCCAGTTCAGCGGTCAGCAGGCTGTACACCGTGTCCTGACTGAACGAACCGTAGACGATCGGCTTGGCCTCGACGGCCGCAGGGGCGTCATCGGCGGGCGCCGTACGGTCACGGGCGTCCGGGCTCAGGGACTGGCAGCCCTGGAGCAGGGCAAAGGCGAGAAACAACGCGGAAGATCTATTCATATAAGGGATTTGAGCGACTAACCTGCGGTCGGGTCATCATGACACAAGCGCCATGGCAAACCCATGGTTGATGGGCCTTTTGGATACAGACTATAGAGACAATAACGAGCGGTGGTTGTTCTCTATCCGGCGAAGTAGGACAATTATCGGCTTCACGTCACAATCAGCGACCTTGAATGGCCTTTCTTGCCCTCGGTATCAACCATAAGACTGCCTCGGTAGACGTACGCGAGCGCGTGGCGTTTACCCCTGAGCAGCTGGTGGAAGCCTTGCAGCAGCTCTGCCGACTGACGTCCAGCCGCGAAGCTGCAATCCTTTCGACCTGCAACCGCAGCGAACTGTACATCGAGCAGGACCAGCTGGCGGCCGATGCGGTCCTTGCCTGGCTGGCCGACTATCACCGGCTGAGCCTCGATGAACTGCGTGCCAGTGCCTACATCCACGAAGACGACGCGGCCGTGCGGCACATGATGCGAGTGGCCTCCGGGCTCGACTCGCTGGTGCTCGGCGAGCCACAGATCCTCGGCCAGATGAAGTCGGCGTATGCCGTGGCCCGCGAGGCGGGCACGGTCGGGCCACTGCTCGGGCGCCTGTTCCAGGCGACCTTCAGTGCTGCCAAGCAGGTGCGCACCGACACGGCCATCGGCGAAAACCCGGTGTCGGTGGCTTTCGCCGCCGTGAGCCTGGCCAAGCAGATCTTCAGCGACCTGGGGCGTAGCCAGGCGTTGCTGATTGGCGCCGGCGAGACCATCACCCTGGTCGCTCGCCACCTGCACGACCAGGGGGTACGGCGCATCGTGGTGGCCAACCGGACGCTGGAGCGGGCAAGCATTCTTGCCGAGCAGTTCGGCGCCCATGCCGTGCTGCTAGCCGATATTCCGCAGGAGCTGGTCAACAGCGACATCGTCATCAGTTCCACCGCCAGCCAGTTGCCGATCCTGGGCAAAGGCGCGGTGGAAAGTGCGCTGAAGCAGCGCCGGCACAAGCCGATCTTCATGGTCGACATCGCCGTGCCGCGCGACATCGAGCCGCAGGTCGGCGAGCTGGACGACGTTTACCTGTATACCGTCGACGACCTGCACGATGTGGTCGCGGAAAACCTCAAGAGCCGCCAGGGGGCCGCCCAGGCGGCCGAAGAGCTGGTCAGCGCCGGCGCCGAAGATTTCATGCTGCGCCTGCGCGAGCTGGCCGCGGTGGATGTGCTCAAGGCCTACCGCCAGCAAAGCGAGCGCCTGCGCGACGAAGAACTGCAAAAGGCCCAGCGTCTGCTGGCCAACGGTGGCAATGCCGAAGACGTGCTGGTCCAACTGGCGCGCGGCCTGACCAACAAGCTGCTGCATGCGCCGAGCGTGCAACTGAAAAAGCTCTCTGCCGAAGGCCGCCTCGATGCGCTGGCCATGGCCCAGGAACTCTTTGCCCTCAACGAGGGCTCCACGGATAAATCCCCGCAATGAAAGCGTCGCTGCTGAACAAACTGGACACGCTCCAGGACCGCTTCGAGGAACTGACTGCCCTGCTCGGCGATGCCGAGGTCATTTCCGACCAGACCCGCTTCCGGGCCTACTCGCGCGAATACGCCGAAGTGGAACCGGTCGCAGTTGCCTATGCGCAGTGGCGCAAAGTGCAGGACGATCTTGAAGGTGCCCAGGCGCTGCTCAAGGACAGCGACCCGGACCTGCGCGAAATGGCCGTGGAAGAAGTCCGCGAAGCCAAGGAGCAGATCGCTGCGCTGGAAGACCAGCTGCAACGCATGCTGCTGCCCAAAGACCCCAACGACGGCCGTAACGTGTTCCTCGAAATCCGCGCCGGCACTGGTGGCGACGAGGCGGCGATCTTCTCCGGCGACCTGTTCCGCATGTACTCGCGCTACGCCGAGAAGCGCGGCTGGCGTCTGGAGATTCTTTCCGAGAACGAAGGCGAGCACGGCGGCTACAAGGAAATCATTGCCCGCGTCGAAGGCGAGTATGTCTACGGCAAGCTGAAGTTCGAATCCGGCGCCCACCGCGTGCAGCGCGTGCCGGAAACCGAATCCCAGGGGCGCATCCACACTTCGGCGTGTACGGTGGCGGTGCTGCCCGAGCCGGACGAGCAGGTGGCCATCGAGATCAACCCGGCCGACCTGCGCGTGGACACCTACCGCGCTTCCGGTGCCGGCGGTCAGCACGTGAACAAGACCGACTCGGCCATCCGCATCACCCACTTGCCCACCGGCATCGTGGTCGAGTGCCAGGAAGAGCGTTCCCAGCACAAGAACCGCGCGCGGGCGATGTCCTGGCTGTCGGCCAAGCTCAACGACATGCAGACCAGCGCCGCACAGAACGCGATTGCCAGCGAGCGCAAGCTGCTGGTCGGTTCGGGCGACCGCTCGGAGCGGATCCGTACCTACAACTATCCACAGGGGCGGGTGACCGATCACCGCATCAACCTGACCCTGTATTCCCTGGACGACGTGCTGGCCGGTGGTGTCGACGCGGTGATCGAACCGCTGTTGGCCGAGTACCAGGCCGATCAACTGGCTGCACTGGGTGAGTAAATGACGATTATTGCCAGCCTGCTTCGCGGCGCACAGCTGCCGGACTCACCGACCGCGCGCCTGGATATCGAACTGCTGCTGGCTGCGGCCATCGGCAAGTCGCGCAGTTACCTGCACACCTGGCCCGAGCGCATCGTTACCAGCGAGGCGGCGAACACCTTCGCCGGCTACCTGCAACGGCGCCTGGCCGGGGAGCCGGTGGCCTACATCCTTGGTCAGCAGGGGTTCTGGAACCTCGACCTGGAAGTGGCGCCGCATACCCTGATCCCGCGCCCGGATACCGAACTGCTGGTGGAAACTGCGCTGGCCCTGCTGCCAAGCACCCCGGCCCGGGTGCTCGACCTCGGCACCGGCACCGGCGCCATCGCCCTGGCCCTGGCCAGCGAACGCCGCGAGTGGCGTGTTACCGCCGTGGATCGCGTGCTGGAAGCGGTGGCCCTGGCCGAGCGCAATCGCCAGCGTTTGCAGTTGGACAACGTCAGCGTGCTCAACAGCCACTGGTTCAGTGCGCTGGATGGCCAGCAGTTCGAGCTGATCGTCAGCAATCCGCCATACATCGCCGCCGAAGACCCGCACCTGGTGGCCGGCGACGTGCGCTTCGAGCCAAGCAGTGCGCTGGTGGCCGGTGCCGATGGCCTCGACGACCTGCGCCAGATCATCGCCAAGGCCGCCCAGCATCTGGTGCCCGCTGGCTGGTTGCTGCTCGAACACGGCTATGATCAGTCGGCTGCGGTGCGCGAGCTGCTTGCCCAGCATGACTTCGAACAGATCGAAAGCCGCCTTGACCTTGGCGGTCATGAACGCATCACCTTGGGGCGCTTGACGTGTTGAGCGATCAGGAACTGCTGCGCTACAGCCGCCAGGTGCTGTTGGCGCAGATCGACATCGATGGGCAACTGCGCCTCAAGCAAGGCCGCGCGCTGATCATCGGTCTGGGCGGGCTCGGCTCGCCGGTGGCGCTGTACCTGGCCGCCGCCGGGGTTGGCGAGTTGCACCTGGCAGACTTCGATACCGTCGACCTGACCAACCTGCAGCGCCAGATCATCCACGACACGGCCTCGCTGGGCCTGAGCAAGGTCGACTCGGCGCTGGCGCGGTTGCAGGCGATCAACCCGGACATCAGCCTGGTCGCACACCGCCAGGCGCTGGACGAGGATTCGCTGGCTGCCGCCGTTGCCGCAGTGGACGTGGTGCTCGACTGCTCGGACAACTTCGCCACCCGTGAGGCGGTGAACGCCGCCTGCGTGGCGGCCAACAGGCCATTGGTCAGCGGCGCGGCGATCCGCCTCGAAGGGCAGCTGTCGGTGTTCGACCCGCGACGCCCGGACAGCCCGTGCTACCACTGCCTGTACGGGCATGGCAGCGATGCCGAGCTGACCTGCAGCGAGGCAGGCGTGGTCGGCCCGCTGGTGGGCCTGGTGGGCAGCCTGCAGGCGCTGGAAGCGCTGAAGCTGCTGGCCGGCTTCGGCGAACCGCTGGTTGGCCGACTGCTGCTGGTGGACGCGCTGAGCACGCGCTTCCGTGAACTGCGGGTCAAGCGCGATCCGGGCTGCACGGTGTGTGGGCAGCGTCATGCCTGAGCCGGCAGCGCCGATCGGCGTGTTCGATTCGGGGGTTGGCGGGCTGTCGGTGCTGGCGGAAGTCGCCCGGCTATTGCCCGGCGAGTCGCTGCTGTATGTGGCCGATTGCGGCCATATCCCCTATGGCGAGAAAACTCCGGCGTTTATCCGCCAGCGCTGCCGTATCGTCGCCGAATTCTTCCGCGCCCAGGGCGCCAAGGCCATGGTCCTGGCCTGCAACACGGCAACCGTCGCCGCTGTCGCCGACCTGCGTGAGCAGTACCCCGAGTGGCCGCTGGTGGGCATGGAACCGGCGGTCAAGCCGGCTGCCGCCGCTACCCGCAGTGGCGTGGTCGGTGTGCTGGCCACCACCGGCACGCTGCAAAGCGCCAAGTTCGCCGCCTTGCTCGACCGCTTCGCCAACGATGTGCGGGTGATTACCCAGCCGTGCCCGGGGCTGGTCGAATTGATCGAGGCCGGCGACCTCGACAGCCCGGCCCTGCGCCAACTGCTGCGGGGCTACGTCGAGCCGCTGCTGGCCGCCGGCTGCGACACGCTGATTCTGGGCTGCACGCATTATCCCTTCCTCAAGCCGTTACTCGCCGAAATGGTCCCGGCCAGCGTTGCCATCATCGATACCGGCGCTGCAGTGGCCCGTCAGCTCAAGCGCTTGCTGGCCGAGCGCGGGCTGTTGGCACAGGGCCCGGCGCAACCGGCGCAGTTCTGGACCAGCGCCAGTCCCGAGCACCTAAGAAATATCCTTCCTTTGTTGTGGAATAAATCGGACAGTGTGCAAAGCTTCGGCAGGTGAAAAAAGCGTGAAAAAAGCGCAAAAGCTTGCTGAACCAATCGGTTGTCAGCGATTTCTACTACCTTGTCTGATGAGACAAAAACCAAAAAATTTGTAAGAAAAGGGATGTTTCTCATGAAGAAACTGCTTGGCTTAGCTGCGCTTGCAGCTGTCGTACTGGGGCAATCCTTTACTGCGCAGGCCGCAGATGTTTCCTTCTCCGTCGGCCAGACCGGTGATTCCACCATGGTCTACCGCCTGGGCCTGCAATCGAACTGGGATGCCAGCTGGTGGCAAACCAGCGTCGGCCGTCTGACTGGCTATTGGGATGGAGCCTACACCTATTGGGACGGTGACAAGACCGCGAGTAACAATAGCCTGTCGTTTGCACCGGTATTCGTCTACGAATTCGCCGGCGAGTCGGTCAAACCCTTTATCGAGGCAGGGATTGGGGTGGCGGCCTTCTCCAGCACCGAACTGGAAAGCAACAAGCTGGGCTCCTCGTTCCAGTTCGAAGACCGAATCGGTTTCGGCCTGCGCTTCGGCGGCGGGCATGAGCTCGGTATTCGCGCCATCCATTACTCCAACGCGGGGCTGCAAACACCGAACGACGGTGTTGAAGCCTATTCGTTGAACTATCGCTTGGCGCTTTAAGCCCAAACGGCCGAGCCCTGCGCAGGCAGGGTTCGCGCTGCCGATCAGTGGCGCAGTGGCCAGAGGCTTTGTTGCTCCAGGGTTTCCAGCACCAGGTTGTGCGGTGATTGCGCCAGGCGCGCCAGAATAGCCTGGGCGGCGTCCTCGGCAGTCCATACCTGCGGCAGCGCGTGGGCCGAGGTGATCGGGTTCTTCAGCGTTTGTGGGGCCACCAGGGTCAACTCGATACCCAGGCTCTGCAAGGTTTTACGGGCCTCGTCAAACAGCTTCGGCAAGCTGTTTGCCGGTTTTTGCGGTTGGCTTGGCTCGTACAGCTGCACAGCGGTATAGCGGCTGAGGATGGCCACGACCCGTGGTTGCCGACCTTCCTTCAACAGGTGAGCGGCACAATTCAGGCAGTTCGCCGAGGCGAAGATGTTGCTTTCGATCAGCGATTCGAACAGCGACTGGTTGATCTGCTGCTCGCTCAGGTAGTCGCCGCTGCCGGCGTTGATAATCAGCAAATCGACCGCGGGCCAGCGTTGCTCCACGCTCCTGCAGGCGCTGCTCGCCTGTTCGCTGTCGCTAAGGTTTTGCGTCAGCAACTGCAACTGATGCGGGTACTGCTCGATCAATTGCGCGTGATTGGGGAGCACGCGCCCGCTCAAGGTCACTTCGCAACCCTGTTCGAGTAGTTGGATCGCCAGGGCCAGGCTGAGGCCCTCGCTGGCGCCGGTTATCCAAATGCGTTTAGGGGCGTCGATATTCAACGGTTTCTACTTCTAAAGGATTGCGTTTGGGTAAGTGTTTGAACGCATCGATTGCGCGCTGTCGACTGCTGCTCAAGTCTATGATCGCCCGTGGATAGCCGTCTACTGTAAATAGCCCACCTGGCTGGTGAATTGCTTTGTTATCGAGTGCGTTTAATTCGGGCAACCAGCGGCGTAGAAAATGCCCATCGCGGTCGAACCGCTCGGACTGGCTGACGGGATTGAAAATACGGAAATACGGTGCCGCGTCCGTGCCGGTCGATGCACTCCACTGCCAGCCGCCATTGTTGGCGGCCAGATCCCCGTCGATCAGGTGACGCATGAAGAAGCGTTCGCCCTCACGCCAGTCGATCAGCAGGTTCTTGGTCAGGAACATCGCCACCACCATGCGCAGGCGGTTGTGCATCCAGCCGGTGCTCAGTAACTGGCGCATGGCTGCGTCGACGATCGGGATGCCCGTCTTGCCTTGTTGCCAGGCCAGCAGGTCTTGTGGGGCGTCGCGCCAGGGCAGTGCTTCGGTTTCCGGGCGGAACGCGCGGTGACGCGAGACCTGTGGATAGCCCACCAGGATGTGCTTGTAGAACTCGCGCCAGAGCAGCTCGTTGATCCAGGTGACCACACCGGGTTTGCCGCTGGCGAACTCGCCGTGGTTACTGAACAGCGCCGCGTGCAGGCACTGGCGCGGTGACAGTACACCCGCCGCCAGGTACGGCGACAGTTGGCTGGTGCCGGCGACATCGGGCAGGTCGCGCTGCTGCAGATAGTCCTCGACGGCCTCATCGATAAAGCGCGTCAGCCGCTCGTGGGCTTCGGCTTCGCCGGCCGGCCAGAGATCGCGCAAGGCCTGGGCAGGCGTGTCGAAGCCGGGTACCGTGCGCGGAACCTGGTCCGCCACCACCGGCAACGGCTGTTGCACGGTCGGCGCACGCACCCGTTGCGGCGGACCGTAGTGCAGGCGGTCGTAGCAGACCTTGCGGAACTGGCTGAACACCTGGAAGTACCCGCCAGTGCGGGTAAGAATACTGCCGGGTTTGAACAGCAACTGGTCGAGGTAGCTGTGTACGTCGATGCCGGCAGCGTTCAGTTCGGCCTGTACCCTGGCGTCGCGCTGCTGCTCGTTGATGCCGTATTCTTCGTTCAGGTGCACGGCCTGCACGCCGTGCTCGCGGCACAGCTGCAGCAGTGCCTGCGGTGCGTCGTCCCAGTGCTCGGCGCGACGGATCAGCAGAGGAATGTTCAGCGCCGCCAGCTGATGCGACAGGGTGTCGAGGTTGCGCAGCCAGAAGTCGACCTTGTTTGGTGAGTCGTCATGCTGCAGCCATTGGGCCGGGCTGAGCAGCCATACGGCGAGGGTTGGCCCGCGTTCGCAGGCGGCGGCGAGGGCGGTGTTGTCGTGAATGCGCAGGTCGCTGCGCAACCAGATCAGTTGCATGGCTGGGTTCCGTCGAAAGTCATGAGGACAGCAGGTGTCGCGCGGCCGACAGCGGCGAGTCGAACAGCGTCAGGTCATGGCTGGCCAGCGCCTTGCCGTACAGGCTGACCGCACTGCCGAATACCAACTTTGGTCCACCGATGAGGGCCAGCCCGCTTTGCAGTTCGGCGCTATCGGCGGCGGCATTCAGGCTGACCAGTACCGCATCGGCGCTCAGCCCCTCGACGGCAAAGGCCAGCTCGCGTGCCGGGATCGGCCAGTCGAAGACTTCCACCGCGCGGCCGCTATCGCTCAACAGCCAGGCGCATAGCCACAACTGGGCATCGAACGGCAGGTTCGAGCCATTGAGCAGCAGGGCCGGCGCGCCACTGAGCTGGCGGTTGTTGTGGTACACGCGCCCGCCGAGTTTGCTGCGCAACCAGGAATGGAAGAACACCCGCTCCATGCGCGCGGCCGGGTGGCCGTGCCAGCGCGTGTCGAGCTGGTTCAGCAGCGGCAGGAACAGCTGCTCGCATAGTGTGGTGGCCGGGTACAGCGCCATTACCTGGTTAATCAGTTGATCCAGGCGGCGCTCGGCCAACTGCTCGAGGCATTCGATCAGCCGCAGCCGCAGCGCGTGCCAGTCATCGTCGGGGGCGCTGTCGGCCACGGGGGGGGGACTGTCGAGCAGCGGCTTGACCTGACCCACCGCGACGCCGCGGTTGAGCCAGTGGAGGATCTGCTGAATGCGCTGCACATGCTCGTTGGCATACAACCGATGGCCCTTGCTGGTGCGGTGCGGCACGATCAGGCCATAGCGCCGCTCCCAGGCGCGCAGCGTGACCGGGTTGACCCCGGTCAGCCGGGTGACTTCGCGGATTGGCAGTAGCGGCGGCTCAGATGGCATTGCGCAGGCTCAGGTTTTCCGGGTGCGGCTGCAGGTAAACCTGCTGCAGCAGGTAGGGATCAGGGTGATGGCGCAGGTGATGCTTGAGCAGGGTCAGGGGCACCACCAGTGGCACGATACCGGCCCGGTATTGTGCGATCAGTGTCTGAATTTCCTCTTTGTCCTGCTGGCAAAGCAGGTCGCGCAGGTAGCCGCTCAGGTGGAGCAGCACATTGCAGTGGGTGCCGCGGTTGGCGCAGCGGGTCAGGGCCTGCATCAACTGGCTGAAGTAGCGCGGGCCGACTTCTTCCGGGTCATCCTCGCGGCGCAGGCTGCCGAGCAGCTTGCCGAGCACCTTGTACTGATGCGGATTGTGCGCCATCAGCTGGTATTTGTAGCGGGAATGGAAGGCGATCAGGGCATGGCGGCTGAGGCCGCCGGCGCGCAATTTTTGCCAGTCGGCGTAGGCGTATACGCGGGTGAGGAAGTTTTCCCGCAGGACCGGGTCACACAGCCGCCCTTCTTCTTCCACCGGCAGGTCCGGATGCAGTTCACAGAAGCGTGCGGCGTACAGGCCGCGGCCGCCTTCGCGGGCCGGGTAACCGTTGTCCTGATAGACCTTGACCCGTTCCAGGCCACACGACGGCGACTTCTGCATGAAGATGTAGCCACAGATGCCTTGCAACTCGGTGGCCATCTGCGTTGCGTAGTCGCCGAGCGCGGTGGAAACGTCCAGCGCGGGGTCACGACTGCCAACGGCACGCGGCGCTTGCGGGTCGCCGACCAGGCGAATGGCCGCCCGTGGGATACCCAGGCCGATAGCCACTTCGGGGCAAACGCTGAGCAGTTCGAAATGCTCGGCCAGTACCTCGCTGCACAAACGTGACAGCTTATGCCCGCCGTTGAAGCGGACTTCTTCGCCGACGAGGCAGGCGCTGATTGCGATACGCGGTTTGGGATGGGCCATGGGCTGCTCGACTGAAATCTATACAAACAAAGAACCTTGTACAGCATTGTTTATCATAGAGAACAAGCTGTACAAGTCAAACTGTCTGTATAACTTTTTCGTGTTGCCGGGCTACTCCAGGTGTTCGAGCAGTCGCCGGGCGGCTTCCTGGCCGCTGAGCCAGGCGCCTTCGACGCGCCCGGACAGGCACCAGTCGCCGCAGGCGTACAGGCCCAGGTCGGCGTCGGCGAGGGTGCCCCATTCATGGCTGCCTGCCGGGCGCGCGTACAGCCAGCGATGGGCAAGCGAAAAACTCGGCGCCGGCACTGCGCAGCCAACCAGTTCGGCAAAGTCGCCGAGCAGGGCTTGGATCACCGCTTCCTTGCTCAGGTCGATGTGCGTTTTGCTCCACTGCGAGGTGGCGTGCAGCACCCAGGTGTCGAGGTGCTCGTCACGCCCCGGTTTGCTGCGGTTGCGCGCTACCCAGTCCAGTGCACTGCCCTGCACGAAGCAGCCCTGCATGGGGGTTTCCAGGGTTTTCTCAAAGCCCAGGGCGATGGCCCAGGTCGGCTCCATCTGTACCCCGGCAGCAGCGGCGGCAAGCTTTGGTGCCGCCGCCAGCAACTGGGTGGCTTGCGGCGCCGGCACAGCGATGATCACCCGGCTGAACGGGCCATGGCTGCAACCGTCGGTATCCTGCAGGTGCCAGTAATGTTGCCCGCGATAAACCTCGGCGATCCGGCAACTGAAGTTCACCGTAACGTCCTTGAGCAGGCCGCGGGTGATCGCGCTCATGCGCGGCACACCTACCCAGCGGGTCTGCTCATCAGGGGAAGGGCTGAGCTGACCTTCGCGGTAGTTGTACAGCTGCGGCTTCCACTCAGCGACCCAGCCTTCGTCCTGCCAGTGCTGCACCTGCTCGACAAAGCGCCGGTCACGGGCGGTGAAATACTGCGCGCCAAGATCGAGCGCGCCGGCCTCGCTGCGTTTGCTGGCCATGCGTCCACCGCTGCCATGGCCCTTGTCGAACAGGCGTACATCCTTGCCTGCATTTTTCAGGGCCTGGGCGGCGGACAGGCCGGCGATGCCGGCACCGATGATGGCAATAGGTACTGTCATGATGGCCTCTTCGAACGTGGATGACTCAGCCTACGCTGCTGGGCAAACCTGTACAATGCAGAAATTATGTATAAGATTATTCCGCTCGCCAAGAAAGGTTGGCCTATGTTTATCCGAGAGTGATCGATCAAAAAAGTGCCTTGCTCTTAAAAATAGACCAGGGTGCGCGAAGTGAGGACACGGCCATGCATATATTGCTGACAGGCGGTACTGGCTTGATCGGACAACAACTCTGCCGCTTGTGGCTTGACCATGGCCATCAGGTGAGTGTCTGGAGTCGACGTCCGGAACAGGTTGGCAGGATTTGCGGAGCTGGCGTGCGCGGTGTGGCGGAGCTGGAAGCGCTCGACGCGCAGCCACTGGACGCCGTCGTGAACCTGGCCGGTGCGCCGATTGCCGACCGACCGTGGACGGCGTCGCGCCGGGCGCTGCTGTGGGGCAGCCGGATCACCCTCACCGAGCAGTTGCTGGCGTGGCTGGAGCGGCGCACGCAGCGCCCGGCGGTGCTGATCTCCGGTTCGGCGGTGGGCTGGTATGGCGATGGCGGCGAGCGCGAGCTCAGCGAGGCATCGCAGCCGGTGAAAGAAGATTTTGCCAGTCAGCTGTGTATCGCTTGGGAAGAAACCGCGATGGCCGCGCAGGCGCTTGGCATTCGGGTCGTGCTGCTGCGTACGGGCCTGGTGTTGTCGAGCGAGGGCGGCTTTTTGTCGCGCCTGCGCCTGCCATTCAAACTGGGTCTGGGCGGCCCGTTGGGCGATGGCCGGCAGTGGATGCCATGGATTCATATCGACGACGAAGTCGCCCTGATCGATTTTCTCTTGCAGCGCGAAGACGCCAGCGGTCCTTATAATGCCTGCGCCCCGGAGCCGGTGCGCAACCGCGAGTTTGCCAAGCGCCTGGGCCGTACCTTGCGTCGTCCGGCGTTGTTGCCGGTGCCGGCACTGCTGTTGAAGGCCGGGCTTGGCGAGTTATCGACCTTGCTGCTGGGCGGCCAGCGGGCGCGTCCGGTACGCGCGCTGGCGGCAGGTTTCAGGTTCCATTTCAACGATGTGCAATCGGCGCTGGACGACTTGTCCCGACGCCTCTGAAAAGGATGTTGCATGACCGATCATGCTTTGTTGCTGGTCAACCTCGGTTCGCCGGCCTCCACCTCTGTCGCCGATGTGCGTCGTTACCTCAACCAGTTCCTGATGGACCCTTACGTCATCGACCTGCCTTGGCCGGTACGGCGGCTGCTGGTGTCGCTGATCCTGATCCAGCGGCCGCAGCAGTCGGCCCATGCTTATGCCTCGATCTGGTGGGAGGACGGCTCGCCGCTGGTGGTGCTGACCAAGCGCTTGCAGGCAGCGATGCGCGAGCAATGGGTGCATGGCCCGGTGGAGATCGCCATGCGCTATGGCGAGCCGTCGTTGCCGACCGTGCTGCAACGCCTGGCGCAGCAGGGCGTGCGCAAGGTAACCCTGGCGCCGCTGTATCCGCAGTTTGCCGACAGCACGGTGACCACGGTGGTCGAGCAGGCCCGCCAGGTGCTCGCCGAGCACGCGTTGGCCCTGGAACTGGCAGTGCTGCAGCCGTTCTACCAGCAGCCGGAGTACATCGATGCCCTGGTGGCCAGTGCCGAGCCGTACCTGCAGCAGGACTACGACCACTTGCTGCTGAGCTTCCATGGCTTGCCGGAGGGCCACCTGAAGAAGTTCGATCGCGCCGGCACGCATGATTTCCGGGCGGCCGATTGCTGCAAGGACGCCTCGCCCGAGATGCAGGCACGGTGTTACCGCGGTCAGTGCCTGCGCACGGCGCAGCTGTTTGCGCAGCAGATGGGCATTCCCGATGGCAAGTGGTCGGTATCGTTCCAGTCGCGCCTGGGCAAGGCAAAATGGATCGAACCCTACACCGAAACGCGGCTCGACGAGCTGGCCAAGGCCGGGGTGAAGAAGCTGCTGGTGATGTGCCCGGCGTTCGTTGCCGATTGCATCGAGACGCTGGAGGAGATCGGCGATCGCGGGCGTGAGCAGTTTGTCGAGGCGGGCGGCGAGGAACTGGTGCTGGTGCCGTGCCTGAACGATCATCCGCAATGGGTGCGGGCGTTGAATAGGTTGTGCGAGAAGGCCTGAAACAGCCGTAGAAACACCTTATGAGCCTGTGGGCGCCGGCAATGCCGGCTCCCACAGGGGCTGATCAGTGCCTTTCAGTTCAAGGCAACTGATCGTCCAGCTTCTTGTTCTTCCAGCCGTCATTGCCCGGCAGCAACAGGTTCAGGGCAATCGCTACCACCGCGCACAGCGCGATGCCTTTCAGGCCCCAGTCGTCCGGGCCAGTGCCGGTGCCGATCAGCACGCCACCAATACCGAACACCAGGGTCACCGACACGATCACCAGGTTGCGCGCTTCGCTCAGGTCGATCTTGTGGCGGATCATGGTGTTCATGCCCACCGCCGCAATCGAGCCGAACAGCAGGCAGAGGATACCGCCCATTACCGGCACCGGAATGCTCTGCAGTAACGCGCCGAACTTGCCGATGAAGGCCAGGGTGATGGCAAAGACCGCCGCCCAGGTCATGATCTTCGGGTTGTAGTTCTTGGTCAGCATCACCGCGCCGGTCACTTCGGCGTAGGTGGTGTTGGGCGGGCCGCCGAACAGGCCGGCGGTGGTGGTGGCGATGCCGTCACCCAGCAGCGTGCGGTGCAGCCCGGGCTTTTTCAGGTAGTCGCGACCGGTCACGCTGCCGACCGCAATCACCCCGCCGATATGCTCGATCGCCGGCGCCAGGGCGACCGGAACGATGAACAGGATCGCCTGCCAGTTGAATGCCGGCGCGGTGAAGTGCGGCAGCGCCAGCCACGGAGCAGCGGCGATCTTGGCGGTGTCGACCACGCCAAAGTAGAACGACAGGGCAAAGCCGACCAGCACCCCGGCAATGATCGGCACCAGGCGGAAGATGCCCTTGCCGAACACCGCCACGATCAGGGTGGTCAGCAGCGCCGGCATCGAGATCATCATCGCCGTGCTGTACGGCAGCAGCTCAGCGCCATCGCCGGCCTTGCCCATGGCCATGTTCGCGGCAATCGGCGCCATGGCCAGGCCGATGGAGATGATCACCGGGCCGATCACCACTGGCGGCAGCAGGCGGTCGATGAAGCCGGTGCCTTTGATCTTCACGGCCAGGCCGAGGAAGGTATAGACAAAGCCGGCCGCCATCACCCCGCCCATGGTTTCGGCGAGGCCGAACTGACCCTTGGCGAGGATGATCGGGGTAATGAAGGCGAAGCTCGACGCCAGGAATACCGGCACCTGCCGCCCGGTAACCAGCTGGAACAGCAGAGTCCCCAGGCCCGCGGTGAACAGCGCAACGTTGGGGTCGAGGCCGGTAATCAGCGGCATCAGTACCAGCGCGCCGAATGCCACGAAGAGCATCTGCGCGCCGGAGACGACCTGGCGCCAGAGCGGGTCGTTGAACTCGTCCTGCATGCTCAGGCGTCCTTCTGCTTGGTGCCGAAGATCTTGTCGCCGGCATCGCCCAGGCCCGGGATGATGTAGCCGTGTTCGTTCAGGCACTGGTCGATCGAGGCGGTGTAGATGTCCACGTCCGGGTGCGCGCTCTGGACCACGTTGATGCCTTCGGGCGCAGCCACCAGGACCATCGCGCGGATGTCCTTGCAGCCGGCTTTCTTCAGCAGGTCGATGGTCGCGACCATCGAGGCGCCGGTGGCCAGCATCGGGTCGATGATCAGCGCCAGGCGCTCGTCGATTTCCGGGGCGAGTTTTTCCAGGTAGGTGTGCGCCTCAAGGGTTTCCTCGTTGCGGGCAACGCCCACGGCGCTGACCTTGGCGCCCGGAATCAGGCTGAGCACGCCTTCGAGCATGCCGATGCCGGCACGCAGGATCGGTACCACGGTAATCTTCTTGCCGGCGATTTTTTCGACCTGGACCTTGCCGCACCAGCCATCGATTTCATAGCTTTCCAGCGGCAGGTCTTTGGTCGCTTCATAGGTCAGGAGCGTGCCGACTTCCTGGGCGAGCTCGCGAAAATTCTTGGTGCTGATATCGGCGCGGCGCATGAGGCCGAGCTTGTGACGGATCAGCGGATGGCGGATCTCACGGGTAGGCATAGGGGATGGCTCCGAAAGCGGGCAAAAAAACCGCGCTAGATTAATCTATTCAGCGGTGCGTGTCCTATAGGCATACAGGACGTTAGTCCAGAAATGCTTGATCTGGGGCGCCCGGATGCGTACCTTTGCCCGCTTTTCTTATTTGCAGCCCCCTGGAGAGCGCCATGTCCGCTGATCTCGAGCACATCCGTCAAGTCATGCGAGAGGCTGACTGCCTGTACACCGAAGCCGAAGTCGAAGCGGCCATTGCCCGTGTCGGTGCGCAGATCAGCGAAACACTGGCGGACAGCAACCCGGTGGTGTTCTGCGTGATGAACGGCGGCCTGATCTTCGCCGGCAAACTGCTCACGCATCTGCAGTTCCCGCTGGAAGCGTCCTACCTGCACGCGACCCGTTATCGCAATCAGACCAGCGGTGGCGACCTGTTCTGGAAAGCCAAGCCGGAAGTCTCGTTCATCGACCGCGACGTACTGATCATCGATGACATTCTTGACGAGGGTCATACCCTCAGCGCGATCATCGACTTCTGCCGTCACGCCGGCGCCCGCGCCGTGCATACGGCGGTGCTGATCGACAAGGACCATGACCGCAAGGCCAGCCCGGACCTGAAAGCCAACTATGTTGGCCTGCCGTGCGTTGATCGTTACATCTTCGGTTATGGTATGGATTACAAAGGCTACTGGCGTAATGCCAATGGCATCTTCGCGGTCAAAGGACTCTGACTTAAAATGCGCCAACCAGGTTTTCTCGATCAATCGTTGTTTACCGCGTTGGCGCAAAAAGCCGAAGCCAGCCCGCGTCGGCGCCAGCATCACAATTTCCATGAAATGGAAGAGCCGTGCCACCGCATGGCGGTTGGGTTGCAGCCGACTACCTACATTCCTCCGCACCGTCATCTGTCGGACGACAAGGCCGAATGCCTGATCGTGCTGAGGGGGGCACTGGGCCTGTTGATCTTCGATGAGCAAGGTGCAGTGATCGACAAGCGAGTGATGGTTGCAGGGGGCGAGTGCCTGGGTGTTGATCTGGCACCGGGCACCTTCCATGGCCTGGTGGTGCTGGAAGCGGACAGCATCATGTTCGAGTGCAAGTCCGGGCCGTACCGGCCTGTCGGTGAAGGCGAACTGGCCAGCTGGGCGCCACGCGAAGGCGAGCCGGGTGTCGCCGAGTACCAGGCCTGGATGCGCGCGCAGTTCGACTGAAGCCCCCAACGTTCGTGCTAGAGTGCCAGGCTGCCCCCAAGGAGCCTGTCATGCGCGCCATTCTTCCTCTTCTGCTGGTGCTCAGCCTGCCGGTTTCGGCGGCGCCGCTGCACAGCCAGTTTCTCCCGCCCGACGACCAGAGCCTGCGTCAGGAAACCCCCGAAGCCCAGCAATTGCTGCAAGTCACCGACTATTCGGTGGTGGTCGGTAACCAGCGCCAGTCCAATCAGCAGCCAATCCCGATCACCGCGCCGCTGATCGTGCGCCTCAAAGGCAAGCCGCTGAACAAAGGCGCCAGCATCAGCCGGGTGTTGATCAACTTCGACGGCGAAGCCGGCAAAAGCCTGAAAAAGCCCGCCTTCGACAGCAAGACCCGTACCCTGACCCTGAACTACCCGGTCGCCCAGTACCGGATCATTCTCGACCTGTTGCGCAACGACACCCTCTACGTGCAGTTTCTCAGTTACCCCAACGGCCATATCTGGGCCGACCTGCACACCGGAACCCTACGGGCGCGTTGAGCCGCTGCACTGCCGGGGGGTACACTGCCGACCCGTGAAAAATGTCCGTGATGGTTCAGCTGGAGTCGGTAATGCGTAAAGACAAGAAGCAAGTGATTGGCGATGAAATCAGCGACGACTACATCAAGTCGTTCCTGCAGTTCGAACCGGCAGATGCTGCCTCGCCATCCCAGCACAAACTGATCAAGGCCTATCGCGGCCTGCGCATCGACGACTTCGAGCGCTTTGTCGGCTTCTTCGTCGAAGCCGGCTATGACGTCGATGGCAAGGATGCGAACGGCCAGACCTTCGCCGAGGTGATCCAGGACCAGCGCAACGCGCCGGAGTACCTCGCGATCATCGCCAACGCTCGCGGCTGATTTGCCCCGCGCAAAAAAAACGCCCCGAGGGGCGTTTTTTTATGGCTGCCGGATCACGCGTAGCTTTGCGCCGGGCTGTTCTCGACCAGGCCCAGGGCCTCGTCGTTGTAGGCGCTGATCTTGTGATACAGCGTGGCGTCGCTGGCCAGGACCTGTTCCCGAGCCGGGAAGATTTCCTTGAGCTTGGCCGCCCAGGCGCCCTTGGCCTGCTCGGGGAAGCAGCGCTCGATCAGTTCGAGCATGATCGAGACGGTCACCGAAGCACCCGGCGAAGCGCCGAGCAGGGCGGCGAGGCTGCCGTCCTTGGCTGCAACCAGTTCGGTACCGAACTGCAGGATGCCGCCTTTTTTCGGGTCTTTCTTGATGATCTGCACGCGCTGACCGGCCACTTCCAGGCGCCAGTCTTCTGCCTTGGCCTGCGGGTAGAAGCGCCGCAGCGAGTCCAGGCGCTGTTCCATCGACTGCATCACTTCGCTGACCAGGTACTTGGTCAGGTCCATGTTGTCGCGGGCGACGGCCAGCATCGGGCCGATGTTGCTCATGCGTACCGACAGCGGCAGGTCGAGGAACGAGCCGTGCTTGAGGAACTTGGTGGTGAAGCCGGCGTACGGGCCGAACAGCAGCGAGGTCTTGCCGTCGACGACACGGGTGTCCAGGTGTGGCACGGACATCGGTGGCGAGCCAACCGCTGCCTGGCTGTAGACCTTGGCCTGGTGCTGCTTGACCACTTCCGGGTTGTCGCAACGCAGCCACTGGCCGCTGACCGGGAAGCCGCCGAAGCCCTTGCTCTCTTCGATACCCGACAGTTGCAGCAGCGGCAGGGCCGCGCCACCGGCGCCGAGGAACACGAAGCGGGCGTCGACTTCACGGCTGCCGCCGCTGTTCACGTCCTTGATGCTGACGGTCCAGCCGCTGCCGTTACGGCGCAGGCCGGTGACCTTCTTGCAGTACTTGACCTGTGCATCCTGGGTATTGCCCAGGTGCTTGAGCAACTTGTTGGTCAGTGCGCCGAAGTTGACGTCGGTGCCTTTCATCACGCGGGTGGCGGCGATCTGCTGGTCGGCTGGGCGACCTGGCATCATCAACGGCATCCACTGATTCATCACGGTCTTGTCTTCGGTGTACTCCATCTCGGCGAAGGCGTGATGCTGCTTGAGCAGTTCGAAGCGCTTCTTCAGGAAGGACACACCCTTGTCGCCCTCGACATAGCTCAGGTGCGGCACGGGGTTGATGAACGCCCGTGGCGAGCTGAAAGCGCCTTTTTTGCTCAGGTAGGCCCAGAACTGCCGTGAGACCTCGAACTGGGTGTTGATGTGCACCGCTTTCTTGATGTCGATGCTGCCGTCGGCGGCCTGAGGCGTGTAGTTCAGTTCACACAGCCCGGCGTGGCCGGTACCCGCGTTGTTCCACGGGTTGGAACTTTCCGCGGCACCCGAATCCATCAACTCGACGACTTCCAGCTTCAGGGCCGGGTCGAGTTCCTTGAGCAGGACCGCCAGGGTGGCACTCATGATGCCTGCCCCTACCAGTACCACATCGACTGTTTCGTTCTGCGCCATTAACGCGTCTCCAAAATCTTCAGCACCAAATTGACAGCATAGGATTCCTGGCTTGGCCAGGATCGCCATGTCCGATACTTCGCAGTTTTTCCAACTTCAGCGGACACCGCCAACCGGGCTTTGCGTTGCCATATGAACGCATTTTACAGCCGGTGCGGCAATTCGACTTATGGTCAAGGTGTCCGTCGTGCGTTATGGATCGGCCTTAGGCACCCATCGACGATGAGCGCTGTTGCCAGCTGTACGGGGCTGTTCGGGACACTGTTGGTGCTGTTGCACATGCCAGACTGTTCATTGCTCGCCACACTCTCGTGAAGTTGTGAAAACCCGTTTTTTCACGCTCTTTTGGAGTCGTGAACCTCAAAAGGGGCCGTGCAGGGCAGGCCCGGCAGGTTCTGGCGCAGCTGGAGGGGGCCGAAAAAGCGGGCACACCGGGCTTGGCAAGACCTGTGTGGAAGGCTCTCTGTGGGCAATGCGGGGATGGCCGATGCATGGCAAAGGCGGTGCTGCGAGGCCCGATCAGGAGACGTCCTTATAATCGGGGGGAGATTATAGCGAGGTAACGCGAAGAAACGATCTTTATTAATGGTTTTTCTTGCTTGTCCGTCAGGCGGCCAGCGCCGAGTGCACCCTTTTGAGGCGTGCGTGCGGCGAAACACGGGCGTTGGCGGGCAGCGCGCGGTTCAGCCAGTGCAGGCGAATTTCGCCGACTTCCACCCAGCCGCTGCCGCTTGGCGCCTGTTCGCAGCGCTTGAAGGCCTGGCACAGGCCCTGAGCGTCGAGGCGAACGAACTGGCGTTGTGGTTGGCGTTTGAACAGAAGGTTCCAGATCGAGGTCATGATGGCCTGCCTGTGGGGAATTGAGGCTAGCCTAGCGCCGCACGATGAAACGATTGTGACAGCGAACGACGGCGTGGGCGGCCGGTCTATAGCACGAGTGGCCAGGCGATATATACTGCCGGCCTTTGCTGCTATTCCTGGAGAGATGAGCATGTTGCAACGTTTGTTGTTCGGTTTGATCACGGTGACCAGTCTGACCCTGGTGGGCTGCGCCCACAGCCCGCAACAACTGAGCCCGCAACCTAAACTCAATGCCCAGCTGGCACCGGTCGGCCGTGGCCAGCCGGTCGTGGTCAAGGTGGTCGATGGCCGTGCTTCGCAAACCCTCGGCACCCGCGGTGGCCTGTACCCGGAAACCAGCGCCATCACCGTCACCAGCAATGACGTGGTGCCCAAGCTGCAAGCCCAGGCCGAAGCCGCCGTGCGCCTGCTCGGCTTCACCCCGACGCCGAATGCCTACAACGCGCCGCAACTGACCGTGACCCTTGCCGAGCTCAAGTACCAGTCGCCGAAGGAAGGCATGTACGTGACCGAGGCGACCATCGGTGCGACCTTCCGTGCCGACGTGGCCAACGCCAACCGCCGTTACAGCGGCCGTTACGGTGCGTCGCTGGACCAGCGCTTCGGCATGGCGCCTAACCAGGAAACCAACACCAAGCTGGTTGGCGATGTGCTCAGCGATGCGCTGACCCGCCTGTTCAAGGACCCGACCGTAGGTCAGGTGCTGGGCGAATAACCGCGCCCGTTTCGCAGCAAAAAGCCCGATGCCTGCTAGCAGACATCGGGCTTTTTTGTGGCGTGCAGGTCAGGCCGCTTCGACGTAGAAGTCGAGCATGCTGATGCCGGTATGGCTGTCGACTTCCGGCAGGTCGGCGTGGCTGTGCCCGCCGAGGGCGCAGTAGACCAGCCATTGGCGGTCCTGCACGTTGAAGGCGAGGCCGTCGATCAGCGCCTGCTGTTCGTCGTTCTCGACGACCCGGTAGAGGCGATCCTGGTTTTCGGCGTGCAGCATGACAAGCTCCGGTGGATATCAAAGGCCGCTAGAGTGGCGTGCTGGGATGACGAACGTATGACGGCGGGAATTAGTTGTCGTTGGTCGTAAAGGCGGGGCAGGGGCGGGCGGCTTGGGTAGAATGCGCGCCGTTGAGTGTTTTTTGTGCTGTTTTTCGAGGTTTGACGATGTCGTTGCACGTGCTTTGGGGGCTGTTGGCGTCCCACCCGGCCAAGCTGGTCAATTTGCTGGCCTTGCTGTTCACCTGCCCTGGCGGGTTGTTGCTGCACGCGGCCCGGCGTCGTGCGGCGCAAGCGCTGGCGTGTGGGCCGGCGGAGGATCTGGTGGCGGGAGGCATGGCCGAGAAGGTCAGCCGCTTCTACTACATCCTGGGGTTTGCGTTCCTGGCGATGGCGCTGCTGATTTCCTGGCTCAGTACCTGGATCTGAGGTGAGCCCATCGCGGGACGCGCCCGCTCCCACAGGGGATCGCAGTGCCCTTGTAGGAGCGGGCTCGTCCCGCGATAGCAGGCGCCGCAGTCTTAGAGCCCCAACCCCGCCTTGACCCGATACTGGTTGCGCACCGGCGTCGCGTACTGCAACACCAGGTACGGCCGGTGCTCTGCCGGGCAGGCCTCAAGCCGGCGCTGCCACTCGGCCTGGGCCTTGGCCAGTTCGTCGGCCGGGAACAGCTCGGCCGCCTTTGGCACCAGCAACTGCGGATCGGCCTGATCCCACTGCGCGTACGCCAGGTAATGCACCGGGAACAAGCGGTAGCCAGCGAGAATCTGCTTGTCGATTTCCACCGCCAACTGCTTGGTGTCATCGAAGTGCGCGGTCACCGGCGCGGCAAAGTTGATGTGCACCCGGCCCTTATAGCCGGTAATGCCCTGGGCAATGCTGACGTCATCCTCGCCCGGCGCCTTGGTGTAGCTGCCGGTGCTGGCGCGGATGTACAGCTCGCGGGCCTTGGCCTGATCGCAGGGGTCGTATTCGTAGCTGATCGACACCGGGCTCAGGTTCAGCGACTGGATCACCGCACCGAACGGCTCGTCCTTGCGGCTCATGTGGAACATTTTCAGGATTGCCGAATCGGTACGGTCGTCGCCGTCCTTGGCCCGGCCCTCGGCCTGGGCGATCCAGATCGACACGCAATCGGTGCGGATCGAGTGGTTGATGTACGCCGACAGCAACTGATAGGCCGCCAGCTTCTCGCGCCGGCCGCTGATCGAACGGTGCACGATGAAGCTCTTGTTCAGGCGCATCATGTCGCTGACGAACGGCTTCTGCAGCAGGTTGTCGCCAATCGCGATGCGCGGTGTCGGCAGCCCGGCGTGGTACACCGCGTAGTTGACGAAGGCCGGGTCCATCACGATATCGCGGTGGTTGGCCAGGAACAGGTAGGCACTGCCCGACTTGAACTGCTCGACGCCGGTGTAGGTGACGCCGTCGGTGGCTCGTTCGATGGTGTGGTCGACGTAATACTCGACCTTGTCCTGCAGGGTTGCAACGCAGCTGACCCCGGCGAATTCTTTGCGCAGGCGGCGGGCGATCAGCGGCTTCAGCAGCCAGCCGAATGCCCCGGCCATACGCGGGAAGCGGAAGTGGGTGAGGATATCGAGGAATGCCGGGTCGCTGAGCAGGCGTGCCAGAACGGCAGGGACCTCAGCGTCGTCGTACGGTCGGATGGCATCGAATTCGCCCATCATGCTCTCTTGTTGGAAACGGCTAGGGTAATAGTAAGGCTGCGGTCCGAAAAACGGCTCGGACACGGACATGGCCTGTAAATAGACCGGCAATTATACGCACAAGTCACTCTGGAGGCCGCGATGCTGGAACAAGCGATCTACGATTGTCCTTATTGTGGTGAAGAGGTGGAAACCACGCTCGACCTCTCTGGCGGCGATCAGACCTACACCGAAGACTGTCAGGTGTGCTGTCGGCCGATCGTGTTCGTGCTGCAGGTGCATGGCGACGAGTGGATGCTCGACGTCAAGCGCGAGGATGAGTAATGCAGCGTATTTATGAGCCGGAGAACCTGCTGGAAGCCGAGTTGCTGATCGGCATGCTCAGCAGCGAAGGCGTCAAGGTGCACCTGGCCGGGCGCGACCTGGTCGGTGCTGCCGGCGAACTGCCGCTGCAGGGCCTGCTGGGGCTGGCGGTGGCCGACGAACAGGCCGAGTACGCACGCGCGCTGATCGCCGCGTACAATGCCGCTCAACCGCTTCCTGGCGACGAGCCGGAGAGTCTTCCGGGAATTCTGATTTGCTAGGTGTTGCCTGATGTGTGGACGTTTTGCCCTGTTCCGCTGGAACTCGAGTTTTGCGGCACTGCCGGGGTTCCCGGCGGACCAGCAGGCCCAGTGGAATATCTCGCCGGGCGCCTCGGTGTTGATCCAGCGCCTGGAGCACGCTGAGCCGACCCTGGCGCGGGCGCGCTGGGGGCTGACCCCGGCCTGGCTCACCGACCTGTCGAAAACCCCGGCCCATGCGCGGGCCGAAACCCTGGCCGAGCAACCGATGTTTCGCGAGGCGTTCCGCCTGCGCCGTTGCTTGCTGCCGGCCAACGGTTTCTACGAGTGGCGCGGCACGGTGCGCAAGCGGCCGTACTGGTTGACGCCGGCGGAGGGGTCGTCGTTGTTCTTTGCGGCGATTTGGGAGGCGTACCCGGTGCAGGAGCAGGTCTGGCTGAGTACCGCGGTGGTTACCCAGGCGGCGATGAATCAGCGTCGGCCGCTGATTCTGGATGCAGCCGGGCAGGCGGCCTGGTTGAACCCGGACACTTCGCTGGCGGAACTGCAGACCTTGCTCGCCAGCCCGCAAACGGCATTGCGCGAGCGAGTGTTGGCGAATTTCGTGAATGATCCCAAGCTGAATGCACCGGAGTGCCTCACCCCGGCGTGAGCAGGGCAGCCTGGGCGACTACGCCTGATACCTGCGGACTTCTTTGACCTTGCCTGCTGGCGTTATTTCGCCCGGCATGAAGCCTGGCGCTGTGCGATTGAGCCTGAAGCGATTTTTCTTCATTACGCCTTCAATGGTGGTCGCTCTGACTAGCCCGAAAGCGCCTTTGGTCCTCAGGCCGGTGGTTCTGGCGAAGTCACCGGCGAAAGAGCGCTGCCCCACCAGGCTCATGCACGGAATTAAACGCGCTTTGGAAAATGTTTCGCCCGGATAAGCCTTCATTGCCTTGTTTCCGACCGTATCGCCGCCTAGAAAAATCTGTTCACCATTTTTACCCAGTGACGTGAGCAAGCTGTCGCCGTTCTCGTCAAGGATGCCGTGGCCATGGATGTTCAAGGTTTTTCCCTTTTCGCCGCGGGTGATGAAAGAGTGCACGTTGGGAAATAGTTCTTGGATGCCTTCAACGGCCTCATCGCGCAAAGGGTCTTTGCCCTTGAACACTGCACTTGCCGCTTTGCTGATGGCTTTCAGGGGGTTATGTCCCGTGGGGTCGGTATTGTTTAGCGGGTCGCCTTGGCAGTACGCATAGGGGTTGATTCCGCCTTTGCCGAATGGCGACAGGTTGTCCGGGCTGTGGAAGCGCATCACCCGGGGGGTGTAGACGCGATAACTGCCGAGCAGGATGTGCCCGGTCAATGGGTCGGCGCATTCGCCGTTGAAGCCGACCACTGTTGCAGGCTCGGCAGCAGGCTGGCAAAAGCCATACGGTGTATAGCGCGGCGCCTGATCGGCAGTGCCGTTGAGCGCATGCAGAGCAGAGCGGTAGCGATCGCTGGCCAACAAGGTGGCGCTGGCGGCGCTCCCCGTGATGTCCTGCTGCGCCAGGAGGATGTCGCCATGTTGCAGCAACGTGCGTCCGACGGCGCCCTGGATCTCGCCGAGCAATCGCTTGTTCAAATAAAAGCGCAGGACCGCGGGTTGTTCCGCCGTGGCGGTGCGGGCAAGTCGATCTAGCGCGTCGTATTGATAGGTGCAGGTTGCGGTGTCCGGGTCGCCTTCCATCATGAGCTCTGCCTGTGTCTTGCCTAAGCGTGTCAGTGTGAGCGGGGCTCCGACAGTTGTAACCTGACAAAAGTATCAGGTCGTTGTTAGCGGTGGGAGCCGGCCTTGCCGGCTCCCAAGGTTTCAACAGCGGCAATTACACCCGGAACTGATTGATCAAGCGTCGTTGCTGCTCGGCCAGCTTGGTCAGCTCGGCGCTGGCGCTGCTCGACTCGTCGGCACCGCCGGCCACCTCATTGGCCACCTGGCCGATATTGATCACATTGCGGTTGATGTCCTCGGCCACCGCGCTCTGCTCTTCCGCTGCGCTGGCGATCTGGGTGTTCATGTCGTTGATCACCGACACCGCCTGGGTGATGCTTTCCAGTGCTTCGGCCGCCTTGGCCGCCTGTTGCACGCTGACATCGGTCTTGCCCTGGCTGTCTTCCATCACCCGCACCACATCGCGGGTGCCCTGCTGCAACTGCTGGATCATCTGCTGGATCTCTTCGGTCGCCTGCTGGGTCTTCTGCGCCAGGTTACGCACCTCGTCGGCGACCACGGCAAAGCCACGGCCCTGTTCGCCGGCCCGCGCCGCCTCGATGGCTGCGTTCAGCGCCAGCAGGTTGGTCTGCTCGGCAATGGCCCGAATCGCCACCAGGATCGCGTTGATGTTCTCGCTGTCGCGCGCCAGGTTCTGCACCACGCCCACCGCACGGCCGATCTCCTCGGCCAGCGCACTGATCGACTGCGAGGTGTTGCGCACGATGTCCAGGCCCTGGTTCGCCGCCTGATCGGCATTGCTCGCAGCCTGTGCCGCGTGGGTGGCGTTGCGTGCCACGTCCTGGGCGGTGGCGGTCATCTGGTGCACGGCAGTGGCCACCAGGTCGATCTCGGCCATCTGCTTGTGCACGCCCTGGTTGGTGCGGATGGCGATGTCGGCCGTGTGCTCCGAGGAGTCGCTAACCTTCTGTACCGAGGCCACCACCTGGCTGATCATCGCCTGCAGCTTGGCCAGGAAGGTATTGAAGCCCCTGGCGATCGAGCCCAGTTCGTCGGCCCGGTCGCTGCTCAGGCGGCGGGTGAGGTCGCCTTCACCCTGGGCGATGTCGTCGAGCATGCTGACCATCTGCCGCAGTGGCCGGGCAATGCCGTGGGCCAGCAGCCAGATCACCAGCAGACCGAGAGCCGCAATCGCCAGGCCGACCACGGTCATGCCGGTGATATCGGTGCGTCGTTGCTCGCTGAGGTCTTTTTGCAATTGCTCGGCATCGGCCATCACCGCGCTGATCGGCAATTGCAGCAGCAGGGTCCAGCGCGCCTCGGTGTTGCCGATCTTGAACGGCAGGTACAGCTCGATAGTGCCGCTGGCGGTGTCGGTTTCGTAACGCAGGGTTTCGCCCTGCAGTTTGGCCAGGCCGGCAACTTCGGTCGGGTCGAGCACGTCGCTGGCCTTCTCGCCGAACTTGCTCTGGTCTTTGGTGTAGGCCACCAGGCGGCCATTGCCGGACACCAGGGCCAGCTCGCCGGCGCCGTTGTACAGCTGGCTGTCGGCGGTCTTGAGCAGTTCCTGGATGAAGTTCACCGACAGGTCGGCGCCGGCAATGCCCTGGAACTGGCCGTCGACGATGATCGGTTCGATAAAGGACGCCAGCATGACCACCTTGTCGCCCACTTTATAAGGTGCCGGGTCGATCACGCAGGCGCGTTTCGACTCTTTCGAGCACAGGTAGTACTCGCTGGCGCGCACGCCGGTGGCCAGGACGGTCTGATCGCTGACGTCGGCCAGTTCGTCGAGGCCGAGGCTGCCGTCTTCATTGCGGAACCACCAGGGCAGAAAACGCCCGCTGGCCTTGTCCATGCCGACGATATCGGTGCCGATATAGCGACTGTCGTCGTGGTCCAGGGCGTTCGGCTCCCAGCCCAGGTAGGTGCCGAGGATCGCCGGGTTGGCCACGGCGGTCTGCTTGAGCAGGGCGATCAACTGTTCGCGCTCGATCTTCAGTTGCGGGTTGCCGGCGGCATCTTTCATGCCCAGCAGGGCATTGGTGGTGGCCAGGCCACGGCTGATCAGCAACGGCGCTTCGAGGCCACGCTGGATCTGGCTGACCTGGGTCTGCGCCAGGGCCGTCAGGCGTTGCTCGATAACGCTTTCGAACTGTTGCTGGGTGCGGGTCTGGACCAGCGCCTGGGTGCGTGCGCCGGCAAACACTGCGTACATCACCAGGGCTGCGACGATGCTCAATACGATGGCGCCGGCGAGGGCCGCCACGGAAAACTGGATCGACTTGAACTTCATGAGGGGCTCCGAGTGCCAAGAGGGTCGCCTTTTGCGTTATCGGCGCCGACCGTCAAAAGCATGAGCACTGACATGAAATGTTCGCGCCTGCATCTGGCGTCGTCACTCGGCGCGGCCTAGGATACGCGGCATGTTCGAATGGAGTGTTCACATGCGTAAGTCATTTGTTATTGGTGCCCTCAGCGCCAGCGTACTGCTGGCAGGATGCCAGGCGGTTAACACCACCAGCGGCGGTGCGGTGGGGGTCGAGCGCAAGCAATACATGTTCAGCATGTTGTCGACCGACGAGGTCAACCAGATGTATGCGCAGTCGTATCAGCAGACGCTGAGCGAAGCCTCGAGCCAGGGCGCGGTGGACAAGTCCAGCGCCAACGCCAGGCGTGTGCAGGCCATCGCCACCCGGCTGATCGCCCAGGCCCCGCAGTTCCGCCCGGATGCCGCGCAGTGGCAATGGGAAGTCAACCTGCTCAAGAGCGACGAGCTCAACGCCAACTGTGGTCCGGGCGGGAAGATCTTCGTTTATAGCGGGCTGATCGATCAGCTCAAGCTCACCGACGACGAGCTGGCGGCAGTCATGGGCCATGAAATCGCCCACGCCTTGCGCGAGCATGGGCGCGAAGCGATGTCCAAGGCCTATGGCGTGCAGATGGCGCGCCAGGGCGCGGGTGCCTTGCTGGGCCTGGGCCAGGACAGCCTGGCGCTGGCCGATACCGTGGTGCAGTACAGCCTCACGCTGCCCAACAGCCGGGCCAACGAGAACGAAGCCGACCTGATCGGCCTGGAACTGTCGGCCCGGGCCGGGTACAACCCGAATGCAGCGATCACCTTGTGGAACAAGATGAGCGCGGCCTCCGGTGGCGGCCAGCCCGAGTTCATGAGCACCCACCCGGCATCGAGCAGCCGGATCGCTTCGCTGGAAGCGGCGATTCCGAAGGTCATGCCGCTTTACGAGCAGGCCAGGAAGTAAGCGTCTGGGGCCGCGTTGCGGCCCCTTCGCGGGACGAGCCCGCTCCCACAAGAGCACCACTGTTCCCTGTGGCAGCGGGCTCGTCCCGCGATTGCTTCAGCGCTACACCCAGCCACTCACCTCCATGGCCGAATACACCGCCACCAGCGCCAGCACCACGAACGCGGTCGCCGCCAGGCGACGAATCAGGGTCAGCGGCAGTTTCTCCGCGGCAAAGTTGCCCGCCAGTACCACCGGCACGTTGGCAATCAGCATGCCCAGGGTGGTGCCGATAATCACCATGATCAGGTGCGGATATTGCGCTGCCAGCATCACCGTGGCGACCTGGGTCTTGTCGCCGATTTCGGCAATGAAGAACGCAATCAGCGTGGTCAGGAACGGCCCGAAGCGCCGCGCCGTGCTGGCCTCGTCGTCGTCCATCTTATCCGGCACCAGGGTCCACAGCGCGGTGGCCGCGAAGCTCGCGGCGAGGATCCAGTGCAAGGTCGCTTGCGAGAAGAAGCCGCCGACCCAGGCGCCCACGGCACCGGCCGCCGCATGGTTGGCCAGGGTCGCGGCGACGATACCGGCGATGATCGGCCAGGGCTTGCGGAAACGCGCCGCGAGAATGAGTGCGAGCAATTGCGTCTTGTCGCCGATTTCAGCGAGGGCAACGATAGCGGTGGGGACGAGTAACGATTCCAGCATCAGGATTCCTACGGGGGCGGGTCGACACGGCTATGACACGTACGACCTTCCCGCCCCGGGTAAGGTGTGCGTGTCATAGGTCTTGTCAAACCCTGGGTCCGTCTATGCGGACCGTGGGTCGTACGCGCCATGGTCTGAGGACCAAGTATGTTGACGCGTACCGGGCGAGCGGGGTGCTCGCGGGAGACTACTCCCCTAGGACGGAGCGGATTCTGCCTAGGCAAAACTGATTCGGCAAGCGAAGTTTTTAACGGCGTGTGGCCTGGTAAATCCGGAAGCCATTGCCTTCGGCGCGGATCCGGCAGTTGCCCAGCGCGCCTTCGATCAGCGGCTGATAACGCAGGAAGCTGTTCGCCACCAAACGCATTTCGCCACCTTTTCGCAGATGATCAGCCGATTTTTTCAGCAAGGTTTCCGATGCCTGGTAATTGGTGTGCACCCCGGTATGGAACGGCGGGTTGCTCAGGATCACGTCCAGGTCCTGCGGCGCGGCAGCGATGCCGTCGCCACAGATCACCTCGCCGTCCAGGCCATTGGCCGCCAGGGTCAGACGACTGGCCGCCACGGCAAACGCATCGACATCGAGCATGTGCACCTGGCTTTGTGGATAACGTTGCTTGATTGCCGCGCCCAACACCCCGGCGCCGCAGCCGAAATCCAGCACCTTGCCGACGGGCAGCGCGTCCAGGTGTTCCAGCAGCAGCTCGGTGCCGCGGTCGAGGCGGCCATGGCTGAACACCCCCGGCAGGCTGACGATCTGCAACGCCGCCTCACCCGACACCAGCTCGAAGCGTTGCGCCAGGCTGTGCAGTGGTTGCGCGACCGGCGGGTGTTCGACCGTCACCTGCCATAGCTGACAATGCCGCGCGCTGTCGAGTTTGCGCGGCTTGCCGAAGGCATGCAGCTGCTTGGCCGCGCCCTCGATGCCGCCGCGCTTCTCGCCGACCAGGAACAGTTCGCGCCCGCCCAGGCGCGAGGCGAGGGCGTTGAGCAGGTAATTGGCCAGGTCGCGGGATTTGGGCAGGAACAGCACGGCCGCGTCGAATGCCTGCGTCGGCGCTTCCACGCCAAAGTGGCTGCGCCCGGCAAAGCGCGCCCCGAGGGCGGCCTGATCGCCGGCGTGCCAGCACCAGCCGTGGGCGTTGCCGAGCGTGCCGAGCAGGTCGTCGGCGGGCAGCCCGGTCAGCAGCAGCGAGCCCTGAAACAAGTCGGCCTGACGAAGCAACACTTCACTGCGCGGGTCCATGGACGACGGCTCCTGAAAAAAATGGCGAATTCTAGCAGAAGCGCGCCGGGCTTAGCTGACCACCCGCCGCGGGCTGCCGGCAAAAAACGCCACGGCGTTCTCGCTCAGCTGGCCGACGATGCGCTGCCGCGCTTCGCGGGCGCCCCAGGCACTGTGCGGGGTCACGATCAACCGCGGGATGTCGGCGGCCAGCAACGGATTGCCGTGCACCGGCGGCTCGACGCTCAGCACATCGGTGGCTGCACCGCCCAGGTGCCCGGCGCGCAGGGTGTCGGCCAGGGCTTGCTCGTCGATCAGGCCGCCGCGGGCGGTGTTGATCAGATAGGCGCCGGGCTTGAGCAGGGCCAGCTCGCGAGCACCGATCATGTGCCGGGTGGCGTCGTTGAGCGGGCAGTGCAGGGTCAGTGCATCCACCTGCGGCAGCAGTTCGTCGAGGTTCAGGCGGTCGTCGCGGGCCGGCCGGCCCGGCAGTTGGCCAAGCAGCACGCGCATGCCGAACGCCTCGGCCAGCTTCGCCACCGCCCCGCCCAGCTCGCCATGGCCGAGCAGGCCGAGGGTCTTGCCTTCGAGTTCGACGATGGGGAAGTCCAGCAGGCAGAACTGTTTGGCCTGCGCCCATTGGCCGGCGGCGACCGCCTGCTGGTAATCGGGCAGGCGCGTGGCCAGCGCCAGCAGCAGGGCCAGGGTGTGCTGGGCCACCGATGGCGTGCCGTAGCCCTGGCAGTTACTGACCACGATGCCCTGGGCGCGAGCGGCGTGCAGGTCGACGTTGTTGGTGCCGGTGGCGGCCACCAGGATCAGTTTCAGCGCGGGGCAGGCGGCCAGGGTGGCGGCGTCGAGCATGACCTTGTTGCTGATCGCCACGCTGGCACCCTGCAAACGTTCGGCCACCTGCTCCGCAGCGGTGGCCGGGTACAGCTGCAATTCGCCGAAGGCGGCGCGCAGGCTAGCGAGGTCGAGGTCGCCCAGGTCCAGGGAACTGTGGTCGAGAAATACGGCGCGGGATCGGGCGTTCATCAAGGGGTCCTGAGGTGGTGGCGCAAACTGCCAAGGCTGGGCTTTGAGCGATCCTACTGCACATCCGCGCCGGCGCAAAACATGGGACGGCAGTCCATCAAATAGCCATTGCTGGCACATTGACTCTCCCCTTAGGGGGAGGGTTTAGCCTTCTTCGGATGACCGCGGCAGCCCTTTGCGGAGCCCGCCCGACGCGCAGAAAACAACCCTCAAACGATCAAGGAATCGGTCAATGAACAACCCATTGGAACTGGAGCAGGTGGTCCTCAGTGTGCGCGACATCCTCGCGCAACTGTTGGTGCTGGACGCGGACGAAATCAGCGCCGACAGCGCCATTGTCGAAGAGCTGGGCGCCGACTCGCTGGACATCGTCGACCTGAGCTTCCAGCTCGGCCGCCAGTACGCTTGCAGCTTGCCCAAGACCAGCGTGCTTGACCACACCGTGGCCGTCTGCGGCGATGCCGAGGCGTTCCTGCAGGCCGGCCGCCTGACCGACGATGGTGTCGAACTGTTGCAGCAGAGCCTCAGTGCCTACGCCCCCGGCCAGCTCAAGGCCGGCATGCAGCCGGCGGATGTGTTCGCCGCCACCACCGTGCGCAACTGGGCCTTGCAGTGCCACAACCTGTTCAACCACCTGCCGGCGCAGTGCCCGGAGTGTGCCGGCGAGCAGGCGCGTCTGAACGACCGCCAGCAAGTGGTGTGCGTAGGGTGCAGCGCGCGCCTGACGCCGTTGGACGGTGACAGCGTGTCGCGGGCGCTGGTCGAGCAGTTTGTCGCCGCGCGCGTTGCGGCCGTGGCCTAGGTGTCCACCATGCGGGAAGAAGATGTCGTGGTGACCGGCTACGCGCTGGTCGCCCCGCAGGCAATGGATGCCGACACATTGTTCGCACGCCTGGCCAACGGTCAGTCGAGCCTGCGCGAGCACCCCGAGTTTGTACGCCTGGGCTTCGCCAACCCGGTGGCTGGTTACCTCGACCAGCAGCAGTGGCAGGCCGTGCAGGCCGGCGTATCGGCCAGCGACGGCGAGCTGCCGCGGCAATCGGCGCTGATCGATTACCTGGCGCAGCGCGTGCTGGTGCATGCCGGGCTGGCGCCGGCGGCGTTTGCCCGAGCGGCCAGCGGGGTGTTCCTGGGGGCGAACAAGTTCAACGCCAGCGGTGCCGAACTGGCCGAGGTCAGCCGCTTCATGGATGACCAGGCCTGTGTCGACCTCGATGCTTACCTGGCTGCCGGCGAGCAAGGCCGGGCCGGCTTCGGCCGGCGCGTCGACCAGCAGACCCGCCACCTGGCCGCGCTACTCGATGTGCGCGAGCACACCTCGACCCATTCCGATGCCTGTGCCGCTGGCACCACGGCGATTGGCAGCGCCTTCCGGGCGATCCGTCGGGGCGATATCGACCTGGCGGTCTGTGGCGCCATCGACCTGATGGCCAGCGAGTTTCCCTACTACAGCTTCAACAACCTCGGCGCGCTGTGTGCACGCGCTGACTGGCCCGCCGCCGCGCAAAGCCGGCCGTTCATGAACGACCGCTGTGGCTTCGTGATCAGTGAAGGGGCAGCGTTGCTGGTGCTTGAGTCGCGTGCCCACGCCGAGCGGCGTGGCGCGCAAGTACGCGGGCGGGTGCTGGGTTACGCGAACTGCTGCGAGGCGCAGAAAATCACCTCCAGCAGCCGCGACGGCCGCCTGTATGCCGAGTGCATGGCGGCGGCGATTGCCGATGCCGGGCTGACCCCGGCCGCTATCGGTCACGTCAATGCCCACGGCACCTCGACGCCGAGCAACGACCGCTGCGAGGCGCTGGCCTTGCAGACGCTGTTCGGCGAGCACCTGGCGCAGGTCAGCATCACCGCGAACAAGTCGGCGCTCGGCCATTCGCTGGCCGGCAGCGGCGCCCTTGAGGCGGTGTTGTCGCTGATGTCGCTGGCGCGCGGCACGGTGCTCCCGACCCTCAACTACGACCCACAGAACGCCGAGTTTCCGGCGTTGAACATTCCAACCCAGGCCCGCCAGCAAGCGTTTGCGGCGGTGCTGTCCAATTCCTTCGGCTTCGGTGGCATCAACAGCTCGCTGGTCCTGGGGAGGGCTTAGTCCATGTATGCAAGCAATCAACGGCCGGTCTACCTGCGCGCCGCGACGGTCCTCAATGCGGCCGGCGATCACTGCGCCGACCTGCTGCACGCGGCGCCCGCGCCGCAACCGCTGAGCTTCGACGCCAGCCGCGAAGCCTTCTGCCTGGGCACGCCGAAGCTGGCCGGCAAAGTCTTCGAGCGCAAGATCCTGCGCGGCCTGGAGCCTCAGGGCCTGCGCATCCTGCACTGCGCGGCCGGGCTGGCCGAAGCGCTGGCGGCGCTGGAACTGCCGGCCCAGCGCATCGTACTGACCGCAGCGATCCCCGAGGTTGACGGCCCCAGCACCAGTTGGGAGGCCGTGCAGGCGATCCTCGAACAACCCGAGCAGCTACTGGTGCAATTCATGGCCCATACCCCACCAATGCACGCGCTGACCCTGCTCAACAGCAGTGTCATGGCCTACGTTGCGCAGGGCCTGGGCTGCCGGGGGGCGATGGGCGGCTTCTGCTCGCAGAGCAATGCCGGCGTCGACGCTCTGGCCGAAGCCTTCCACAGCCTGGCCGAGGGCCGTGGCGACGCGGCGCTGGTGGTCGGCAGCAGCCCGAACATCAGCCCGGCGCTGTACCTGCGCGAGCCGGCCCAGGCCCAGCGTCTGTATGGCGAAGGCGCGGCAGCGTTGCTGCTGAGCCACCGCGCGAGTGCCGATGCCCTGCGCATCGCTGGCATTGCCCGTGGCTACAGCGCCAATGCCAGCCAGGCCGCCGCCGTCGCCGGGCGGGTGATTGCGCAGGCCCTGCGTGCAGAACGCCTGACCCTGGGCGATGTGCAGCAGGTTGTCTGCGACCGCCGCGACCCACTTGTTGTCAGCCTGTTTGGCCCCGAGCAGACGCTGCTCGACAGCTTGCAGCCGCGCGTCGGCGACCTCGGCGCCGGGCAGTTGCTCAGCGAAGCGGCGCTGGCGCTGTACCGCCAGCAACACGCGGCGCAGCCCGTGGCGTACACCCTGCTGCTCGACCGCAGCCAGGCCGGACATTGGGGCGCGGTGTTGCTCGCGGCACCCGCCAAGGAGGCAGTATGAGCGGCAACCGTGTAGTGATCACCGGCATGGGCGCGGTGACCGGCTTCGGCTTTGAATGGCAGCAAATGTGGCACGCACTGCTGCAGGGCCAGCATTGCATTCGCCCGTGGCAGCCGGAAGGCGTCGAGGCCGGGACGTTCCCGGTGCGCTTTGCCGCCCCGGTCGACCTGGCAACGATGCCGGCCTACCTTCGCGAGCACCCGGCCTGGCAGCGCCCGCTGGAGCGCCGTAGCCGCTATGGCTGGGTGGCGGCCAGCCAGGCCCTCGACGATAGTGGCCTGAGCCGCGAGCAGTGGCGCGACGCGGCGGTGCTGTGTGCCTCCGGCGCGCCGCAGCACATGCTCGGCGACATGCTCCTGTGCGCCGCCGGCCAGCCCGACGAGGCGCCGGCCTGGCGCTACCTGATGGACCGCCAGGCGCAGGTCAATGCCTGTGGTTCGCTGCGTCAGAGCAACGACCGCCTGGTGCGGGTGATTGCCGACCAACTCGGTTGCGAAGGGCCGGTGATCAACATCAGTAGCGCCTGTGCCGGTGCCTCGCAAGCCGTCGGTAACGCTTTCCAGATGATCCGCCGGGGCGAGGTCGACCTGGCCCTGGCCGGTGGCGCCGACTCGGTGCTGAGCCTCGATACCCTGACCGCGCTGTACCTGCTCGGCGCTGCCAGCAGCGAGCAGCGCTGGGGCCAGCAACTGTGCCGGCCGTTCGAGCGTCACCGCAGCGGGCTGGTGGCCGGCGAAGGCGGCGGCTTCCTGGTGCTGGAGCGCCTCGACCGGGCGCTGGCGCGCGGCGCGCTGCCGTATGCCGAAGTACTCGGCTACGGCAGCAGCCTGGACGGCTACAAGGTCACTGCTCCCGACCCGCAAGGGCAGGGTGCCGTGCTGGCGATGCAGGCCGCATTGGATGACGCTGGCGTTGTTCCCGGCCAGATCGACCTGATCAACGCCCATGGCACCTCGACGCCACTGAACGACGTGGCCGAAACCCTGGCGATCAAGCAGGTGTTTGCCGACGGCGAGCATTACCGGCGGCTGGCCATCACCGCCAACAAATCGCAGTTCGGCCATCTGATCGCAGCGGCGGGGGCGCCGGAACTGATGGCCACGGCACTGTCTTGCCTGCACGACCAGATTCCTCCGACGTTGAACCTGGATGTGCCCGACGGCCAATGCGACCTCGACTATACCGCGCACCAGGCGGTGAGCCGGCCGGTGCAGTTGGCGCTGAGCAACTCGTTCGGCTTCGGTGGCCTGAACACCGCGCTGGTGTTGGGCAAGTACCGGGAGCAGGGCGCATGAGCCAGTCGATTGCAATTGCCGGCGCTGGTGCGGTGCTGGCCAGCGGCTGGGGTGTGCCGGCGTTCTGGCAGGCCGCGCTCGACGCGCGGGCCGGCAGTGCCCCGATCGACTCGCCATGGCTGCGCAGCTCCCGCGTCGCCGCCTTCGCCCAGGTGGCGGCGGCCGATCAGCAGCGTTGCCAGGCCGACATGGCGCGCAACCTGTATCGCTATTGCACGCCGTCGCTGTTCTGGGGCGCCAGTGCCTTGCGCCAGGCCATCGACGAAGCCGGGATCACGCCCGGCAGCGATGGCTTGCGCTACGGCCTGTACTGCTGCCAGGGCGGCTTCACCTACCCGTCGATGGCCTCTTACGCCAGCTTGTTGCAGGACTGCCGCCGCGACGGCGTGGCCGACATGCGCGAACTGGCGCGCAAGGTGCTCAACGAGGGTGTGCTCGACCCGTTCCTGATCATCAAGGGCCTGAGCAACGGCCTGCTCGGCGTGCTGAGCCTGAACCTCAAGCTGCAATGCGAGGGCGGGGCGTTCATGCAGGGCGTGTCCGGCAACCTGGCGGCCCTGCGCGAAGCCCGCGCAGCGCTGCTCGAACGGCGCATCGACGTGGCCATGGTGGTCGGCGCCGGCAGTGAGCTCGACCCACTGGGGTTGGCCGACCTGTTGCGTGGCGGCGCTATCAGTGCCGAGGGCGCCACCGAGGTGCTGCCGTTCGACCGGCGTTCGCGCGGCGGTATTGCCGGCGAAGGCGCGGTGGCGCTGGTGTTGCGCCGCCGCGAAGAGCGCCCGGCCGCAGCGCAGGTCTGCCTGGACGCCTTCAGCAGCCATGCACGACTCGATGCCTTGAGCCTGCCGGACCAGCCCACCGACTTCGCCGTGTGTGCCGGCAGTGGCCGCCCGGCGCGCGACCGGCAACTGGCCGAGGCCTTGCTGCCGGCGGCGGTCAAGCATGTCACCAGTGCCTTGCCGATCACCGGCCTGCTCAGCGCCGCGCCGTTGCTCGCCGACCTGCTGTTGGCCCGCTGCGCGCTGCTGGCGCAGCAACTGCCAGCGGTGGCCGGCCTCGAACAACCGGTGAGCGCCGCCTTGCCACTGGTCCAGGGGGCCACGCGCGCGGCGTCGTTACGCCAGGCGCTGGTGCTCGGCCAGGACGACAACGGCTTCAGCGCCACCTGCCTGTTACACCTCAACGATACGCCCGGCAGCCACTGACGGCTGCCCCACGTTTCTCATTCAAAGGATTGTTGCCAGATGAATTACCGTGATTTCGTTCGCCCGAAATATGTCGAACTGCTGCAGGCACTGGGGCTCGATCGCCAGTTCGAGCGGGCCGTTGGCAGCCAGATGTTCTACCGCGATGCCCAAGGCCAGGAAGTGACCGTCACCGACTTCCTCGGCGGCTACGGCGCGGCGCTGTTCGGTCACAACGACCCACAGTTCGTCGAACAGCTGTGCCAACTGCTGCACCGCGGCGTGCCGTTCAATGCGCAGCTGTCGGTGCGCGGCGCAGCGGGCGAACTTGCCCGTGAACTGAGCGAGGCGTTCAACCAGGCCCTGGGCACTCACGAGCACTACGTTTCAACCTTCTCCAACAGCGGTGCGGAAGCGGTGGAAATTGCCATCAAGCACGCCGAGTTCGTCCGCCAGAAACGCATGCAGGCGCAGTTCGACGAGATCGACTTCGCCCTGGGCGAGGTGCTGCAAAACGCCGGTGCCTACCGCGAACTGGACCCGCACGCCCTGGCCCTGCCGGCCGGCCTGCTGCCGGAAACCTTGCTCAATGCCACCGTGCGCCAGGTGGTCGAAGCGGTGCGCCAGCACAACCTGGCCCAGTTGCATGTGGAACCGGTGTTCGTTGCCGTGCGCGGCAGCTTTCACGGCAAGCTGGTCAACACCGTCCAGCTCACCTACGGCAAGCAGTACCGCCAGCCGTTCGCCCGCTTCGGCTTGCAGGTCGAGTTCGTCGACCCGCAGCAGCATGAGCAGTTGCCGCAGTTGGCCGAGCGTCACCAGAAATACTGGCTGGCGCTGCACTGGGATGGCGAGCAGTTGCAGTTGCAGCAGCGCCCGTTCAGCGCCCTGACGGCCGCACTGCTGGAGCCGATCCAGGGCGAAGGCGGCATTCGCGAGCATTCGCTGGCGTTTTACCGGGCGCTGCGGCGGCTGTGCAACGAGCAGCAATGCCCGCTGATCGTCGACGAAGTGCAGTCCGGCTTCGGCCGCACCGGGACCTTCCTCGGCTGCATGCACTTCAACCTGCTCGGCGATTACTACTGCCTGTCCAAGGCGCTGGGCGGCGGCCTGATGAAGATTGCCGCGACGGTGATTCGCGGCAGCCACTACGAAGACGCCTTCAGCTATATCCACAGCTCGACCTTCGCCGAGGACGACGCCTCCTGCCAGATCGCCCGCGCCGCCCTGCAACGGCTGTTTGCCGACGAGCAGGCGCTGCTGCGCGAGGTGCAGGACAAGGGCGAGTACCTCAGCCGTGGCCTGCGCGAGCTGCAAAGCGCCTACCCGCAGGTGATCGCCGACGTGCGCGGGCGCGGCCTGCTGCTTGGCATCGAGCTGCATGACCGGGCCACCAGCGGTTCGTTGGTGCAGGCCTCGGCGCAATACAACGACGCACTCGGCTACCTGATTGCCGGCTACCTGTTGCAGTTCGAGGGGATGCGCGTGGCGCCGTCGGGCAGCAACTCCAATGTGCTGCGCCTGGAGCCGCCGGCCTGTATCAGTCATGGCGAGATCGACGCGCTGCTGCTGGCGCTGGCCAAGGTCTGCGACCTGCTGCAACGCGGCGATGCCTTGCCGCTGGCCGCCGGAGTGTGTGCCGATAGCATCGAGCGGCCGGTGCCGCGTGCCACCTGCTTCGAGGTGGAAGACCGCGGCCTGCTGGCCGATCCACACACCCCGGTGGTCGGTCGGGTGGCGTTCATCAACCACCTGATCGACGCCGATGCGATTGGCGATGCCGACCCGTCGCTGGCGCAGCTCAGCCCCGAGCAGAAGCGCAACTTCATCCAGCGCACTCGCCCGGAGCGTCGCGTGGCCCCGGTCGGCCCGGTGCTGATCCGGTCGCGCCTGGGCACGGCGGTGGAATTCACCCTGTACCCGTTGTGCATGGACTCCAACGACATGGCCGGCTACATCGCCAGCGGCGACCTGGAACCGATCCGCGAGGAAGTCGGCAACCGCGTGCTGGATGCCCGCGCCGATGGCAACCAGGTGGCCGGCCTGGGCATGTACACCTCGATCGTTACCAACAACTGCCAGGCGCTGAAGATCGCCGACATGGCGCTGACCTCGGGCAATGCCCTGACCATCGGCATGGGCCTGGAAGCCATCGAGCAGGCCTGCCGGCAGCAGGGCGTGAGCCTGGCCGGGCAGACTGCGGCGGTGGTCGGCGCGGCCGGCAACATCGCCTCCACCTACGCCTCGCTGCTCTCGGAGTCGGTCGACCGGCTGATCCTGATCGGCAGCGGCCGCGAAGGCTCGCTGCGCCGTCTGGAGAAAACCGCGCACCTGATCTACGCCGATGCCGCCCGCTCGATTCTCAAGGGCCGCGCCGAGCACGACCGGCTGGCTGCGCGGCTGCTCGGCCTGGATGGTTTCCAGGCCCTGCTGGACAACCATGCGAGCAGCGCCGACCTCGGCCAGCGCATCTTTACCTGGGTCGCGCAGCGGCTCGGCAACGAAGCCTGGGTGCAGGTCAGCAACGACCTGCTGGCCCTGCGCGAAGCGCGCATCGTGCTCTGCGCCGCCAATGCGCCGCAGGCGTTCCTCGGCGCCGAGCACTTCGCCGAGCGCAGCGTGATCTGCGACATCGCCGTGCCGCTGAACGTCGACCAGGCCCTGCCGGCGCAACGCCCGGACGTGCTCTACATGCACGGCGGGATTGTCCAGACGCCATTGGGCGACGGCCTGGCGAGCAACGTGCGCGCCTACCTCAAGCAAGGCCAGCTGTATGCCTGCATGGCCGAGTCGGTGCTGATGGGGCTGGCCGGCATGCGCCAGCACTATTCCTACGGCGACATCAGCCGCGAGCAGGTGCAGCAGATCCGCGCCCTGGCCCGTCTGCACGGCTTCGGCCTGGCGCAATTCAAAACCGACAACTCGCTGTAAGGGATGAGCATGAACAACAAGACAGCCATCGTTACCGGTGGCAGCCGCGGCATTGGCAAGGCGCTGGTGCTGGCGCTGATTGCAGCGGGTTACCGGGTCGCCTTCAGTTATGTACAGGGCCGCGAGGCGGCCGAAGCGCTGTGCGATCAGGTCCATGACAGCGGTGGCGAAAGCCTCGCGCTGGCCTGCGACGTGCGCGACCTGCACAGCGTGGCAGGCTTCTTCGAGCAGGCCCAGGCCTGGCTCGGCCAGGTCGATCTGCTGGTCAACAACGCTGGGGTGACCCGCGACGGCTTGCTAGCGACGCAGCGCCTGGAAGACATCAGCGAGGTGATCCAGACCAACCTGATCGGCACCCTGCTGTGCTGTCAGCAGGTGATCCCGGGGATGATGGCGGCGCGGCGTGGTTGCATCGTCAACCTCAGCTCGGTGGCCGCGCAGAAACCCGGTCGCGGGCAGAGTAACTATGCCGCCGCCAAGGGCGGGGTCGAGGCCCTGACCCGCGCCCTGGCGGTCGAGTTGGCGCCACGCAATATCCGCGTGAACGCGGTGGCTCCGGGCTTTGTGGAAACCGAAATGAGCGCGGCGCTGATGGCCGCGCATGGCGACGAGATCAAGTCGCGGCTGCTGATCAAGCGCTGCGCCCGTCCCGAGGAAATCGCCAGTGCGGTGCTCTACCTGGCCGACCAGGGGCATTACCTGACCGGGGAGGTCCTGGCGGTAAACGGCGGGATGAAAATGCCATGAGCCGGACCCGTACCGTACTGATTACCGGCGCCGCCAAGGGCATCGGCCAGGCTGTGGCGCAGGCCTTCAACGCGCCAGGGCAGCACCTGATCCTGCTCGACCTGGACCTGGCCGGGCTGCGCGACTGGGTGGCCGACCACCCGTGGCAGGCCGGGGTCGAGACCCACGGTTGTGACGTCGCCGACCTGGGCGCCCTGCAAGCGCTGTTCAAGCAACTCTCGGCGCGCCTCGGCGAGGTCGACGTGCTGGTCAACAGCGCCGGCATCTGCACCGAGAACGAGCCGGAAGACCTCGACAACTGGCACCGGGTGATCGCGGTCAACCTGCACGGCACTTTCCATGTCACCTCGCTGTGCCTGCCGCTGATGGCCGACGGCGGGCGGATCATCAACATGGCGTCGATCCTCGGCCGCGCCGGCAAGGTGCGCAACACCGCGTACTGCGCGTCCAAGCACGGCATCATCGGCATGACCAAGGCACTGGCGCTGGACCTGGCACCACGGCGGATCACGGTCAACGCCATTCTGCCGGCCTGGATCGACACGCCGATGCTGCGCAGCGAGCTGGCGACCCAGGCGCAGATTGCCGGGATCAGCGAGCGCGACATTTTGCGCAACGCGAAAAAGAAACTGCCGTTGCGCCGCTTCATCGAGGCCGACGAAGTGGCGGGCATGGTGCTTTACCTGGCCAGCCCGCAGGCCGGTGGGGTGACCGCGCAAAGCCTGTTGATCGACGGCGGCGCCGGGTTGGGGATGTAGGCATGCGCAGATGGAGAGCTGCAAACAGCCTGCTGCTGGCCCTCGGCCTGGGCGGCGGGGCGGCGGCGCAGGCGAACCTGATGCCGGAGCACGCCGAAGCCGAGATCGGCGTGGCCAGCGCCGTGCGCCTGCACGGCGACGACCGCGTCACGCAGAAGGCGCTGTACTTCAAGGCGGCCCTGGAACACAGCTGGGACAGTGGCTACTACAAGGCCCGCGGCCGGGTGCGCTACGACTTCCGCTACGACGGCAACAGCCCCTACAGCCGCGAAGCCCGCGACGACTACCGCTTCAGTGCCGACTGGCGCGAGCTGTACTGGGGCCACTATGTCGGCGACGGCGAGCTGACCGCCGGCTGGCAACAGGTGGTGTGGGGGCGTGCCGACGAGTTGCGGGTACTCGACCAGATCAACCCGATCGACTACCGCGAAGGCCTTACCGCGCTGCTCGAAGACAGCCGCATCGCCGTACCGATGCTGCGCTTCACCCAGCCGCTGGGCGAATGGGAGCTGGAGGCGCTGTGGACCACGCAGTTCATCAAGAACCAGTTGCCGGCCGAAGGTAGCGAGTTCGACGCCCCGCTGTTCGCTCGCCCGGACCCGAGCCAGTTCGCGCTGGTGTCCAAGCCCGGCTACGACGGCGCCGACGGCTTCGGCTATGGCCTCAGCGCCAATGGCCGGGTCGGGCGCCTGGACCTCAGTGTGGTGGCCCTGAACGCGCGCCAGCAAGACCCGGTGTACGCCGTGCGCGGGGTGACCGACGACGGCTTGCTGGCGCTGGAACGGCAGTTCCCACGTTACACCATGCTCGGCAGTGGCCTGGCCTACGACGCCGGGCACAGCGTGGTGATCCGCAGCGAGGTGGCCTACTTCGACCACTGGCGGGTGAGCAACCCGTACCGCACCTATGGCAGCGACCAGAGCCCGATGCTGAAAGCCCTGCTCGGGGTGGATTACCTGTGGCGCAACTGGCTGATCTCGGTGCAGTGGCAGGAGCAGCAGTTGCTCGACTGGCAGCAGGGCATGCTGCAGGACCGCCGCGAGCACCTGTTCACCCTGTCCGGCGAGGGCAACCACTTCCAGGACCGGCTGAAAACCCGCCTGGTGCTGGCCATGTCGCCGCCGGCCGGCGACGACCTGCTGCTGCAGGGCATCTTTACCTACAAGCCAGTGGACTGGCTGAAGCTCGGGCTGGAGGTCGACGTGTTCGCCGGCCGCCAGGATCGCCCGTTTGGCGAATACGACCAACGCGATCAGGTGCGGCTCTCGGCCGGCTACCTGTTCTGACCGCTCATTGACACTCAAAAGGACTTAACCATGTCATTTATCCACGGCCTCTGCGCGGGCACCCTGCTGTTCACCTCCAGCCTGGTGCTGGCTGCCCCGGCGCCCAACGCCGACGACATCATCCGCCAGGCCCGCGACCGCGAGGACGGCCGCAGCTTCATGTCGCAGGTGTCGCTGGTACTGGTCGACAAGCAGGGCAATACCCGTGTGCGCGAGTTTAGCTACCTGCAAAAGGACTACCCGGACGGCGACAAATTCACCATGCACTTCTCCGCACCGAGCGACGTGCGCGACGTAGCCTTCCACATCGAAAACCCGCAGGAAGAACGCGGCGTTGAAGACAGCCAGTGGATGTACCTGCCGGTCAGCCGGCAGACCCGGCGCATCTCCACCACCGACAAGCGCGGTGCCTTCATGGGCAGCGATTTCTCCTATGCCGATCTCGACAACATCCGCGTCAGCGATTACCGCCAGACCCTGCTGGGTGAGGAGACCATCGACGGCCGCGCGTGCTATGTGCTCGAACGCGAGCCGTCCTCCGAGCAGGTGCTGGCCAAGACCGGCTACAACCGCCTGAAAGTCTGGATCGACAAGCAGAATTCGCTGGTCATGCGCCAGGACTACTTCGACACGCGCGGGGTGATGATCAAGCAGCTGCGCACGCAGAAAGTGGAGAACCTCGACGGCATCGACAGCATCACCCTCAGCCAGGTCGAGCACTTCGTCAACGGCACGCGCTCGCAACTGCGCTTCAACCAGTTGCAGTACAACGTCGAGCTGGACGACAAGCTGTTCACCCAGACCGCCATCCGCCGTGGCCTGAAGAGCGGCGACACGCCTGAGTTCCGGGTAACGGCACGATGAAGGCGCACACCGACCTGATGGAGCGCTACCTGAACCTGGTAGAGCGCCACGCCAAGCTGATCGTCTTCACCCTAGTGGCGATCACCGCCTGGTTCACCTACACCCTGGGCGCGCTGATGGCCGATACCAACCCGTATCTGCTCAAGGAAAGCCACCCGGCGCGCAAGACCATCATCGACCTGCAGAAGGAATTCACCGGCACCTACGATTCGGTGATGGTGGCGTTCAACAACCCGGACGGGGTGTTCAACGAGGAAACGCTGAACGCGGTGTTCGCCATGTCCAAGTCGATGCGCAAGCTGATGCTGGCCAACGACCAGGACCGCAAGACCCTTGAGGCACTGCTGGCGCGGCACCCGCAGGACGCCACGGCGCAGGCCCTGAGCGCGGCGATTCTGGCCGACGGTTTTGCCCAGAGCGACCAGGCCGATGTGCGCCGGCTGCGCGACCATGCCCAGGCCAATGGCTGGGAAAGCCATGACCAGCAGTTCCTGCGCTACCTGGCCGAGCGGGTCAACCCGATCCAGGAAATGGCCTCGATAGCCGACACCGAGAACATCAGCCTGGCCAGCGACGGCCAGTTGTGGATTCACAAGACCCTCAACGCTTTCGACATGGACCCGAAACAGGTCGAGGCGCTGGTGATGAACAACGAGCTGCTGGTCGGCGGGCTGGTCTCGCCCAACCGCCAGGTGGCGCTGGTGGTGGCCGAGCTGGGCACCAAGCAGGATGACGCCCAGGCGCAATTGCGTGCCTACCAGCAGGTGCGCCAGCTGGTCGCCGACTACCAGGCCGCGCACCCGCAACTGCGCGACGAGGTGTTCATTGCCGGCATGCCGATCTTCATCGCGGCACAGCAGGAAATCATCGATCACGACATCGCTGTGCTGTTCCCGGTGGTGTTCATCCTGGTCACGCTGTTGCTGATCGCCTGCTTCCGCAAGCCGCTGGGGGTGATGCTGCCGCTGTTCAACATCCTCTTCTGCACCATTTGGACGGTGGGCCTGATGGCCCTGTTCAAGGTGCCGTTCGACCTGCTGACCAGCGTGCTGCCGGTGTTCCTGTTCACCATCTGCTGCTCCGACGCGATCCACGTGATGGCCGAGTATTACGAGCAGCTCAATGCCGGCAAGAGCCATCGCGAAGCCGGGCGCCAGACCATGCGCCTGATGGTGGTGCCGGTGGTGCTGACGACGGCGACGACCATCGCCACCTTCGTCATTTCCACCACCAACAACATCGTCAGCATCCGCAACTTCGGCCTGTTCATGTCGATCGGCCTGACCGCGGCGCTGATCATCTCGCTGCTGCTGATTCCGGCGTGGATCTTCGCCTGGGGCAAGGATCAGGCACCGAACAGGCGCGTGATCGGGCGCACCTCAGTCATCTCCAGCACGCTGGTCGCCTGCTGTGCCTGGCTGATCCGTCGGCGCCGGCCGGCGCTGCTGATCAGCCTGCCGCTGCTGGCAATGATGAGCGTGTTCACCTTCATGGTCGACATCGAGGACTCGGGGATCGCCTACTTCGAACCGCAGAGCGCGGTGCGTACCTCCGACGAGTTCATCAACCGCGCCCAGGTGGCCGGCACCGCACCGGGCTGGATTGCCTTCGACAGCAAGGCGCCGCGCGGCATGCTCGACACCGAGGTGGTGCAGTTCCTCGACCGGCTCGACCAGTTCCTGCGCGAGCAGCCGCACGTCAGCTACACCTATTCGCTGGCCACCTACATCAAGCGCATGAACCTGGTGCTCAACGACATGAACCCCGAGTTCCTGCGGGTGCCGCAGGCCCGCGAGCAGGTGCTGGGGGTGGATGACAACGGGCAGCCGGAGCGCTTCGAGGTCGATGGCAACGCGCTGATCGAGCAGCACATCATGCTGTTCGAGAACGGCGGCGGCTCCGACCTGCGCAACGTGCTCAACGCCGACTACTCCAAGGCCGTGACCCTCTACACCATGACCTCCTCGGTCGCCGGCGACTACCAGGCCATGCTGGCGCGGCTGGACGCCTGGGTGCAGCAGAACAAACCGGCCCACCTGCAGGTGACCCATGCCGGTACTGCCTACATCTGGACCGGCGTGCTGCAGGAGATCACCCAGGGCCAGGTGCTCAGCTTTACCCTGGCGCTGCTGGTGGTGACGCTGATGATGATGTACTGGCTCAAGTCGGTGCGCCTCGGCCTGCTCGGCATGCTCACCCTGCTGACCACCTCGGTGACGGTGTACGGCTTCATGTACCTGCTGGACATCGAGCTGAACATCGGCACCACGCTGGTGACCTTCCTGGTGGTCGGGGTGGTGGACTATGCCGTGCACCTGCTGTCGCGGATCAAGTTCCTCAAGGAGCAGGGCATGGGCATCGACGAGGCGATCCTTGAGGCGATGCAGAGCGTCGGCCGTTCCACGCTGATCAACGTGACGATCTTCTCGGTCGGTTTCATGGCGCTGTTCTTCTCCGACTACAAGCCGATCGTCGACCTCGGCGTGCTGGTGGCCCTGGCGCTGTTCTCCAGTGGGATCACCACCTTGCTGCTGGTGACCCTGATCTCGCCGTGGTTCTTCGCGGCGATCAAGCCGCAGGCCGAGACGCTGGCGGCAGGCGGCCAGGCCCAGAGCAGCGTCGGCTGAGTGCGGCCGCCGGCGCTGGCGCCGTAACAGGCGGAACAGGCGCCTTCAGGCCAGGGCTGGCGGCTCCAGGTACGGGCTTTGCTCCAGGCGGCACTGATTGCGGGCGTCCTGTACGCTGTACTCGAAGGAATCGAGTGCGTCGTGCAGGCCCTGCAACTGGTCGATCTGGGTGCGCAGCTCGTGCTTTTTCTGCTGGATGGCCTGCTGGGCAAGGTCCCAGGGGATCTCGTCGCCTTGCAGGTTCTGGAACATCGCCTGCATTTCCTTGAGCTTGAAACCCAGTTGCTGCGCGCATTTGATGAAGCTCAGCAGCTCGACGCTCTGCTGGCTGTAGATGCGGTATTTGCCTTCGCGCCGGGGTTCGGGCAGCAGCCCGATCTTCTCGTAGTGGCGGATGCATTTAACGGTGGTGCCGGACAATTGGGCTGCTTTGCCGATGTACATGGGATTCCCTTCCAGATCAGGCGGCACGGAGCATGCGCCCGACCTCGGTAAACCGAGGGGCAGGCCGCAGGGGCAGGTGCTGAAGGGCGCCATCTTTACACAAGCGACGGTCTTTGTGGGAGCCGGCGTTGCCGGCCCACAGGGCCGGCGGTTTCAGCGCATTACTGCCCGGCGACCGCGCGGGCCTGGGCCAGCCAGCTTTCGCGGCGGGCCGCGGTGGAGCCCAGAATCGGCCCGAACGTCAGGGTCCGCGTCGGCTTGATCCCGCAGAACGCCAGGGTGGTCTTGCGCATCTGGTGCAGGCCCGGCATGCGGTAGACCCAGCGGTAGTACCACGGCGGCGTATCCATGGTCACCAGCAGGTGCGCCGTGCGCCCCTTCAGCAGCTTGTCCGGGAACGGCGAGCCCTTGCGGTACTTGAAGGCAAACCCGGGCAGGAGGATCCGGTCGAAGAAGCCCTTGAGCAATGCCGGAATCCCACCCCACCAGATCGGGTAGACGAACACCAGGTGCTCGGCCCAGAGGATCTCCTGCTGCGCGTGCAGCAAGTCCGGCTCCAGTGCCTGCACCTCGCGGTAGCCTTCATGCAGGACCGGATCGAAGGCCAGCCGCGGCAGGTCGAGTACCCGTACCTCATGGCCGGCCGCGGTGGCGGATTGCACATAACTGTCGGTCAGCGCCGCACAGAAACTGTCTGTGGAAGGATGGCCCAGAACGACCAGTGTACGTTTGCTCATAGCAACTCCAGTGTTGATTGAAGTCACCGAGGGTAGAGTCTGCCCTTAGAGGTAGAGTCAAGCGCTAATTTGTCGGAAACTGTGTATCGCCCCGGCACCGACGCCGGTGCTTCAACCAATAACAAGGAGCCTCCATGTACTGGGCAGAATTTCTCACCGTCGCCCTGATCCACCTGCTGGCCGTGGCCAGCCCTGGCCCGGACTTCGCCGTGGTCGTGCGCGAAAGCGTCAGCCACGGCCGCCGTGCCGGCACCTGGACCGCCTTTGGCGTGGGCACGGCGATCTTCCTGCATGTGGGCTATTCGCTGCTGGGCATCGGCCTGATCGTGTCGCAGTCGATCATGCTGTTCAACCTGCTCAAATGGGCCGCCGCCGCCTACCTGGTGTACATCGGCATCAAGGCCCTGCGTGCGCGTCCGGCGGCGCCGGGCAGCGAGGCGATCCAGGTCTCGACCGTGCAGCGCACGCCGCGCGCAGCCTTCGTCGCCGGCTTCATGACCAACGGCCTGAACCCCAAGGCCACGCTGTTCTTCCTCTCGCTGTTTACCGTGGTGATCAACCCGCATACGCCGCTGCTGGTGCAGGCCGGTTACGGCGTGTACCTGGCGCTGGCCACCGGCCTGTGGTTCTGCCTGGTAGCGATGCTGTTCAGCCAGGCCCGCGTGCGTGCCGGCTTTGCCCGCATGGGCCACTGGTTCGACCGCGGCATGGGCGCGGTGCTGGTCGCCCTGGGCATCAAGATCGCCTTCAGCGAAATGCACTGAGGCCGGCCGTGCTGGCCACTGGTTGTTAAGCCAGCGGCGCCGGTCAAATCATTCCTTTGGCTGATTTGACTGGCGCCACCCCGATCTAGAGTAAGGGCCTGTTTCTTGGCCACGCTGTGCACTCCAGAAAAGGGACTCCGAATGTTGCAGACACGCGTCATTGCCCCCGCCGAGGGCGCCTATGAATTCCCGCTGTTGATCAAGCGTCTGCTGATGTCCGGCAGCCGCTATGAAAAAACCCGGGAGATCGTCTACCGCGATCAGTTGCGCTATAGCTACCTGACCCTCAACGAGCGCATCGCGCGGCTGGCCAACGTGCTCACCGCTGCCGGGGTCAAGGCCGGCGACACCGTGGCGGTGATGGACTGGGACAGCCATCGCTACCTGGAATGCATGTTCGCCATCCCGATGATCGGTGCGGTGGTGCACACCATCAACGTGCGCCTGTCGCCGGAGCAGATCCTCTTCACCATGAACCACGCCGACGACCGCTTCGTGCTGGTCAACAGCGATTTCGTCGGGCTCTACCAGACCATTGCCCCGCAACTGACCACGGTGGAGAAAACCCTGCTGCTGACCGACGGCGAGCAGAAGACCGCCGAGCTGCCGAACCTGGTCGGCGAATATGAACAACTGTTGGCAGCGGCTAGCCCGCTGTACGACTTCCCGGATTTCGACGAGAACTCGGTCGCCACCACCTTCTACACCACCGGTACCACCGGCAACCCCAAGGGCGTGTACTTCACGCACCGCCAGTTGGTGCTGCACAGCCTCGGCGTGGCCACGGTGACCGGCAGCAACGACAGCATTCGCCTGCTCGGCACTGACGACGTGTACATGCCGATCACGCCGATGTTCCACGTGCACGCCTGGGGCATCCCCTACGTGGCGACCATGCTCGGGCTCAAGCAGGTCTACCCCGGCCGCTACGAGCCGGAGATGCTCTGCCAGCTGTGGCGCGAGGAAAACGTCACCTTCTCGCACTGTGTACCGACCATCCTGCAGATGCTGCTCAACGCCAAGAATGCCCAGAACGTCGACTTTGGCGGCTGGAAGATCATCATTGGCGGCAGCGCACTGAACCGCGCCCTGTACGAAGCGGCAAAGGCTCGCGGGATCCAGTTGACCGCCGCCTACGGCATGTCGGAAACCTGCCCGCTGGTAGCCTGTGCCCACCTCAACGAGGAACTGCTGGCCGGCAGCGAGGACGAGTGCATCACCTACCGGATCAAGGCTGGTGTGCCGGTGCCGTTGGTCGAGGCGGCGGTGATCGACGCCGAGGGTAACTTCCTCCCGGCCGACGGCGAAGCCCAGGGCGAACTGGTGCTGCGTGCGCCGTGGCTGACCATGGGCTACTTCCGCGAACCGGAGAAGGGCGCCGAGCTGTGGCAGGGCGGCTGGCTGCACACTGGCGATGTCGCCACCCTCGACAGCATGGGTGTGATCGATATCCGCGACCGCATCAAGGACGTGATCAAAACCGGCGGCGAGTGGATTTCGTCGCTGGAACTCGAAGACCTGATCAGTCGCCACCCGGCGGTGCGCGAGGTGGCCGTGGTCGGTGTGGCCGACCCGCAGTGGGGCGAGCGGCCGTTTGCCCTGCTGGTGGTGCACGAGGACCTGAGCATCGACGCGCGGGCATTGAAGGAACACCTCAAGCCGTTTGTCGAACTGGGCCACATCAACAAGTGGGCGATCCCCAGCCAGATTGCCCTTGTTACCGAAATTCCCAAGACCAGTGTCGGCAAGCTCGACAAGAAGCGTATCCGCATCGATATCAGTCAGTGGCAAGCCAGCAACAGCGCCTTCCTCTCCACCCTCTGACGCTTCCACGGTTCGCGTCCAAGCGGGCGCGAACCGCGGGCCAGACACGCTCGCCTTGTCAAATCGGTTTTTTCAGCCATTCTTCCACCCAGCCAGCGGTGCGCTAGCCGTGTTTGCCCTTGGCGGCGAGTGCCGACAGTGCAAATCACACTTTAGAGGGATCAAGCACTAGTACCTGCTGGCTATAGTCGGGTCAGGGGATTCTTGGGAATGGGGGACCGCGCAACTGACTGCGCATGCCACTTTGGCCGACCAGCACGGCTGTTCACCGCCGGTCGATCGAGACGTTTCCAGAAGGACTCACTGCCATAAAAATAAAGTACATGGAGTAGCGTCGATGACATCAGCAAATCTGTTCTGGCGCCGGGCGAAACTGCCCCTGGCTGTCAGCCTCGCTTCTACGCTCGCCGGTCCTGCATTCGGCGTCAGTTTCAACATCGGAGAAATTGAAGGCTCGTTTGACTCGTCGCTGTCCGTGGGGGCCAGCTGGTCTACCGAAAGCCCGAACCAGAACCTGATCGGCGTGAACAACCGCGGCAAGGGCCTGTCGCAAACCTCTGATGACGGTCACCTGAACTTCAAGCGCGGTGAAACCTTCTCGAAGATCTTCAAGGGTATCCATGACCTTGAACTGAAGTACGGCGACACCGGCGTATTCGTTCGTGGCAAGTACTGGTACGACTTCGAACTCAAGGACGAAAGCCGCGAGTTCAAGGACATCAGCGACTCGAACCGTAAAGAGGGCGCCAAATCCTCCGGCGCACAGATTCTCGACGCATTCGTCTATCACAACTACTCCATCGCCGACCTGCCAGGTTCGGTACGGGTGGGTAAGCAGGTTGTGAGCTGGGGTGAAAGTACCTTCATCGGTGGCGGCATCAACTCGATCAACCCGATCGATGTGTCGGCGTTCCGCCGCCCCGGTGCCGAGATCAAGGAAGGCCTGATCCCGGTCAACATGTTCTACCTGTCGCAAAGCCTCACCGACAACCTCTCGGCCGAAGCCTTCTACCAGATCGAGTGGGACCAGACCGTTGTCGACAACTGCGGCACCTTCTTCTCCCAGCCCGACGTGATTGCCGACGGTTGCGACAACAACCTGCGCGTACTGAACAGTTCGCGCACCCTGAGTGCTGCACAGCAAGCTGGCTTGCGTCCACTGGGCGTCGACGTCAACGCCGAAGGTGTGCTGGTACGCCGTGGCCCGGACCGCGATGCCCGCGACAGCGGCCAGTGGGGCGTGGCCATGCACTACGTGTTCGAGCCGCTGAACACCGAATTCGGTGCCTACGCGATGAACTACCACAGCCGGGCGCCGATCTTCAGTGCCCAGGGCGCCTCGGCACGGGCCTATACCATCGCCAACGCCTCCGGCACCGCCGCACCGCTGATCGTGGCCGGCAACTCCAGCTACTTCGTCGAATACCCGGAAGACATTCGCCTGTACGGCCTGAGCTTCTCCACCACCCTGCCTACCGGCACGGCGTGGAGCGGTGAGGTCAGCTACCGGCCGAACGCGCCAGTGCAACTGAACACCACCGACATCCTCTACGCCGGTGTGGCCTCGCCATCGCTGCACCCGGCCTTCGGTCTGAGCAACGCCTCGCTGCTCAAGGGCGTGGCCGGTCAGGACCTGCACGGTTACAACCGTAAGGAAATCACCCAGTTCCAGACCACCCTGACGCACTTCTTCGATCAGGTCATGGGCGCCAGCCGGCTGACCCTGGTGGGTGAAGTGGGGGTTACCCACGTCGGCGGCCTGGAGAGCGCAGACAAGATGCGTTATGGCCGTGACCCGGTGTTCGGCCCTGGCCCGCTGCCAAGCACGGGCGGTCGTAACACCTGCTCGCAGATCCTCAACGCCGGCACCATCGCGGGTGCCGGGCCTGGCACGTCGAGCGCCAACCTGAGCCGCAACTGCGAGAAAGACGGCTACACCACCAGCACCTCGTGGGGCTACCGCGCACGTGCCATCTGGGATTACCCGGACGTGTTCGCCGGGGTCAACCTCAAGCCGAGCGTGGCCTGGTCGCATGACGTCGAAGGCTACTCGCCAGGCCCTGGCGGCAACTTCGAGGAAGGGCGCAAGGCAATCAGCCTGGGCCTGGACGCCGAGTACCAGAACACCTACACCACCAGCCTGTCGTACACCAACTTCTTCGACGGCAAGTACAGCACCGTGGATGACCGTGACTTCGTCGCCCTCAGCTTCGGCGTGAACTTCTAAGCGCATTGATTCAGGAAGACCATGACAATGAATACAACCAAGCGTCTGCTGAAAGCCGGGGTACTGGGATTGTCCCTGCTGGCCACCAGCGTAATGGCTGCGGTGTCCGCTGACGAAGCGGCAAAACTGGGGACCACCCTGACCCCGATGGGCGCGGAAAAAGCCGGTAACGCCGACGGTTCGATCACCGCCTGGGCGCCACTGTCGAAAACCGCGGGCTCGGTGGATGCCAAGGGCTTCCTCTCGGACCCGTATGGCAGCGACAAGCCGAAGTTCACCATCACCGCGCAGAACGTCGACCAGTACAAGGACAAGCTCTCGCCTGGCCAGATCGCCATGCTCAAGCGCTACCCGGACACCTACAAGATCCCGGTGTACCCGACCCACCGTGGCGCCACCGTGCCGGATGAGGTGTTTGCCGCCATCAAGCAGAACGCCACCAAAACCACCCTGGTGCAGGGCGGCAACGGCCTGGCGGACTTCCAGACCGCGATTCCGTTCCCGATTCCGAAGGACGGCGTCGAGGTGATCTGGAACCACATCACCCGTTACCGGGGCGGCAGCGTGACCCGTCTGGTCACCCAGGCCACGCCGCAAACCAACGGCTCGTACAGCCTGGTGTACTTCCAGGACCAGTTCGTCTTCCGCGACAAGATGAAGGATTTCAACCCAGCCGATCCGGGCAACGTGTTGTTCTACTTCAAGCAGGAAGTGACCGCGCCGGCACGCCTGGCCGGTACCGTATTGCTGGTGCACGAGACCCTCGACCAGGTCAAGGAACCGCGCAAGGCGTGGGTCTACAACTCCGGTCAGCGCCGTGTGCGGCAGGCGCCGCAGGTGTCGTATGACGGTCCGGGTACTGCCGCCGACGGCCTGCGTACCTCCGACAACCTCGACATGTACAACGGTGCGCCGGATCGTTACGACTGGAAGCTGGAAGGCAAGAAAGAGATGTACATTGCCTCCAACAGCTACAAGCTCGATTCGCCGACCCTGAAGTACGCCGACATCATCAAGGCCGGTCACATCAACCAGGACCTGACCCGTTACGAGCTGCGTCGTGTGTGGCACGTGGTGGCCACCCTGAAGCCGGGCCAGCGCCATATCTACGCCAAGCGTGACTTCTACATCGACGAAGACACCTGGCAGGCGGCAGTGATCGACCAGTACGACGGTCGTGACCAGCTGTGGCGTGTATCCGAGGCGCATGCCCAGGATTACTACAACGTGCAGGTGCCGTGGTACACCCTGGAAGCCATCTACGACCTGCAATCGGGTCGCTACCTGGCGCTGGGCATGAAGAACGAAGAGAAGAAGGCCTACGACTTCGGCTTCAGTGCGTCGAAGGCTGACTTCCAGCCAGCGGCACTGCGCCAGTCGGGCGTGCGTTAAGTTTTAAACCCCTCCGTGTGATCCCCAGAACGCCCCGGCTTGCCCGGGGCGTTTCTGTTTACGCGTGAGCCAGTTGCTACAGGGACCGCCGCCAGACTCAGAGGTGTAGACTTGCCACAAACCTCCAACAGAAGGTCGCACCGTGATTGGCGCTCAAGTCTTGTCTGACCACACCCTGGTTCTTGGCTGGCTGGCTTACGTACCGTTGCTCGCCTGGGCCCTCTGGCGTTCGCCGTGGCTGGAGCTGTTTGCCGACCGCCGGCGCCAGCACCTGCTGTTCGGCACCGTGTTCGCCCTGTTTGCCCTGTGGCTGGTACGCCGCGATTTCGACACCGGGGTCTCCTACCACTTCATCGGCATGACCGCCGTCACCCTGATTCTGGACTGGCCGCTGGCGCTGGTCGGGGGCCTGATCGCCCAGCTCGGGCTGGTCGCCCTCGGCCGCCAGGACGCCATGGCCATGGGCGTCAACGGCCTGTTGCTGATCGCGTTACCGGTGCTGGTGACCGAAACCTGCGCGCTCCTGGTGGAACGCGCGCAGCCGAAAAACCTCTTCGTCTATATCTTCTGTTCGGGGTTCTTTGCCGCTGCGCTGGCCGCCTTGCTGTGCCTGCTGGCCAGCCTCGGCCTGCTCTGGGCCGACGGGCTGTTCGCGATGCCGGAATGGCTGGAGGACTTTGTCGGTTACCTGTGGCTGATCATTTTCCCCGAAGCCTTCATCAACGGCATGGTGATCAGCGCACTGGTGGTGTTTTGCCCGGAATGGCTGGAAACCTTCAACCGGACCCGCTACCTGCAGGCCCCGTGGAAGGACGACGAGCCTTAGTGACGCGGGTCGAGCTCGCCAGAGAACAGCTCGTCCTCGGCATCCGGCGCCACCGGAATCTTGTGCTCCTCGGCAGCCCAGGCGCCGAGGTCGATCAGTTTGCAGCGGTCGGAGCAGAACGGCCGGAACGGGCTGGCCGCGCTCCATTCCACAGGGGCGCCGCAGGTCGGGCAGTCAACGGTCATCGGCTGGCTCATGGCTGGCCTCCTCGTAAAGTCAGGTAGAAGGTGTGCAGGCGGTCGACCTCGGCGCGCAGCCAGTCAAGGTCGCGGTCGTTGACCAGCACATCGTGCGCATGACGCAGGCGTTCCTCGCGGCTGGTCTGGGCCGCGAGAATCGCCTGCACCTGCTCGGGGCTGGTCTGGTCGCGCTGCAAGGTACGTTCTATCTGCAGGGCCTGGGGGGCGTCGATAACCAGAAGGCGATCGGTGCGCCGGTATTGGCCTGATTCGATCATCAGCGGCGAGACGAACACTGCGTAGGGCGATTCGGCCTTGGCCAGGCAGTTGAAGATTTCCTGGCCGATCAGCGGGTGCAGCAGCGCCTCCAGCCAGCGCCGCTGCTCGGGATCGGCGAAGATCAGTTGGCGCAGCGCTGCGCGGTCGAGCTGGCCGTCGCTTTGCAGCACTCCGACCCCAAAGCGCTCGACGATGCTGGCCAGGGCCGGGCGACCGGGCTCGACCACCCAGCGCGCGGCCTGGTCGGCGTCGACCAGGTGCACGCCCAGCTCGACAAAGCGCTGGGCGGCGGCGCTCTTGCCGCTGCCGATGCCGCCGGTGAGGCCGAGAATCCAGGGGGTGAAGGCGGGCGTCGTCATTAAAATCCAGGCTGCAGGTAGAAAGTGGTTATTTGACCACCCCAGAGCAGCGCGATCCAGCCCGCGATGGCCAGATAGGGACCAAAGGGGATGGGTGTGCTCGCGCGCTGACCGCGCCAGCGCATCATGATCAGCCCCAGCAGCGCACCGACCAGCGACGCCAGCAGCAGGGTCAGCGGCAGGATCTGCCAGCCGCCCCAGGCGCCGAGCAGCGCCAGCAGCTTGAAATCGCCGTAGCCCATGCCGTCCTTGCCGGTGACCAGCTTGAACAGCCAGAACACCGACCACAGGCTCAGGTAGCCGAACACGGCGCCCCAGACGGCGTCTTGCAGCGGCACGAACAGGCCGAAGGCGTTGACGATCAGCCCGAGCCAGAGCAGCGGCAGCACCAGCACATCGGGCAGCAACTGGTGCTCGATGTCGATCAGGCTCAGCGACAGCAGGCCCCAGCTCAGCAGCATCAATACGCCGGCGCTGGCGCTGAAACCGAAATGCCAGGCGGCGAACAGGGCGAGGCCGGCGCCGGCCAGTTCCACCAGTGGGTAGCGCGGGCTGATCGGGGTTTTGCAGCTGGCGCAGCGCCCGCGCAGGCACAGGTAGCTAAGCAGCGGGATGTTTTCCCAGGCGCGGATCTGGTGCTGGCAATGCGGGCAGCGCGAGGCGGGCAGGAACAGGTCGAAGCGTGGCTCGGTGTGCGCCGGCAGTTCAAGTGCTTCGCGGGCTTCGTCGCGCCACTGGCGGTTCATCATCACTGGCAAGCGGTGCACCAGCACATTGAGAAAGCTGCCGACGATCAGCCCGAGCAGGGTCGCGGCGATCAGGTAGGCCAGCGGTTGGCTGGCGAGGAAGTGCAACAGGTTCATGTTCAGATCACGTCGCCCAGTGTGAAGATCGGCAGGTACATGGCGATCACCAGGCTGCCGACCAGCAGCCCGAGGATCAGCACGATCATTGGTTCGAGCAGGCTGGCCAGTTGATCGAGCTGCTGGTCGACGGCTTGTTCGTGGTGATCGGCGATGCGCTTGAGCATATCGTCCAGCGTGCCGGAAGTCTCGCCAATGCCGCACATCTGCACACTCAGCGGCGGGAACAGCGGGTTGGCGCGCATCGCCGCGCTCAGCGAGCTGCCGCTGGCCAGGGCCTGGCGCAGGCGCTGGATGGCCTGTTCGTAGACGGCGTTGCCGCAGGCATTGGCCACCGGCCCGAGTGCCTCCAGCAATGGCACGCCGGCAGCGAAGGCGGTGGCCAGGGTGCGCGCAAACCTGGCCATGGCGGCGTGACGCAGCAGGGCGCCGGCAACCGGCAGGCGCAACGCCTGTTGCAGGGCCCACAGGCGAAAGGCCGGGCGGCGGCGGTACGCTTGCCGGGCGCCCATGCCTGCGCCGACGAGCACCCCGAGCAACGGCAGGAGGTTGTTACCGAACCAGTCGGCCAGGTGAATCACGGCCTGGGTGAACGCTGGCAACTGCGCCCCGAAGCCGGCGAACAGGCTTTCGAACTGCGGCACCACCTTGAGCAGAAGCAGAGCGGCCACACCGAAACCGACCAGCAGCACCAGCAGCGGATAGGTCATGGCTTTTTTCAGGCGTCTGTGCAGGGCTTCGCGTTTCTCCTGAAGGGTCGCCAGTTCGTCGAGCAGGCTGTCGAGGCGGCCGCTGAGCTCGCCGACGGCGATCAGGTTGCAGTACAACGCGTCGAAATGCCGGGGCTGCTTGCGTAGCGCTTCGGCCAGGCTGCAGCCGGCGCCGATATCGGTTTTCAGCGCGCCGATCAGGCGTTGCAGGGCAGGGTTGCTGGCGCCTTCGGCGATGATATCGAAGCCTTGCAGCAGCGGGATGCCGGCCTGGAACAGGGTGGCGAGCTGGCGGCTGAAGGCGGTGAGATCGCGGGTGTTGAGTGTTGTCGGTAGTGGCGGGCTGAACGAGCGCTTCAGGGCGACGTGCAGGGGGCGGATGCCGCGGCGGCGCAGCAGGGCCTTGATCAGTGCCGGGCTTTGCCCGTCGTGGACGCCGCTGATGCGGGCGCCGTGGCGGTCGATGCCTTGCCAGGTGTAGGTGCGGGTCTTGGTGGTCATCGCGACTTCCTTGTGGCGGTTGACGGTCACAAAACTGGAAACAGCTTGGGGCGGGCGAGGCCGGCGGCTGAGCACTAGAGTAGTCGAGCCAGATTGCCGTATTGCGAAGCGCAGGGTGACAAAAGGTGTCTGTTGGGGCCTACTGGCGCGCCTGCCGAGCAGGGGTGGCCTGAGGTGGGATTAGAAGGTTTTGGCAAACGAGGAAGTGCGTCCATGAAAGGGCAACGCGGCATTACGTTGATTGAATTGATGATCGTTGTGGCGATCATCGGCATCCTGGCGACCATCGCCATGCCCATGTACACCAACCACCAGGCGCGGGCCAAGGCCACGGCGGGCCTGGCGGAGATTTCGGCGTTGAAGACAGCGTTCGAAGTGCGCCTGACCCAGGGCCAGGACGTGGTCAGTGTGGCGGCGTTGGGCGGCAAGGACAGCACGGCCAATTGCACCATCGTCGCGAGTGGCGTGGCGGCCAGTGGCGCGGGTACGTTGGCCTGTACTTTGGTGGATGCGCCGGCGCCGGTGGCGGGCAAGGTCTTGACCCTGACCCGCTCGGCAACGGGCTGGGCCTGCAGCACCGATATCGAAGCCGACCTGGCCCCGGCGGGCTGTGCGGCGCCTTGATATCACGGGTCTAATAGGTGTTGTGAAACAGTGATTTGCGTCGGCGCGGCGGCAGTGGTAGCGTTGTCGCCACGCCGGTGTAGCTCAGTCGGTAGAGCAGCGCACTCGTAACGCGAAGGTCGCAGGTTCGATTCCTGTCTCCGGCACCAGAGAACAGTTTCTAGCAGTCTATGACTGTCTACGAAACACCCCGCAAAGCCCGCCTAGTGCGGGCTTTGTTGTTTCTGTTCAGGTCGATTTTCGGCGGGTCGACTGCTTGCGCTTCCTTCCTTCAGTTGTTTGGGAATTTTCCCACTGCCTTCGCGCTTGCGGAGTGCTTCTCCGTGGGGATAGATTCCTCAGGTCGCAGCAAAATCTGCGATCAGGTGTAGGAACCTGCTGGTAAACTTGGCGCACGCACTCGGCGCCCCATCACCACAGTTGGCGCTTTTTTTGTGCCCGCTGCGATGTGTTATGGCGGCTGTGTGTGGGCAGGCTTCGGCCTGGCCGGGTTCCAAGTTTCCCGGTATTCCTACCCCATACACAGCTGCCACCCAATCCCGTAGGAAGGATCGTGGTAGCTCCAAATCAAAAACTTGGAGTCTCATGCATGCCCATTCGCATTCTGAGCAGGATCCTCGTATCCGCTCGCCACCCCGGTGATTCGACGGTGTCTTCCTCTGAGCATCTGCGGCCCATCTGCACGCAAGCTCATTCCAAGTTGGAACGAGGACGTTCGCATGACTGAGCATGAGCGCTTGTCTACCGTCCAGCGCTACGCCTGGACCCTTGAGCTGCTTGGTGAGGCGTTGGTGCAACAGGATGAATTGCTGGAGTGTGAGCACAATCCTCAACTGAGCTTTCGTAGCACAGTGGGGATTCATCAGGCGATTCGGATCATTAGTCGGCTGACTGCTGAGCACTGTGGCAGGTTGATGCCGCAGGACGAGCGAGTGCAGGGCGGTGATCGCTGAGTGAAGTTTTTCACCACTCTGCAAGCACAGGGCCGCTCCATAAATATTGATGCGGCCTGACTGCCGACTCGCATGGTGCGCCTCACCCAATGTCCGATGAATTCAACTTTTTCACCGGATATGACGGGGCGGTTCAACTTTTTTGGGGGGCACAGAAAGCTACCCGGCAAGGCCAGCGCTCAACCCCTTACGCCAGCACTTCGATCTCGGAAAACTGTTTGATCTTCACTGTGCAACTGCGTAGCCAGCGCCTCCTGTGAACGCTGGCGGGCCTTGCGCAGCTCGGTAAGGTCCATCTCCTGACGCAGGGCCGCGGCCTTCTGCGCGCTGCGTTACCGGGCTTGCGGTGTCATCTGTTCGCGCAAGGTGGCGAAGGTCTTTTTGTTCGGCATGAGGCTTACCCCTGTTTCTCGTTCTTCAAGGCTTCACTGTGTTCGTCGTACAGGCGGTCGGCAAGCGGTGTCATTCGCAGGTAGAAACGACCGTCGCCAGTTTTCTCTCCACCCATCAGCAGGATCGCCGATCGCTCGGGGTCGAAGGCGTAGTAAACCCGCAATGGCCGCCCCGCACTCTGTACCCGCAACTCGCGCATGTGCTCGTGACGCGAGCCAAAGACGCGACTGCAATACGGATACGGCAACTGTGGCCCGCGTTCCTCCAACAGGCTGACGTAGGCGGTGATGTCTTCCTGATAGCCCTCGCTCAACCGGTTCCACCCGTGTTCAAACTCATCGGTGTGTTCGATGTTCCATTCCGTGGAGTGCGTACTATTCCTTCCAGTGCATGTTCATAAGCCAGAGCCTGGAGGGCATGACTGAATTTGGCCAATGCGCTTCGTGTCGAAATCTTTCCCCCCAGACACAAAAAAGCCCGCACCAGGCGGGCCACAACGCATTCCAGCACAAGCGTTTCCGGGTGTTTACAACCCCACCCCGCACCACGGCGCCCTGGACTCCACATAAATATGCTGCTGCTTGCCCGGCACGAACGCGTCATCCAGCGCGCTCAACGCCACCGACACCCAGTCCGCATGCTCCCCGGCGCTGCGGGACCAGAACAACGACGCCCCGCACGCGGCACAAAACTGCCGCAACACCCCGGGCGACGACGCATAGCCGGTCAGGCTCTCCAGCCCCCGCAGCAGCCGCAGGTCGCTGCGCGGCACGCTGCCATAGCTGGCAAACGCCGCGCCATGGCCCTTCTGGCACTGGCGGCAATGGCAATGGGCAACCGCCTTGGGCAGCGACAACAGTTCAAACCCCACCGCCCCACACAGGCAGCTTCCCGCAAGCACGTCGTTCACCCTTCACCGCTCCTGAGCATCAAGCCCGGCATACTGCGCGCAACGCCGCGATCACGCCAGGGCGCCCTCAGCCCAGCCACGGCTGCTGATGGGTCACGCAGTGAATCCCGCCGCCGCCTGCGGCAATGGCGTCGATGTTCAGCTGGACGATCTCCCGGTCCGGGTACAGCTTGGTCAGCAAGTCGAAGGCCTTGTTGTCGGCCTCGGTATCGCCGAACTCCGGCGCAATCACCGCGCCATTGATCACGAAGTAGTTGATGTACCCTGCGGCAAAGTCCGGGTTGTCCTGGTTGAACTTGCTGCGCCGCGGCTTCAGCGGTGGCGACACGGTGTGCACGGTCAGCGGCCGGCCATCGGCATCGGTGGCGCTGCGCAGGATCTTCAGGTGCTCCTCGGTGACCGTCTTGTCGTAGGAGCGCGGGTCGGTGTCCAGGTTGGCAATCACCACTCCCGGCTTGACGAAGCGCGCATAGAAGTCGACGTGGGCATCGGTGATGTCCTTGCCCTTGATCCCCGGCAACCAGATGATCTTGCGCAAACCCAGCTGGGCCTTCAGCTCGGCCTCGACATCGGCTTTGCTCCAGCCGGGGTTGCGGTTGCTGTTGATCCAACAGCTCTCGGTCATGATCCCGGTGCCGTGGCCATCCACTTCGATGCCGCCGCCTTCGCCGACCAGTTCGCTGCGCTCGCGCGCAACGCCGGCGGTCTTGCAGACCAGCGCGGCCAGCTTGGCGTCGTCGCTGTGCTGCTGCTTGCCGCCCCAGCCATTGAAGTTGAAATCGACCGCGGCCAGACCGCCCTCGCCGTTGTGGACGAAGTTGGCGCCGATGTCGCGCATCCAGATATCGTCCAGGCGGGTTTCAACGAACGTGACGTTGTGGCTGCCGCAGTAGTACTCGGCATCCTCGCGTTCGTCCGGGCGGCAGAACACCGTCACCGGCTGGTACGCGGCGATGGCCTTGGCGATCCGCCCCTGGGCCTTCTGTACGTCATTGGTGAAGTCTTCCCAGATGGCCGCCTGGGCAGCAAAGCTGATGAACGCACGTTCCTGCCGGTCGCCCTCGTCGGGCATCCGCCAGCCCGCCGCTTCGGCGGCACGCAGCAACGGCGAGTTCAAGCCCATGGAGGCCACGACGCCCATGCCGGCAACCACCGAGACCTGTTTGATGAAGTGGCGACGTGTAGACATATCGGTCTATCTCTGAAGGGCAATTACTGCCCAGTAGCGGTCTTGAATTTAGTCCAGGTGCGCATGCGTGCACGCATGTCGGCCTGGGGGATGTCCTTGCCCGGAATCAGTCGGCTGAAGCTGGCTTCGTCGAGGTAGATGTCCGGGTTGTTGCGCATCATCGGGTCGACGCTCGGCCGCGCCTTGGCGCTGGACGTCGGGTAGCCGGTGAAGTTGCTGATCGCCGCCATGTTTTCCGGGCGCATCACGAAGTTGATGAAGGCGTAGGCATACTCCGGGTGTTTAGCGTCCACCGGGATCGCCATGTTGTCCATCCACACCGTGGTGCCTTCCTGCGCCACCCGGTATTCGAACTTCACCGGCTTGCCGGCAGCGTCGGCGGCGCGCTGGGCCTGGGTCATGTCGCCGCTGTAGCCCAGCGACAGGCACAGGTTGCCGTTGACCAGGTCGGTGACCGGCTGCGACTGGAACTTGCGCACAAATGGACGAATCTTCAGCAGCAGCTCGCTGGCCGCGGCCAGGTCTTCCTTCTTCGCACTGCGCGGCTCGCGACCGAGGTAGTTGAGCACCACGGCCAGTACTTCGTCCGGCGAGTCGATCATCGAGATGCCGCAGTCGGCGAACCTGGCCGCCAGCGCCGGCTTGAACAGCAGGTCGAGGCTGTTCACCGGCGCGTCCGGCATGCGCTTGCGGATCTGCTCGTCGTTGTAGGTCAGGCCGATGGTGCCCCAGGTGTAGGGCACGGTGGCCTGGGCCGAATGCGGGTAGTGCGTGCGCAGCTTCTGCAGGCCCGGCTCGATGTCGGCCAGGGCGCCGATCTTGCTCGGGTCCAGCGTTTGCAAGCTGCCGGCGCGCATCAGCCGTTCGGCCACGGTGTCGCCAGGGAAGATCAGGTCGTAGCCGCTGCCGCTGGTCATCAGCTTGGCCTCCAGCACCTCGCTGCCGTCCATCACGTCGTAGATCACCTTGATCCCGGTTTCGGCGCTGAAGCGCGACAGGGTGTCTTCGGCAAAGTAGTCGGCCCAGTTGTATAGCCGCAGGGTCTTGTCCTCGGCTTGCGCCGTCAGCAGCGCACTGCCCAGGGCCAGGCCCAGCAGGCAGCGGGCGAATGTTCCCGTCGCGTTCATCTCACACCTCCCGAATCGTGCGTTGGCTGTGCTGCGCGCGGCCATCGAGGCTCATCAGCGCACCGTACATGTCCGGCCGCCGGTCGCGGTACACGCCCCAGCTCAGGCGGTCAGCGGCCAGCGCTTCCAGGTCCAGGGTCACCAACTGGACGCCGCTGTGGTGGCGGTCGGCCTCGGCGAGCAGCTTGCCCTTGTGGTCGCTGATGAACGACGAGCCGTAGAAGTCCATCTGCAACTGCGGGTCGGTGGTCGCGGTTTCGCGGCCAATGCGGTTCGAGGCCACTACCGGCAGCAGGTTGGCTGCGGCATGGCCGCGCATTGCCATTTGCCAGTGATCGCGCGAATCCAAGGTGGCATCGCCCGGCTCCGAGCCGATGGCGGTCGGGTATAGCAGCACTTCGGCCCCCATCAGTGCCATGCAGCGGGCGGTTTCGGGAAACCACTGGTCCCAGCAGATGCCGACGCCAAGGCGGCCGTAGGCGGTGTCCCAGACGCGGAAGCCGGTGTCGCCGGGGCTGAAGTATTCCTTCTCCTGATAGCCGATGGCGTTGGGGATGTGCGTCTTGCGGTACACCCCGAGCAAGCGGCCATCGGCATCGGCGACGCTCAGCGAGTTGAAGAAGGCGTTGCCGGCGCGCTCGTACCAGCTCAGCGGCAGCACCACCGACAGCTCGCGGGCCAGTGCGGCGAAGCGGGCCAGCACGCGGCTGTCACGGTACTCCTCGGCCAGGGCGAGGTGTTTGTGCTCCTGCTCGATGCAGAAATACGGTGTGGCAAACAGTTCCTGCAAGAGGATCACCTGCGCGCCCTAGGCCGCCGCTTCGCGGACCAGTTGCTCGGCCTGATCGAGGTTGCGGCTCAGCGCCCAACTGCACGGCATCTGCGTGGTGGCGACGGTCAGCAGGCTCATGCGTGCACCCCGTTCAGCGGCCAGGCCGGCTGTTGCTGAGTGATGCAGTGAATGCCACCGCCGCCATGGGCCAGGTGGTTGATCCGCACCGGTACGATCTCACGCCCCGGGAAGGCCCCGGCCAGCACGTCGGCCGCCGCCTGGTCGGCGGGGATGCCGTAGGCCGGCATGATCACGGCGCCGTTGCACAGGTAGAAGTTGGTGTAGGACGCACAGAACACTTCGGCGTCGGTGTCCACCGCGTCGGTCGCTTCGTACAGGTCGATCAGCTCGAAGCTACGGCCCTTGGCATCGGAGGCCAGTGCTAGGGCGCGGCGGTTCTCGCGAACCACTTCGGCGTACACCGAGTGTGTGTCGTGGGTTGCGTCGACCAGTAGCACGCCGGGGCGCACGAACGCACACACGCCATCGACGTGGCCGTCGGTCATGTCGCCGGTGACGTAGTCCGGGTCGCCGGGTAGCCAAATGGTTTTCTTCACGCCCAGCAGGCGGCTGAAGATCGCTTCCATCTCGGCCTTGCTCAGGCCCGGGTTGCGGTTGGGGTTGAGCAGCACCGATTCGGTGGTGATCAGCGTGCCTTCGCCGTCCACATGGATGGCGCCGCCTTCGTTGCTCAGGGCAGTACCGAAGCAGTCGATGCCGAGGCCGTTGAGCACGCGGCGGGCCAGGCCTTCATCGAGGTCGAAGGCGGATTTGCCGCCCCAGGCGTTGAAGCGCCAGCTGACCCCGGCCAGGCCTCGCTCCGGGTGGCAGACGAAGCTTGGGCCGGAGTCGCGGCACCAGCTGTCGTTCACCGGCAGCGGCACCAGGCTCACGTTCGGCCCGCACAGCGCCAGGGCGCTGGCCACGGCAGACGGATCGACCACCAGTTTCACCGGCTCGAAGCGGGCGATGGCATTGGCCACGCGGGCGAAGTCTTCTTGTACCTGTGGCAGGGTCACGCCCCAGCCCGACTCCCACAACGTCTTGTTGTGCGGCCAGACCATCCAGGTCGCGGCATGCTCGGCCCATTCGGCCGGCATCTGCCACATGGGAGTACGCGATTCGTTCAGCTGCATGGGTTTCTGCCTTTCAGTTAAGTAAATGTGTTCACTGAAACAACGGGGGAACTTACTAAAACCAATGCTAGGCATTTGAAATCGGCACAACAAACGATAGATTTAGCGTACTTCTGATTAGACGGGCTTATCGATAATGCTAAAGCACTGGCCACCCCTGAATGCCCTGCGTGGCTTCGAAGCGGCGGCGCGGCTGGGCAGTTTTCACCAGGCGGCGCAGGAACTGCACCTGACCCAGTCGGCCATCAGCCAGCAGATTCGCAGCCTGGAAACCTTCCTCGAACAGCCGCTGTTCTACCGCAGCGGGCGCAGCGTCAGCCTCACCGACGCCGGCCACGACCTGCTCAGCACCACGCAATCGATGCTGCAACAGCTGGCCGTGGGCATTCGCCGGCTGGAGCAGTACCGCAAACCCAACCAGTTGGTGGTCAACACCACCCCGGCGTTCTCGCGGCACTGGTTGCTGCCGCGCCTCGGCGACTTCCACCGTCAGCACCCGGAGGTCGACCTGTGGCTGTTCACCTCGTTCGAGCCGCCGGACATGGCCACCCAGACCATCGACCTGGCAATCCGCGACGACCTCAGCGCCCAGGCCGAGTGCAGCTATAAAGTGCTGCACAGCGACCAGCTGTACCCGGCCGCGCACCCCGATGTGCTGGCACAGCCGCCCGAGCAGCGCACCACCTTGCATGGCGAGCGGGAAATGGATTGGAGCCATTGGCTGGTGGAGGGCGGTGCGGAGGTCGGCCAGCGCAGCCACGGGCTGAACTTCTCCGACCCCGGCCTGCTGCTCGACGCCGCCTGCAGCGGGTTGGGCATTGCCCTGGTCAGCCGTTTGCTGGCGCAACAGGCGCACGACGAAGGACGTTTGCTAGCGTTGGTCGAGCAGCGTGTGCGTGGGCCGAACTGGGCGTGTCTGATCCATCGAGACAGCGAACACGACCCGCTCACCCGCTTGTTTAGCGAGTGGTTGCAGGCAAGCTTGCAGGCGTAGGCATTTGCTGCGGGTCAAATTTCGCTTTTTCGACTTTGCTGTAGGATGAATCCCCATTGGCGCTCCTGCGTGTCCGGCACGCCGGGGTGCTGCCTTCTTCTCGACCAGAGACTGCCGAATGCCCCCAGAGGCCGGAAATGCCGTACCCGCCATCCTTGCCGCCCTGCGCCTCGGCACGGCCGACCTGCACCGGCGCCTCGAAGCCCGACTGCCATTCTTTTCCGCGCAGTTGGACCGCGACTATTACCGGCGACTATTGATGGCCTACTACGGCTTTCATGCGCCGCTGGAGCAGGCCCTGGCCGCCCACGTCGGCGCGCTCGACCCTGCCCGGCGGGCCAAGACCCCAACGCTGATCCGCGACCTGCAAGCGCTCGGCCTGGCGCCGGCGCAGATCGCCGCCTTGCCGCGCTGTGAGGTCATCCCGCTAATCCGCTGCGAGGATTCGGCGCTCGGCGCGATGTATGTGATCGAAGGCGCTACGCTGGGCGGTCAGGTGCTGAAACGGGCCATGGCCGAACGTTTGCACATCGATGCTGGCAACGGCGGGGCATTTCTCGATGTCTATGGTCAGGCAACCGGGCCGCTGTGGCGCAGTTTCCTCGGGTTTCTAGCCTCGGCGGTAACCCGGCCGCAACAGCATGAGGTGGTGGTCGCGGCCGCCATCGATACATTTTCAAGCTTCGAGCGCTGGCTCGACGCGCAAGAGGTATTGCTATGACTGACGGCACCGACCAGGCCTTCGAACAACTGCTGGCCAACTGCGCCAACGAGCCGATCCAGTACCCAGGGGCGATCCAGCCACACGGCGTGCTGCTGACCCTCAGTGAGCCGAATTTCGAAGTGCAGCAGGTCAGCGCGAACGTCGGCCAACTGCTCGGTCTGGAGGCCGCGCAAGTGCTCGGCAAAACCCTCAACGCGGTGATCGGCCCGCGCCTGGCCAAGGCGGTGCGCCAGCAGGTCGAGGCCGACCAGCTGGACGAGCTGATGCCGCTGGCGATGAAGGTCAACAGCACCGAATTCGAAGGTTTCGTGCACCGCCATCAGGGCCTGCTGATCCTTGAGATGGAAGTGCGCGCACGCACGGTCGGCGATCAACAAGGCCCTCTGAGCCGCTTGCTGCAGCGCTTGCAGGCGACAAAAAGCCTGGATGAGCTGTACGACGCCAGTGTCCGCGAGATCCAGCGCATGACCGGTTACGACCGGGTGCTGATCTACCGTTTCGAAGAGGAGGGCCACGGTCAGGTGATGGCCGAGGCCTCGTCGCCGGGCATGGAGCTGTTCAAGGGGCTGTTCTTCCCGGCCTCGGACATCCCCCAGCAGGCGCGCCAGCTGTACCAGAGCAACTGGTTGCGGATCATCCCCAACGCTGCGTACCAGCCGGTGCCGCTGGTGCCGACCCTGCGCCCGGATAGCCAGGCACCGCTCGACCTGAGTTTCGCTGCTCTGCGCAGCGTGTCGCCGATTCACTGCCAGTACATGCAGAACATGGGCGTGCTGTCGTCGATGAGCATTTCCCTGCTCAAGGGCGGCAAGCTCTGGGGCCTGATCAGTTGCGGCCACCGCCAGCCGCTGCATGTGCCGAGCGAAATGCGCAGCGCCTGCAAGACCATCGGCCAGGTGCTGTCGTTGCAGATCAGCGCGCTGGAGTCGCTGCAGTTGGCGGCGCAGCGCGAAGAAAAACTCGATGCGCTGGAGCAGCTCGTTGCGGCAATGGCAGCCGAAGAGGGGTCGGTGTTCGATGGCTTGGCCGCGCGGCCCGAGCTGCTGATGGCGCTGGTCGGCGCGGGCGGGGTGGCGATCATCGACGACCAGCAGTTGCACACTGCCGGCCAATGCCCGAGCCCGCAGCAGATTCGCGCGCTGCACCAGTGGATCACCGCGCAGGGTAAGTCGGTGTTTGCCACGCATGCCTTGAGCCGGGTGTATCCGTCGGCGGCCGGGTTCCCGGCGATTGCCAGCGGCGTACTGGCCTTCACCCTGCCCAAACCGGTGGATAACGGCATTCTCTGGTTCCGCCCGGAGGTGAAGGACACCATCAATTGGAGCGGCGACCCGAGCAAGCCGCTGCAACTGGAAACGTCCGAAACCGGCCTGCGTTTGCGTCCGCGCACGTCGTTCGAGATCTGGAAGGTCGAAATGCAGGGCATTTCACGCAAGTGGCAGCATGGCGACCAGTTCGCCGCCAATGACCTGCGCCGCTCGGCGCTGGAGTTCGACCTGGCGCGCCAGGTGCTCAAGGAGCAGGCGGCAGTGCGCGCCCGCGACGAGCTGGTGGCGGTGGTCTCGCATGACCTACGCAACCCGATGACAGTGATCTCGATGCTCTGCGGCATGATGCAGAAATCGTTCAGCTCCGATGGCTCGAACGCCTCGCGGCGGATTACCTCGGCGATCAGCACCCTGCAGCAGGCCACCAGCCGGATGAACGTGCTGCTCGACGACCTGCTCGACACCTCGCGCATCGAGGCCGGGCGCTACAGCATCAGCCCGCAGCCACTGGATGTCGGCCATATCTTCGAGGAGGCCTACACCTTGCTCGCGCCGCTGGCGTTGAACAAGTCGGTGGAGCTGTCGTTCCATGCCGAGCCGGGGCTGGTGATCCATGCCGACCCGGAGCGTCTGTTCCAGGTGCTGTCGAACCTGGTCGGCAATGCGATCAAGTTCACCCCGGCCGAGGGCCGCGTGGGCGTCGTGGCGATGTCTGACGGCGAGCAGATCGTGTTCAGCGTACGCGACACCGGCCAGGGCATCCCGGCCGAGCAATTGCCGCATGTGTTCGACCGTTACTGGACCGCGCGCGAGGGCAACCCGACCGGCACCGGGCTGGGCTTGTACATCTCGCAGGGGATCATCAAGGCCCACGGCGGCGCGATGACGGCCGCGAGCGAGCCGGGGCAGGGCAGTGAATTCAGCTTTACCTTGCCAAGGCCAGACGCACAGCCATGAGCCCGCAGGCGTTGATCGGCGCCGATGGTTACAGCCTGGGCGGGTTTTTCTGGGGCCACGCGTTGGCCGATCCGGCCCGATCGCTGGTGATCATCAATGCCGCCCTCGGTGCTTGGCGATCAGCTTGAGCGACGATCCGTTTGGCACAGTGGCTGTGGTGGAGCGCTTGCTGGGTTATTTCGGATGGCATTGGCTTGGTTGCGCAACGGGGTGGTGGCCTCATGGTCGGACGCACTGCGTAACCTGTAGGCGCAGGCAAGCCAGCGCCTACACAGCGATGTTTTCAGGCCTTAGGCGAAAGCGCCTGCCCGGCGAACTTGACCCCGGCCAAGCCATGCACCATCAGCGCCCGAATATTGCCATGGTCGCTGCCTTCAGGCGTCGCCAGCACCGAACGGTAATGCTCGCCAAACGCCAGCAAGGCCTGCGCGTCGCTCAAGCCCTCCAGCAGTGCCAGCGCCAGGGTCTTGCACGAGCCCTCGTTCTGCCCGGCAGCATTTTCCACCCCCCCATTGTTGAACGCCTGTGGCTGGTAAGCGTAATGCTCGGCAACAAAGGCCAGGGTGTCGGCAAACAGATGCGCGCCACTGGCCAGGCTGGAACGCAGGGTATTCAGATCAGTCATTTGGCTTTCCTTTGGCAAACGCCGCTTGCTGCTCGGCGCTCGCTTCTTTCTGGTAGTGGCTCTTCCACTGGTCATAAGGCATGCCGTAGACCCTTTCACGCGCCTCATCGAGGCTCACCTCGACCTGCCGTTCGTCTGCCGCCGCCTTGTACCACTTGGACAAGCAGTTGCGGCAGAACCCGGACAGGTTCATCAGGTCGATGTTCTGCACATCGGTACGCGTGCGCAGGTGCTCCACCAGGCGGCGGAACGCAGCGGCTTCAAGTTCGAGTTGTTCTTGCGGGGTCATGAGGCTTCTCTCGGCAAAACGACTGGGATCACGATGCAGCAATTCGGTTCTTCAGGTGCCGGCCACCATTGATGACCACGTTGCTGCCGGTGCTGTACTGGCTTTCGAGCAGGAACATCACCGCTTCGATCAGCGGCGCGGCACCCGGCTCGAACTCCAGCAAGGCCTTCTTCAAGGTTTGCCGACGGTACGCGTCGTCACCGTCCTCCTTGAACATCAGCAAGCCCGGCAGAATGGCGTTCACCCGCACGCTCGGCGCGTACTTCTCGGCAAACGACAACACCATGTTCTGCAGCGCCGCCTTGGTTGCGGCATAGCCGATATGGCTCTTGCTGCCACGCGAGGAGGTTTCGTCGCAGATGTGGATGATGTCGGACTTCTCCAGCTTCAGCAGCTGCTCGCCCAGCGCCAGGTTCAGGTGGTACGGGGCTTCGACATGCAGCTTGAACATGGTGTTCAGGTTGGCCAGGTCGTCGTCGAGCCACAGCGAGGCGTTGTGGATGATCGCCCGCAGGCCATCGTAGTGGCTGCGCAGGTGCTCGATCAGGGCCAGGCGGTCGGGCTCGCTGCACAGGTCGGCCTGGAACTGGATGATGTTCGGGTGCGGCGCTTCAGCGCTTTTGCTGCGGCTGGCGCTGACGACCGTATGGCCGGCCTGCGCCAGTTTGAGGGCCAGGGCCAGCCCGACTCGCTGGCTGGCCCCGGTAACTAGAATTGGGCTGTTCATGTAGTGGACGGTCAACTTCAGAGATTCGCATGGGTTGCCTCAGCATACCCGAACTCTGCGCCGTTGGCCGCCCCGCGCAGGCCCTAGCGGCTGGCCAGGCGTTCGCCGGGCGCTAGCGGCGTTGGCGGGCTGGCGTTAAGCCAGCCGGCCAGGCAGCGGGTGGACAGGGGAATGAATAAATACACCATCAACGGCGTCAGCCCCAGGGTACTGAGCAGTACCCGTGGCAGCAGGCTCAGTTCGGCCAGCCAGTGGCCGAACAGCAGGTTGAACGCCAGCGATACCGGGAAGAACGCCAGCCAGATCGCTACCGCTTGCTTCCAGCGCGGCGGGCGCTGGGCCGGGTGGCTGCCGAACCAGCCGTCGATGCCGCTCACACGGTGCTCCGAAGGCTGCTGGAACAGGCCGTTGCCGCGCGCCAGCCAGGCGCTGCGTGAGGCGGAGAACTCCCAGGCGTGCAGGGTTTTCTCGTCGACAAAGCGGAAAATGATCTGGCACTCGTCGCCACCCGGTGGCGGGGCCAGCACCCCGGAGCCGAGGTAGCCGGGAAAGTCGGTGGCCAGTTGCTCGCCTTCGTGCAACCAGGCCATGAGGTCCTGATAACGGCCATCGGCGACGCGGCGCGCGACCATCAGGGTAACGGGAGGGGTAGACATCGTGTATCTCCTGACTGATGGGCGCTGCGGGTAAGCGCGCCCATGAAACGTCGCCTGGGGTAGTGGGCAACGTCGGATAGCAAGCAAGGATTATTCCGCAATTAACCTGACTCGTCAGTGCTGGTGCAACTACTCGCCCAACAAGCGTTGGTGACGTTTCAGCTTTGCGCGGTAGAATCGCCATTCACCCTTGGAAATACGGCTTTTGCGGCGATGAACGAACCTACTTCTGCCTCCCAGGACCACGATGCCCTCGCGCATGAGGAGCTGTTTCCCATTCGCGAAGTGGCGCGTCTGACCGGCATCAACCCGGTCACGCTGCGGGCCTGGGAGCGCCGTTATGGGCTGATTCAGCCCACGCGCACCGAAAGTGGGCACCGGTTGTACTCGCAGACCGATATCGAAGAGGTACGCAACATCCTCGGCTGGATCGAGCGCGGGGTTGCGGTGAGCAAGGTTGGCCGCATCCTTGCCAAGCACCACCGCCTCAAGGAGCCGCTTGCCGAGCCCGTCCCCGACGACTGGGCACAGTGGCAGGCGCAGGTGCGCGTGGCGGTCAGCGCGTTCGACGAACGCCGGCTGGAAACCGTATACGGCCAGGTCTTCGCCAGTTATCCACAGGTGGTGGTGTTCCAGGACATCCTGATGCCGGTATGGCAGGCACTGCGCACCGCACACGACGGTTTCGGCCGGGTCAGCGAATGGCTGTTCCTCGATGGCTTTTTGCGCGCGCGGGTCGCCCAGCGTTTGCAGTTGGCCCGTGATCGGCAGGAAATCGGCGTGGTGATTGCGGCCATCCCTGGCCAGTGCCGCGAGCTGGAACTGCTGGTGGCGGCGCTGATGCTCGGCAGCAGCGACATCGCTGTTACGGTGCTGGCGCTGGGGCAGCCACTGGAAGAATTGAGCCTGGTGTGCGAGCGCATGGCGCCGCATGCGTTGGTGCTGTACTCCAATCACCCGCCAGCGGCCGACCTGCCCAAGCGTATGGTGCGGCTGGCGATGGGCCTGGATTGCGCGTTGCTGTTCGCCGGGGAGGCTTCGGACCTGGCGCAGGACACCCTGATCAATTCACAAATCGCCTGCCTGGGCAGTGAAGGTCGGCTGATGCGCCGGCGTCTGCAGCAATACCTGGCCGGGCACCTGGACAGCTGAGCGGGTTCAGTCCTGGTGCAGTTCGGGATGGGCGCGACGGTGTTGTTGCAGGATGTACTGGCGTAGCCGCTCGATCTCGTCGCTGTGCCGCTGGCTCAGTCGGTAGGCCGCCAGGCCGGCCGCCGTGCGCCGTTGCAGGGTGCCCTGCAAGGCAATCGGGGCATCGCCGCCGGGGGCGAAGAACAGGCTGAAGGTCTTCGGCGGTTCGCGGTCGTCTGGCAGTTCCAGCAGCACCCCCTTGAAGGAAATTTCGCGCACCTTCAGCTCGGTGCTCAGGCCCAGCTCGTCTTCCAGTGCGATTGGGGTGTCGAGGGTCAGGCGCCAGGGGCGCATCATCGGCCCATCCTCGAAAATGCTCGGGGCACCGAGTCTCAGGTGCACGGCATGGAATTCGTCTTCGATCAGTTGCAGCGGGAAGCTCATCTGCTGGTTTTCGAACTGCGCCTGCAATGTCACCTGTTCCTGAGCGATCAGCCGGGTCAGCAGCTCCTGCACCTGGGTGCCGCCATTGAGCCGCAGGCTCGACGTGGCATCGGCCAGGTTCAGCTGCGGCGAGCGGTGCATGGTTTTAATGAAGTCCAGCTCATCCTGGGTAAGGAGGGCGTCTGCTTGCATGATCGAACTCGATGTAAATCAGGAGATGCGCACTTGTCACGGTGGTGGACAACAGTTTCGTCGGTTTGTTAGGACCGTTGGTCGTTTTCCAGCGCAGCGATCCGCGCCTGGGCGGCGGCGAGGCGCTGTTCCAGCTCTGCCACACGCTGTTCCGTGGCCACCTGTCTACTCACGTCCTTCTGCACCCCGATGAAATAGGTCAGGTTGTCGCCTTCGTTGAACACCGGAGTGATCGACAGCTCGTTCCAGAACCGGCTGCCGTCCTTGCGGTAGTTGCGCAGCACTTCGCGGCACGGCTCGCCACGCTGCAACGCCTCGCGGATCCGTGCGCGGGCCGGCTGGTCGCGGTCGTCGCCCTGCAAAAAACGGCAATCGCGGTAGAGGATATCGTTGGCCTGATAACCGGATAGCCGCTCGAACGCCGGGTTCACGTAGATCAGGATGGTGTCGTCATCGCCTTCCTGCTCGGCGACCACGATGCCGTCGTTGGAGGCGTCAACCATGCGTTGCAGCAATGTAGCGTTGATCATCGAACCGCACCGGTGAGGGGAGGATTAAACACGCCGAGGCGATTCTAGAGCATTGGACATTAGCCGATAAGGCCTTTTGCCAGCCTCGGGTGCTAGTATCCTACGCTTTTACTCAGTTTCGGAATCCGCTATGAAAGTCGTCATCCTCTCCGGGTCGGTTTACGGTACCGCCGACGAAGTTGCCCGCCATGCCGAAGTGCTGCTCAAGGCCGCTGGTTTCGAAGCCTGGCACGCCGCCCGTGCCACTTTGCAGGACCTCCAGGGCTTCGCCCCGCAAGCTTTCCTCGCCGTTACCTCGACCACCGGCATGGGTGAGCTGCCGGACAGCCTGATGCCGCTGTTCAGCGAAATCCGCGACGTGCTGCCGGCGGCCTGGCGCGGCCTGCCGGGGGCGGTGATCGGCCTCGGCGATTCGAGCTACGGCGACACCTTCTGCGGCGGCGGCGAGCAACTGCGCGAGCTGTTCGCCGAGCTGGGCCTGCACGAAGTGCTGCCGATGCTGCGCCTGGACGCCAGCGAAACCGTGACCCCGGAAACCGACGCCGAGCCTTGGCTGGCCGAGTTTGCGGGCGCCCTGAAGGGCTGATCAGCCGCTGTTCTGGCTGGCGCTGACCGTACTGGCCTACCTCGCTAGCCGCTGGCTGTACCGGCGCACCGGGGGCTACCTGTTGTCGCCGCTGTTGGCAGCCCCGCTGTAGGTTTTCTCTGTCTGACTCGCTCGGTCAGCAAGCTGGCTGCCAACGCAACTCACGCTGCCGGGCGAGGCGACTAGACTGATCGCCAGAGAGCACGTCCAAGTGCCCGGGTGATCGCAATGACCACAGCCAATACCGTGAGCGACAACAGCAGTCGAACCGCCCACCAACCGAGAAACCTGTGATGCCACTGGCCGAGATTCCACTCTGCGTCTGGCGGACCCGGGGTCTGAGTTTTACCTTCCGCAACCAGAGCATTCGTTATTGGAGCGCAGGGCAAGGAGCGCCACTGCTTTTGATCCACGGGTTCCCGACGGCGAGTTGGGACTGGCATTACCTGTGGCAACCCCTGGCCCAGCGCTTTCGCCTGATTGCCTGCGACATGCTCGGTTTTGGCGATTCGGCCAAGCCGCCACAGCATGACTACAGCCTGCTCGAACAGGCCGACCTGCTGCAGGCACTGCTGCAACACCTGGACATCACCGAGCCGGTGCATCTGCTTGGGCATGACTACGGCGCCACGGTTGCTCAGGAACTGCTCGCCCGTCACCACGAAGGGCGTGCGCAGATCGGCAGTTGCGCCTTCCTCAATGCCGGGCTGTTCCCCGAAGCGCACCGCACCTTGCTGATCCAGAAGCTGCTGCTCGGCCCGCTGGGCTGGCTGGTGGCGCGTTCGTTCGGCCGCGACGACCTGGTGCGCAATGTCAGCCAGGTCTACGGGCCGTGCACCCATCCGAGCGAAAGCGCGCTGGACGACTACTGGAGCCTGGTGGCGTCGAACCGCGGCAACCGGATCCTGCACAAGCTGATCGGCTACCTGCCGGAGCGGGTCGCCCAGCGCGAGCGCTGGGTTGGCGCCTTGCAGGTCGGCGACGTCCCGCTACGCTTCATCAATGGTGCGTTGGACCCGGTGTCCGGCGCGCATATGGTCGAGCGTTACCAGCAACTGGTGCCCAACCCCGACACGGTGTTGTTGCAAGGCATCGGGCATTACCCGCATACCGAGGCGCCGGTACAGGTGCTGCGTCACTACCTGGCGTTCCGGCAACAGCCGCTGCCCGGTCTTTTGCAGAAAGTGGCCTGGTCCTGACCATCCCGCTGCCTTATTGCCTGCCATTCAGCGCCCCCCCGGTTGATTGCCCGGGGCCGGGCGCTGGCCGACACTGCTTGCCTGTTCCCTTTGCCTTGGTGGAGATCTGCGATGACCGATTCGGTGCGTCTGGAAGATAGAGTGGTGATTGTCACGGGGGCCGGCGGTGGCCTTGGGCGCGCGCATGCGCTGTTGTTCGCGCAGCATGGGGCCAAGGTGCTGGTCAACGACCTGGGCGGCTCCACCCATGGCGAAGGCGCCAGCGCCTCGGCGGCCGACCGGGTGGTGGCGCAGATCCGTGACGCGGGCGGCACGGCCGTGGCCAACCATGATTCGGTGACCGACGGGCAGCGTATCGTCGAGCAGGCGCTGGATGAATTCGGCCGGGTCGACGTACTGGTGAACAACGCCGGGATCCTGCGCGACAAGACCTTCCACAAGATGGAAGACGCCGATTGGGGTCAGGTCTACCAGGTGCATGTCGAAGGTGCGTACAAGCTCACCCGTGCGGCCTGGCCACACCTGCGCGAGCAGAACTTCGGCCGGGTGATCTTTACCAGTTCCACCTCGGGTATCTACGGCAACTTTGGCCAGGCCAACTACGGCATGGCCAAGCTGGGCCTGTACGGGCTGACCCGCACGCTGGCGCTGGAAGGGCGCAAGCACGGCATTCTGGTCAACGCGATTGCCCCGACCGGCGGCACGCGGATGACCGAGGGGCTGATTCCTCCGCAGGTGTTCGAGCAGCTGAAACCGGAGCTGATCAGCCCGCTGGTGGTGTACCTGGGCAGCGCGCAGTGCGAGGACACCGGGCAGTTGTTCGAAGTGGGCGGTGGCTGGATCGGCAAGACGCGCTGGGAACGCAGCCTGGGCGTGGGGTTCGATCCGCAGGCCGGGTTCAGCGTCGAGGATGTGGCGGCGAACTGGGCGCAGATCGGCGACTTCGAGGGCGCACTGCATCCGCGCGACAGCCTGGAGGCGTTGGGGCAGATGATGGCGAATTTGCAGAAAGTTCGGCAGTGAATTCAGCCCGCGATGAGGCCCTTGAATCCCGCGCATAAAAAAGGCCGCTGCAGAGCAGCGGCCAAGTAAGACGTAGATCAAGGAGCTTCAAAATCAACGTCGGTGAACCTGAAGGGCGACGATCCAGCGTGTCAGGGGAGGACTCTAGGGGGAGAGTATTAACCAGACATTAAACAGCCAGAACCGTCGGCCTGTGCTCCGCGAAAGGCTGTTCGCTGCAAGCCAGGTAAGAATAGTCAGTCCACCACGTCAGAAAAATAGCCCTTTGTGACATTCACTGTTGCGTCCGCAGTAACAGTGCACCAAATTGGGTCATGGCGCTGCTTCATAGCCCATTCGCCAACTGATCGCCTGTGCCGCCGCCAGTAGCTGCTGCGCTGCCGGGCCCTGTTCGTCGGCATGAAAGATCGACGTCGGGCCGACCACGGTGATTACCGCCGCAATCTGCCCCATGGCGTTGAACACCGGCGCCGACAGCGCATCCACCCCCGGCATCAGCAAGCCATGCACATGGTGCAGGCCGCGCGCGCGGATCTGCGCGAACAGCGTGTCGTACTGGCTGGCCGGCTGGCCGAGGACGGCCAGCTCGGCGTCACGCAGCTCCAGGGTTTCCCGCGTCGGCAGGTAAGCGCCGAACACCAGCCCGGTGGACGAGCTGAGCAGTGGCAGCACCGAGCCGATCTGTGTCACTACGGTCACCGCGCGCACCGCCGGCTCGATGCTTACCACGGTCGCGCCCTGGTTGCCCCACACGGCGATGAAGCAGCTTTCGTTCAGTTCGTCGCGCAACTGCGACATTGGCAGTGCCGCAACCTTCAGCACATCCATCCCGCCCAGCGCCGCCAGCCCCACGCGCAAGGCCTCGCGGCCCAGGCCATAGTGGTTGGTGGCCGGGTTCTGCTCGGCGAAGCCACTGGCGATCAACGCCTGCAAATAACGGTGAACCTTGCTCGCCGGCATCTGCACGTGCTCGGCCAGGCGCGACAGCGAGGTGGCCGGCGACAGCTGGGCCAGGGCCTTGAGGATGTCGGTGCCGACCTCTGCCGAGCGGACCTTCTGTTTGCCGTTGCTGTCGGCAGGGGTACTGGCTTTGGCCATGGTGTGCGGGCTTCCGGGGGGCAGGGGAGGGCGTCTTTATAGCTTGACGGCAATTCGTAATCAAATTACGTTATGCGTAATGTCATTACGATAAAAATAACGCAGAAGTGCTGTCAGCGCTGGCAAGGCGAGCAGCCAACTGCCACAACCGGCCCGTATGGGGCCTGGAGGCTCGATGAACCTCGATTCCACGCCTGCTCTCGCTTACCAGAGCGGTTTCGGCAACGAATTCGCAAGCGAAGCACTGCCCGGCGCCCTGCCGGTTGGTCAGAATTCCCCGCAAAAAGCCCCCTACGGCCTGTATGCCGAACTGCTCTCGGGCACGGCTTTCACCATGACCCGGAGCGAGTCGCGGCGTACCTGGCTGTATCGCATTCGCCCATCGGCGCTGCACCCGCGTTTCGAGCGCCTGGAGCGGCAGTTGGCCGGTGGCCCGCTGGGGGCGGTGACGCCAAACCGTCTGCGCTGGAGCCCGCAACCGATTCCGAGCGAGCCGACCGACTTCATCGACGGCTGGGTCGCGATGGTCGCCAACTCGGCGGCGGAAAAACCGGCCGGCATCAGCGTCTACCACTACTGCGCCAACCGCTCGATGGAGCGGGTGTTCTTCAACGCCGACGGCGAGCTGTTGCTGGTGCCGGAGCAGGGGCGCCTGCGCATCGTTACCGAGCTGGGCATCCTTGAGGTGGAACCGCTGGAAATCGCCGTGCTGCCGCGCGGGATGAAGTTCCGCGTCGAACTGCTCGACAGCCAGGCCCGTGGCTACCTGGCGGAAAACCACGGCGCCCCGCTGCGTATCCCGGACCTCGGCCCGATCGGCAGCAACGGCCTGGCCAACCCGCGCGACTTCCTCGCCCCGGTGGCGCATTACGAAGAGCAGGCTGGCCCGGTGCAACTGGTGCAGAAGTTCCTCGGCGAACTGTGGGGCTGCGAGTTGCAGCATTCGCCGCTGGACGTGGTTGCCTGGCACGGCAACAACGTGCCGTACAAATACGACCTGCGCCGCTTCAACACCATCGGCACGGTCAGCTTCGACCATCCCGATCCGTCGATCTTTACCGTGCTGACCTCGCCGAGCAGCGTGCCGGGCATGGCCAACCTCGACTTCGTGATCTTCCCGCCGCGCTGGATGGTGGCCGAGAACACCTTCCGTCCGCCATGGTTCCACCGCAACCTGATGAACGAGTTCATGGGCCTGATCAAGGGCGAGTACGACGCCAAGGCCGACGGCTTCCTGCCCGGCGGCGCGTCGCTGCACAGCTGCATGAGCGCCCACGGCCCGGATGCGCCCACCTGCGACAAGGCGATTGCCGTCGAGCTGGCGCCAAGCAAGATCGATAACACCATGGCCTTCATGTTCGAGACCAGCCAGGTGCTGCGTCCGACCCGCCATGCGCTTGACTGCCCGCAACTGCAGGCCGACTACGATAGTTGCTGGGCTACCTTGCCGAGCACCTTCACCCCGAATCGGAGATAACCATGAATCAGTCCGCCATTGCCCGCAGTTGGGTCGAACACGCCAACGGGCATAGCGATTTCCCGCTGCAGAACCTGCCGCTGGGTATTTTCAGCCGCGGCAGCGACGAGCGTCGCTGTGGTGTAGCGATCGGCGAGGCGATCCTCGACCTCGACGCAGCACTGGCCGCCGGCTTGTTCGACAGTCAGGCTCGCGCCGCCGTTGAAGCCACCCGTGGCGGTGCGCTGAACGCCTTCTTCGCCCTCGGCCGTGGTGCCCGCGTGGCGCTGCGCGAACGACTGCTGGAACTGCTCGGCGAAGACAGCCCGTACCAGGCGCAACTGAAAGGCCTGCTGTACCCGGCGGCCGAGTGCCAACTGCACCTGCCGGCGCGGATCGGCGACTACACCGACTTCTATGTAGGCATCGAGCACGCGAAGAACGTCGGCAAGCTGTTCCGCCCGGACAACCCGCTGCTGCCGAACTATAAATACGTGCCGATTGGCTATCACGGCCGCGCCTCGACCATTCGTCCGTCGGGCGCCGACGTGCGTCGGCCGAAGGGCCAGACCCTGCCGGCCGGCCAGACCGAGCCGAGCTTCGGCCCGTGCGCACGGCTGGACTACGAACTGGAGCTGGGCATCTGGATCGGCCAGGGCAACGAGATGGGCGATTCGATTCCGGTCGCCGAAGCGGCCGAGCACATCGCCGGTTTCTGCCTGCTCAACGACTGGTCGGCACGCGATATCCAGGCCTGGGAATACCAGCCGCTGGGCCCGTTCCTGTCGAAAAGCTTCATCTCCACGGTGTCGCCGTGGGTGGTGACGGCCGAAGCGCTGGCGCCGTTCCGCTGCGCGCAGCCGGCCCGCCCGGAAGGCGATCCGCAGCCACTGTCGTACCTGCTGGACAAGCGCGACCAGGCCAACGGCGCGTTCGATATCGAGCTGGAAGTGCTGCTGCTCACCGAGCGCATGCGCGAGCAAAACCTGCCGGCGCACCGCCTGACCCTGAGCAACACCCTGAGCATGTACTGGACCGTGGCGCAGATGGTTGCCCACCACAGCGTCAACGGTTGCCAGTTGCAGCCGGGAGACCTGTTCGGTTCGGGCACCCTGTCCGGGGCCAAGCCTGGGCAGTTCGGCAGCCTGCTGGAGATCACCCAGGGCGGTAAGGAGCCGGTCGAGCTGGCCAGTGGCGAGGTGCGCAAGTTCCTCGAAGATGGCGACGAGATCATTCTCCGGGCGCGTGCCAGCCGTGACGGCGTGGCGTCGATCGGCTTCGGCGAATGCCGTGGCAAAGTCGTACCGGCACGCTGAGAGGGCAGGGCAATGGATCTCTATGGCTACTACCGTTCGACCTCGTCGTACCGGGTGCGGATTGCCCTGGCGCTGAAGGGGGTGGAGTACCAGGCGGTGCCGGTCAACCTGCTCAAGGGCGAGCAGCGTGAGCCGGCCTTCACCCGGCTCAACCCGCAGGGGCGAGTGCCGGCGCTGAAGCTTGATTCCGGGGAGCTGCTGCTGCAGTCGCCGGCGATCATCGAGTACCTGGAGGAGGTTTATCCGCTGCCGGCGCTGTTGCCGGGCAGCGCCGTGCAGCGCGCGCAGGTGCGCGGCGTAGCGGCGCTGATTGGCTGCGATGTACACCCGTTGCATAACGTCAGCGTGTTGAACCAGCTGCGTCAGCTGGGGCATGACGAGGCGGCGCTGAATCAATGGATTGGCCACTGGATTGGCCAGGGGCTGGCGGCGGTAGAGCAGTTGATTGGCGACAGCGGCTTCTGCTTCGGCGCTGAGCCGGGGCTGGCCGACGTGTACCTGATTCCGCAGGTGTATGCGGCGCAGCGGTTCAATACCGATCTGACGGCGTATCCGCGGATTCGTCGGGTGGTGGCGCTGGCGGCGGCGCATCCGGCGTTCGCCCAGGCGCACCCGGCGAAGCAGGCGGATGCACCAGCCGAGGCATAAGCCGTCTAGCGTAGGCGCTGGCAAGCCAGCTCCTACAGTGGCTTGAGGCATTTCTGTAGCTGCGAGTGCTAATGCACCGACGGTGAAGACGCCGGTGGCAAATGGCTCAGCCGTTCGCTCAGGCGCAACTGCTGAATCGGGTCGTCGCTGAGCAGCAGTGCAAGCTCCAGGTCGTAGCGTTCGGCCTGCGGGCACCCCATGCGCTGATACAGGGTCGCCCTGGCCAGATAATCGCTGGCGCTCGGCGCACCCAACTGCAACACCCGCTCGGCATCCTTCAACGCCGACAGATCGTCATCGTTGGTTGCGTGCAACTGGCGCAAGTTACGCGACAGGCGCTGCAACATCTGCTGGGCGCTGGCCGTCAGCAAATGCTCAGCACTCAACGCCAGCTGTGGGCCGAACTGCCGGCCCAGCAGTTCGCGGCAGTCGCTGGCGTACAGGCGCCGGCCACCACAGGGATCAAGCAGATGATCCGCCCCCGGCACCCGCAGCAGAAAATGCCCGGGAAAATTCACCCCCTCCAACGGAATCGACAACCCCCGCGCCACCTCCAGCGTCAGCAGCGCCAACGCCAACGGCTGCCCACGGCGGCGTTGCAGCACCTTGTCGAGCAATGCCGCCTGCGGTCGTAACGGGTGATATTCGTCTTCCTGAAAGCCCTGCGCGCACAGCTCGCGCAACAGCGGTTGGGCCAGCTCGGCCACCGGCAGCATCGGTAGCTTGCGGCTCACCTCCTGTTGCAAGGCGCGCACCTGCTCCAGCGCCTCGCGCGGCTGCACGCTCGGGTCGTGTTCGGCAGCGATCCACAGCGCCGCCTCGAACAGGGCGACGGGGGTGCGATCAAGGCAGGCGAGGCAGGCTTGGCGTGGGCTCATGACAATCTCCGCTCAAGCTGTTGTTTTAGCGCTGGTAGGGGCTTTCGTCCAGTGCCGCAGCAGGCTGCAGGACCCCGCCTATACTTGGTGAAGCACCGCGACCCCGAGGGCCCGACGATGTTTGCTCTCATGCAATCCACCCGTACCCAGTCGCTGCACCTGTGTATCGACCCGGCCACAGGCCTGAAGGCCGTGATCGCCATTCACAACGAGCGGCAGGGCCCCGCCATGGGCGGCTGTCGCTACCTGGCCTACCCCGACGACGACAGTGCCATGACCGATGCCATTCACCTGGCCCAGGGCATGACCTATAAAGCCGCGCTCGCCGGCCTGCCGTTTGGTGGCGGCAAGGCGGTGATCATCCGTAATCCGCATGTGGAGAACCGTGCCGCGCTGTTCGAGGCGCTGGGGCGATTTATCGAGTCGCTGGACGGACGCTTCATCATTGGTACCGACAGCGGCACCTCGACCCTGGACATGGATTGCATTGCCCAGACCACCCAGCACGTTACCAGCACCACGGCTGCCGGCGATCCGTCGCCGTATTCGGTGATGGGCGTATTTGCCGGGATTCGCGCCACCTCGATGGCCCGCCTGGGCAGCGACAACCTGGAAGGCTTGCGGGTGGCGGTGCAGGGCCTGGGCAATGTCGGTTATGCGCTGGCCGAGCAACTGCATGCCGCCGGTGCGGATTTGCTGGTGAGCGACCTGGACCCCGGCAAGGTGCAACTGGCGATGGAACAGTTCAACGCCCATCCGATTGCCCCGGAGGCGCTGATCGGCACGCCGTGCGACATCTTTGCACCCTGTGGCTTGGGCGCCGTGCTCAACGGCCAGAGCGTGATGCAACTGCGCTGCGCGGCGGTGGCCGGTTCGGCGAACAACCAACTGACCACCCTGCAGGTGGCCGATCAGCTGGAAAACCGCGGCATCCTGTACGCCCCGGATTTCATCATCAATTCCGGCGGCCTGATCTACGTGGCGCTCAAGCACCAGGGCGAAGACCTCGGCACCATCACCGCGCACCTGGCGCAGATACCCTCGCGGCTGACCGAAGTGTTCGCCCACGCCCAAGCGGAAAAACGCTCGCCGGCGCGGGTGGCGCAGATGCTCGCGGAACGGCTGGTGTACAACAGCTGAGGCGGGGTTACTCGGCAGCGCTGCCGTTGAGCAACTCGGCCAGGGCATCGGGCTGGCTCTTGAAGGCCTTGGCAAACACATCGCGGTTTTTCGCCATGTAGATACCGGCATCTTCGACCTGCTGTTCGCTCAGCGACGGCACGGCTTTTTTCAGTACCTCGGCCAACAGCTCGGCCAGTTCGAGCATCTTGTCGTGACGGTCTGCTTCGGCTTTATCCATGAACAAGCGCTCCAGATCGCGGCTGCTGCGGTATACCACTTCGATGGCCATTCATCACCTCACATGCCTTTCGATAATTGACGAGTACGAATACTGTGTTTTTATACAGTTAAAAGCATAAGGTAATCCAGCGGATTTGGATAGTGGCATTTTTATAGCCCAGTTTTGTCCGCCGGGTGCGTTTCGCTGGGCAGTTTTAGTGCCTTGCGGCAATCGGTCGCCTTCTCAAGCACGGCTCCTGGCCTTTTTACTGCATGCAGGCAAAGCGTCATGTGTCTGCCGCATCCTCCTTCCACGTCGTTTCAGGGAATTCGCATCGTGAACATCAATTGGGCTGACAAACTGCGCAAAGGGCTGCACAGCTCTGCGGACTCGCTCGGCAATCTCTGCGTCGAAGCCTTCCACTACCTGGCGTTGTTCGGGATTGGTGCGATAACCGCATATGCCGCGGTGGCCACGTTCATCGACATGTTGGGCAAGGGCGGGGTCAGCGTCGATGACATCCTGCTGCTGTTCATCTACCTTGAGCTGGGCGCAATGGTAGGGATCTACTTCAAGACCAACCACATGCCGATCCGCTTCCTGCTCTACGTGGCGATCACCGCGCTGACGCGCCTGCTGATCGGCGACGTGTCGCACCACAAGGCACCGGATGTCGGCCTGCTGTATGTGTGTGGCGGGATTCTGCTGCTGTCGTTCTCGATTCTGGTGGTGCGCTACGCGTCGTCGCGTTACCCGTCGACCAAGGTCATCGATGCCAATGGCAAGGACATCGGCGACGACGGCAAGGTTTAACCGGCGCCGCTGCCGCTCCGGGCCATAAAAAAGGCGGGCCCCCGGCCCGCCTCCTCTACGTGGTAAAGCTTATCCCAGGCGAGCTTGCTCGTTTTCCAGGAACTCTTCCTGCAACAACCCGTCATTCACCGGCTCGGCGCCCTGCTGAACCACGGCGCGCTTGTTGCGCAACTTGCCGTAGAAGTGCTCGAGGGCATGATCGAGTTTGCTCGCGGCACCTTCCACGGCCTGCTCCAGCGATGCGGATTTGTGGGTGACGGAAATCGGTTGATGGCCTTTTGGGCGTGCCTCCATCTGGCAGCGTTTGTCGTGCGGGCCGGGCTTGTCGCCGTTTTCATCCCGCAGGTGGACCTCAACGCGGGTGAGGTCTTCTTCATAACGTTCGAGCGTGCTTTCTACCGTGCTGCGGACCCACTGCTCCAGCCGGATGTTGCCTTGAATATGGTTGTCGCTATTGACTTGGATTTGCATAGTTCAATCCCTTATTCAGCTAGCTCGCAAGAGAATCGATGTGGCCTGTGCGGCCCATGGAAATCATCGCCTCTTGACTACAAGGTCAGGCACTTGGCGGAAACTTGCAACCCCTTGAAGAAGAAAAATATCTTGTAGCAAAGAGCCCGACGCAGGCCGGGCTTTTGCATGCGCTGGGTCAGGGCGCGAGGGAGGTCTGCAGGTATACAGTCCGTGGTTCACCCACGTACTTGCCCTTGTTGTTGTCGTCGAACGAGCGCGTGAAGTACTGGTGATTGAAGATATTGCGCACCCCGATGGCGACGTTCAGGTTTGATAGCTGCGGGCCGAAATCGTAGGCCGCGCGGCTGCTGAAGAGCATCTAGCCGGGGATGTTGCCGGTGCTGCCGTCGGCGCTTTCGGCCGAGGGGTTGGCGTACAGGTTCCACTCGTCGCTCAGGTGATACATCACGTTCAGCGCCGGCAGCGCGGTGTGGTAGTTGCCCTGATCGGGTTGTGCGCGTGCAGGGCTGCGTGGGCCAGCGACGAACCGATCCCGCGCAGGCGCTGATTGAGCCGCTGGATATGCGCCCAGGCCTGGAGCTGGCAAGCCAGCGGCTACAGAAAAGCAGGGCGCTCTTTGCTTGTGAGAATATTTATCATTAATATTGGCGGTCTTTCCCCAATGGACTGATCCCATGAAAAGCAAAGCTGCCGGGCTGCCGTTGCGTTATCGCCTGGCCGTGACCTCCCGTTGCCTTGCCGCCCTGCTGGGTGGCTATCTGCTGGCAGCGATGGCGAGCGTCTGCATGGGCCTGGTGCTGCCAATGCCCAAGGCCGAGGCAGTGATCACCGGCATGATGCTGTCGTTCCTGTTTTACCTGGTGGCGATTCTCTGGAGCTTCGCCTGTCGCAGCGCCGCTCAGGCCTGGCTCGGCATCCTGCTGCCGAGCGCCGCGCTGGCGTTGCTCAACGGGCTCGTCTACTGGATGAAAACCCCATGAAAGAAGGCTTCCGCCAGGCCATGGCCTGGCTGCACACCTGGTCCGGCCTGATCTTTGGCTGGTTGCTGTTCGCCATCTTCCTCACCGGCACGCTGTCCTACTTCAAGTCCGAGATCAACCACTGGACCCAGCCGGAAATCCCCAGCCGGCCACTGGATGCCGCGGCCAGCCTCGACCTGGCCCAGGGCTACCTGCAACAGCACGCCGTCGGCGCCGGCAGTTGGTTCATCAGCCTGCCCAACGCCCGCGAGCCGGCGCTCAACGTCAGCTGGCGAGCAGCGGGCGGCGGTCGTGGCGACTTCACCGAAAAGACCCTCGACCCCGCCACCGGCGCCGAACTGCAAGCACGCGACACCCGCGGCGGCGAGTTCTTCTACCGCTTCCACTTCCAGTTGCAGATGCCGCACCCCTGGGGGCGCTGGCTGTCGACGTTCTGTGCGCTGATGATGTTCGTCGGGCTGATCACCGGGATCATTACCCACAAGAAGATCTTCAAGGAGTTCTTCACCTTCCGTCCGGGCAAGGCCCAGCGCTCCTGGCTCGACGGGCACAACGCCATCGGCGTGCTGGTGCTGCCGTTCCACTTGATGATCAGCTACAGCAGCCTGGTGATCTTCATGTCGCTGGTGATGCCGGCGAGCATCCTCGCCAGCTACAACAACGACACCCGTGCCTTCTTCAACGATGTGTTCGGCATGCCGCAAGCGCTCAAGGCCAGCGGCACTGCTGCCGCGCCGCTGCCGTTGTCGACGTTGTACGCCAAGGTGCAGGAGCAGGCGCCGGGCGCGCGCCTGGCCTGGGTCGAAGTGCAGAACCCCGGCGACGAGAACGCCCGCGTGCGCTTCACCCGCTATGCCGGCGACCGTATTGGCCACCAGCGTGGCGACGGCTGGTTGTTCAATGGCGTCGACGGCGCGCTGCTCAGCAGCGGTTCCTCCGCCCCGGCGCCGATGCTGATTGCGGGTGGCTTCTACGGCCTGCACATGGGCGAATTCGCTGGCCCGTTGCTGCGCTGGCTGTACTTCTTCTTCGGCCTGGCCGGCACGGCGGTGATCGGCACCGGCCTGGTGATGTGGCTCGGCAAGCGCCAGCTCAAGCATGCCAAGCGTGGCACCCAGCCATTCGAATTGCGCCTGGTCGAAGTGCTGAACATCGCCAGCATGAGCGGCCTGATCATTGCCGTGGCCGGCTTCTTCTGGGCCAACCGGCTGATCCCGGCGTTGCAGGAGGGCCGTGCCGACGCCGAGATCAACACCTTCTTCACCCTCTGGGGGCTGTCCGTGGTGCATGCGATGTTGCGTCCGGGGCGCCGCGCCTGGGGCGAGCAGTTGTCGCTGGGGGCGATGTTCTGGCTGGCGTTGCCGCTGATCAACGCCTTCACCACGGGCCAGGGCCTGAACCATTCGTTGCAGGCCGGCGACTGGGCGATGGCCGGCTTCGACCTCAGCGCACTGGGCACCGGGCTGTTCCTGCTGTGGGCCAGCAACACGATGCGGCGCCCGCCAGTGGTTGCGCCCAAACGCACCGCCAAGGTCGCCAACGCCGCGCCGCTGATCGAAAGCGAGGTGCCATGATGCTGGCCATTGCCTTGTTCGGTTTTGCCGGCGTTGCCGGATTGTGTCTGGCGATGGAACGGCACTACCGCGACCTGCTCGGACATACGCCGAGCCGCGCCCGGCGGCGTGCGTTGGAGGTCGGCGGCTGGCTGTTGCTGGCGGTCGCGCTAGGGCTGGCGGTGGCGCACAGCGGCTGGGCCATGGGGTTGGTCGAGTGGTTCGCGGTACTGATGGCCGGGCTGTGCCTGTGGGTGTTTGTCCTGCCATACCGACCGCGACTGATGCTTGGCCTGGCCGCCGCCAGCCTGCTGTTCGGGCCGTTGGCGGCGCTTGGGGTGATCTGAACCGATGAGCGAGCCGCTCGACCAGAACGGGCCCGGCCGGGCGCGCTTTCTCCAGGTATTCCTCGCCCAGCGGGCGCGCATGGAAAGCCTGGTGAGCCGGCGCGTCGGCTGTCGGGCGACAGCGGCGGACCTGGTGCAGGAGCTGTTCCTGCGCTTCTGGCGGCGCCCGCAGATCGAGGTCGAGGCGCTCGACACCTACCTGCTGCGCTGCGCCGGCAATATCGCCATCGACCACCTGCGCAGCGAAAACGCCCGCGAGCGGGCCACCGACGGCCTCTGCGGCAGTGCCTTCGTCAGCCCCGGCAGCGAGCCGCAGGCGGCGCTGGAAATCGACAACGACCTGCGCCGCATCAACGCCGCACTCTGTGCGTTGCCCGAGCGTACCCAGCAGATTTTCCTGCTCAACCGCCTCCATGGCCGAACCTACGCTGAGATCGCCACATCGATGGGCGTGTCGCCAAGCGCCGTGGAGAAACACATGATGCGCGCCCTGGAGGCGTGCAAGGCGAGCATCGCCGATGGTGCGCACGGGCGCTGGCGTCCGCGCCTGGGCGGGCTGGCACTGTCGGCCAGCCTGATGCTCGCGGTGGCGCTTGCTGCCGGCGTGCACCCGCGCAACTGGCTCGATGATTTCGGCGCGGATTACGTCGCCGCCGTCGGCGAAGTAAAAACCGTGACGCTGGCCGACCAGTCGCAACTGACGCTGGATGCCGACAGCGCCATCAGCGTCGATTTTGCGCATGGCCAGCGGCAGGTCGAGATTCGCCGTGGGGCGGTGTTCTTCCAGGTCAGCCACACCGGCGCGCCGTTCGTGGTCAAGGCCAACGGTGGCGAGGTGCGGGTGCTCGGCACCCAGTTCGAGGTGCGTCGCCAGGGCGATGGCGCCCAGGTGACGGTGCTGTCGGGCAAGGTCGGCGTCAGCGCTGCGGCGGGCGAGGCACAGCAACTGCTTGGCGCCGGTCAGCAGGTGGCCTTCGCCCACGGCAGCGCCGAGCCGCTGCGCAGCGTCGACAGCGAAAGCCAGCTGGCCTGGCGGCAGGGCTGGTTGAGCTACTACCAGGTGCCGTTGGCCCAGGTGGTGGAAGACCTCGCCCGGCACTACCCTGGGCGCATCGTGCTGCTGGGCAGCGAGCTGGGCGAGCGCAACGTCAGCGGCAGTTTCCCGGCCGACGATCCGCTGGCGGCGCTGGATGCCCTCGGTTCGGTCGCCGGCTTCAAGCGCATCACCGTGCTTGGCCGGGTCACGCTGCTGCGCTGAAAATTATTTTTGCAGAAACCGCTGAGGACTTTTTGTTCGACAACCGTGTAGTGTCTGGAAATGCGATTTATTCGCATAAACGTCGTTCACGCACAGGTCATCGGCATGAAGTTCAGGGCAACGTCATCGGTAGTACGTTCCGTTTCAATTTGTCTCGGTGCTGCGGCGCTCTTTCCCGGCGCCTCGGCGGTCGGCGTGGCGCAGGCGGCGGAGCAGATCGAGCCGTGGTTCAACTTTGCCCAGGCGAGCAAGCCATTGCCGCAGGCGCTCAACGACTTCAGCCGGGTGACGGGCCTGAGTGTGGTCTACACCGTCGACCTGCCTCGGCTGAACGCCCCGGCCCTGAACGGCGCGCTGAGTGCCGAGCAGGCCCTGCAACGGCTGCTGGGCAGCAGCGGCTACAGCTACCGTCGGCTCAACGCCCGCACGGTCACCCTTGAGCCGCTGGCGCAAGGCGCTGCGCTCAACCTTGAGCCGACCACGGTCAACTCGCAACAGGACAGTGTCGGCAGCTACCAGCCACCCGTTACTGCGTCGATCATGCGCGGCCAGGCGCCGAACCAGGAAATCCCGCAGGCGATCAACGTGGTGCCGGCCCAGGTCATCCGGGACCAGGCGCCCCGTAACCTCGACGACGTCTTGTACAACGTCAGCGGCATCACCCAGGGCAACAACTTCGGCGGCACTGCCGACACGGTGATGAAGCGTGGTTTTGGCGACAATCGCGACGGTTCGATCATGCGTGATGGCATGCCGATCGTGCAGGGCCGCAGCCTCAATGCCACCACCGAGCGGGTGGAAGTGCTCAAGGGATCGGCGTCCCTGCTGTATGGCATCCAGGACCCGGGAGGGGTGATCAACGTGGTTAGTAAACGCCCGCAATTGCAGGCGTACAACGCGATCAACCTGCGTGGTTCGACCTATGGCAGCGGCAAGAACGGCAGCGGCGGTGGTCTCGACAGCAGCGGCGCGCTGGGCGAGAGCAACCTGGCCTACCGGTTGGTGCTCGACCATGAGGACGAAGACTACTGGCGCAACTATGGCACCCACCGCGAGTCGCTGGTGGCGCCGTCGATTGCCTGGCTGGGTGAGGACACCCAGGTATTGCTGGCCTACGAGCACCGCGAGTTTCTCTACCCGTTCGACCGTGGCACGGCGATCAGCCCGGTCACCAATCACCCGTTGAACATCCCCCGTACGCGGCGGCTGGACGAGCCGTTCAACGACATGGAAGGGCGCTCCGACCTGTATCGGCTGGAAGTCGATCATCAGCTCAACGACGACTGGAAGGCGCACGTCGGTTACAGCTTCAACCGCGAAACCTACGACGCCAGTCAGGTGCGGGTGACCGGGGTGAATGCGGCGCGTGGCACTCTGACCCGCAGCATCGACGGCACCCACGGCGCGCTGAGCAGCGACCGCTTCGCGACGGCGAGTTTGGACGGCAAGGTGCAGCTCGCTGGCATGCAGCACGACCTGCTGCTGGGCATCGACAACGAATATCGCAAGGTGTATCGCGCCGACCTGATCCGCCAGGCCAGCCGCAGCGTCTTCAGCTATCTCGATCCGGTGTATGGGCGGGAAGTGCAGGGTACTGCGGTGCGTGCCAGCGACAGCGACCAGACCGACCAGTTGCGCAGCGACTCGGTGTTCTTCCAGGATGCCGTGCACCTGGATGAACACTGGATCTTCGTGGCCGGGGCGCGTTATCAGACGTTCGACCAGTACGCGGGGCGGGGGCGGCCGTTCAAGGCCAACACCGACAACAGTGGCCAGGCCTGGGTGCCGCATGCGGGGTTGGTGTACAAGGTCGACGATACCCTGTCGTTGTATGGCAGCTACAGCGAGTCGTTCAAGCCCAACTCAAGCATTGCGCCGCTGACGGGCGGGTTGCTGCTGGATTCGGCGATTGACCCGGAGCAGGGCACGTCGTGGGAGCTGGGGGCCAAGCTGGACATGCCTGGCTCGATGACCGGGACCCTGGCGTTGTTCGATATCACCAAGCGCAATGTGTTGGTGGCGAACTTCGACCAGGCCACTGGCGATACCCGCTACAGCAATGCCGGGGAGGTGAATTCGCGTGGCGTGGAGTTGGACTTGAGTGGGCAGGTGAGCGAGCGCTGGAGTGTGATTGGCAGCTATGCGTTTACCGATGCCGAGGTGACCGATGATCCGACGCTCAAGGGCAACCGCTTGCAGAACGTGGCCAAGCACAGTGGTTCGTTGTCGGCGGTGTATGAGGTGGGCAGTCTGTTCGGTGGCGACCGGTTGCGCCTGGGGGCCGGGGCGCGTTACGTGGGGGCGCGCGCGGGTAATGCGGAGAATGATTTCGACTTGCCGGCGTATACCGTGGCGGATGCGTTTGCCACCTATGAAACCAAGCTGGACGAGCACAAGGTGCGCTTTCAGTTGAACGTCAAGAACCTGTTCGACAAGACCTATTACACCTCGGCGGTTAACCGCTTCTTCGTGGCCGTGGGGGATTCGCGGCAGGTCAGTTTGTCGAGCACCCTGGAGTTTTGATCCGCTTCTGTGGGGGGCGGTTTTGCCGGCGATGCTTTTGATTTTTTGGCTCTGGCTCCGGCTCCGGTGGACATATCCATTGTGGATGGCGGCTCTGCCGGCCCCTTCCGCCCTGACGGCGGCCAACTTTTGACGGCGCAAAAGTTGGCAAAACGCCCCGGCCCTGCATACGGCCCCTGCGCTGCGCTCCGGG